>DATBJW010000011.1:0-43812 GCA_036556205.1 Gemmatimonadota bacterium
CCAGGCCAGACTGCCGCCGGCCTCGGCGGACCGCCGTCTGGCCGGCTCGCCATATAACCCAATGGCTCGCCAGGCCAGACTGCCGCCGGCCTCGGCGTCGCAACGTCAGCGGCGGGCGTGGTCGCGCAGGACTTCGCGGGCTGCGTTGCGGCCGCAGGCCCCCAGCACGCCGCCCCCAGGGTGCGTGCCGGCGCCGCACAGGTAGAGGTCGCGGACCGGGGTGCGGTAGTCGGCGTAGCCCGGGACCGGCCGCATCGAGAAGAGCTGGTCCTGGGTCATGGCGCCGTGGAAGATGTTGCCGCCCGTGATCCCGAAGATCCGTTCCTGGTCGGGCGGCGCCAGCACCTCGCGGAAGAGGACGGAGCGGGCCACGTTGGGCGCGTACTCGGCCAGGATCTCGAGACAGCGGTCGCCGAATCGCTCGCGCTCCGCCTCCCAGGTCGTGCCCGTGAGCGTGTAGGGGCCGTACTGGACGAACATCGACATCACGTGGCACCCGGGCGGGGCGAGGGTGTCGTCGAGCGCCGAGGGGAGCGTGATCTCCAGCACCGGGCTCGCCGAGGTGCGCCCCGCGTGGGCGTCCGCATAGGCCTCCTCGATGTAGTCCAGGCTGGGGCTGATGTGGATCGTTCCCCGGTGGTGGGGGCTGGCCGTTGAGCCGGGGCAGGCCCGGAAGTCCGGCAGCTCGGAGAGCGCGACGTTGATCTTGACCGACGGCGACGCCACGTCGATGGCGGCCACGCGGTCGCGGAACTCCCCCGGTAGCGCTTCGGTCGGCGTGAGCCGCAGGAAGGTCGTGATCGGATCCGCGTTCGAGAGCACCGCCCGCGCGCCGATCTCCTTGCCGTGCTCGAGCTCGACTCCCACCGCGCGCCCGCCCTCGACCACGATGCGCCCCACCGGCATCTCGGTGCGGATCGTCACGCCCCGCTCGCGCGCGGCGGCGGCGATGGCCTCGGAGAGGGCGCCCATCCCGCCCCGCACGTACGCCCAGACCCCGCGCCGGCCTCCCGTCTCGCCCATCACGTGATGCAGCAGCACGTAGGCCGTCCCCGCCCCGCGCGGGCTCGCCATGGCGCCGATGATCGCGTCCGTCCCCAGCGTGGCCTTCAGCACGTCGCTCTCGAACCAGCGGTCCAGCAGCGTGCGCGCGCTGCCGAGGAGCAGCTGGACCACGTCCGGCGCGTCACGTCCCAGGCGCGCCGCCCACCAGGCCATCCGCGCGAGCCGCGCGCCATCGGCCGGCCTGCGGTTCGTGAGGGCCGGCGGGGTCCAGTCCAGCAGGGGCTCGACCCGGTGGGCCACGCGCTCGAGCATGGCCTCGTACTCGCCGAAGCGGCGGGCATCGCGGGTCGAGAACTTCGCGATCTCGCGCTCATTCGAGGCCCCGTCGGGTCCGAGCAGCAGCGAGCGGCCGTCCGGGAGCGGGGTGAAGGACGACGGGTCGCGGGGGAGGAGCGAGAGCCCGTGTCGCGCGAGCTCCAGGTGCTCGGCGATCTCCGGGCGGAAGAGGCTCAGCACGTAGGACGCGCGCGAGAACCGGAAGCCGGGATGGAGCTCCTCGGTCACGGCCGCGCCGCCGACCAGGTGCCGGCGCTCGAGGACCAGCACCCGGAGCCCGGCCTCCGCCAGGTAGGCCGCGGCAACCAGGCCGTTGTGGCCGGCGCCGATGATCACGGCGTCGTAGGCGTCGGTCGCGCGCGTGGGAAGAGCCCCTGTGGCTGAGGTCGATCGGGTGGTGCGCCGGAGCGCGGCGAAAGGTCGCGATGCGGCCCGCCTCGCGCCAGAGGGGTGCGCGGCTCCGCGTTTGCTTTCCGCCCCGCGATCACCAGAATTGAGGCCGTTGCGCCGCGGTCCCGCGGCGCCGCCTCCCCGATCCTCAGGGTCGTTTCACCCTTTGCGGCCGCTCGGCGTCGTGACTCTCCGCTTCCTCGCGCTCTCGCTTCTGCTGGCCGTCTCGGGTCCGCAGTCCGCCGGTCGCACGGTGGCCATCGGCGACGTCCACGGCGACCTCGACCGGTTCGTCGCCGTCCTGCGTCACGCAGGGCTCGTGGATGGAGAATCGGTCTGGAGCGGGGGCGAGACGCAGCTCGTGCTCACGGGCGATCTCCTCGATCGCGGAGCAGATGCACGCGGCCTCCTGGACCTGGTCATGGGGCTCGAGAGCCAGGCCGCCGGGCGCGTGCACGCGCTGCTCGGCAACCACGAGGTGCTGAACCTGGTCGGCGACCTGCGGTACGTCGCGCCGGAAGAGTACCGCGCCTACGCGGATGCCGCGTCGGAGGATCTGCGGAAGTCCCGCTACAAGAGCTGGCTCGAGTTCGAGCGCGCCCGCGCCCGAAGGCTCGGCTTCGACGAGCCCCCGACCGGCGGCGCGGAGCGCGCGGCCTGGATGGCGGCGCATCCGGCGGGCTTCTTCGAGCGCCGCCAGGCCTTCGGGCCCGACGGCACCTACGGACGCTGGCTTCGCGGCCTGGATGCGGCCTGGCTGGACGCGGGCGTGCTCTTCGAGCACGGCGGACCTTCCCCGCGGCGGCCCTTCCCATCCGTGGAGGCGCTGAACGAGCGCGTGAGGCGCGAGCTCGCGCGCTTCGACGACCTGTCGTCGTCGCTGACGAAAGCCGGCGTGCTGTGGCCGGACCTGACGTGGGGCGAAGCGCTGGCACTCGTGCGCGAGGAGCTGAACCTGTGGGAAGCGGTCGACTCGCTGCCCGCCGAGCAGGTGGACCCGGCGGCGCTCGAGCAGCGCCCGTCGGACGAGACGCTGGGCCGCATGCGGGAGCTCCTCGGCTGGGCTTCGTGGACGGTGATGGACAGCGACGGGCCTCTCTGGTACCGCGGTCTCGCCACGCTTCCCGACGACTCGCTCGGCGCCAGCCTCGACGCCGTCCTCGGCGTCTATGGGGCCGAGCACGTCGTGGGAGGCCACACGCCGACTCCCGACTTCCGGGTGCGCGAACGGGCCGGCGGCCGCGTGTTTCTGATCGACACCGGCCTCTCGGCGGCCGTCGGCGGACGTCCGTCCGCGCTGGAGATCCAGGACGGGCGCTTCACGGCGCTCTACCCGGGAGAGGCGTCCGTGCCGCTCTGGCCGGCGGAGCCGGCCGCTGCCGCGATGGATCGCGGCCGCCCGACAGGCGGTGCGGCCGGAAGCGCGAGGTTCACGGCCGGCGGCGCGAGGTTCGCCGCCACGGTCGCCGACGACGGAGCGTCGGCACTCGCGACCGCCCGCGCCGACACGCCGCCGGGCGCGATCCCCGCCGCCGCGGACTCGGAGACGGCCGCGTACGACGCCTATCACGGGCTCACCGCCGCCCAGATCGAGACGTTCCTGCGCGAGGCACGGGTCGTGGAGGTGCGGAAGATCGGGGCCGGGGTGACCAAGCCCTCGCGCGCCACGCTGGACGACGGCCGCATCCGGCACGACGCGGCGATCCAGGCCGTGGATGCCTGCGAGGAGGTGCACGGGCCGGAGCGCATGAGGTCCGAGATCGAGTGCGACAGCTACAAGTACAACGTCGCGGCCTACGAGATCGGGAAGCTCCTCGGCCTCACGTCGATCCCGCCCACCGTGGAGCGCAAGTTCGACGGCCGGCGCTCGGCCTTCACGTGGTGGATCGACCACGCCATGACGCTGGCGGACATGAAAGCGCGCGCCCTGCGGCAGCCCGACATGGCGGACTGGAATCGCCAGCAGTGGCCGGTGGGGATCTTCGACGAGCTCATCTACAATACGGACCGCAACCAGGGGAACCTGCTCGTGGATCCCGCCTGGCGGGTGTGGATGATCGACCACACGCGCGCCTTCCACGTGAGGAAGGTGCTCCGGAACGCGGCCATGCTGGTCAAGATGCAGATGGACCCTGCGCTGCTGGAACGCCTCCGCGGATTGAGCGCGGCCGATCTGGAGCACTGTTGCGGCGCCTACCTCACGGACGACGAGCGGACGAGCCTGCTCGCCCGTCGCGACAGCATCGTGAGCCGCTTCAGGGGATCCCGGGAGGAGCCTTGATGCGACCCGTCCTCGCTCCGTTCCGGCTCCTGGTCGCTCTCGAGGAGGCCGACGCCGGCCACCCCACGGAGCGCAAGCTCCTCGTGTGCCGCGACCACGGCGAGGGCCGCGAGCTCCTGCGCGCGCTCGCGCTTCGCAAGGGAGGCTGGATGGGGTGGGAGGCCGCCACCCTGCGCGATCTGGCGGGCGAGATGGCTCTGGCGGGGCTCGCCGACAGAGGCCTGCGCACGATCGACGAGATCGAGCAGGCCGCGCTGGTGGACGCCGCGCTGGACGAGGTAGTCGAAGGCCTCGGGGAACGAAGCGTCTTCGCCCCGCTCGCGGAGGGCGTGGGCTTCCGGCGGGCCGTGGCCGATGCGATGGAGGCGCTGAGGTTGGCGGGGATCGAGCCGAGGAGTGTGCGCTTTGGAAAGGGGGATCGGCTCAAGCTCGAGGAGCTCGCCCGCGTGCTGGAGGTCTACGGCGCGCGGCTCGAGGCGGAATCGCTCGCCGATTCGGCCGCGGTCCTGGCGCAGGCGCTGGCCTCCTTCGACGTCGAGCGGCCCCTGCTCGCCGCTCGGCTCTTCGCCGTGCCCGGCCTGGGTCGGCGCGGGCTCACGGGTCGCCTGCTGCAAAGGTTGCTGGACGCGGGCTTGCATGTGTTGACGGCGGATCCGGTGCATGGGCTCTCGGCGCCTCCGGGATTGCTGGCCGCGGCGGAGGGATCCGAGTCCCACGCGCGAGCGTCGAGCGCCGCAAGACGAAGGCGCGTGGCCAAGCGCGTCGAGGACGGGCAACTCGAGCTCGGTGTCGGAGCACCCGCCCCCGCCGCGGGACCGGTAGGCGAGCGGCGCTCTTCGTCGAGCGACGGGGATAGCTGGGCGGGCCACGCCACACGCCTGGCCTGGCTGAACGCTCCCGAGATGGCCGTCGAGGCCCGACTGCCTCTCGAGGTGAGCTTCTTCCAGGCCGCGAGCCCGGCATCCGAGGTGCGCGAGGTCCTGCGCCGCGTCGTGGCAGCCGGCCGCCGGTGGGACGAGGTGGAGATCGTCGCCACCGAGCCCGTGACCTACGGCTGCGCGCTGGACGCGCTGTCCACCGCACAGGGGATCGAGGTCACCTACGCCTTGGGCCTGCCGCTCGAGCGAAACCGCGTGGGGCGGTTGCTCCGCGCCTACCTGCTCTGGATCGAGGGGGGTCTGCACGCGCGGCCGATCTGGGAGGCACTGGCCGCAGGTGACATCCTGCCTCCCGCGGTCGAAGGCGGTCGTCCCGGCCGGATCGCCGTGGCGCGCGCTCTCCGGCGCTTGCACGTCGGCTGGGGTCGCCTGCGCTACATCGCGGCGCGCGAGCGCATCCGTCGGGATCTCGCGGCGCTGTCCGCCGTGGAGTCGGATTCCAGCGGCGCGGAGGGCGGAGAGCGTTGGCGGCCCGAGCGCGACCCTCGGGTCCTGTCTTCGCTGGACCGCCTGCTCGAGCAGATCGTGAAGGCGATCCCGGAGGGCATGCCGGAGGACGACAGCGGGAGAGGACTGGCCGCCGCGCGCGTGTCCGCGGGGAGTCTCGCCGCGGGCGCGCTGCGCATGCTCGCCCTGTTTCACGCTCGCACCGCCGCGGAGGAGGAGGCGCTCAAGCGGGTGCGCGCCGTGCTCGAGACCGTGGCCAGCGTGTCGGGCCGCCGCACTGCGCTCGCCTCGGCGCTGGCCGAGCTGCGGAGCCACGTCGCGATTCGCATCCCCTCGCCCAACACGCAGGGACGCCAGCCCTGGAGCTCGTCCCCCGGCAAACTGCACCTCACCGACGTCGCTCACGGGGGACTCTCCGGACGACCTCTCACGTTCGTGGTCGGGCTCGACGCCGACCGCACGAGCGGGGGTCGCGTGCAGGACCCGATCCTCCTCGACAGCGACCGCCAGGCGCTAGCGCCCGGCGAGCTCCCCACCTCGGCGGATCGGGGCGAGGAAGGTCGCTACGCGCTGGCCGTCATGCTGGCCAGGCTCCGCGGACAGGTGACGCTCTCCTACGCGGGCTGGGAGGCCTCCGACGGAAGCACGCTTTCTCCGTCCCCGGCGCTGCTCCAGGGTCTGCGCGCGCGCGAGGGAGATCCGACCCTGCTCTTCGAGAGGGAGCCGGGGGGACCTCCGGGTCTCAAGGAGATCCTTGGCCCACCCGCTTCTCCGGTCCCCGACGGACCCGCAGCCGTGGATTTGAACGACGTCTGGCTCGACTCGCTCGCCGAAGGCCCGCTGCTCCTCGACGGCACGCACCTGGTCAGGTCGTCGTTCCCGATGCTGGCCCGGGGCCTGGCGTCGCAGGAGGCGCGCGCCGGCAGCGTCCTCGGGTCGCATCATGGCCACATCCTGGGGGTGGAGAGGCTCGATCCGCGCGGCCGCGAGGACGATGCGATCTCTGCCTCGGGCCTGCAGGATCTTGGCCGCTGTCCTCTGGCATGGTTCTACAAGTACGCGCTCAAGGTCCGGCCGCCTCAGGACCCCGAGTACGACCCCGGCCGCTGGCTCGAAGGAGGAGAGCGCGGCCAGGTGCTGCATCGGATCTTCCAGCGCTTCTGCGAGGCCTACCGCGGCCGGCAGGATGAACTGGGAGGCCCGGATGCCAAGCGGGTTTTGCTCGAGATCACCGACGCGGAGCTCGATCGCATGGGGCTCGAGGTGCCGCCGCCGAGCGTCGCCGCGGTCGCCGCCGAGCGCGAGGAGATCCGGCACTCCGCGCTCGTGTTCCTGGATATGGAGCTGCGGGCCGAGCGCGGCGAGTGGGAGGCCTTCGAGAAGGCGTTCGGGATGGATGAGCAGCCGGCCGTCGTGCTGCCCCTGCCCGAAGGACAAAGTGTGCGCGTGAAGGGAAGGATCGACCGGGTGGACCGCCTCCCCGACGGCCAGCTGCGCGTGATCGACTACAAGACCGGAAGGTTCCTCAAGAGCTTCGAGAAATCGGCCAAGGGGCCGCCCTTCGCGGGTGGACGGCAGATCCAGGCGGGGGTTTATGCGCGCGTCGCCGAGTCCGCCTTCGAGGCGAGCGTGCGTCGCTTCGAGTACTGGTTCCCGACCTCACGAGGCGAGCATCGTAGCGTGCCGTTCGAGCCCGGGGAGCTGCGCGAGACCGGACCGGTCGTGGCCGGGTTGCTGGACATGGTCGGGGCCGGTCTGTTCCTGGCGACGGACGACCCTGAGGACTGCCGCTGGTGCAAGTACCGCGACGTTTGCCGCGTGGTCGTCACGGACCGCACTGTCACCTCGCCGCGCGCTGAATGGAGCGCAGCGCACGGTCCGCTCCTGCCGGAGTACGCGCGTCTGCGCCGGCTGCGAGAGGAACGATGAGTCGCGCTCCGCTCCCGGATCAGGCCGCCCGTGATCGGATCCTGTCCGACCTCGGCGTCAACCTGCTCGTCGAGGCCGGAGCGGGATCGGGAAAGACGACCGCGCTCGTGGGGCGGATGCTTGAGCTCGTACGCCAGGGTGTACCGGTCGAAGGGATCGCGGCCGTCACGTTCACGCGCAAGGCGGCGGGTGAGCTCGCACGCAGGTTCCGCCAGGAGCTGGAACGGGCACTGCGGGAGGCTGGCCGGTCCGGCGATCCGGCCGCACCGCGTCTGGAGGCCGCGCTGCGCGACGTGGACCGCGGCTTCGCCGGCACGATCCACGCGTTCTGCGCGCGACTCCTGCGCGAGCGACCGCTGTCGGCGCGCGTGGACCCCGGTTTCAGCGAGATCAGCGGAGTCGACGAGAAGCGTCTGCAGGACGCCTTCTGGGCCAGTTGGCTGGACGAGCTGCACGCGCGACGGGACCCGATCCTGGACCGGCTCCGCGACGTGGGGCTCGCGGCCCGGGAGCTCAAGGAGGCGTTCCGGCTGATGGCGAGCGAGCTCGCGGACGTCACGCTCGAGCCTGAAGGCGCGGGACTCCCCGACTTCGCGAGCCTGCGCTCGGAACTGGAGCAGTTGCTGGCTCAGGCAGATAATGTGTGGCCAGTGCAAGCCATTGAAGGGCGTAGAGATAAGCTTCAGAACTTGATAATCACGTTGAAGTTCCTGAGGAACACGACGGAGTGGGATCGCGCGGCTCCCTTCTTCGCCGCTCTCGAGGCGATGAGCGAGGGCAAGTGCGCCGTCACGCAGAAACTCTGGTCGGGCGACAAGCAAGGGAAGACCACGGCCAAGAAGCTCGGCGAGGCGTTCGCCGCGTACGTCGTCGGCCCGGCCGCGGACGGCCTGCGGGAGTGGTACGCGCACCGCTACGACGTGCTTCTCGATTTCCTGTTGCCTCTTCGCCACGCCTTCGAGGCACACCGACACGCGACCGGGCGGCTCACATTCCAGGACTTGCTGATCCTCGCCGCCCGGCTATTGCGCGAGGATCGGGCCGCCCGCGGTGAGCTGGGGCGGCGGTTCCCGCGCCTGCTCGTCGACGAGTTCCAGGACACCGACCCGTTGCAGGCCGAGGTGTGCTTCCTGCTCGCTTCCGATCCATCCGAGGGTGCGGATTGGCGGACCGTCCGTTTGCGGCCGGGAGCCTTGTTCGTGGTTGGTGACCCGAAGCAGAGCATCTATCGGTTCCGACGAGCCGACATCGAGATCTATGAACAGGTTCGGCAACGTTTCACTCCGCCGGCCGGCGACGTGGTCGAGCTCACTTGCAATTTCCGCTCAGCGCCGCGCATCGGCGCCTTCGTCGACGCCGCCTTCGCGCGGCTCTTTCCGGCCACGGCAAACGCGCGCCAGGCGGCGTTCGCGCCCTTCAACGCGCAGCAGGAGGACGCTCCAACGACAGGCGTCTATCGATACGAGGTTTGTCCCGATGAGGCGAACAAGAAGGAAATCGGTCGGGCCGACGCGCGCGCCGTCGCGAGCTGGATCGCCGCCGAGGTCGCCGCCGGACGCTCGCCGGGGGACTTTCTGGTCATCCCCGCGTGGAAGGAAGCATTGCCTGCCCTGGCGCGCGAGCTGGAGCGGAGGAACCTGCCCGTGACGGTGACGGGAGCCGACCTGACCGTCGAGCCGGAGATGAACGAGCTCCTGCTCCTGCTGAGCGGCCTGGCCGACCCCGGCAACGAGGTGCTCACGCTGGCAGTGCTCGAGGGTCTCTTCTTCGGAATCGATCCGCAGCAGCTCTGGGAGCACCGCCGAGCCGGAGGGAGCTTCTCCTTCGAACGCGGCACCGGCGACACCGGCTCCGCCATGGGAGCTGCGCTGGCCAAACTCCATGAATGGTCGCGCCTCTGTCGGGAGTGGCCGATCGACGCGGCGCTGGCGCGCATCGTGGGCGAGGCCGGTCTGCTGCCCATGGCCGCAGCCAGTGAGATGGGCGAGAGCCGGGCGGGAGCCCTGGCGCACGTGCTCGAGATCGTCAACGCAGCAGCCGCGCGCGGGGCGGCCGACCTGCGCTCGGCCATCGCCGCCGTTCAGGCGCTGCGCGAGTCCCCGGACGTGGAGGCGCCGCTGCGCCCCGGCCGGACCGACTCCGTGCGACTCATGAACCTGCACAAGGCCAAGGGTCTGGAGGCGAAGGTCGTGGTGCTCCCCTATCCCGCCGGCAACCGGAAGGTCTCGGCCGACCACCGAGTCGCGCGGGCCGCCGGGAAAGCGATGGGTTGGTGCGAGTTCCAGGGCGAGCGCGGCGAGCGCGTGCTGGGAAGGCCGCGGGATTGGAGCGCGCACGCCCGCATCGAGGAAGAGTTCCTCGAGGCCGAGCGGGTGCGCCTGCTCTACGTGGCCGCGACCCGGGCCCGCGAGATGCTGGTCGTGGGGCAGTGTCCGGATCATCCGGATAAGTCCACATGGCAGCCGCTGAGCCCCGAGCTGGGGGCGAGAGCCTCCGCGCTCTCGATCGCGATCACGCCGCCCGAATCCCGGCGCCGACCCGCAGCGACGGTCCCCCAGATCGCCGACCGGATCACCGAGGTGGACGCCACCCGTGACGCCGCCTCGGTGCCCGCCTTCGACCTGGTAGCCGTCACCGAGAGCGTAAAGGGCGAGAGGGAGAGCGACGGCGAGCGCCTCGTGTTCCGCGGGGCGGAGGGGCGAGGACGCGAATGGGGCACGCTCGTGCATCGCGCCATCGCCGCCATGGGGCGCGGCCGCTCGGGCGCGAGCCTGCGAAGCTACTGCCGCGCGATGTTGCTGGCCGAGCGCGGCCCGGGCGGCTCGCGCGCCGATCCCGAGGAGTTGCCCGAGCTGCTGGCCCTCCTCGACGCCTTGCGCGCATCGCCTGTGTGGGCTGAGCTGAACGCAGCAGCCGATTCGCGATGGGAGCTGGCGGTGACGGGCCTTGCCAGGGATGGAGATCGTCCGCGGCTCAGGATTGGAACGGTGGACGCGGCCGCTCTGGACGTGCAGGGGAAGGCCGTGCGCATCGTCGATTGGAAGACCGACGTGGCAACCGGCGCCGAATGGGATTCTCGGATCCGCCGCTACGACGAGCAGGTGCGCGCCTACATCGAGATCCTCGCGGACCTGACGGGCGGAACGCCGCGCGGTACAGTCGAGCGCGTCGGCGGAACGCCGTCCGGCGCCGGGGTTTGATCTATCGCCGTGCGTGGCCGTCGGGAGATCACCTGCCGGCTCAAGCGCGTCTCACTCCCGCAGCTCGTCCTTCAGCACCTTCCACACGTTCTCCGCGATGCGCTCCTGACCCTTGGCGTTCGGGTGGATGCCGTCGGGCTGGTTCAGCTCGTCGTAACCGCCGACTCCGTCCAGCAGGTACGGCACGAACGCCACGTCGTTGCGCTCGGCGAGGTCGGCGAAGACGCGCCGGAAGCGCGAGGCGTAGGGCAGGCCCAGGTTGGGCGGCGCGCGCATGCCGACCAGCACGATGCGCGCCTCCGGCCGAGCGCTTCGCACGCGGTCCAAGATGGCCTGGATGTTGGCTTCCAGGGAATCGAGCTGCGCGCCCCGCAGCATGTCGTTGGAGCCGGTCTCGAGCACGAGCACTGCGAAGGGCTGGCGCAGGAGCCAGTCCAGCCGGCGCAGCGCTCCGGCCGAGGTCTCGCCGCTGACTCCCGCGTTCACGACGCGATAATGGAGGCCCGCGCTGTCGATCTTGGCCTGAATCAGGGCCGGGAACGCCTGCTCGGGCTCCAATCCGTAACCGGCCGTGAGGCTCGTGCCGATGAAGAGCACCGTTCGCGCCGCGCCGGCCGCGCCCGCGCGGCTTGCGGGAGCGCCGTCGCCCTCGCCGTCCGCCGACCGGTCCGGCCCACCGCGTCCGCAGGACAGCGCCGCCGCCAGCGCCGCTGCCAGCGCGAGAATCGGGACGAAGAGGGTTCGAGCCGGGCTCGACGGGCGCTTCGCGAGGCCGGAGCGGATCCGGAACAGAGCCCGCGCGTCTCGCGTACCACCTGATCGTTCCATGCTCATCGCGCAAAGCCTCGAGAAGCGGTATTCCACGGGTGGCCGGGAGCTGGTCGTGCTCCGCGACGTGAGCTTCGAGGTCGCGGCCGGCGAGTTCGTGGCGGTGGTCGGTCCCTCCGGCAGCGGGAAGACGACGCTCCTGGGACTCCTGGCCGGCCTGGACCTGCCCACGCGCGGCCGCGTCGTCCTGGACGGCGTGTCCCTGCGCTTCCTCTCCGAAGACGACCGCGCGCGCCTGCGGCGCGAGAAGGTCGGCTTCGTCTTCCAGTCCTTCCAGCTCCTCCCCTCGCTCACGGCCCTCGAGAACGTGCAGGTTCCGCTCGAGCTGCGCGGGGAGAGCGACGCGTCGAGCCGCGCCGGCGAGTTGCTGGAGCGCGTCGGGCTCGCCGACCGCGCCGGGCATTTTCCTGCCCAGCTCTCGGGCGGCGAGCAGCAGCGGGTGGCGCTCGCGCGCGCCTTCGTGCACAGGCCCCGGATCTTATTCGCCGATGAGCCGACCGGCAATCTGGACTCCGAGACCGGCGACGCAGTGGCCGAGCTCCTGGCCGAGCTCAACCGCGAGCTCGGAACGACCCTGGTTCTCGTCACCCACGAGGATCTGGTCGCTCGCCGCGCGCGCCGTATCCTGCGGCTCGCCGACGGGCGTCTCGTCTCCGACTCGGCCGGGGCCGCTTGAGCTCACGCGGCCTCGCGGCGGTGGCGGCCCTGGCCTGGCGCGAGTCGCGCTTCGCGCGCCGCCACCTCGCACTCCTGCTCGGTGCGGTGGGTCTGGGCGTGGGGGCGCTCGTGGCCGTCGCCGGGTTTCGCGCGCAGCTGGCGCGGGCGATCGAAGACGGGGCCCGCACGCTGCTCGGCGCGGACGCGACGATCTCGAGCCGCGAGCCCTTCGGGCCGCGCACGTCGGCTCTGCTGGACTCGCTGCGCGCCTCGGGCGCCGAGGTGGCGCGCACGACCTCGTTCGCGAGCATGGCCCTGGCCCCGGCCGATGGTCGCACCCGGCTCGCGCGCGTGCGCGCCGTCGAGCCCGGGTTTCCCTTCTACGGCCTGGTCGAGACGGATCCTCCCGACGCGTGGGCCTCGCTCCAGCAGGGCCGCAACGCCGTTCTCGACCCCGGGCTTCTCACGGCGCTGGGCGTCCAACCGGGAGACAGCGTGGCCCTCGGCCAGGCGCGCTTCGTGGTTCGCGGGAGCCTGGTCAAGGTGCCGGGCGACGCGGAGATCGCTTCGGCCTTCGCGCCCCGCATCTACGTTCCCGCTCGTTACCTCGACGAGACCGGTCTCGTCGGGTTCGGGAGCCGCGTCGAGTACGAGGCCGCGCTCCGGCTGCCCTCGCGCGGCTCCGCGGAAGCGCTGGAGCGGACGCACACGCGCAATCTACGTGTGGAGCACGCCAGCGTGCGCACGGCGGAGGAGGCCCAGTCCCAGCTCACCGAATCGCTGGGGCGGCTCGGCTCCTACATGGCGCTCGTGGGGAGTCTGGCTCTCGTCCTGGGAGGGATCGGCGTCGGTAGCGCGACCGCCGCCTACGTCTCGCGCAAGTGGGAGTCCATCGCCACGCTGCGCTGCCTGGGGGCGACGTCGGGCCAGGTGCTTGCCGTCTACGTTCTCCAGGCGGCGGCGCTCGGCGCGGCGGGCGCGGGACTGGGTGTGGCACTGGGCTTCGCGGCGCAGCGCGTCCTGACCCGGCTCGTCGCCAGTTTTCTGCCTGTGGACGTGAGTCCCGGGCTGGATCTGTCCGCCGCAGCCGCGGGCCTCGCGATCGGCCTGTGGGCCGCGCTGGCGTTCGCGCTGCTCCCGATCCTGGGCGTGCGCCGCGTGAGCCCGCTGCGAGCACTGCGCCGGCGCCTCGAGCCCTCGGCTGCCGAGGGGAAGGACCCCTGGCGCTGGGCCGGCTGGGCCGCTGTCGCCGTCTCGACCGCGCTCTTCTTCCTGCTCGAGGCGGGAAGTCTGAAACTGGCGGCGATCTTCGGCGGCGGTGCCGTCGCCGCGCTCGGTCTGCTGGCGCTCCTCGCGTGGGGCGCTCGACGAACGCTCGCGGGCTTGCCCCGGAACCGTCTCCCGTTCCCGATTCGCCAGGGCCTCGCGAGCCTGCATCGACCCGGCAGCCAGATCCGGGTCGTCGTCCCGGCGCTGGGGCTCGGCGTCTTCCTGCTCGCGACGGTGCTGCTCGTCCGCCACAACCTGCTGATTCCGATCCGGCCCGCGGCCGGCGGCTCGCGCGCCGACCTCGTCGTGTGGGACGTCCAGGACGATCAGGCCGAGGGCGTGGGAGCCGTCCTCGCCGCGCGCGGCCTCCCGCTCCTGCAGAAAGCACCCATCGTGCCGATGCGCATCGGGTCCATCGAGCGCGCCACGCCGGGTGACGAGGCCTCATCCTCGGCGCGGCGGGGACGGGCCTCGGGCTGGGCCGTGCGGCGCGAGTACCGTTCGACGTTCCGCGATTCGCTGGTGGGATCGGAGCGGGTGGTGGAAGGGCGCTGGTGGAGTCCGGCGGGCACCGCGCCAGGCGGCGGAGAAGCGGCCGCCAACACGGAAGAGGGCGCGGCCGGCGCCGACACGTATCCCGTCTCCATGGAGCAGGACGTGGCCGGGGAGCTCGGCGTCCGCGTGGGCGACCGCATCACATGGGATGTGCAGGGCGTGCCGGTCGAGACCCGCGTCGCCTCGCTGCGCTCGGTCGAGTGGGCGCGCTTCGAGCCCAACTTCTTCGCCGTCTTCCCGCCGGGCGCCCTGGCGGGCGCGCCGCGCTCGTGGGTCGTCCTCACGCGGGCCGCGAACCCGCGAGCCTCGGCGGCCCTGCAGTCCGCTCTCGTGCGACGCTTCCCGAACGTCTCGGTCCTGGATCTGACCGTGATCCAGCAAGCACTCGACGAGGTGCTCGACCGCGTCGCCACGATCATCCGCTTCCTCGCGGCGTTCAGCCTGGGCGCGGGGTTCGTGGTTCTTCTGGGGGCGGTCTCCGCGAGCCGGCTCGAGCGGCTGCGAGAGGCGGTGCTGCTCAAAACACTCGGCGCGACGCGCGGCCAGGTGGCCACGGCGCTGGTGGTCGAGTATCTGACGCAGGGGACGCTCGCGGCGCTGGCCGGGATCGCGCTCGGCGTGGCGGCGGCCTGGGGCCTCTCGCGCTGGCTCTTCGAGGTGCCGTTCGAGGCGCCGCTCCCGGCGCTCGTCGCGCTGGGTGGCCTGACCGCGCTGCTGGCGGCCGCGATAGGGGCCGGCGCGGGCTGGTCGGCCTATCGGGGAACGCCGATGGAAGCGCTGCGGGAGGAGTGAGCTGGAGCGCGGAAGGCGTGCATCTCACTGACGCAATGCAGCCAGTCGCGCCGCGAGATCCGCCCGCAGGTCGGCCAATGCCGGGTCGTTGTGGCGGCTCTCGAGCTGGAATGCGTCCGCGGTCATATCATAGAGCTCACGATCACCGTTGTCGTATTCGGTCCATTCCCATCCGTCGTGCGAGCGGATGGACCAGAAGCGCATCAGCTTGCTCGACGGGCTGCCGCGATCTTCGAGCAGGACCTCTCTCTTCCACTCAAACGTGGGGTCCTGGAGCAGGGGCAGCAGGTTCAGCCCATCCACGGTCGTGTTAGGGGTCGCGCCGGCCAGAGCGGCGATGGTCGGCGCGAGATCTACGTTGCTCACCAGCTTCGTATTGTCGATCACGACACCGGCCGTGATGCCGGGCCCGCGCACGAGGAAGGGCCCTTTGGAGCACTCGTCGTAGGCGCACCACTTTCGAAACCAGCGGTGGGCACCCAGCGTCCAGCCGTTGTCGCTGACATAGAAGACGTAGAGCAGTCGTCCGCGCGCTTCGGCGGCCGCTAGGATGTCGGCGACGGCACGGTCCACGGCCTGCAGCGCCTCGAGCTGATTCTCGTGTTGCTGCCTCATCTTCTGGTCCTTGACCAGTGGCAGCGCTCGAACCCACGCCGGCTTGTCGCTGACGTTCGCCTCGTTGTAGTTGGGCAGGAACGAGATCCCCCACGGCACGCCGTTGAAGGCGTTCACGTCCACCGGGTCGGGTGTCATGGGCGCGTGCGGGGCATAAGGCGAAAACAACAGGAACAGTGGCACGTCCGTCGGAGCCGAGTTCAGCGCCTCGATCGCGTAATCGCGGAGAACGCGCGTCGAGTAGTCGATGGGTGTGGAGCCGTGTATTTCGATCACGCCATCGATCGACAGCCGATAGTTGTAGTAGCCCCCATCCCCCCCCCGCCAGACGTCCCATCCCGCCGGAGCGGCCGGCCAGCCGCTGTCCTTCTTGCCGTAGTCATTCAGCCACTTTCCGACGAACGCCGTTCGATAGCCCGCGCTGCGCAACCAGACGGGAAGGGACTTGGCCGACTTGGGCAAGAATTTCTTCGCCGAATTGGCGTTCACGAGGATGCCGGTGTGATGGGAGTATTGGCCGAGTAGTGTGGTGACCCGGCTAGGTGCGCACAGCGACGTGTTGATGTAATACCCGTCGAAACGAGCGCCCTGATCGCCGATCAGCCGCTGGACGTTCGGCATCTGTGGCAGCGTATGCCAAGGCTGGTCGTCCGTCTGGATCAGAAGAATGTCGGGTTGCTGCGCGGAGATGGGGCCGGGGACTACGACGGACCCTGCGAGCAACAAGCAAACCCACAGCGGCGATGACGCTCCACGCATGGCTAGGACCTTCTTTCCTGTTCGGCTCCTCGCTGGCCGCACGCCGCCGGAGTGGACGCGATTCAGCCGGGGGTTGCCGGTTGATCGGCCGGTTGATCGGTCAGTTGATCAGGATGATCGGCGCCACGGATGGGACGCCGTCGGCATCCACGAGGAAGAGCATGTAGGGACCCGGGGGCGCCAGGTTGGCGCTTGCTGGCGCCGTCACGTTCAATCCGCCATCGACGGGAGTGAACGAGAGACTGCTTAACCGCTGGGTCTCGTTGAAGGCGTGCGTCACGGACGAGAGCCGGATCCAGTTCACCCTGACGATTCTATCCGCGTCCGGCGTCTCGATGAAAAACGTCTCTCCGTATCCGACCCGCAAGGGAGATGAGGTCAAAGCCGGTCGGGTCGCCTCCGTCCCGTCGGGATTGAACAGGTAGGGTGGAGAATAGATTTCGGCATCTTTGTGCTGCTTGGAGGCACTCTCGCCTCCCGCGGTGTCGTTTCCCCCGGCCGAGAGCACCCGTCCGTCCGGCAGGAGTATCGCGGTCGAGTGGTAGAGGCGCCTGACCTTCATGCTCGCCACGGTAGTCCACAGCTCGGTCGCGGGATCCCAGATCTCGGCCGCCAGCACCGAGCTGTCCGGGTTGTTGAATCCCGAAGCGCTGCTGCCGCCGGTCACGAGCACCTTCCCGTCGGCCAGGATCGTGGCGTTCAGTTGCCGTCGCGCGAAGGTCATGGGATTGGTCAGGCGCCAACCGCCGCCCGCCACGAGGTCGATGATCTCCGCAGTGTTCGTGGGCTGGGCAGGAGACTTTCTTCCGCCCCCACCCACGATCAGCACCTTGCCCTCGGCGTACATCACGGAAGTGCCGTAGTCGCGATCACCTACCGCCGGGTCGGGGGCGTCGCTCCAGGCTCCAGTCCCCGAGGGATTGAGATACCGGGCGTCGGCCTTGGGGCCCGCCACGAAGACCCTGCCGTCCGGTGCCACGTGGGTCCGCGGGTAGGCGGGCAACCCCCTCTTCGCGGTGGAGAGCGTCCGCAAGGTACCGTCGGTCTGCCAAACCTCCGGGAACTTGCTGTTCTTTGTCTTCGAAACCTGTCCGGACAGGACGAGGACCTCTCCCGTCGGAAGAGTCGTGGTGCCGGGGTACCAGCGGGCGGTGGCCAGGCGTGGGCCCGTCACCCATGTGTTCGTCCCGTAATCGAAGATATTGAGATCCGGGGAGCCGTTGCCCGATGGGGTGCTGTTCAGGTGCCCACCCGCTACGAGCACGCGCCCGTCCGAAAGGAAAGAATGCCCGCTGCAAAAGAGCTTGTTCCTGGTAGGGGGCAGAGTGCGGAAACTGTCGTTCGCCGGGTCCCAGACCACCGCCGGACCGTAGCCGCTGCTCCAGGCCAGCACTCGCTTGTCCGGTAGCAGCGTAAGGTGCACGGCCTCGAGGGGCCAAACGAAGGGGCCTGACCAGACTCCTTCCGCAGCCGGGGAATCGGCTGCTGCAGTGGTCGAGGGCAGCCCCGGGCCGCGCGCCGAGATCGTGATCTCCGCGAGAGGCGCCAAGGCGATCTCGGCGCGGCTTGCCGCGGCGTGAACGGCAATCGCCGAAAGGGCGGCAAGAACCCTGAGGATCCGTGGCGGGCTCATCCCAGTCTTTCGGACTCAAGTTCGACCCAGGCCACGGACGCTCTAGAAGGCTCTCGATGGAAGCCCTGAGCCTCTGGGTCAAGGCCTACCATGAAACGGCCGATGGTAGTACGACCAGTTCGAAGACTCAGGACGGAAGGCGAAGCCCTCAGCCCGTCGCGCCCAGGCCCGCCGCGTTGCAGTTGATCGAAAGCAACAGCGCCGAGAGGTAGGCCTCGCGCTCCGCCTCGCTCGCGACGGCCCGGAAGCGCCGCAGCAGCTCCACTTGCTGGCGGCTCACCTGGTTGATCGTGGGAAGCCGGCGAGCCAGGCGACGGCGGAAGAGGGGGAAGCGTTCGGCGGGCTGGCTGCCGCCGCTGATCCGGAGCGTGGCGGCGACCGTGCGCCGGTACTCCTCTTCGATCAAGCCGAAGATCGTGTCGCGCACGCGCGGATCGGTCACGAGGCCCGCGTACTCGCGCGCGGCCATCAGATCCACGTGGGCGAGCGTCTTCTCGACCTCGTCCAGGATCAAACGGAACAGACGCGAGCCCTCGAACATGCGCTTGAGAAGCGCCTCGCCGCGCTCGCCCCGCACCTGCAGGAAGGTCTCGATCCCGGTTCCGACGCCGTACCAGCCGGGAACGAGATGCCGGTTCTGGGACCAGGCGAAGACCCACGGGATCGCGCGCAAGTCGGCTAGCGACCGCACGCCGGTGCGGCGGGCCGGGCGCGAGCCGATGTTCAGGAGCGAGATCTCCTCGAGCGGGCTCGCCGCCTGGAAGTAGGCGACCATGTCGGGATGCTCCACCAGCGTCCGGTAGGCGGCGCGGGCGGCTCCCGAGAGCGCCTCCATCGCCTCGTCGAACTCGCCGACGCGCTCCAGCGCGGCCTCGGTCTCGGACTTGATCGTGTGCTCGAGCACGCTCGAAGCCAGGAGCTCCATCTGGTAGGCGGCCGTGCCGCGGTTCGCGTACTTGAAGGAGACGACCTCGCCCTGCTCGGTCAGCCGCAGGCGGCCGTCGATCGAGCCGCGCGGCTGGGCCGCGATGGCCCGTCCCGTAGGGGCGCCGCCGCGGCTCACCGAGCCGCCCCGGCCGTGGAAGAAGGCGATCGGCACGCCGCTCTCCGCCCCCAGCCGCGTGAGCTTGGTCTGCACGCGGGAGAGCTCCCAGTTCGACGTCAGGAACCCGCCGTCCTTGTTGGAGTCCGAGTAGCCGATCATCACCTCCTGGATGCCGCCCTGCGCGCGGATGCTGCGGCGGACGACCGGCACGTTCAGGAGCTCGCGCATGATGGCCGGCGCCCGGCGCAGGTCGTCGATGCTCTCGAAGAGCGGGACGATGGGCAGCGTGCAGCTCTCCACCCCCGGCGCGTCGGCGAAGAGCCCGGCTTGCTTGGCGAGCAGATAGACGCCCAGAACGTCGTCCACGTGACGGCTCATGCTCAGGATGAAGGTCCCGAACGCCTCGCGGTCGAGCCGGGCGCGCGTCTCGCCCACGAGTCCGAAGGTCCCCAGCGTCTCGACGGTCGCGGCGGAGAAGGCCGATGGGGGACGGTCGCCCAGCGGCCGGGCCAGCTCGGCCACCAGCCACTCCCGCCAGCCCGGCGTGTCCGGGGGCGGCGGCTCGCCGTCGCGCCCGGCGCCGGCGCGCCAGAGCTCCTGCAAGGCGGCGGTCGTGCGGCCCGAGTTCTCGCGCAGGTCCAGCCGCACGGTGCTGAACCAGAAGGATTCGACCTCGCGCCGCAGGGGCCGGACCATGCGCAGCGCGATCGCCGGGCTCTTCACCTCGATCAAGGTCTCCTCGATCTCGCGCAGGTCCGCAGCCAGCTCTTCCGCGATTTCGTACGCGACCGGGGAAGCGGGCGAGCCCGTCTCGGCGGCGGAGAGGGTCGCCTCGAGGCGGCGCAGCGCGGAGGCCAGGAACTGGCGGAAGACCTCGCCGGGGTTGCGGGAGGCGATCCCCGCTCCGTCGCCGCTCTTCTCGAGCGCCCGCGCCAGCGCGCGCCGAAAGCGCTCGGGGATCGCCACGGCGCGCTCGGTGATCGAGAGCGCGCGCACGAGCTCCGCCAGCCGCTGCTGGTAGCGGCGCAGGCTCGCGGTCCGGTTCTGGCTCAGGGTCCAGCGCGTGACGTCGTTCGTGACGAATGGATTGCCGTCGCGGTCGCCGCCCACCCAGGACCCGAACTGGAAAAAGGGTGGGACGTCGAAGCGCTCGCCCGGGTAGTTGGCCTCCAGGGCGCGCTCGAGCTTGTCGAGCAGCAACGGCACGTTCTCGAACAGGGTCTCGTTGAAGAAGTGGAGCGCCCAGTGGACCTCCTGTTCGACGGTCGGCCGCTCCAGGTGCAGCTCGCCCGTCATCCAGAGCAGGTCGATCTCGTTGCGCAGCGCGTCGATCAAGGCCTCGCGCTCGCGCGGCGTCCAGCGCGGCGACTCGAGGTCCACGAGCCGCCGGTAGATGCGGCGGTGCTTCTCGAGCACCGTGACCCGCTTGGCCTCGGTGGGGTGCGCGGTCACGACCGGGCGCACGCGCAGGCGCGCGAGCAGGGCGCGCATCTCGTCGGCCGTCGTTCCGGCGCGCGCCGCGGCGCGCACGGTGTTCGCGAACGTGCCGCGCAGGGCCGGCGCGCCGGTCTCGGCCTCGATCTGGCGGCGGCGGCGCATGGCCGCGTTCTGCTCGACGATCGTGAGGAGCTGGAACCAGATGCCGTGCGCCTGGAGGAGCCGCGTGACGACCTCGGGAGGCGCGTCGGTCGCCTCCGCCTCGCCGCGCCAGAAGGGCTCGATCTCGGGCGCTCGCGCCCGCATCACATCGAGCAGGAGATCGAAGAGGAGCGAGGCGACCCGCGTGGCGTATTCGGCCGCGCTGCGGTAGGCGGGAGCGCGCGAGCGCGGCAGGGTCGCCGGGTCGTAGGGTCGGAGCGGCGGCTGCGCCCCGCCCGGGCGCGACCGTGGAACGGGGGCCGCCGGCCCCGGGTCGCGCGGCGCGGCGGAATCCTCGCGGAGGTTCGGTTCGACGGGGTCCGAGGCGCTGGAGCTCGCGGCGCTGGGTGGGGGCGGATGGCGTCGGTCGGCGCGGGCGGTCACACCACGGCGTCTCGCAGCGGCTCGCCCGCGAAGAAGCGATCGAGGTTCTCGACGGCCCGGCGTCCCATCGCCTCCCGCGTCTCGCGTGTGGCGCTTCCCAGGTGCGGCAGCAGGACGACGTTCTCCATCTCGAGGAGGGCGGGGGTCACCCTGGGCTCCTGCTCGTAGACGTCGAGTGCCGCGCCGGCGATCGTCCCGGCGCCGAGGGCCGCGGCCAGCGCGGCCTCGTCCACCACGTCTCCGCGGGCCGTGTTCACCAGGAAGGCCGAGGGCTTCATGCGCGCGAGACGCACCGAATTGATCAGGTGCCGCGTCTCGGGGGTGGCGGGACAGTGGAGCGAGACGAAGTCGGCTTCCTCGAGCAGGGCCTCGAGCGAATCCCGCGCCTCGGCCCCGAGGGCCGCCGCGTCGGCGGCTGTGACGTAGGGGTCGAAGAAGATGAGCCGCATGCCGAGCCCCTGGCGCGCTCGCTGCGCGACCGCGCGGGCGATGCGGCCCATGCCCACCAGGCCCAGCGTCTTGCCGCGCACGCGGGTCCCGAGCAGGTGCGTGGGTCGCCAGCCGGTCCAGGCTCCGGCCCGCACCTGGCGCTCGCCCTCGCCGGCCCGCCGCGCGATCATGAGCAGCAGGGTGATCGCGAGGTCGGCCGTGTCGTCGGTCAGGACGTCGGGCGTGTTCGACACGCGCAGCCCGCGCGCCCGGGCGGCCTCGATGTCGATGTTGTTGTAGCCGACCCCGAAGTTGGCCAGGATGCGGGTCCGCAGCGGCTCGGCGGAGAGGACGTCGGCGGTCAGGCGGTCGGTCACCGTGCAGAGCAGCCCGTCCGCGGTGCGCAGGGCGGCCTGCAGCTCGGCCGGCGAGAGCGCCCGGTCCTCGCGATTCAGGCGGGCGTCGTAGCGGAGACTCAGGTCCTCCTCGACGGGGACCGGGATCCGCCGCGTCACCACCACCACAGGGCGGTCGCTCACGGCCCGGTGCGGCGCCCGTCGGCGCTCTCTCGGCCTGCCGCGCGCGCGGACAAGGGAGGCGTGCCGCGGTCTCAGGTCTTGACCACGCTGCGACGCTTGGCGCGGGCCAGCGCCGCCGCCACGGTCGCACCCAGCTCCGAGGGGCTGGGGGCCACGGTCAGGCCGGCCGAGCGCAGCAGCTCCGCCTTCTCGGCGGCCGTGTCGCCGAAGGCGCGGACGATCGCGCCCGCGTGACCCATGCGCCGCCCCGGGGGTGCCGTGAGCCCTGCGATGTAGCCGATCACGGGCTTCCTCATGTTCTCCTTGAAGAACGTCGCGGCTTCGGCCTCCTGCGGGCCGCCGATCTCGCCGATCATCATCACGGCCTCGGTCTCGTCGTCCTCTTCGAACATGGCGAGCACGTCCTTGAACGAGGTCCCGTTGATCGGGTCGCCGCCGATCCCCACGCTGGTCGTGATCCCGATCCCGAGCGCCTTCATCTGGGAGGCGGCCTCGTAGCCGAGCGTGCCCGAGCGGGTCACGAGCCCCACGCCGCCGCGCATGTAGATGTGGGGGGGCATGATGCCCATCATCGCCTTCCCCGGGCTGATGACTCCGGCGCAGTTGGGGCCGATGAGGGTGGTCTTCCGATCCCTGGGATAGCGATACAGGTAGCGCTTGACGCGCATCATGTCCTGCGCCGGGATCCCGTCCGTGATGGCCACCACGAGCCGGATGCCCGCATCGGCCGCTTCCATCATCGAGTCCGCCGCGAAGGGCGCCGGCACGAAGAGCAGGGAAGCGGTGGCTCCCGTCTCGCGCACGGCCTCCTTCACCGTGTTGAACACGGGCCGGTCCAGGTGCACGGCCCCGCCCTTCCCGGGGGTGACGCCGCCCACGACGTTCGTCCCGTAGGCGATCATCTCGCGGGCGTGGAAGGTGGCCTTGTCGCCCGTGAAGCCCTGGACGATGACGCGAGTGGTCTCGTCGAGCAGGATGCTCATCGGGGTCCTCCGTTGCCGGTCGTCGTGAGCGTCTCGCGCGAGGCCGCGAGCGCCTCGACGATGCGCCGGGCTGCTTCGGCCAGGGTGTCGGCGGTGAGGATCGGCAGGCCGCTCTCCTTCAGGATGCGGCGTCCCTCCTCGACGTTCGTGCCCGAGAGCCGGGCCAGCACCGGCATCGAGATCCGCTCCTCGGTCATGGCCTTGACGACACCCTGCGCCACCCAGTCGCAGCGGTTGATGCCGGCGAAGATGTTGACCAGGATCGCGCCCACGCGGGGGTCGCCGAGCACCAGCTTGAAGGCCGCCGCGATGCGCTCGGGCGAGGCCCCGCCGCCCACGTCCAGGAAGTTGGCCGGCCGGCCGCCCTCGTGCTTGATCATGTCCATCGTGGCCATGGCCAGGCCGGCGCCGTTGATGATGCAGCCGATGTCGCCGTCCAGCGCCACGTAGTTGAGACCGTGCTCGGCGGCCTGCGCCTCGCGCGCGTCCTCCTGCGCGTAGTCGCGGAGCTCGCGCACGTGGGGCCGCCGGAAGAGCGCATTGTCGTCGAAGCTCATCTTGCAGTCCAGCGCCAGCACCGCACCTTCGCTCGTCACGACCAGCGGGTTGATCTCGACCATCAGCGCGTCCAGGTCCCGAAAGGCGCGGTAGGCGCCCAGGATCGAGGTCGTCGCCGCGCGCGCGGCGGTTCCGGCGAGCCCCAGGCCGTAGGCCAGCTCGCGGGCCTGGAAGGCTTGCATGCCGACCGCCGGCTCCACGACCTCGCGCAGGATGGACTCGGGCTTCTCGGCGCTGATCTCCTCGATCCCCATGCCGCCGAAGGGCGAGGCCACGACGATCACGCGCTCGCTCTTCCGGTCCAGCACGAGCCCCAGGTAGAGCTCGCGCTCCACGGGGACCGCGCCCTCCACGTACACGCGGTGGACGGGCCGTCCCTCGGCACCCGTCTGGCGCGTGACGAGCGTGGTGCCCAGGAGCGAGCGGGCCGCCTCGCGCACCTCGTCGTGGGTCTGGCAGAGCTTGATGCCTCCCGCCTTCCCGCGCGCGCCCGAGTGGATCTGGGCCTTCACGGCCCAGCGCTCGCCGCCGACCTCCTCGGCGCGGTAGACGGCCTGCTCGGGGCTGTAGGCCACGCCCCCCTTGGGGATCGCCACGCCGAAGCCCACCAGCAGCTCCTTGGCCTGGTATTCGTGGATGTCCAAGGGACTTACGCTCCTGCGGTGGCGGAGACGGATGGACGCCGGGCCTCGATGGCCGCGGCGGTCTGGACGATGTTGTTCGCCATGCGCGCGGAGGCCGCGTCGATCATCCGGCCGTCGAGTGCGGCGGCGCCGCGACCCTCGCGCGCGGCCTCCTCGAGCGCCTCCAGCACGCGCTGCGCCCGGCGGACCTCTTCGGGCGGTGGGCTGAAGACCTCGTTCGCCAGCGGGATCTGGCTCGGGTGGATCGCCCACTTGCCGTCGCACCCGAGCGCCGCCGCGCGGCGCGCCGCGGCCAGGTAGCCCTCGGCGTCCTTGAAGTCGCCGTAGGGGCCGTCGAGCGCCCGCAGGCCGAAGGCCCGGCAGGCGGTCACCAACCGGGAGATCGCGGCGTGCCACTGGTCGCCGGGATAGTCCGGATTGAGGCCGCCGATGCTGACCGTGCGCGCGCGGACGCTGGCCGCGAAGTCCGCCACGCCGAAGTGCAGCGCCTCGAGCCTGCGGGACGACTGGGCGATGGCCTCCACGTGCGCCATCCCCAGCGCCGTCTCGATCAAGGCCTCGATACCGATCCGATGCGCGATCCCGCGCGCCTCCTCGATCTGCGTGAGCAGGGCGTCCACCATGTAGACGTCGGCCGGCACGCCGACCTTCGGCACGAGCAGGATGTCCAGCCGGTGGCCGGCCTGCTCGACCACGTCCACGACGTCGCGGTACATGTAGTGGGTGTCGATGCCGTTCACGCGCACGCAGATCGTCTTGCCGCGCTCGCGCCAGTCGATCTCGAGCAGGGCGCGGATCACGTTCTCCCGGGCGCGCTCCTTGTCGGCCGGAGCCACGGCGTCCTCGAGATCGAGGAAGACCGTGTCCGCCTCGCTGTCCGCCGCCCTGGAGAAGAAGGCGGGCTGCGAGCCCGGAACGGCGAGCTCGCTCCGCTGCAGGCGCGCCCGCGGCGGCTCGGGTCGGGTGTGGCTCACGTGGTGACCGCGGAACGGGCCGGCTTGGTACCCGGGGGCCGGGACGCCCGGGCCGGCTCCGTGACGGCCTGGGCGTCGGGCGAGACGGTCGCCGCCACGCGTTGCGCGAGCGGGGCCGCGGTCGAGCGGTAGTGCGCGGCCGCGGCCGCCACGCCGCTTCCCAGCTCGATCGAGTCGATCCCGGCGTCGCGCATGGCCATCTCCGTCCCGGCCAGGGCGCCGAGCAGCATCAGCTCGTTCAGGTCGCCGAGGTGTCCGATCCGGAACAGCTTGCCGGAGACCTTGTTGAGCCCCACGCCGAGGGCCAGGTCGTAGCGCCGGAAGGCGATGTCCACCACGCGGCCGCTGTCGACCCCCGGCGGCGTCAGGATCGCGCTGACCGTGTCCGAGTTCCACTTGGGCTCTTTCGCGCAGAGCGAGAGGCCCCAGGCGCGGACCGCCGCCCGCACGCCCTCGGCCAGGCGGTGGTGGCGGGCGAAGACGTTCTCGAGCCCCTCCTCGAACAGCATGTTCACGGACTCGCGCAGGCCGTAGAGCATCGGCAGGGACGGCGTGTAGGGGAAATAGCCGCTGGGGTTGGCCTTGAGCATGTCGCCGAAATCGAAGAAGACGCGCGCGCACCTGGCGGTCCTGCTGGCCTCGAGCGCCCGCGGGCCGGCGCACACGATGCCCAGCCCGGCGGGCAGCATGAAGCCCTTCTGCGAGCCCGTGATGGCCAGGTCCACGCGCCACTCGTCCATGCGGAAGTCGAGGCTCGCGATCGAGCTCACGCCGTCCACGTAGAGGAGGGCGGGGTGCTTGGCGGCGTCCATGGCCCGGCGCACGCCGGCGACGTCGCTCGTGACACCGGTGGCGGTCTCGTTGTGCACGATCATCACGCCCTTGATGGCATGGCCCTTGTCCTGGGAGAGGATCTCCTCGATCCGGTCCAGCGGCGCGCCCTCGCCCCACTCCACCTCCAGGATCTGGACGTCGAGCCCGATGCGCTGGGCGAGGTCGATCCAGAGGTGGCTGAACTGGCCGAAGCGCGGGGCCAGCACCTTGTCGCCGGGGGAGAGCGTGTTGGCCAGCGCGGCCTCCCAGGCGCCGGTGCCGCTCGCGGGGAAGAGGAAGGCCTGGCCGTCGCGGGTCTTGAAGACCTTCTTCAGATCCTGGAACAGCGGCAGCGTGAAGTCGGGAAAGGCCGAGGAACGGTGGTCCTCCATGGCCCGATGCATGGCGCGGAGGACGCGGTCGGGCACGTTGGTCGGCCCCGGAACGAAAAGGAAGTTGCGGCCGGGCATGGCAGGACCTCGACTGCGGATGGGAAGGATGGCGAACGCCGGATCGGCCCCAAGATCACATTCGAGAAACCATTGTCAATAAGAATGTGAAATAAAGAATCTTTATTCGAAGGATAACCGAAACCGATGGCGGGCCAACCCCGCCCCGCACATCGCCGGTCAGTCCGGGACCCCGCCCGCTGGCCGCTCCCCTCGGCGGGTGCTAAGATGTTGCGACGCAGATCCGGGCTCGCACAGCGCACGCGTGTCGCGGTGATTCGGGCCCCGCCGCTCGAAAGCGTGGGAGACATGAACAAGAAGAAGCTGGTCTCGGGCTTCATCGCCGCGTCCCTCGGGATCGAGCTCATGACGGTCGCCGCTCCGTTCGTGGGGATCCGCACGAAGGGACAGTTCTGGCCGTTCATGAACTACTGC
This sequence comes from Gemmatimonadota bacterium, assembly GCA_036556205.1. Taxonomy (GTDB): domain Bacteria; phylum Gemmatimonadota; class Gemmatimonadetes; order JACCXV01; family JACCXV01; genus DATBJW01. Next base: position 26,526 of record DATBJW010000011.1, read on the forward strand.
ATGTACTCCATCCCGCGTTCGGAGGGCGACGAGACCAGACGCTACTTGATGCTGGGGGTGACCGCGGCAGGGGATACGATCCCGGTCCCAGCCAGCTCGCTCGGCACCGAGTACGGAGGCATCAAGCGCACGGTCTGGCCCAAGCTCGAGGACCCTGCGCAAGGGCAGCCCTATGCCGAGCAGCTGATGGACCGCTTCAACTCCGGCCAGACGGATCCCACCCGGAGGATTCGAACGCTGATCGGCGCCCTGAATCGCCGTCAGGTGACGGCGGAAGGCTTCAGCGAGATGCGCCGCGAGATCTCGTTCTCCTACGAGGACTCTCGCCAGTGAAAGGCGAGGGCGCCACGGGTCTTACGGGCAGGCTCCGCGCGGCATGGGACACCTACTGGTTCAGGCCGGGCTCGCTGCGCCGGCTGGCCTGCTGCCGGATCCTCTTCTTCGGGTTCTTCATCATCTACCACCATGCGGACGAGGGGGGCGGTCTGACGTCGTTCATCGGCACGGACGTGTACGCGCCGATGCTGATCACGCGCGTTCTGCACGACGTTCTCGGGCTACCCTACCTCACGCCCGCCGTCCAGCACTCCCTGTACCTCCTCATGATCGTCTTTGCCGCGCTGTGCTTGCTGGGCTACCGCACGGGATTGGCGACGACATTGACCGCGATCCTGTTCACCTATCTCAAGGCCGAGCAGTACTCGCACGGAGGCTACGTGCATCACCCTTCGGCGATCGTGGCTCTTTCGGTCTGGGCGCTGGCGCTGAGCCCCTGCGGCGCCGTCCTGTCGTTGGACGCGCTCCGTGGCCGCCGGAAAAGAGAGGTTGCCGCGGAAAGTAGTGTCGCGAACGAGGCGCACGATCCCCGCAGCCCCTTCGCGACGTGGCCCGTGCGATTCATCCCCCTGTTCCTGGCGATCGCCTACTTCCTGGCGGGCGCCTGCAAGATCTGGCTCGGGGATGGTCTGGGTTGGTTGAACGGCGACACGCTGCGCTACTATCTGGTTCAGGGCGGGATGGAGCTCGGCATGCGGCTGTCCGACCATCACCTGCTGACGCAGCTCATGTCGATCGTGACCCTCCTCTTCGAGCTCTCGTTCTGGCTCGTGCTTGTATTCCCTTCGCTCACCTGGATCTACGCTCTCTACGGCCTGGGCTTTCACATCGGCTCGTACTACTTGATGAACGTGTGGTTCATCCCCTTCCTTCTGGCCTACGTGTTCCTGTTCGACTGGGTCGCCCTCGAGACCAAGCTGCGCCGGCGGTTCGGGCGCGGCCGATCGGAGCGTGCGGAGGACTCCCGCCGGTGACGGAGGCCGGAGCCTTGAGCCTGGCCTCCAGGCTCCACGCGGCATGGGACGCGTACTGGTTCAGGCCGGGCTCGCTGCGCCGGCTGGCCTACTGCCGGATCCTCTTCTTCACGTTCTTCCTGATCTACCACAACATGCACGACAGGGGCGGCCTCACGTCCTTCAGCGGCACGGACGTGTATGCGCCGATGCTGATCACGCGCGTGCTGCACGACATTCTCGGGGTGCCCTACCTCACACCGTCCGTCCAGTACCTCCTGTACGTGCTCATGGTCGCCTTCGCGGCGGCATCGCTCCTGGGCCTCCGCACGGGTTTGTCGACGATGCTGACGGCGCTCGTCTACACCTATCTCAAGGCCGAGGCGTACTCGCACGGGGGCTACGTGCATCACCCTGACGCCATCGTGGCCCTGTCCCTCTGGGCGCTGGCGCTGAGCCCGTGCGGAGAGGTCCTGTCCCTGGACGCGCTCCGGCGTCGACGTGGAGGCACGGCGTTTCCGGCACGCGCGGTCACGGGCGACGTGCGCAGCACCAGTATCCTCGCGACCTGGCCCGTGCGCTTCATCTCCCTCTTCCTGGCAATCGCCTACTTCCTGGCGGGCGGCTGCAAGGTCTGGTTGGGGGGCGGCTTGGGATGGGTGAATGGCGACACGCTCCGCTACTACCTGGTGCAGGGCGCCATGCCGCTCGGGATGAGGCTGTCCGACCATCACCTGGTGACGCAGCTGATGTCGATCGTGACCGTCCTGTTCGAGCTCACGTTCTGGCTGGTGCTGGTCTTCCCCGCGCTCACCTGGATCTACGTCCTCTACGGCCTCTCCTTCCACATAGGGTCGATCTACTTGATGAACGTGCACTTCATTCCCTTCCTCATGGGGTACGTCTTTTTGCTCGACTGGGTCGCCGTCGAGGCCAAGCTGCGCAGATGGTTCGGGCGCGACGGGGCCAAGCGCCCCCGGGACTCGGCACGAGGGATCGCGAAGGCGCCGTAGGTTCTCCTCGACCACGGTCGGAGTCTACCCGTGTACGATGCGGTCGTCGTCGGCGCCGGACCCAACGGGCTGGCCGCCGCCATCGAGATCGCGCGCGCCGGCCGTTCGGTGCTCGTGCGCGAGGGAGCCGCGATCCCCGGCGGGAGCGTGCGCTCGGCGGAGCTCACCCTGCCGGGCTTCGTGCACGACCTCTGCTCCGCCGTCTATCCGATGTCGGTCGCCTCTCCCTTCTTCCATTCGCTTCCGCTCGCCGATCACGGACTGACCTGGATAGAACCGCCGGCGCCGGTCGCGCATCCCCTCGAGGGCGGCGAAGCGGTCCTCCAGGAGCGCTCGGTCGCGGTTACGGCGGAAGGCCTCGGCCGAGATCGGGAAGCCTACCGGGACCTCCTGCAGCCTCTCGTCGAGGACTGGCCGCTCCTGCAAGAGGCCTTGCTGCGTCCCATCCTCCGCTGGCCGCGTCACCCGCTGGCCCTGGGTCGTTTCGGTCTCCTGGCGCTGCGCTCGGCGCGCGGCCTGGCGCAGGCTGCGTTCCGCGAAGAGCGCGCGAGGGCCCTCTTCGCCGGACACGCCGCACACTCGATCCTTCCGCTGGAGGCGGCCATCTCCGCCTCCTTCGGGCTCGTGCTCGCGCTCACCGGCCACGCGGTCGGCTGGCCCGCGCCCCGAGGCGGCGCGCAAGAGATCACGCGCGCCCTGACGTCGCTGCTGCGCTCGCTCGGCGGCGACCTCGAAACCGGAGCGCCGGTCCGCTCGCTCGACGAGCTTCCGGCGTCTCGACTCGTTCTCTGCGACGTGACGCCGGCGGGGCTGCTGCGCCTGGCGGGAGACAGATTGCCGGCGAGCTACCGGCGCGCGCTCGCGCGTTTCCGACATGGTCCTGGCGCGTTCAAGATGGACTGGGCGCTGGCCGAGCCGATCCCGTGGAGGTCGCCGGCGTGCCTTCGCGCCGGCACCGTCCACGTGGGCGGGACGCTCGCGGAGATCGCGGCCTCCGAGCGGGCGCCCTGGCGCGGGCAGCACGCCGAGCGGCCGTTCGTGCTCCTGGCGCAGCCGAGCCTCTTCGATCCCATGCGCGCGCCCGACGGCAAGCACACCGCCTGGGCCTACTGCCACGTGCCCAACGGCTCGACCTTCGACATGACGGATCGCATCGAGAGCCAGGTCGAGCGCTTCGCGCCAGGCTTTCGCGAGCGTATCCTCGCACGCAGCGTCCTGCCGCCCGCGGGGCTCGAGCGAACCAATCCGAACCTGGTGGGAGGCGACGTGGGAGGCGGGGCCAATACCTTCCGGCAGGTGCTCGCGCGCCCGGTCTTCAAGCGCGTTCCGTACGCCACGCCGGTGCGGGGCCTCTACCTTTGTTCGGCGTCCACACCTCCGGGTGGGGGCGTGCACGGGATGTGCGGATATCTGGCCGCGCAAGCGGCGTTGGAGGCCGATGGGTGAGGAATCGCGGGGTCAACCCGGGATGGTCTGGCAGCCGGGTGTTTGAGGCGTAAGAGCCGCCGCGGAGATCAGTGAACGTGCGCGAGAGCACCCTGTGGGGAGTTCTCGGACACGGGTCGTGTGGAACCCGCGCGGCGCGGGTGGGCGTCGGCCTCCGCTGCGGGGCTCAGAGCGTTTTCTGTACGCAGATCACGCTCATACTCGATTCCGTGACCGTCATGTCGAGATCGCTGCTGAACTGCTTGCGCGCGCTGAACCGGAACGTGTGCGTTCCCGTCAGGTTCGTGAACGTTTGGTTCGTCGAAACCGCCATAAACAACGCGGAGGGGAACATGATGGCGCGCTGCGAGGTGGGCGTAGGCAGATCGGTGCTGAGGCCGCCGTCGCGCAGGCCGAAGAAGTAGGCGCCGTCCGCAGCCGTCCCCCCGGCCCGCAGCGCGCCAGCGCTCGCGAAGACATGGCACGAGTGGGGAGTCGCAGCCGGCAGCACCACGATTTGCGCGAGCAGCTCGTCCGGTGTGGTGCTTGAGATGAGGTCATTGACGGTGGTGGAGTTTCCGTCGCCGCCGATCACGAGGGGCTGGCGGTCCTGTGCCAACGCCATGCCCGCCGCCGCCAACAGGATGGCGACGGCCAGCGAAACCACGGTCCCTATGGGCATGCGGGCTTGACGCTTCATCGTGTCCTCGATTCGAGATTCGTCGTTGCTGTGCCGACTTTCGCGTGCGATGCAAATGTAGCTCGGTTCCCCTCTGACACCTCCTTCCTGCTTTTTCATCCTCAAGGCGCGGCGAGCCTGCCGCGAGACAGTGGTTCTGCGATCCGGAGCTTCCGTGCGGCTTTCGCCGTAGCCCGCGGGGGCCAGGCGCGTCTATCCTCCGCTGGGAAATGTAGCGGAGAAGTGCAATAAGCTGTGAAGCGCCATGGAAGCAGCGAAGCCCTGCGACCGAAATGGGCGCAGGGCTTCTGTTTGTGTTTGGTGGAGCTGATCGGGATCGAACCGACGACCTCCTGAATGCCATTCAGGCGCTCTCCCAACTGAGCTACAGCCCCGCGCACGTCAATTTACGGCGCGTCGCGAAGGCCGACAAGCGGCCGCGCCCGCGATTCTCTCGCGCTGAGTGACGCGGCGCGAAACGCCACACCCGCTTCCGGTGTGCCCGATCGTCGCTCCGCGGCTGGCACAATGCGGCACCCCGCCTTATCTTGCCAGCCGCTCCGGCGCCGGCCGGAATCCGACCCCAGCGTGGCGCGCGAAAAACGCGCGGGCCGGGCCCGACATTTCCGAAGGGAGTCTATGTCGTCGGTCGTCAAGAAACGCCGGAAGAAGATATCGAAGCACAAGCTGCGCAAGCGGCGCCGGGCCCAGCGTCACAAGAAGAGGGGCTAGGCGCGCGCATCGCGCGCGGGAGGGAAAAAGGCAGGTCCGTCGCCGGACCTGCCTTTTTCGTTGGAGCCGGTGGTCACCGGCCGGGAGGGAGGGTGGCGGGCGGCGTCGAGCCACCACGCCGCACAGTCGAGGTTTGCAGGGTTCGTACCAAAGGCTTGACGGGCCTGCACGTCGGCTTGCGCTCGCCCGAGGCGGGGCCTAGTCTGCTCCGGGCTCGACCGGCCCCGTGCCCCGGCGCATGCCGCGAGGTTCCGCCGGTCTTCCAGCGCCCACGGTCGCACCCGCCTTTTTCCGCGAGGGCTCCATGGTCGGTATCGCGCTGTTCAGCCTGCTCGTCGTCCTGGCCCTCTACCTGATCGCCATCTACAACGGGCTCGTCACGCTCAAGAACCAGGTCGCCAACGCCTGGAAGCAGATCGACGTCCAGCTCCAGCGCCGGCACGACCTGATCCCGAACCTCGTGAACGCGGTGCGGGGCTACATGGAGTACGAGCGGGACACGCTGGAGCGCGTCGTTGCCGCGCGGACGCGCGCGGTGGCGGCGACCGGCGCGCAGGCCAGGGCGCAGGCCGAGGGCGAGCTGACCCAGGCGCTCGGCCGGCTCTTCGCCGTGGCCGAGCGCTACCCCGACCTCAAGGCCAACCAGAACGTGCTGCAACTGCAGGAGGAGCTGACGACGACCGAGAACCAGCTCGGGTTCGCGCGCCAGCTCTACAACGACCTGGTCATGCGCTTCAACATCAAGCAGACCGTCTTGCCGACCAGCCTCTTCGCCCGGATGCTTGGATTCACCCCGGCCGAGTACTTCGGGGCGCCCCAGGAAGCGCGCGGGGTCCCGCAGGTTGACCTCTCGCTGGGACGGTCGCCCGGCTCAGGCGCCCCGCCGGCTCCACCCCCAGGGTCGGCTCCGCCCCCCGGTTCCTGAAGTCCGGCGGCGTTCGGTCCTCCCCGAGGTCCTGGGGGCGTCGGCTTCCGCCGGGCCCTTGAGGTCCAGCCGCGCCTCTCCTCCGGGCACGGCTTCATCCTCCTTCCCGAAACCTTTTGCCCCGTCGCCCCGTCCAACGGGTGACGCCGCGAACGAGCCGGTCCCGAATCCGGAGCGTGCCGAACGGTGCCCGAGGTGGTGAGCCCTACACGAGAACCGGAACCCATGCTCTCCGACGGGGATGCGGCCGACGCGGCGCTTGCCGCCGCCGGAGACGCACGCGCCTTCGAGCGCCTGTACCGGGCGCACGCCGAGCGGGTCCACGGTCTGGCGCGCCGCCTCATCAGCCACGACGAGGCGGCCGAGATCACGCAAGACGTCTTCGTGCGGGCCTGGCAGAAGCTCGGGACCTTTCGCGGCGAGGCCGCTTTCGGAACCTGGCTCCACCGGCTGGCCGTGAACGTCATGCTGGGCCGGCGCGGGCAATTGGGACTCGAGCGGGCGCGCTTTCAGGACGCCGAGGCGCTCGAGACGGTCTCCGCGCGCTCGCATTCTCCCGAGATGGCGCTGGACTTCGAGTCGGCCATGGAGAAGCTGCCCGCTGGTGCCCGCCAGGTCTTCGTCCTGCACGACGTGGAAGGCTACAAGCACGGAGAGATCGCCGACCTGCTGGGGATCGCGACGGGGACGTCCAAGGCCCAGCTGCACCGCGCGCGGATGGCGCTCCGACGACACCTGACCGCCTGATGGCCACCATGATGACCCGTCCGATGAACCGCCTGATGAGGACGCGATGACCGACCGCTGGATGGACCGCCTCTCGGAGTACCTGGACGGCGAGCTGACCGAGCCCGAGCGCCGCGAGATGGAGCAGCACCTCTTCGGGTGCGCGTCCTGCGCGAGCGCTCTCGAGGAGCTGCGCAACGTGGTCGAGCGGGCGCGCCGCCTGCCGCCGCGTCCGCCCGAGCAGGATCTCTGGCCCGCGATCGCCGAACGGATCGGAGCGGCTCCGGAGGCCCGATCCTCCTCGACCCCGCACGGTTCCCGCTCGCTCACCGCCGACGTCGTTGATCTGGGCGCGCGTCGCTCGGCGCGTTGGCGCGGAGCATCCTTCTCGCTGCCCCAGCTGGCGGCGGCGAGCCTGGTCTTGAGTCTCATCTCGGGCGGCGCCGTCTACCTGCTCAGGAAGGGGGACGAAACGGGCACCGCGCCGATCGCGATCGCCCCCCAGGCCGCGCCTCAGCCCGGCGTCGGGCCGGGAAGTCCCGGTGGGACGCCAACGGGAGCCGCCTTGCCGGCGGGCTTCGCCGAGCGCCAGTACGATGCGGCGGTTCTCGACCTCCAGCGCGCACTCGAGCAGGGACGCGGCCGGCTGAGCCCGGAGACCGTGCGCGTCCTCGAGCGCAACCTCAAGACGATCGATTCGGCCATCTCCGAGGCGCGGAGCGCCCTGGCCGCCGACCCGGGCAACGTCTACCTGAACGACCACCTCGCGCGCACGATGCGCAAGAAGCTCGACCTGCTGCGGCAGGCGAACGCGATCGCGGCCGCCACCTAGGCAGCGGCCGCTCGAGCCCAACGACCGAAGCGAAAGGACGACTCTCCGTGATCTCGACCCTCGCGGCAGGCCTCGTCGCCGCCCTGTCCGTGGCCCAGACCGACACGACCCTCTCGGTGAGCCCGGGCACGCGGCTCGAGGTGGACAACTACGCGGGCCGCGTCGTCGTGCGGACCTGGGACCGCAACGCCGTCCGCGTGGCGGCCGAGCACTCGAGCATGACGGACGTGGACATCGACGCCTCCGACATGACCGTGAGCATCTCCGCCAGCGGGCGCATGGGGATGCCCACCGCCGTGGATTACACGATCACGATTCCGCCTTCCATGCCGGTCGAGGTCTCGGGGGTGCAGACGGCGGTGGACGTCGAGGGCGTCAAGGGCGACGTCTCGGTGGAGACGGTGCAGGGAGACATCCACGTCTCGGGCGGCTCCGGGTTCCTGTCGCTCTCGACCGTGGACGGTCGCGTGGATCTCCAGCGCACCTCGGGCCAGATCGAGGTGAGCGCGGTCAACCAGAGCGTCCACGTGGCCGACGCCACGGGTGAGATCGTGGCCGAGACCATCAACGGCGACCTGCGACTCGAGCGCGTGGACTCGGGGAGTGTGGAGGGCTCGACCGTGAACGGGGAGGTGGTCTACGACGGCTCTATCAAGGATGGCGGACGCTACAGCTTCTCCACGCACAATGGAGACGTGAGCGTGGCCATCGCGCCGACCGCCAACGTCACGGTCTCGGTGGACACCTACCAGGGCGACTTTCAGTCCAGCTTCCCGGTGACGCTGCGGGAGCGCGGGACCGGCAAGCGCTCGACGTTCACGATCGGCTCGGGGAGCGCGCGCCTGGACCTCGAGTCCTTCCAGGGCACGATCCAGCTGCGCCGTCCGGGAGAGGCCCCCCTGGCCCCCAGCGCCGACGACGCGAACGCCGAGGACGAACAATGAGGAGCCGGCCGAGTCCGCCGACCGAGCTGCTTCCCGCCGCGGCCATCCTGGTGCTGCTGGTGGCGGGCGGGCTTCGCGCGGGAGCTCTTGCCGCGGACCGCGCGACACCTTTCGCCGTCGCCTCTGTCGGCGAGCCTGACCGGCGGGTCCGGCAGGAGCCGTTCCGCTGGCGCGGCCGCGTGCCGGCTGGCGGGATCGTGGAGGTGCGCGGCTTGAGCGGGTTCATCCGGGCGTCGCTGGCGAGCGGCGACCAGGCCGAGGTGTCCGCCGTCAAGCGCGGCGCGCCGAGGGACACGGCCGCGGTCCAGATCCAGGTGGTGGAGCACGCGGGCGGTGTCACGATCTGCGCGATCTACCCCACGCGTGACGGGAGAATGGGAACCTGCCGGCCGGGCGGCCCGGACGCCGACGAGATGCAGAACGGCGACGTGCGGAACAGCGACGTGCAGGTGGACTTCACCGTGCAGGTGCCGCGCGGCGTGAGCTTCGTCGGGCGCACCGTGCAGGGCGACGTGACGGCGCGGGGTCTGGCGGGTCCGGTCCACGCCTCTTCGGTCAACGGCTCGATCGAGCTCTCGACGAGCGGGTCGGGGGATGCGGAGACCGTCAACGGCTCCGTGACGGCCGTGCTCGGCTCGACGGACGGCGGCCCGCTCAGCCTGCGAACGGTGAACGGCAGCGTCGAGCTCACGCTCCCGGCTGGAGCGGGTGCCAACATCGAAGCCGAGACCATGAACGGCGAGATCTCGACCGACGTGCCTCTCGATGGCGTCACGCGTATGGGAAAGAACCACGTCGAGGGCACCCTCGGAGGCGGTGGGCCCGAGGTGGAGCTCGAAACCATGAACGGCGACATCGACCTGCGCTCCGGCAGTTCGAGCCCGTGAGCTGCGACACCCACCTGCGCTCCGGCGGCGCCCGGCGCTGATCGGCTCTTCCTTCCGCGGGTCGATACCTCTCCTGCGGTTCGGCAGCCTCGTTCTCACATCTGCGCGGACCGGCCCCCATCCGGCCACGCAGGCGGCATGGGTGACGGAGGCGCTCCGGCCGTCCATATTACGGGCATGCCTCGTGCGTGGACCCCGCCGGCGCCACGGGCCGCATGATCGAGCGGCAGGACTTCTACGCCGCCCAGGCCCGGAACCGGCGCCTGACCTGGCTCCTGATCGGCGGCTTCGTCGTCTTGCTCGGGCTGATCGGCCTGGCCGCCGACATGTTCGTGTTCCGCTCCTATTGGCCCGGCGGCGGCGGCTTCCCATTCGTGAGCGCCGCGGCCGCCGGCGTCGCTTCCCTGCAGAGCTACAGCGCCTTCATGTGGGGCGACCGGGCCGTCCTCAACTCGTTGCACGCGCTCCAGCTGGTCACCCCAAGGACGCAAGAGGAGCGGGAGCTCGACAACATCGTGACCGAGATGGCGCTCGCCGGGGGGCTGCCCAGGCCCGCCATCTATCTGATCGACGATCCGGCGCCCAACGCCTTCGCGACGGGGCGCGACCCGGCTCACGCAGCGATCGGCGTGACGCAGGGGCTCCTGGAACGATTGGACCGCGAGGAGACGCAAGGTGTCATCGCCCACGAGATGTCCCACATCCGGAACTACGACATCCGCACGATGACGCTCGTGGCGGCGATGATGGGCACGCTGGTCCTCATCGCCGACTGGTCGGCGCGCGTGCTGCGGGCGGGCGGCGGCTCCGGGCGCGGCGGCCGCGGCGATCGAAAGGGCGGGAGCGGCGCGGGCCTGCTGGCCATCGTCGCCATCGTCTTCATCGTTCTCTCCCCGCTCCTTTCTCGCCTGCTGGCCATGGCCATCTCGCGGCAGCGCGAGTACCTGGCCGACGCGAGCGGCGTCGAGCTCACGCGCAATCCGGCCGGCCTGGCCCGGGCCCTCGAGCGGATCGGGCAATTCACCTCGCCGCTCAAGCGCGCGACGCAGGGCACGGCTCACCTCTTCATCTCGGACCCGCTGGAGCGGAAGGTGGACCGCAGCGAGTCCTTCCTGGCCGACCTCCTGAGCACGCACCCGCCACTCGCCAGGCGGATCGAGCTCCTGCGGCAGATGGGCTACCTGGCCGCTCCCAGCGGGGCATCCGCGGCCGGCGCATGAGCAGCGACCCCGTCTCTGCGCGGCGCCCGGTAGAGGCGCCGGCCCCGCCGCGGCCCGAGCCCCGGCGCACGAAGATCGTGTGCACGCTCGGCCCCTCGAGCGACTCGCTCCCGCGCATCGAGGCCCTGCTGGCGGCCGGCATGAACGTGGCCCGGCTCAACTTCTCGCACGGCACGCGCGAGGAGCACGCCGCCCGCATCCTGCGCGTGCGCGAGGCCGCGCGACGCGCCGGCCGTGCCGTGGCCATCCTCCAGGACCTGACGGGTCCCCGCATCCGGATCGGGGACGTCGAGGGGGGACGCGTGCGGCTCGTCGCCGGCTCGACCGTGCGGCTGACGAACCGCGAGCTGCTGGGCACCGTCGAGCGCCTGCCGACGAGCTACCGCGACCTGCCGCGCGCCGCGCGTCGGGGCGATGCGATCCTGCTGGACGACGGGCTGATCGGCCTGCGCGTGGAGAGCGTCGAGGGAGACGAGGTCGTCTGCCGGATCGAGCAGGGCGGGCTGCTGGGCTCGCACAAGGGCATGAACCTGCCTGGCGTGGAGATGGCGACACCTTCCCTGACCGCCAAGGACGCCGACGACGTCCGCTTCGGCCTGACGCACGGCGTGGACCTGATCGCGCTCTCGTTCGTGCGCCGGGCGGGCGACGTCGAGGCGCTGCGCTCGCTGGTGGCCGAGGCCGGGGCCTCGGCGCCGGTCATCGCGAAGCTCGAGAAGCCGCAGGCGCTCGAGAACCTGGACGAGATCCTGGCCGCCTCCGACGGCGTGATGATCGCGCGCGGCGATCTGGGTGTGGAGACGCCCCCGGAGCGCGTCCCGATCCTGCAGAAGGAGATCATCGAGCGCGCGAACGCGGCCAAGAAGCTCGTGATCGTGGCCACGCAGATGCTGAACTCGATGACCGAGCACCCGCGGCCGACCCGCGCCGAGACGTCGGACGTCTCGAACGCTATCCTCGACGGCACCGACGCGGTCATGCTCTCCTCGGAAACGGCCTCGGGCAAGTACCCGGTCGAGGCGGTGGAGGTGATGGACCGCATCATCCGCACGGCCGAAGCCTACCAGCTCGAGCGCGGGCTGCTGGGCGCCCACCCGGTGGAGAAGCACCTGACCTTCACGGATGCGATCTGCGACGCGGCCTGCTTCGCGGCGCGCGAGACCGACGCCCGCCTGATCGCCTGCTTCACGCAGTCGGGTCGCACCGCGGCGGTGCTCTCCAAGTACCGGCCGCCGATCACGATCGTCACCTTCAGCCCCTTCGAGAGCGCACGGAACGCGATGGCCGCCCTGTGGGGCGTGGAACCGCACGTGATGGAGATACCCGACAACATCGACCGGCTCATCGAGCGCCTGGAGCGCCGGCTCCTGGAGGAGGGGTTGGCCCGGGACGGCGACACGGTCGTCATCGTCTGCGGGGCCCCGCTCGACGTGCCCGGCCGGACGAACCTGCTCAAGCTGCACACGGTCGGGGACATCACCCACCACTTGACCTAAAATCCCCCCTGCTTCTCAAAACGAAGCCCGTCCGGATGCCGGACAGGGGCGCACCGGCCGGTTGCGCATTTCGTAAGTGATTGTGCGGCAACGGTCTGAGAGTGCTCGGCCCCCGGGCGGATCACGAGTCACGCATTTTGCTCCGGGGAAGGGCAGCGCGGCGGCGCTCGCACGGAGCCCGCCTCAACCGCCCTCCCCAGGCCAGGCATGCGGGTCCGTACCCGGATCGTCCTCCTCACCGCGATCGCCATGATCGTCCTGGCCGGCGGCTTCCTGGCCGTCCGCCGGGTCGCCCTCGGAAACGTCGAGCGGCTGCGCACGGAGGAGGCGCGGGCGAAGGCGTCCGCCTTCGACGACATCGTGCGGCTCGAGGGAGCCTCGCTCGCCACGCTGGCGCGGGGGCTGGCCGCCCGCGAGGACGTGGCGCGCCTGGCGACGACCGGCGACCTGCGCAACGCCGCGGCCGCCCTCGACGCGCTGATGCTCTCCGAGCGCGGCGTGGACGCGGTCTGGATCTACCGCGCCGACGGCAGGCTCGTGCGCGTCGTCACGCTGGTGCAGGACTCCGCTCCGGATGAGACGCGGAAGACGGCCGCCGGCACGGGCTCGCCTCCGGGAGGCGGCTCCCCGCGCTTCTTCATTCCGGCCGCGCGCGGCCCGCTGGAGCTCCACACCGCGGAGATCGACCCCGCGAACGAGGATGGGCGCCGGACCACCGCTCCGCGCGGTCACGTCGTCGTCGGCCGGCTCTGGGACGAGGCCTACCGCTCGACCCTGCAGCAGCGCACGGGCAGCACGATCACGATCCGCTCCGCCGCGGCCGCGCCCGCCGAGACCTCGGCCAAGGCCGGCGCCGTGCGCTTCTCACGCACGCTGCCCGGTCGCGACGGCTCGCCACTCTTCGCGCTGGACGTCGCCGCCCGGTCGGCGGCCGTCGAGGCGGCGATCCCCGCGGCCCATCGGGAGCTGTTGCTCCTCGCCGTCCTGGCGTTCGTGCTCGCCGGCATCCCGCTGGCTGCCATGGTGCTCTGGGTCGAGACCCCGCTCCGCCTTCTCTCGGCCGGTCTGGACCGGCAGGATGCCGCCTCGCTCACACGTCTGGCGGACGTGGGCGGCGAGTTCGGTCAGCTGGCCTCTCTGGTCAAGCGCTTCTACGAGCAGAAGGACGAGCTCCTGCGTGAGATCCGCGACCGGCGGCGGGCCGAGGAGCAGCTCCGCCACGACGCCTTCCACGACCCCGTGACGGGGCTCGCCAATCGGGCGCTGTTCATGGACCGGCTCGAGAACGCGATGGCGCGCGGGGCGCGCAGCGACACGCCGGCCTTCGCGGTGCTGATCCTCGATCTCGATCGCTTCCAGGTCACGAACGACAGCCTGGGCCACCCCTTCGGAGACCAGCTCTTGAGCGCCGTCTCGGTGCGGCTCCTGCGCTGCGTGCGCGCCGGCGATCTGGTCGCCCGCCTGGGTGGCGACGAGTTCGCGCTGCTCCTCGAGGGAATCCAGAGCGGGGCCACTCCGCTGGCCGTCGCCGAGCGGATCCAGAAGGAGCTCAAACCGGCCTTCCGGCTCGCCGAGCAAGAGGTCTACACCTCGGCGAGCATCGGCATCGTGCTCAGCTCGCCGTCGTACCAGCGGCCCGAGGAGCTCGTGCGCGACGCCGACACCGCGATGTATCAGGCCAAGGCCCAGGGCCGGGCCGGCCACGTCGTCTACAACGAGGCTCTGGGCAGCCGCGTCACGAACCGGCTCTCCGTCGAGACCGACCTGCGGCGGGCGATCGAGCGCGGGGAGCTGCGCGTGCACTACCAGCCCATGATCGCCATGGACACCGGCCGGGTGACCGCCCTCGAGGCCCTCGTGCGCTGGCAGCACCCCGAGCGCGGACTGCTCCCGCCGGGCGAGTTCATCCCCGTGGCCGAGGAGTGCGGGTTGATCGCGGCCGTGGACCACTGGGTGCTGCGCGAAGCCTGCCGCTACGTGCGGCGGCTGGAAGCGCCAGTCGCCGGCGGCCCGCTCCTGATGCTGGCCGTCAACGTCTCCAGCCGGCAGTTCACGCAGCCCGGCCTGGTCGAAGCCGTCGAGGGAATCCTGGAAGAGACGGGCTTCGACCCGAACCGGCTGCGCCTCGAGATCACGGAGAGTGCGATCATCGAGAACGCCGAGGCCGCCGCCGACGCTCTCGAGCGTCTGAACGCCCTTGGCATCCAGATCTGCCTGGACGACTTCGGGACGGGCTACTCGTCCCTCGGCTACCTGCACCGCCTGCCGGTGGATTCCCTGAAGATCGACCGCCGCTTCTCGGCGCGGATGTTCGACGACGGGGACTTCGAGATCGTGCGCACGATCGTGCTGCTGGCGCGCCGGCTGGGCATGAACGTCGTGGCCGAAGGGGTGGAGACGATGGACCAGCTGACCCGGCTGCGCACGCTCGACTGCCAGTTCGCGCAGGGGTTCCTCTTCTCGGAGCCCCTCGACACGGACGACCTCGCATCCTTCCTCGCCACCCACTCGGAATGGCTCGCCATAACTCCCTCCTCCGCATGAAAATCGCTGATCTGAGGGATCAAGAATCGTTATTTGACATGGGTTTGGCCCCCGTCTAGAATTGCTCGAAGTCGTTCGTCAGCGCTCTTTCGGCCGGACCCGGGCGGGCCCGGCCGCTTCGTCCCCGACACACGAATCTCACGAGCCCGAATGCCCACCACGAAGACCGGAACCGCCGCCAACCAACCCAAGGCCCCCGAGCCCGCCAAGTCGGCCGTCGCGCAGGGGCTCGAGGGCGTCGTCGTCGCGCAGACGACCCTTTCGACCGTGGACGGTGTGGCGGGGAAGCTCACGTACTGCGGCTACGACATCCACGACCTGGCCAAGAACTCGACCTTCGAGGAGACCGCCTTCCTGCTCTGGAACGGACGGCTTCCGAAGCGCGCCGAGCTCGACAAGCTGCGCTCCGACTTTCGCGAGGCGAGCGCGCTGCCGGAGCGCACGCGCCGGATCCTCGAAGCAGCCCCGCGGAGCGCGCACCCGATGGCCGTGCTGCGCACCGTGGTCTCGGCGCTGGGCCTGGAAGATCCCGAGGCCGACGACGACTCCGAGGACTCGGTGCGGCGCAAGGCGATCCGCCTCACCGCGCAGCTGGGGACGATCGTGGGCGGCTTCCAGCGCATCCGCGAAGGGAAGGAGCCGCTCCAGCCGCGCGCCGATTTGAGTCACGCCGCCAACTCGCTCTATCTGATGACCGGCCGGGCCCCCACGCCTGACGAAGCCCGCATCTTCGACGTCTGCCTGATCCTGCACGCCGATCACGGGTTCAACGCCTCGACCTTCGCGGCGCGGGTCACGATCGCGACCCTTTCCGACATCTACTCCGCCATCACCTCGGCTCTGGGCACGCTCAAGGGACCGCTGCACGGCGGCGCGAACGAAGCCGTGATGAAGATGCTGCTGGAGATCGACCGCACGGGCGCCGACCCTGCCGAGGAGGTCCGGCAGCGACTCGAGCGCCGGGAGAAGGTGAGCGGGTTCGGCCACCGCGTGTACAAGACCGAGGATCCGCGCGCGACGCACCTGCGCGAGTTCTCCCGGGTGCTCGGCGAGAAGAGCGGCCAGAAGAAGTGGTTCGAGATGTCGCAGCGCATCGAGGCCCTGATGCAGCGCGAGAAGGGGCTGAACTCCAACGTGGACTTCTACTCCGCCTCCACGTACTACCAGCTGGGCATCCCTCCCGACCAGTTCACGCCCGTCTTCGCCGTCAGCCGCGTGTCGGGGTGGACGGCGCACGTGATCGAGCAGCTGCGCAACAACCGGCTGATCCGCCCGCGCTCCGAGTACGTCGGCCCCCGGGGTCTGCGCTACGTACCGCTCGGCCAGCGCTGAGGCGTCGGGCTCCGGAGGCGGGGGAATGGCATCCCTCCGCAGGCGGAGCCGGGTCGGCCCGGCGGCCGATGGCCGCCGGGGGAGCCGCTGGCCTACCCGTGAAGCTCCTGGAGAACGCGCGGCGAACGTCGAACCAAGGAGGTGAGGAGATGACCCGAGAGGCGACAGCGACCGCGGAGCCGGGCGTCGCGACGCGCCCGGGCGCGCCGTCCGAGAACGGCACCTACCCGGCCGCCCAGGTGGCCACGCTCTTCGCCCCGCCGGAGACCGAGAAGCCGGCCGACAAGTTCCGGCGTCTCCTCAAGGAAGCGCAGGCGCGGGGATCGTACGTGGCGACGTGTGGCGCCTACGACGCCTTCACCGCCGCGATGATGACCCGCCTCGGTTTCCCGATGCTCTACGCGAGCGGCTGGCAGCTGGCGGCCACGAAGAACCTGTTCCCGGACATCGGGATCTACTCCTCCCATCAGATGGTGGACCTGGCGCTCGAGCTCTGGAAGGGGATCGAGGGGGCGCGCCACACGCACTGGTACGACACACAGGGTAAGGAGCTCCTTCAGGCGCCGCCCATGTTCGTGGACATCGAGGCCGGCTTCGGCGGACCGACGCAGACCTTCGCGCTGACGCAGGAGCTGATTCGTGTCGGCGTGGGCGCGGTGCACCTCGAGAACCAGGACCCCGCGAACCGCACCTGCGGCCACATCGTGAACGTGGGCGCCAAGAAGCGGCCCAAGGTGCTCGTGCCGCGCGAGCAGTGGATCGCGAAGCTCAAGGCGGTGAAAGCGGCCGGTCAGGTCACGGGCGTAGAGGTGGGGATCATCGCCCGCACGGACTCGGTGGACGGCGCCATCCCGAACGGCCGCGAGGGGAGCGTGCAGCACGCGATCGAGGACGCGTGGGAAGCGGCCGACCTGGGCGTGGACGTGGTCTGGCCCGAGTTCAACAACACCGGGATCGACCAGCCGCAGGAGTTCGCGGAGGGCGTGCGCAAGCACTACCCCAACCAGATGCTGGGCTTCAACCTCTCGCCGTCGCTCTACTTCGGGAAAGCCAAGAAGGAAGGCAAGCTGATCACGAACCAGCAGCTCGCCGACCTGGGCTACACCCTGCAGTTCTCGACGCTCTTCAATTTCCGCACGGTGGGGCTGGCGATCGAGCGCGGGCTGCGGCAGTTCAGGGAGCAAGGGCTCGAAGCGCTCGCCGACCTGCAAATTCAGGAAGACGAGCTGCCCGGCGGCCCGCC
>DATBJW010000012.1:0-20055 GCA_036556205.1 Gemmatimonadota bacterium
ACGACGGGCGTGCAGGGACTGGTGAAGGAGGGGGGCTCCAAGCGCCGCGCCCTGGTTCAGGCCCTGGTCGAGAAGGGTGGGGGCAAGCTGGAGGCCTTCTACTTCGCGTTCGGGGACGCCGACGTCTACGTCATCGCCGACCTGCCGGACGCCGCCACGGCGGCGGCCGTGAGCTTCGCGGTGAACCGCGCCGGCGCGGCCCAGCTCCAGACCACCGTGCTCCTGACTCCCGAGGAGATCGACGCGGCGACCAAGAAGTCCGTGGACTACCGGGCCCCGGGAACCTGAGTCCGCGACGCCCCTCGACGTCGGGCCATGGAGTTCGGCACCGCGCTTCAGCTCGTACAAACGGTCGTAGTCGTTGCCGGCGCCGTTTTCGCGCTCGCCCAGCTGCGCGCGTTTCACCGCGGCCGCGAGCGCGAAGCGGCGCTGGAACTGTTGCACTCGTTCCAGACGCCCGAGTTCGGGCGGGGACTCCTGGTCCTGTTCCAGCTCCCCGAAGGCTTGACCAAGCGGGAGATCGAGGCCCGACCAGCAGAGGATCTGCGGGATCTCTTCGGCCTCTTCACCACACTGGAAAGCCTGGGTGTCCTGGTCTATCGCGGGGAGTTGAGCCTGGATCTCGTGGATGACTTCTTCAGCGGCGCGATCGTCCTCGGCTGGCGCAAGTGCGGCCGCTACATCCAGGAGACACGGGTCGAGCAGGGGCGCGACACGCTCTACGAGTGGATCCAGTGGCTCGCCGAACGCATGCAGGAACGTGAAGCCAACCGCGCCCCGGAGCCGGCTTACGTGGCTCATCGCGACTGGAAACCTCTCGGACGGTGACGCTGCCGCCCCATCCCCCGCCTCGTTCATGACCGCGCCGACCCTCGTCTGAGAGGCTTCCGGATGTCTCGTCCGCCGGGTCGTCTACCGGCGCCGCGAGTTCACCGAGCATACCTGAACCCGGAGAGCCACATGCATCGGCGCGGAGCGATCGCCAAGCGGATCCTGGTCTTGCACGCGAGCCTCATGGTTCTGGTCGGGTCCGCGTCGGCGGCGCAGGTCACCGCCATCCGGGCCGGACGCCTGATCGACCCGGAAGCCGGGACGGCCGCCACGAACCAGGTGATCCTGATCGAAGGCGGCAAGCTCACGGCCATCGGTTCGGACCTGGCGATCCCCGGCGGCGCCGAGGTGATCGACCTGTCGCGGCTGACGGTGCTGCCCGGCCTTGTGGACGCGCACAACCACCTCGCGCTGACCTACAAGACCGAGCCGGAGAGCAACGTCTACTACTTCACGTACATCATGGACAGCACGCCGCTGCGCGCGATCCAGGCGGCCTCCAACGGGATCCAGATGCTCGCGGCCGGGTTCACGATCATCCGCGACATGGGAAACAACGGCGACTACGCGGACACGGCGCTCCGGGTCGCGATCGAGCAGGGATGGATCCCCGGGCCGACGATCATCAACTCGGGCATCATCATCGGAGGGATGGGCGGCCAGTTCTGGCCCACGCCGGAGATGGCCGTCGGCAAGGGCATCGTCTACCCCGAGTACCTGGACGCGGACACACCGGACGAGATCGTCAAGGCCGTCCGGCAGAACGAGCTCTTCGGCGCGCGCGTCATCAAGATCTGCGTGGACTGCAAGCCGTGGGGCTACTCGGTGGAGGAGATCAAGCTCGTGATCGCCGAGGCGGCGAAGGCGGGCCGCAAGGTCGAAGGCCACGTGCAGACGGTGGACGGCGCGCGGCGCGCGATCGAGGCCGGCATCTGGTCCATCGCGCACGACATCGGCATGACCGACGAGATGCACAAGCTGATGGCGCAGAAGGGAGTCTGGCGCGCCGGGACGGAGACGCCGATCACGCTCGAGGGCCACACGACCAAGGAGCGCTACGAAAAGACGCTGGGCCTCCTCAAGAACGCCTACGACAACAAGGTGCCGCTCACGTTCTCGACCGACGCGGACTACTACATCTCCGGCAAGACGCGCGGCGAGGTCGCGATCGAGTTCCTGCGGACCTGGAAGGACGCGGGAATCCCGAACGTGGACATTCTGCGGGCAATGACGACGAACGGCTACAAGGTGAGCGAGACCGAAAGCGTGCGCGGGCCCATCAAGCCCGGCCTCGCGGCCGATCTGATCGCGGTTCCGGGCGACCCGCTCGAGGACATCGACGCCCTTCGCGACGTCCAGTTCGTGATGAAGGACGGCCTGGTCTTCAAGCGTGACGGCGTCATGACTCCCGCGGCGTTCTTCCATGGCGGGCCGGTGAACGGCTGGAACATCCGCTGAAAAAGGAGGCTCGGAGATGAGAATCTCTCTGGACAGGAATCTGGCCTTCGCGCGTCAGACCAAACCGATTCTCGCGAAAGACGTCCGCCGGCGGGTCAAGCCCAGAGCCGCCACCCGGACGCTCGAACGCGTGGCGCTCGACGTCACGCTCTTCGTGCCCACCGACGGCGATCCCCGCGTCGGAGTGGCGCTCGATGCGCGGAAGAGGCCGGTCGTGCGGATCGCGAATTTCAAGGCCGGGGAGCGCGCATTCCCGCCCGCCATCCCGACCCGGGGCATCAAGAGCCTGGGCTCGAAGTCGCGAAGGTTCTCGAAACCCCTGGTCACCGAAGGGTTCCGGCCCGCGCACCTGGCCCTTCAACCCGCTCCGCGAGCGCTGCCCCGCAGGCTGCGGACGCCGCCCTTCTTCCAGAGTGTTCGCTCCTCGGCGGACAGGAAGTTCGGCAATCAGGCGACGACCGTCTTCGCGCCCGACAACCGTCGGGTGTTCGCGGACACCGGCTATCCCTGGTCAGCCTGCGGCCGCGTGGATTCGCCGATCGGACAGGGCAGCGGGGCCATGGTCGGCCCGCGGCATCTGCTGACCGTGAGCCACATCATTCAGTGGAACAGCGACGGCACGGCCGGCTGGGTCCAATTCAGGCCCGCGTACTTCGCGCCGAGCGAGCCGTTCGGCGACGCCTGGGCGGTTCGCACCTACTACAAGTACAAGGTCCAGGGGCCCACGCTCGACTGGATCGAAGGCATGTACGATTACGTGGTGTGCGTCCTGGACCGTCGCATCGGCGACCTGACGGGCTGGCTGGGAGGGAAGGGGTACACCGATGGTTGGGACGGCGGGGCGTACTGGTCGCATGTCGGCTATCCGGGCGATGTGACGGGCGGCAATCGGCCCACCTTCGAGGGGGGCATCGCGCTGGACGGCGCCTGGTACGAGCTCGATTCGCACGAGGCCATGGCGCATCTCGGCGACGTCTGGCCCGGTCAGTCCGGCGGGCCGTTCTTCGGCTGGTGGAGCCCGGGGCCCTACGCGGTCGGGGTTCAGAGCTCCCAGTCCTCGAGCCAGAACAACGTCAGCGGCGGTCAGGACATGGTGGACCTCATTCTCCGGGCTCGACACGACTATCCGTAGACATCGCCGGAGCGCCCGTAAAGGGCTGAACATCCGTCAGGAGGTGACCTGGATGCGTGCAGCGGCATGCGCGATCGGCTTGCTGGTTTTCGGTCTCGGCTGCGGCCGGAAGGAGGAGGCGAAGCAGCCCGACGAGATGACGCGAAGGCAGCGCGACAGCGTGATCGGTGCCTCGAGGTTGCCCGGCGCGCGCGGCGTCCAGAAGGCGCTGGCGATCTCCGATTCGGCCGACGCGCGTCGCGCGCGCGAGGACTCGATCGCCACTCACGAACCGTGAGCTTGCGCTGTGCTTCCTTCGAAGATCGCCCGCACGGCGTCCAGAGTGTCCGCCTCGGCCGCGGTCTTGTCCGGCCGGTAGCGCTTGACGCGCGCGAAGCGCAGCGCCATGCCGCCCGGATAGCGTGAGCTCGCCTGCACGTCGCTGAACGCCACCTCGACCACCAGCTCGGGCCGCACGTAGACCGTCCACTCGTCGCGCTCCCGTTCGCGGGCCAGGAGCTGCCGCGTCTGCCAGGCCAGCATCTCGTCCGTGAGGCCCTTGAAGGTCTTGCCGAGCATGACGAGCTCGCCGCTCCGCTCGTCCCGCGCTCCCAGGTGCAGGTTGCTGAGCCAGCCGCGGCGGCGGCCGTGCCCCCACTCCGCCGCCAGCACGACCAGGTCCAGCGTGCGGGCCGCTTTCACCTTGAGCCACGCGCGCCCGCGCCGGCCGGCCTCGTAAGTCGAGCGCGGGTCCTTGACCATCACGCCCTCGTGCCCGCGGCGCAGCGCCTCCGCTAGAAAGGCCTCGGCGGCAGCGGGGTCGGTGGTGATCAGGCGCGGAACGACGAGCGCCGGCGGCAGCGCGTCCCCGAGTGCCGCGAAGCGATCGGCCGCCGGGCGGTCGAGCAGGTCCTCGCCGTCCAGATGCAGGGCGTCGAAGAAGAAGGGTGAGAGCGGCAGCTCCCGGCGCAGCGCGTCCACGTCGAGCTTGCGGCCGAAGCGACGCATCGTGAGCTGGAAGGGCTGCGGTGAGCCGTCGGCGCGGAGCGCGATGACCTCGCCGTCCAGCACGAGGCTCCGCGCGGGCAGGGTGCGGACGGCCTCGACGAGCTCGGGGACGGCCGGCGTGACCTCGTTCAGGAGGCGCGAGAAGACGCGAATCTCGCCACCCTCCTTGTGGACCTGCACCCGCGCGCCGTCCAGCTTCCACTCGAGCGCGGCCTCCGGCAGCCCGGCCAGCGCCTCGGCAAGGGCCTCGGCGGGCTGCGCCAGCATGGGCTGGAGCGGTCGCAGGAGCTGGAGCGAGAAGCGCGCCAGGCCAGGGCTCCCTTCCCTGAGCGCGGCGCGAGCCACCTCGCGCAGGTCGCCCGCGAAGAGGAGCGCCCGACGAACCTCGGCGGCGGGGACCGCCGCGGCCGCGGCGAGAGCCTCGGCCACGATGCCCGCCAGCGCGCCCTGCCGCAGCTCCCCGACGACGAGCCGGCCCAGGAAGTCCCGTTCGGGTGCGGTGGCCCGGCCCATCAGGTCGCCCAGCAAGCGCCGCCGCCCGGCCGCGGATCCGCGGCCACTGGTGCCGGCCAGGCGCTCGAAGACCGCGTCCACCTCGAGCAGCGGGAGCGACGGCGCTTCGGGGGCTGGCGTGCCCAGATGGGCGCGCAGGCTCGCCCAGCCCAGTCCGATTCGCCGTTGCCGCAGCTCGCCCGAGAGGTAGGCGACGGCGACGTCCACCTCGGCCGCCTCCAGCCGGCGCAGGAGAGCCGCCAGGAGCGCGATCTTCCGGTTTCGCGCGCGCGTAGCGGCGACCGCGGCGGACGTCTCGACGAGCTCGTTCAGCAGCATGGGAGCCTCATCCCCCGACCGGGCGCCCTCGCGTAGATTTGGGACCGAATCGGAGCGACGCGATCACCGAGCGCACGCGACCTTGAATCCACCATCCTCCGTCCGAATCGTCTATCTGGCCGACGTCCCGGCCTGCACCGGGACTCTCGCCGCCTGGCACCACGCCGAGTGGGGCGGGATCCTCCCCGGCTGGTCGCGGGAGGAGGCGCTGGCCGAGCTCTCCACGCACACAGGCCGGCGCGGAATTCCCACCACGCTCGTCGCTCTCGACGGCGAGACCCCGGTCGGCTCCGCCAGCCTGCTGGGCGTGGACATGCCGAACGTGCCCGACCTGACCCCGTGGCTGGCCAGCGTCTTCGTGGCGCCCGAGCACCGCGGCCGGGGCATCGGCGGCGCTCTCGTGGATCGGGCCGTGGCCGAAACGTCGGCCCTGGGCATCCCGAACCTCTACGCGTTCACGACCGAGGCCGAGCGCTACTACACCCGTCGCGGCTGGAGGGTGATCCAGCGGTTGGACTACGAGGGCCATCCGGCGGTCATCCTCCAGCGCACCTGCGCGCCGAGCGGCAGCCGGAGCGCCGGAGGGCGCTCGCGAGGCCCCGGAACCAGAGCCCTCGAGGCCTCCCGCCGTGGCACGAGCGGCGCGAGCCCCGGATACGAAGAAGTCTATGCGCGCTGGCTAGCCGACCCCGAAGGCTTCTGGGCCGAGGCCGCCGAGGCCATCGCCTGGTACCACCGCTGGAACAAGGTCCTCGACGCCGGCCGGGCGCCCTTCTACCGCTGGTTCACGGGCGGCGTGCTGAACACCTGCCACAACGCCCTCGACCGTCACGTGGCGGGCGGGCGCGCGGATCAACCGGCCCTCATCTACGACAGTCCGATGACCGGCGTGGCCGAGACCTTCACCTATCGGCAGCTCCTGGACCAGGTGTCCCGCTTCGCGGGAGTCCTCGCGGCGGAGGGCGTGCGCAAGGGCGACCGGGTCTTGATCTACATGCCGATGGTGCCCGAGACGGCGATCGCGATGCTGGCCTGCGCGCGCATCGGCGCCGTCCACTCCGTCGTCTTCGGCGGCTTCGCCGCGAACGAGCTCGCGACCCGCATCAGCGACGCGCGGCCCCGCGTCGTCCTGTCGGCCTCCTGCGGTCTCGAGCCGGGCCGGAAGGTGGCCTACAAGCCGATGCTCGACGAGGCGATCGAGATGGCGTCGGCCAGGCCCGAGCGGTGCATCATCCTGCAGCGACCGCAGGAGGAGGCGCCCATGGTCGCCGGGCGGGATCTCGACTGGGCCGGCCTCATGTCGGACGCCGAGCCCGCCGAGTGTGTTCCGGTCGCCGCGACCGATCCACTCTACATCCTCTACACGTCCGGCACGACGGGCATTCCCAAGGGTGTCGTGCGCGACACCGGCGGGCACGCGGTGGCCCTCCAGTGGAGCATGCAGAACATCTACGGGGTGGCTCCGGGCGAGGTCTTCTGGGCCGCCTCCGACCTGGGCTGGGCCGTCGGGCACTCCTACATCGTCTACGGCCCGCTCCTCAACGGGAGCACGGGCGTCCTCTACGAGGGGAAGCCCGTCGGCACCCCCGACCCGGGTGCCTTCTGGCGGGTCATCTCGCAGCACGACGTCCGCGCCCTCTTCACCGCGCCGACCGCCTTCCGGGCCATCCGGCGCGAGGACCCCGAGGGCGAGCATATCCGCCGCTACGACCTGAGCGGGCTGCGCACGCTCTTCCTGGCGGGCGAGCGCTGCGACCCCGAGACACTGCTCTGGGGGC
This sequence comes from Gemmatimonadota bacterium, assembly GCA_036556205.1. Lineage (GTDB taxonomy): Bacteria > Gemmatimonadota > Gemmatimonadetes > JACCXV01 > JACCXV01 > DATBJW01. The sequence continues at coordinate 7,018 of DATBJW010000012.1, forward strand.
GGAAGCAGCTCGGGGTGCCCGTCATCGACCACTGGTGGCAGACCGAGACGGGATGGCCGGTCGGCGCCAACTGCGTGGGACTCGGGATGCTGCCCGTGAAGCCGGGCTCCTGCGGCAAGCCCGTGCCCGGCTACGACGTGCGCGTGCTGGGGTCCGAAGGGCAGGAGGTTCCGGCGGGTCAGATCGGGAACGTCGCCATCAGGCTCCCGCTGCCGCCCGGCTGCCTGCCGACCTTGTGGAACAACGACGCCGGCTACGAGCGTTCGTACCTGAGCGCCTATCCCGGCTACTACGCGACCGCGGACGCCGGCTACGTGGACGCGGACGGCTATCTGTGGATCATGAGCCGCACCGACGACATCATCAACGTGGCCGGCCATCGGCTCTCCACGGGCGCCATGGAGGAGGTGCTCGCCTCCCACCCCGACGTCGCCGAGTGCGCGGTGGTGGGCGTGGCGGACGAGCTCAAGGGCGAGATCCCGCTGGGACTGGTCGTCCTCAAGGCCCGCGTGCGGCGAGACCACGCGGAGATCGTCTCCGAGCTCGTGGGGTTGGTGCGGGAGAGGATCGGCCCGGTCGCCTCGTTCAAGGTGGCCACGGTCGTCGAGCGACTTCCCAAGACGCGTTCCGGCAAGGTCCTGCGAGGCACGATCAAGAAGATCGCCGACGGGGTCGAGTACCGCGTGCCGCCCACGATCGACGACCCCGCGATCCTGGAGGAGATTGCCGACCGCCTGGCCGCTTTGGGATACGCTCGAGGAGGAGGGCCGGAGACCATCGAGGAAGGGAAAGGAGCGAGATCGACATGATCCGGACTCATCGGAGCTTGATCTATCCGCGGGCGGGCGCGCAGCTCGCCTTCGCGCGCGTGGCGACCGCTCTCGCGGTCCTCAGCGTGGGCGCCGTCGCGGTCGGCGCGCTCGCGATCGGTCGGCTGGCGATCCAGCGGCTGGCCCTGAACTCCGGCGCCATCCGCCGCCTCTCGATCGAGGAGCTCGAGGTGGGCCGGCTGCGCGTGCGCGAGCTGATCACCGAGCGCGGCCCCGCTGGACCGGAGCAGGGGCTCGCCTAGCGATTGGACCCCGGCAGGAGGCTCGTTCAGCGGCTGGTCCCGGTTTTCTAAATGGACCTTGGACGGGAGGGCGAATGGCGGCATACATCATCGCGGACGTCTCGATTCAGGATCCGGACCGCTACGAGGAGTACAAGCGAAAGGTCCCCCCGACGATCGCCGCGTACGGCGGACGCTTCCTGGTCCGCGGGGGAGCGCTGGAACGGCTCGAGGGCAAGCGGGATCACGGACGGGTGGTGATCCTCGAGTTCCCCTCCGTCGAGCGCGCCAGGGCGTGGTGGAGCTCGGCCGAGTACGGGCCGGCGAAGGCCCTGCGCCAGGCCTGCGCGGACGCCGACCTGATCCTGGTCGACGGGGTATGAGTTCGGATCTAGATTCTGCCTTTCGATGACCCTGACCGACCCCGGCACCGACCTCTCACGCCTGCGCATCGACCGCTCGCTGCCATCCGGGCAGCGGCGGGCCCTTTCGCGCATTCTGATGGTGGTCGTTCCGCTGCTCCTGCTGGCGCTGGGCGGCGTTCTCTTCCTCCGCTTCCGCGGGGGCGGGGTAGAGGTCAAGCTGGCGCGCGCGGAGGTGCGGGGCGGCGCCGGCGGCGCCGCGGGAGGCATCACCGCCAACGGCTACGTCGTAGCGCGCACCAAGGCCTCCGTATCCTCCAAGATCTCGGGGCGGCTCGAGTACCTGGGCGTGGCCGAGGGCTCGGTGGTCAAGAAGGGCGACGTGATCGCGCGGCTGGAGAGCGCCGACTACGCGGCCGCGTTCTCCGAGGCGCAGGCCGACGTGGGCCGCGCCCGCGCCGGCCTCGTCGAGGCCCGCGCCGAGCGCGACCAGCTCCAGCGCGACGACGAGCGCATGCGCCGGCTCTACGGGCAGGGGATGATCTCGCAGCAGGAGTCGGAGTCCGTGGCCTCGCGGCTTCAGGCCGCCGAGGCGCGGGTGACCCTGCAGGGCGCCCAGGTCCAGTCGGCGCAGGCCGCCGTGGACGTGGCCCGGGCCAACTTCGAGAACACGGTCATCCGCGCTCCGTTCGACGGGACGGTCCTGCGCAAGGACGCCGAGGTGGGAGAGGTCGTGGCGCCTTCGGTCACCGCCGGCGGGCTCACGCGCGGGGCGGTCGTCACGATGGCGGACCTGGGGACGCTCGAGGTCGAGGTGGACGTCAACGAGGCGTACATCGCCCAGATCCAGAGCGCCCAGGCGGCGCGGGTCCAGCTCAACGCCTACCCCGACACGACGTTCGCCGGACGGGTGCGCCAGATCGTGCCCACGGCCGACCGCCAGAAGGCGACGGTGCAGGTCAAGGTGAGCGTGCTCGACAAAGACCCGCGAATCCTGCCCGAGATGGGGGCCAAGGTCGAGTTCGTGGCCGGCGCCGACTCGGCCGGCGCGGCCCCGGCCCGGATCTTCGTGCCGGCGGCCGCCGTGCGCGACCAGGGCGGCGCGCAGGTCGTCTGGCTCGTGCGCGAGGGGCGGCTCGAGAGGCGCCCCGTCGAGGCGGGGCCGGTCTCGGGAGAGCAGCGCGAGGTGCGCTCGGGTCTCTCCGGCGGCGAGCAGGTGGTCGTGGAGGGGCCGCGGGATCTCAAGGAGGGAGCCCGCGCGACCGTGGTCGGATCCTGACCGAGATCAACCGCGATCAACAGAGGAGTGGGAATGGCGCTCGTCGAGGTGCGTGACCTGACCAAGACCTACCAGCGGGACAGCCAGGTCATCCCGGTGCTGGAGAGCCTGCGGCTGGACGTGGAGAAGGGTGAGTTCATGGCGCTCATGGGGCCTTCGGGGAGCGGTAAGTCGACGCTCCTGAACCTGCTCGCGGGGCTGGACACGCCGAGCTCGGGATCGATCCGCGTGGACGGCGACGAGGTGAGCGCCATGAAGCCCAAGCAGCTGGCGGCCTGGAGGGCGCGGCACGTGGGGTTCATCTTCCAGCTCTACAACCTGCTACCGGTGCTCACCGCGTTTCAAAACGTGGAGCTCCCGCTGCTGCTGACGCGCCTTTCGAAGGGCGAGCGCCGCGAGCACGTGCTCACGGCCCTGAACGTGGTGGGGCTCGGCGACCGCGTAGACCACTATCCGCGCCAGCTTTCCGGCGGGCAGGAGCAGCGGGTCGGCATCGCGCGCGCGATCGTGAGCGACCCCATGCTGATCCTGGCCGACGAGCCGACTGGTGACCTGGACGCGACCTCGGCGGGCGAGATCCTGACTTTGCTCCAGCGGCTGAACAAGGAGTACGGGAAAACGATCGTGATGGTCACGCACGATCCGCACGCGGCCGAGCGCGCCGACCGCGTGATGCATCTCGAGAAGGGAGTGCTGACACAGTGAAATTCGCACGCCTGATCTGGGCCAACCTCACGCGCAACAAGCGGCGCACGATTCTGACCATCTTGAGCGTGGCGGTGGCGCTCTTCCTCTTCGCAACGCTGCGCTCGGTGCTCACCACGCTGGACGCCGCCGTGAAGGTCGGGAGCGAGACGCGCCTCATCACGCGCAACGCGATCTCGCTCGTCTTCCCGTTGCCGCAATCCTACACCGAACGGCTGCGCGCGGTGGACGGTGTCGAGGGCGTCTCGTGGGCGAACTGGTTCGGTGGGGTCTACCGGGACCCGCAGGACTTCTTCGCCTCCTTCGCGGTGGACGCGGACACCTATTTCGCGCTGTATCCGGAGATGCAGGTGCCGCCCGACGAGATGCGGGCGTTCATGGGCGAGCGCACGGCGGCCATGGTCGGTGGGGACCTCATGAAGCGCTACGGCTGGAAGGTCGGGGACTCGGTGACGCTCCGCGGGACGATCTTCCCCGGCGACTGGCCGTTCACGATCCGTGCCGTCTATCACCCGACCACGCCCTACATCGACGAGAGCTCCTTCCTCTTCCACTGGGACTACCTCTACGAGCGCTCGGAGCGCCAGGCCGACCCCGGCTGGTACGTCCTGAAGCTCTCGAATCCCGATCTGGCGCCGACCGTTGCTGAGAAGATCGATGACATGTTCCGCAACTCGAGCGCCGCCACCAAGACGTCCACCGAGCGCGCTTTCCAGGCGAGCTTCATCGGCATGTACGGCAACATCGGCTTCTTCCTGGGCGCGATCGGTCTGGCCGTCTTCTTCGCGATCCTGCTCGTGGCGGCGAACACGATGATGATGGCGGCGCGCGAGCGGACCACGGAGTACGCGGTGCTGAAGGCGCTCGGCTACGGTGACAAGCTCCTGTTCGGATTCGTTCTGGCCGAGGCGGCGCTGGTGACGTTGGTGGGCGGAGCCCTGGGAGTTTTCGGGGCCAAGCTCTTCTTCGGCTCGACGACCTTTCTCGACGCGTTCTTCCCGGGCTTCGGCGTCACCTGGCCCACGATCGCCCTGGGGCTCGCGATCGCCGTCGCCATCGGGCTCCTCGCCGGGCTCATCCCGGCCTTGCGCGCCGCGCGCCTTCCGGTCGTGCAGGCGCTGCGACAAGTGGCCTGATGCCGGGGATCTTCCACATTGACTGGCGGTCGGTGTTCGTCCCTGCGACGTCCCTCGTGGAGGTCGTGGTGCGAGGCACGTTCGTGTACCTGTTCCTCCTCGCGTGCATGCGGATCTTCAGGCGCGGCGCGGGGACAATCGGCGTGACGGATCTGCTCCTGGTCGTGCTGATCGCGGACGCCGCCCAGAACGCCATGGGCAGCGAGTACAGGTCCATCACCGAAGGCGCCGTGCTCGTGGCTACCATCCTCTTCTGGGACTTCGCCCTGGACGCGCTCGGGTACCGTTTTCCGATCGTCAGACGCCTGATCCGTCCGGCCCCCCTGCAGCTGGTCAAGGACGGGCGAACCCTCAAGCGGAACCTGCGGAAGGGGCTCGTGACCGAGGAGGAGCTGAAGAGCCTGCTGCGGGAGCAGGGCGTGGAAGATCCGGCCGAGGTCAAGCTCGCCTGTCTCGAGGGCGACGGTCACTTCAGCGTCGTCAAGCAGGAGTCAGGCGGCGGGAACGGCGAGGGATCGGGCAAAGGGAAGGGTGCCAGGGCGTCCGTGAGCTGAACCGCGTCGGACAACACGAGAGGTCTTCGCGTGGCCATACCGATCGTCTACAACATCCGCAGCCTGCGCCAGCGACCCGTCTCCACGCTCGCCACCGCCCTGGGGATGGCGCTCGTGGTCGCCGTCTTCATCGGCGTCATGGCGCTCGCCAAGGGCTTCCGCGTGGCGCTCGCCCGCACGGGCTCGCCGGAGAACGTCATCGTCTTGCGGCAAGGGGCCGACTCGGAGCTCTCCAGCGCGTTCGATCGCGAGGTCGCCCAGGTCATCGAGGCCATGCCCTTCGTGGCCCGGGGCCCCGACGGCCGTCCTCTGGCCAGCCCCGAGGTCTACGTCGTGATCAACCTGGAGCGGTTGGGAGGCGGGATGGCCAACGTCGTGGCGCGCGGCGTGAGCCCCCAGGCGTTCCAGGTCCGGAAGGACGTGCGCATCGTCGAAGGCCGCGCGTTGCGGCCCGGCGCCTCCGAGATCCTGATCGGCAAGACGATCGGCGAGCGCTTCGCGAACACGGCCGTGGGCGACAAGCTCGCCTTTGCGGGCCGCGACTGGACCGTGGTGGGGCGCTTCGAGGCCGGAGGCTCGTCCTTCGAGTCCGAGATCTGGGGCGAGAACGAGCAGTTCATGCCCGCCTTCCGCGGCGAGGTCTTCCAATCGCTCACCTTCCGGCCGAAGGATCCGGCGGCCTTCGAAGGCATCAAGCAGACCCTCGAGAAGGATCCGCGGCTGCACGTGGACGTCGAGAAGGAGTACGACTTCTACGCCAACCAATCGACGCTGCTGACGCGGGTCCTCCAGTTCTTCGCCGTGTTCGTCACGGCGATCATGGCGATCGGGGCCATCGCCGGGGCGGTCAACACGATGTACGCGGCGGTGGCGACCCGCGCTCCGGAGATCGCGGTCCTGCGCACGCTCGGCTTTCGTCCCGGCAGCGTCGTGCTCTCCTTCATGCTCGAAGCCGTCCTGATCGCCCTCGTGGGCGGACTCATCGGCTGCCTCCTGGCCCTGCCCATCAACGGGATCGTCACCAGCACCACGAACTGGAGCTCCTTCAGCGAGGTCGCATTCCCCTTCAAGGTGACGCCCGACCTCTTGCTCGCGGGCGTCGTCTTCGCGCTCGTGATGGGCGTACTCGGCGGCTTCTTCCCCGCGCTCCGCGCCGCGCGCATGCCGATCGTGCAGGCGCTGCGGCAGGCGTAGGCGGATGACCACGCGCGCCCGAGGCGCCGATTCGGCCGGCCGGGACGCCTGGCCCGCGCTGCCCTTGAGCGCCTGGCGCGATACCTACGCGACCCTGCACATGTGGATGCAGATCGTCGGCAAGATCCGCCTGGCGCAGGTGCCGCTCATCAACCACTGGTGGAACGTGACCTTCTTCGTCACGGCCCGCGGGCTCACGACCGGCGCCATGCCGTACGGCGCGCGCACCTTTCAGATGGACTTCGACTTCCTCGATCACGAGCTGCGCATCGAGACGGGCGACGGAAAGACGGCGGCGATCGCGCTTGAGCCCCGCTCCGTGGCCGACTTCTACGCGCTCGTCATGCGCGAGCTTCGCGGGCTAGGCCTCGCCGTCCGGATCTGGCCCGTGCCCGTCGAGATCGAGAACCCGATCCCCTTCCGGAAGGACCGCCAGCACGCTGCCTACGACCCGGAGTACGCCGGGCGGCTGTGGCGGATCCTGGCGCGGACGGAGCGCGTGATGACCGAGTTCCGCGCGGGCTTCCTCGGCAAGGTGAGCCCCGTGCACTTCTTCTGGGGCAGCTTCGACCTGGCGGTCACGCGCTTCTCGGGGCGACGCGCGCCCGACCACCCGGGCGCGCCGAACGTGGCCGACGTCGTGACGCGCGAGGCCTACTCCCACGAGGTCAGCAGCGCGGGTTTCTGGCCGGGTGGTGGGCCCGGGATCGAGCCGCTGTTCTACGCCTACGCCTATCCCGAGCCGAGCGGGTTCAAGGATCGCCCCGTGGCTCCCGCGGGGGCCTCCTACAGTCCCGATCTGCGCGAGTTCGTCCTGCCCTACGATGCGCTGCGAAGCGAGCCCGATCCCGACGCGGCGCTGCTCGCCTTCCTGCAGACCACCTACGAGGCGGAGGCCGACCTGGCGGGCTGGGACCGGACGAGCCTCGAGCGGCCGACGCCGGCCGTCCGCCGGACGGGATCCGCCTTGCGCTCCTCCTGAGCCCTCGCGAGCCCGATCCATGCGTTCAATCCCTTCCTGGTGCACGGTCGCCGTCCTGCTGGCGCTCGTGTCGCCCGTGGCCGCCCCCGGTCAAACCATCCACGTGGGCGCGGGCCTGGGTCCCACCGAGATCCTGGAGGGCGAGGGCGACAACGAGGAGAACGTCATGGGCTTCGTGGGGATCGAGCTGCCAGCGCTTCCGCTGGGCTTTCGCCTCGAGGGCAACGAGACTGCGGGCCTGTTCCTCCTGACCGGCAACGTCACGCTCTCGACGCCCTCGCAGGGCCGCTTCATCCGCACCTACCTGGTGGCCGGCGCCGGGGCGGCCATCGACACGGACGAAGCCGAGACCGAGATCAACGGCGGCGCCGGACTGGCCATCCCGCTGCTTCCGATCCTGCATTTGTTCGCGGAGGCGCGGGTGCACCACCTTCTGGACAGCCGGCGCTCCCAGACGACGTTCCTGCCGATCACGTTCGGCCTGCGGATCGGGATCTGAGGCCCCGCGCCGGGGCCGTCGTCGGAGCTGCCGCCCCGGGGCCGCCGCTCAAGCTGCCGGCCGGAGCCCCGCCGGAGCTGCTGCCCCGCCGCCGCCGCTGGCCGGTTTGTCAGCCGGAAGGAGAAGCCATGAGCCCGGAGGGATCGCCACCGCGCATCGTCCACGTGGTGCGCGCCTACCGCACGCAGTACCCCGACCCGATCCGGGTGCGAGCCGGGGAGCGCGTGCGGGTCGGGCGCGAGGAGGAGGACTATCCCGGTTGGCGGTGGTGCGTGGCGCCCGATGGCCGTGAGGGCTGGGTGCCGGTGGACGTGCTGCAGCAGGAGGATGGCGAGGCGATCCTCCGTATCGACTACGAGGCGACCGAGCTCGACGTGAACCCGGGCCAGCAGGTGACGGTGGAGAAGGAGCTGCGCGCGTGGCTATGGGTCGAGGACGCCGCGGGCGCACGGGGCTGGATCCCCGCCAGCCACGTGGCCGGGGAACGATCGCCGAGCGCAGACCCCGGGTGCGCACCCGGCGCATCGCGGACGCCGTCCGGGTCGTCCGGCCCTCACGAATCATGAAGGCGAAGGTGCCCGAGACACCCATAACCGGCGGCTGCCTCTGCGGAGGCGTGCGCTACGAGGTCAGGGGGGAGTTCCTGCGGGCCGGGCACTGCCACTGCTCGCGCTGCCGGAAGCACTCGGGAGCGGCGGTGGGCACCCAGGGGCGCGTCCGTCGCGAGGACTTCCGCTTGCTCTCCGGGGAGGGGCTGATCCGCGTCTACCGTCCCGCCGAAGGTGCGGCGGTCAAGGCTTTCTGCTCGGTTTGCGGCTCGAGCCTCTTCGGCGGGGAATGGCCCGAGGGGTCGGAGGTCTCGATCCGGCTGGGATCGGTGGACGGCGATCCGGGGATCCGGCCGCAGTACCACACGTTCGTGGCGTCCAGGGCCCCCTGGGACTCGATCACCGACGCCCTCCCGCAGCACCCGGGGCCGCTGCCGCCTACGGAACCTTCCGCGTCGCCAGGAAAGCCACGACCGCGTCGAGCTCGGCCGGGGTGAGGACTGTACCCATGAACGCGGACGAGCGGACGTGGGTCCAGCGCCTGTTCGGGCTCCCGGATCCCGACGCTCCGGGATATCTCTGGCCGCGCTTCATCTTCCTGCGCGCGCTCGGCCTCATCTTCCTCTCGGCCTTCGTCTCCCTCGCCTTCCAGATCCACGGGCTGATCGGATCGCAGGGCATCTTGCCCGTCGCGACGTACCTGGACCAGATCCGTGACGTCGCTTCGGGCTTTCAGCGGATCAGGATCGCCCCGACGCTCCTCTGGATCGATTCCTCCGACAGCGCGCTCACGGGCCTCGTCGCGGCCGGCCTCGTCGCCTCTGTACTCCTCACCTGCAACGTGTGGCCCAGGCTCTCGGCCGCCCTCTCGACGCTCTTCTTCATGTCCTGCGTGGGCGCGCTGCAGGACTTCTCGTCCTACCAGTCGGACGGCATGCTCCTCGAGGCGGGAACGATCGCCGTCTTCTTCGCTCCGCGCGGGATCTTCCCGGGGCTCGGCGCGCACGACCCGCCATCGTTCGCCAGCCTCTTCCTGCTGCGCTGGGAGTGGTTCCGGATCTACTTCGAGTCGGGTGTGGTCAAGCTCCTGAGCGGCGACCCGCAGTGGCGGAACCTGACCGCGATGGACCACTACTACGAGAACGGACCGCTTCCGACCTGGATCGGCTGGTACGCCCAGCAGCGGCTCCCGCACGTCTTCCACGCCGCGACCGCGCTGGCCACGCTGGTGATCGAGCTGGGACTCGTGTGGATGCTCTTCCTGCCGCGCCGCCTTCGGATCGCCTGCTTCTGCATCGTGACGCCGCTCCAGATCGGGATCATCCTGACCGCGAACTACGCCTTCCTGAACTACCTGGTGCTGTCGCTGGGCGTGCTGCTCCTGGACGATCGCGTCTTCGCTCGGCTGGGGCTCCGCGCGCCTCGTCAGGAGGTCGCGCCGGGGGCTGCCTGGCGCGTGTGGGTCTCGGCGCTGGCGCTCACGTGGATCCTCTATGCGACGGTCGTCACGTTCCCGCTGTTCCGGCCGCGGGGCCCGCTCGGGGCGCCGGCCCGGATCCTGGCGCCCTTCCGGGTCGCGAACGCCTACGGGCTGTTCGCCGTCATGACTCGCGCCCGCTACGAGATCGAGTTCCAGGGGACGGCCGACGGAACGACCTGGCGCCCCTATCCCTTCCGCTTCAAGCCTCAGGACCCGGCCGAGCGGCCCGGGATCTACGCGCCCTACCAGCCGCGCTTCGAGTGGAACCTGTGGTTCGCCTCGCTGGGACCCTGGCGCGAGTCTTCGTGGGTGGTGCTGGCCCAGGCGCGCTTGCTGGAGGGAAGCCCCGACGTGCTGCGGCTCTTCCGGTACGATCCCTTCGCGGGCACGCCCCCGCGGGCCGTGCGTACCGTGTTGTGGCGGTACTGGTTCACGGATCCGGCCACGAAGCAGAGGACGGGGCGCTGGTGGGAGCGGAAGGAGCTGGGGACCTTCTCGGGAGTGGTCGAGCGCGCCGCCGACGGGCAAATGGTCGTGAGGGGCGCCCCCTGAGCCGCGGGGCCTCGCAGGGACGGCGCGGGGAGCCGAGAGGCGGGGCTCAGCGCGAACCTGGCCGGACGGCCCCCGCGGGTCGAAATTCCGAGCGTTTCCCTGGAGGGGCAGGGCCGACCAGCGTTCCGCTGGAGCACGAGGGCCGACCAGCCTTCCCCTAGAGCGGGAGGAACCCGAGCGTGGACCCGGCCGACGCGGTGGTGGAGTGACGGTGCCGTGACCGGGCGAGCGACGAGAGCCCCGAAGCGGGCCCGGCCCCGCGTTCGGCTGATCCACTGGAACGACGCCGAGGCCAGGGAGCGGGCCGCCGGGCTGGAGGCGGCCGGCTACGAGGTGGTCGCCGACCTGCCGAACGGCCCGGCTTTCCTGGGTGAGCTGCGCGAGACCCCGCCGGCGGCCGTCGTGATCGACCTCTCGCGCATCCCGTCCCAGGGTCGCGACGTCGGTCTCGCGATCCGGCAGTACCGGGCGACGCGCCACGTGCCGCTGGTCTTCGTCGAGGGCGAGCCCGCCAAGGTGGCCCGCGCGCGAGAGCTCCTCCCCGACGCGGCCTACACGACCTGGGGCCGGATCCGGGGGGCGCTGAAGGCGACGCTGTCCCGGCCGCCCGGCGACCCCGTCGTCCCGGCCTCGAGGCTCGCGGGCTACGCCGGAGCGCCGCTCGCGAAGAAGCTCGGCGTCCGGCCGGGCTCGACCGTCGCGCTGATCGGGGCGCCTTCCGGCTTCGAGCGAACGCTCGGCCGGCTGCCGGATGGCGTCGTGCTCCGCCGGCGGGGCGGCGCCCGCCGGGACCTCACGCTGTGGTTCACGAGATCGCGTGCAGAGCTCGACCGTCGCGTGGGCTCGATGGCGGCCGCCCTGGGCGACGGGCGGCTCTGGATCGTCTGGCCCAAGAAAGCGTCGGGACTGGACAGCGGCCTCTCGCAGGTCGTCGTGCGCAAGGTCGGCTTGGCCGCCGGCCTGGTGGATTTCAAAATCTGCGCCGTGGACGACACCTGGTCGGGCCTGCAGTTCGTTCGCCGCCGCGCCCGCTGAGCGCATCCCCGCGGGTCCGGAAAAACGTCTACCGAAGGAGGGGCCTCGCATGATCCGACTGCAGATCGTGGAACGGCCCGGCGCGAACCTTCGCCGGAAGCTGCTCGCCGCCGTGCGCTCAGGCGAGCTGAGGACGTTCAAATCGGAGAAGCGCGGGCAGAAGATCCTCCACATTACCCACCCTGGCTGGATGAACTGGTCCTCGTCCGCGGGCGTGATCACCGCCGAGATCAAGACGCCGAAGCGGCCGGGGGAGGAGTGGAAGCTTCTGGGCGCCCTGGTCGGCAGGTTGGCCGACCGGTTCGCGGACGACGTGCACGGCATCCACATCCAGTTCGTCTCCGAGGATTGAGCGCGCCGGCGGCAGGCGACCGCCGTGCTTCTCGAGGCCGCGCTCAACGGGGCTCGCGCTCCGGCCGAGCATCCCGCCCTGCCCGTCACTCCGGAGCAGCTCGCCCGTGAGGGGAAGGCTTCGGTCCGGGCGGGGGCGGGCGCCATCCACCTGCACGTGCGCGACGGCGCCGGAGCGGAGAGCCTCGAGCCCGACGACCTGGCGCTGACGATCCGCGCCGTGCGCGCCGCCTGTCCGGGCGTGCCGGTCGGGATCAGCACCGGCGCCTGGATCGTTCCCGATCCTGAGCGCCGTCTGGCGCTCGCCCGGCGCTGGACCGCGCTGCCGGACTTCGCCTCCGTCAACTTCGGCGAGGAAGGCTCTTCCGAGCTGGCCGAGCTCCTTCTCGGGCTCGGCGTGGGGATCGAGGCCGGCCTGGCTTGGGAAGCCGATGCGCGCCGCTTCACGGAGAGCGCGTCTGCGCGCCGTTGCCTGCGGATCCTGCTGGAGCCCGGGGAAGAGACGCTCGAGGCCGCGCTTCGCACGGTCGCCGGCATCGAGCGCGTCCTGGACGGGGCGCGAACTCCTTCCAGGCGATTGCTGCACGGCTTCGGGCCCGTCGCCTGGCGGCTGATCGCCGAGGCCGCCCGCCGCGGCGGCGAGCGTCGCTCATGAGAACGATGAGGTATTCTCAGCTTCGGGCCCCCTCGGACGCGCGTACGTTGAGCGGGCGGTGGATGACGATCGCGAGAGGCCATACCTCACGCTCAACCGGAGCCATGCATGGCTGACGCCGGAGTGCAGGTCTTCTTCTACGGCTCGTTCATGAACCGCGAGGTGCTGGCCAGGTCCCAGGTCGCCCCTCTCGGCCTGGAGGTTGCGCGGCTCTGGGGCTACGATATCCGCATCGCGCCGCTGGCCAACCTGGCGCGCTCCGACCAGCGCTGCGTCTACGGGGTCCTGTGCGAGCTGACGCACGCCGAGCTGGACCGTCTGTTCGGGGAGGCTCGTTTCGGCACGTATCGGCCCGAGGCCGTGCTCGTCGAGACCGGAAGCCGCGGGCTGGTGCCCGCCCTCTGTTACGTGGCACCCGCGGCAGCGGCGGGGCCACCGGCCGTCGACTACCTGAACCGCATCGTCACCGCCGCGCGCCAGCAGAGCTTTCCGGACTGGTACGTCGCGCGGCTGGAGAGCTTCGGCGGCTGACAATCATCAGGAGAATCGCATGTTCCGCTCCGGACACGCGCCGACGGCCACGACGAACGCGCAGCTGAATCGGGCCTTCTCGACTCTCTCCACGCCGCTCGTCTGCGACGCCTGCCTGAAGCTC
>DATBJW010000013.1:0-17767 GCA_036556205.1 Gemmatimonadota bacterium
TACCTCTCGGGGAGCGCGCCCGGCGTCCTGATCGGCGAAGTCAAGACCCTCTCCGCACGCCGCGCGGCGCAGGAGGACCTGCGGCTCCCGGCGGGGGTGTTCCGCACGCTGCGCTTCGAGATCCCGCCCGCGGAGGCGACCTCCGAGACGGACGTCCCGAACGAAGGCGGCGGCGCCGACGTGCGTGACCGCTGGTGGATCCTGATGGGGAGCCGCATCCCGGTGGCGGCCGAGCTGCCGAGCCTGGGCGTTCGCCTGGAGCTCTCCGAGCTGATCCAGGATCCCGAGCCGGTGGCGCACGCGGCGGGCGGCGCCGTGCTCGCCCGCGGCGTCTACCATCATCGCTTGCTCCGGCGCACCGAGACCGCCGCGGTCGAGAGCTGGACGCTCTCCGCCGAGCCCGGCGGCGGCTACCTGCTCGAGTCCGACATCGCCTACGCCGAAGGGCCGCGCACGAGCGTGCGGGCGTTCGCGGACTCCACGTTCCGGGTGCACGAGCTCCAGGTGCGGCGGATCGGAGGGCGCGGCAGCGAATCCACGTCGATCACCGTATCGAACGGCGAGCTGCGCGGGGAATCCCGGGGCGGTGCGGTGGGCGTGGCCGAGCAGCGCCTGACGCTCGGGAACCCGGCGGTCTTCCGGATCGGCTCGGCGGCGCTCGAGGGCTGGGCGATCGTGACCGGCGGCGGCACGGGCGCGGCGGCGGACACGGGCCAGGGAGCGGCTCTCGCGCCGCGCGACACGCTCCCCTCGGACAGTCTTGACAGCCTTGGCGGCGACGCACCTTCGGCTCGCGCGGACACCTACTGGCTCCCGGCCGGACCGCACCCGCTGGGCGTTCTCATCTCCCTGCCGGCCGACGTGGACCTGGGCGCCGAGCGCGTGCCCACGCCCGCGCGGACCTTCTCCACGCGCCGCTACGCGAGCCCCGCCGAGACGCCCTCGCTCTTCCGCGTCGTGCGCTGGGTCTTCGAGCCCTACCGGCTGCCGGCGCGCGTGCTCTTCCCCGGCCTCGGGCGCGACGCGATCCTGGTCCGTTACGAGACTCCCGAGTAGCGCAGGGGTCAACGGCGAGAGGCCACTTCGCCCCCCCCGGCGAGCACCCGGGGCTCAGGCGCGCGGGTGCAGACCCCGGAAGACCGCGACCAGGTGCCCGCGCGATCGGAAGAGCGCCGCAGCCGCGAGGACGAAGTAGGCGATCGTGGCCTCCATCCGGATCTCGGGCCAGACGAGCTGCGCCGTGAAGAGCACGAAGAGCATGGCTGCGCCGGTCAGCGAGAGCCGCAGGTCCAGCAAGAGCACGACCGCGAAGAGAGACTGGGCCGCGGTCAGCAGGATCTCCCCCTGCTGCCGCTCGGTCAGCGGCAGCGCAGCCGGGCGTCCGAGGGCGATCGAGTAGACGAGCGGCAGCATCCCTACCAGAAGCGTCCACTGGTTCACCTTCGAGGAGACCAGCGTCCCCAGCGCCGCGGCACCCGCCGCGCGCCAGGCGAAGATCGAGACGACCACGAACTCGGGCGCCTCCGAGGCGAGGGGCGCCAGCCACTGCACGAGCAGGAACTCGTCCAGGCCGAACGTGATTCCGGTCACGACCAGCGCCTTGGCGAATGGCTTGGCCACGAGCAGGATGGCCGCCGCCGCGGAGAGGCCCAGCCCGACCGTCGCCAGGCGGCGCCGCCCCGTCGAGAGCCGGGCGATCCGCGCCGCAGGACCCATCAGGTGCGGCGGCTCCGCGGGCGCCTTCGCCAGGCGCCAGACGTAGAGCGCGAACATGGTGCCCAGCACCGCCATGTCCAGCAGCGAGATCGTTTCCTTGAGCGGGAGCAGGAAGGCGTAGAGGGTCGCCGCCAGCAGCGTCACGATCTCCACGCCGTGCCCCGGCTCCAGCTCCACCGTGGGGCTGCGCGTCCGCAACCACACGAGGAGCACCACCAGCGGCCAGGCGATGCCGATCAGCAGCCGGTTGGCGCCCGTCATGTTGGCCACGGCATAGCTCGCGTAGGAGGGGTCCTCGGCCGCGAGCCAGGCGAAGGTGGCGTCCACGATGTACTCGGGGAGGATCGCGATCAGCGCCAGGAACGCCAGCGCCAGACCCTGCGAGACATCCAGCTGGGAGACCTCGGCGGCCCAGGAGAGCAGGAAGGCCGCGCCGACGATCGCGATGCCGTAGATCAGGGCCGCCACGGGATCCGACGCTGTGAGCCCGCCGAGGCGCAGCGCCACGCCCGGCAGCGTGGCCGCGAACGCCGCGAGGATCGCCAGCCACTCGCCCGTAGCACCGTGGCTCGACGGCCCGACCCCGTGCCCGCCGGCCTCGCTGCGGCCTTCCGGTTTCAATTGCCCAGGAACTCGCCGACCGGGGCCAGCGTCTCGATGTGATCGCAGAAGATCTTGAAGGTCGCGAGCAGGGGCACCGCCACGAAGGCGCCCGGGACGCCCCACAGCCACCACCAGAAGGCCAACCCCACGACGATCGCGACGGGATTCAGCGTCAGCCGGCGGCTGTAGAGCAGCGGGCTAACGAGGTTGGACTGGACGATGTTGAGGACGAGGAATACGGCGGGCACGAGCAGCGCCTGCCCGACGCTGTCGAAGGTCGTGAGCGCAACGACCGTGAGGACGAGGAGCATCGCCACCGCGCCCAGGTAGGGCACGAACTCGATGAGCGCCGCCAGCGCGCCCCAGAAGAAGGGCGCGGGCATCCCCAGCGCCCAGAGGGCGAGCGCGAGCAGGAGCCCCTCCAGCAGGTTCAGGATGGTGGTCGTGCTGAGGTAGATCGACACGGACGCCTCCACCTCGCGCGCGATCCGCACCGCCTTCTTCTTGTCCTGGAGCTGGGGCAGGACCTTGATCAGCTTCTCCAGGAACAGGTCCCCGACCGCGAGCAGGAAGTAGAGCAGGATCAGCACCTCGAGGATCCCGGCCACGAGCGCTTGCGTGGTGCCGAAGACCCGCGAGACGAGGCTGGGCCCCTTCACGACCACCTCTCGCTGCGGGCCGCTCCCGCCCACGGCCGCCGCGTCCTCCAGCTGCTCGGCCGCGCGGCTCACCTGCTCGACGGGGCGCTTGAGCTCGTGCAGTTTGGCGTTCACCTGACCCAGCGCCCGCGGCGCCTTGTCGAACCACTCCTGCGCCGGCTCCGCCAGCTCGTAGACCGCGAGCCCCACTCCACCCAGCAGGACCAGCATGACCAGCGCCGCGCCCGCCGGGGCGGGGAGTCGCAGGCGTCCCAGCCACCGAACCACCGGGTTCAGCAACAGCTCCAGCAGGAGGGCGATCACGACCGGAAGCAGGAAGGCACGGGCGAAGTACAGCGTGTAGAGGAACGCCAGCACGGCGAGCGACGTGAGGGCCAGCGAGCGCACCTGAACGGTCTTGAGCGCCTCGCCGAGAAGCGTGAGATCCGGAGGAGGATCCTCCTGCGGTGTGTCGGGCATGGGCCGAAAGAAGCCGTCCGCCGGACCGTCCGTCAATCGTCCGTTGCGAGGCGGTTCGTAGCTACTCCGCGCTCGCCGGCGGCGCCTGCAGCCCCGCTTGCTGGCGCACGTACTCCGCCCCCTGGCCGAGCGTGGCGAACCACGCGCCGCCCTTGGCCTCGATGTGATCGACCAGCGCCTCGAGCACGACCATGCGCGAGCGGCGTCCGATCACGTGCGGGTGCAGGATGAGCACGAAGGCCGTCCCCTCGTCGTAGGCGCGATCGTACTCGTCGATCCAGACCTGCAGCAGGTCGCGGGGTGCACTCTGGGTTTCGGCACGCGGGTTCAGGAGCACGAAGTCGTCCAGGATCCAGCTCACCGGCAGCTCCACGATTCCCGTCGGCTGCCCGAGCGCCAGGAGCTCGTAGGGCCGGTCGTCCGCCATCAGCGAGCTGTCATATTCGATCCCCAGGCTGCGAAGGACCGCGAGCGTGTGCGGGCCGAAGTCCAGGGCCGGCGCCCGATACCCGGCGGGCCGCTTGCCGGTGACCTTCGTGAGATGGTCCACGGCGCGGCCCAGCAGGTCGCGCTCCGCCTCGGCGGAGAGCGAGGACGGCCCCTCGTGGATCCAGCCGTGCACTCCGATCTCGTGACGTCCCGAGGCCCGGATCACGCCAGCCATCTCGGGATGGAGCTTCAGGCTCATCGCCGGCACGAAGAACGTGGCCGGGATCGCGTGGCGGTCGAGCAGGTTCACGACCCGCCCGAGCCCGACCCGCGCTCCGAACTCCCCATCTGAGAGCGTTCCGATCGTGGGCTTTCCCGAGGCGAGGGCGAGCGTCTCGTTGTCCACGTCGAACGAGAGCAGGACCGCCACCCGAGCGCCGCCCGGCCATTGCTTCGGCTGGAGGCTGCGACCCGCGCGCACGGCGTTCACCCTCTCGAGCACATGCGCGTCGGACCACTGCCAGGCGGGCTCGCTCAGCCAGCGCTGGAGAAAACGCGGCGTGGCCTGCCGGCAACCTCCGAACAAGAGCAGGAGGCTCAGGGCGCCGAGCACGACGCATGAGCGAGATCTCATCGTCGCCTCAGGAACATGGTCCTGGGCCCGGCCAGGGCCCTGTCGTTGCCTTCATCACGACGTCGACGTCCGTGCGGCTTGCTGAATCGGCAGGCGCAGCAAGGCCTCGCAGCCCGGGCGGTCCCTGCGATTGCGGAGCGCGAGGGTTCCCCCGTGGCCCTCGGCGATCTGGCGCGAGAGCACGAGCCCGATCCCCGAGCCGCTGGGCTTGGTCGTGAAGAAGGGTACGAAGAGGTTCTCCAGGTCCGAGACTCCGTGCCCGTCGTCGCGCACCCAGACCTCGAGGTGCCCGGCTCGCTTGCGCCAGCCCACGCTCACCCCGCCGCCGGTCTGCAGGGCGGCGTCCACCGCGTTGCTGATCAGATTGATGAGCAGCTGGTCGAGCTGATCGCCGTCGGCCTGGACGATCGTCTCGGGACCGGCCTCGACCTTGACCTCGAGCCGCCCCTCCAGGCGCGCCACGCGGTGGATCCAGGCGCCCACGTCCACGGGCTGGAGCGTGGGTGGCGGCAGGCGGGCCAACCGCGCGTAGGAGGCCATGAAGCGCGAGAGCGCCTGCGAGCGGTCGGCGATCACCGACAGGCCCTGCCGCAGGTCCGCGTCGCGATCCGTCGGGCGGGCGGGGTCGTCGAGCAGCCCGGCCAGGCTCCCGGCCAGCGACTGGATCGGCGCCAGCGAGTTGTTGATCTCGTGCGAGAGCACGCGCACGAGCCGCTGCCAGGTCTGGCGCTCCTCCTCGCGCAGGACGCGCGAGAGGTCGGAGAGCACGAGCAGGTGATGGGGCCGGCCGCCCTGGCGGAAGCCGGTGCGGCGGATCTCCCAGCGCCCGCGCCCGCCCGGGAACGTGCGCTCGAGCATTCGCGGCGCCTCGCCGCGCAGGCACTCTTCGAGCTCGAGTGCCGCCGCGTCGCGTCCGAGCAGCCGCTCGGCGGACTGCCCCAACAGCCGCTCCCCCCCGCGGTTCACGAGCCGCAGGCGCGCGTTCTCGTCGAAGGCGAAGACGGCCACGTCGATCTCGGCCATCACCCGCCAGAGGAGGGCGGTCGCCTCGAGCGCCCCCAGGCGTTGCTCGCGGAGCGTCTGGCCCAGCGTGTTGACCTCGGCCAGCACCTCGCCCAGCGCGTCGCCGTGGCGCGCCCCGCGGGCGCGGATCGAGAAGTCGCCCTCGCGCAGGGCCGCCAGCAGGTTCGACACCGTCTGGAGCGGGAAGGCCACGCGCGTGCGAAGCGCCAGCGCCGAGAACCACCAGACGCCCACGATCAACAGCGTCAGCGTCCAGCGCAGCTTGGCGTCGTGGTCGTCCGTCCAGAGGAAGGCCATGGCCACGAGCACGGCGGGGAGGCCGCCGAGGAGCGCCACCAGCAGGACGCGGCGCTCGTGGCTCGGTCGCATGCCGATCAAGCTAGAGCCCCAGCTGCTGGAGCCGGCGGTAGAGAGCGCTTCGCGAGAGCCCGAGCGCCCGCGCCGCGTGGCTCACGTTTCCGTCGTGACGCGCGAGGGCCTTCCGGATCAGGACGGCCTCGGCTTCCTCGAGGCTCATATCCTCGAGCCGCGAGGCCCCGCGCTCGCCCCCGCTCCGGAGTGCCAGGTCCGCCGCCTTGACGGACCGGCCTTCGGCGAGCAGCACGGCGCGCTCGACGACGTGGTCCAGCTCGCGGACGTTCCCCGGCCAGGGATGCTCGAGCAGGGCCTGCATGGCGGGTGGATCGAAGCCGATCAGCTCCTTGCCGTAGCGGCGCGCGTGCTGGCCCAGGAAGTGAGCGGCCAGGAGCGGGACGTCCTCCCTGCGGTCGCGCAGCGCCGGGAGCGCGATCTCGATCGTGTTGAGCCGGAAGAGCAGGTCCTCGCGAAAGCGTCCGGCCGCGACCTCGCCCGCCAGGTCGGCGTTGGTGGCCGCCAGGATGCGCACGTCGAAGCGGCGCGTCTTCGAAGAGCCGACGCGCTCGAGCTCGCCGGTCTGGAGCACGCGCAGGAGCTTGGACTGCTGCCCCATCGGAACGTTCGCGATCTCGTCCAGCAGCAGCGTGCCCCCGTCGGCCAGCTCGAAGCGCCCCACGCGGTCGGATTTGGCGTCGGTGAAAGCACCCTTCACGTGCCCGAAGAGCTCGCTCTCGAAAACACCGTCCGAGAGACCGCCCACGTTCACGGTCACGAGCGGCTTCGCCGCGCGCGCCGATGCGGCGTGGAGCTCGGCGGCGACGACCTCCTTCCCGGTCCCGTGCTCGCCGGTGATGAGCACGTTCGCGTCCGACGGGCCCACGCGCTCGATGAGCCGCAGCACGGGCTCCATGGCGCGCGAGGCGGCGATCATCTGCGAGCGGCGCTGCCCGCGCAGAATCTGGTTCTCGCTCTCGAGCCGCTGGCTGCGACGGAGCGCGCCCCCGAGCTCGATCTGGCTCCTGAGGATCGCCAGCAGGCGCGGATTGTCCCAGGGCTTCAGGATGAAGTCGCGCGCGCCGCGGCGCATGGCCTCGACCGCCCCCTCGACGCTGCCCCAGGCCGTCATCACGATGACCGGCACGGTCGAATCCAGCTTCTGGAGCTGGAGCAGCAGGTCCAGCCCCTCGCGGCCCGAGGTCGTGTCGCGGGTATAGTTCAGGTCCATGAGCACGGCGTCGAAGTCGCGAGCCTCGAGCGCCGCCAGGACGCCGGCCGGCGAGGTCGCCGACTCGGTCTCGAAGCCCTCGCCCTTCAAGAGGAGCCGCAGCGCCTCGAGGATGTGGGGCTGGTCGTCGGCGATGAGGACGCGGGAAGCGGAGGGACCCTTGGGGGCGCTCATGGCAGAGGGATTATACCAGCCGGACGCAGGGGTCGGCCAATGACGCCGGCCGGGATCGGCTGCCGGGCGGACACGTCCCGGCGGCTCAGTCGCTCGCGCGCCCGCCGTCCCCGGACGTGAGCCGGATCCCGGCCGCGCGCTCGAGCTCGGCCAGCGAGCGCAAGGTGGCGTAGCGGGCGGCGATGGCCTGACGGTCGGCATCCGCGGCCAGCGCCTCGGCGGTCAGCCGCTCCACGATGGGAGCCAGCCCGAGCCGGTAGCGCTCGGCGGCCTGCTCGCGCTGCTGGCGGGCGAGATCCAGGTTGAGGCGGCTCTTCTGCTCGAGCAGCCGGGCGCGGCGCAGGCGACCGAGCGCCACCTCCACGTCACGGGCGAGGGAGGCCTCGCGGCTCGCGAGCCGGCCCTCGGCCGTGTAGACGTCGGCGCGCGCGCGGCGCCGGTCGGCGATCAACCCGCCGCGGCGGTCGAACGGCGTCCAGGACACACCCAGGCTGTACGTCGTCTGCTCGTTGCTGGGGTTCAGGGTGAAGGCCTCGCTGTTGTTGCCGAACTCGGAGCGGTACCAGTCGATTCCCAGGCTGATCCGGGGCAGGAACCACCACTTCTGGGCGTCCAGCCCGCGCTCGGCCGCCTCTCGATCGCCGCGCAGAGCCGCCAGCTCCGCGCTCTCTTCCATGGCGCGCCGGCGCAGCTCGTCCTCGGAGGGGATCGAGGCCGAATCCGGGGCCGCCGGCTCGATGAGCGCCAGCCGCGTGGCGGGCCCGAGTCCCAGGTTCGCGAACAGGCTCAGGCGGGCGGCGTCGGTCGCGGACTCGGACTCGAGGAGCGCGATCTCGGCGTCGCTCTCGGCCAGCCTGGCCTGCAGGTCGTCGATCTCGGGCACCTCGCCCACGCGGAAGCGCTCGGCCGCCACGCGCGCGAGCTGGCGCGCGCTTTCGAGCTGCGCGCGGCGCGCGCCCTCCTGCGCGACCGACTCGAGCGCGTCCAGATAGGCCAGGGCGACGTCCGCCGCCACGCGGGCTCGGGTGGACGCGTAGGCCAGGTCCGCGGCCTCAGCCTGGGCGCTGGCGCGGCGGATCTCCCAGTAGGTCTGGCCGCCGTCGAACACGTCCCAGCGAGCCGAGAGCACGCGCTGGGCGCCGAAGCTCATTCGCGTCTCGACCAGCGACTCGGGAAGCGTGACGGTGCCCCCGGTAAAGGGATCCTGAGAGGTGCGCTGGAGCACGCTCGAGCGAGTGAATCCGCTCGTGTATCCGAGCGACGGCACGAGACGTCCCCAGCTGTCGTAGCGCGCGGCCCGGGCGCTCATGCGCGAGCCCTCGGCCTCGCGGAGCACGGGACTCCGGGCGAGAGCGAGCCGCACGGCCCCTTCGAGCGTGAGCGTATCCACCGGGCCGCCGGCGCCGCCGCCGGGCTGAACGATCCCCGGTGTCGAGTCGAGCGCGGCTCCCGGTTGCGTCAAGGACTCGTCGTAGCGCTCGGCCGCTGAAGATTCAGGTGCCTGCGCCGCGGCAGTCGCGGCCGCCGAGTCCGGGGCCTGCGCGGCGGCCGCCGAGCGCGCCAGCGGTGCCGGCAGCGGCAAGAGAAGCGCGGCGAAGCATCCAGCCTTCCACGTGCGCGTCCAGCCAACTGTCGCGAGCACGCGCCGCGCCGTCAGGTTCGAGCGTCTTTCCATCCGCGTCCGCCGTCCGCGCTCAGCTTCCGTACCCGGCGAAGCGACCCACGGCGAGCAGCAGGGGACCGAAGGTCAGCGCGATCGCGATGGCGACCTCGGTGATCAGGATCATGCGGGGGCTCTTGTTCATGGCGTCCTCCATCGTGCGTCTCAGGTTTCGAGGGGGTGCTTCCTCACGTCCCGCACGACTAGATACCAAGGACCGTGCCAGCCTTCATCACTCCGCTAAGACATTGATTTGTAAAGGGATGGGAGATTCGCTGCAGAGCGCCGGCGCGCCCCGGATGTCCGCTTGTGGGACGCGCCGTGTCGCTAGTGGAGAGAAGGCGGAAGGACCTCGTGGTGAGGCGGCGCAGCGTCGCTGCGCCGGGCCTCGGCCGGCGGCCTCGAACGCTGCGGCGATCGCTCAGCCGGTGGCTTCGAAGCCCGCCTGGAAGCGTGGCGCCGCGCGGTCCAGCATGGCCCGCAGCTCGGATTCGGGCAGCCACCGCCCGCGCACCATGACGCCGACCCGCTTCCGGGCGTTCCCGACTCTCTCGAGCGGGTTTGCTTCCAGGAGGAGCAAATCGGCGCGCCTGCCCTCGGCAATGGTCCCGAACGTCTCCGACGCGCCCAGCCATTCGGCCGGGTTGCGGGTGGCCGCTTCGAGGGCCTCGTACGGGGTGAGCCCGGCCTCGACCAGGTTCGCCAGCTCGCGGTGCAAGCTGAATCCGTAGAGCAGGAACCAGTCCGGCGAGTCGGATCCGGCCAGAATGCGGCCGCCGGCGTCGTGGATGGCCTTCGTGATGCGGTTCCGGAGCTCGACGTAGCGCCGGCGTCGCTCGTCGGTCGGAGGCGCCTTCCAGGTGAAGCCGCTCTCCATCTCGGCGCGGCGCCCCGGCGAGAGGAAGCGCCACTCGGGGAACGCGCGGATCTGCTCGGCGGTCGGCCGGATGCCGAAGACGAGCTTGAAGAACGTGAGGGTCGGCGTGTTCGTGACGCCGGCCCGCGCGCTCGCGGCTGCGACCTCGGCGATCTTCGCCTCGTCCACGTGGTCGAGGGTAAGCCAGTTCTCCGTCTTCCAGACATTGATCGTCGAGACCGAGACCCTGGACGGCGCGTCGTCGGCCAGGATCGCCTCCATGTAGCTGTCCAGGTGCTCGATCTGCTGGCCCGCCTCGAGCGCCCGCTCGAGGCCCACCTGTGGGTCCACGTGCCCGATCACCGGGATTCCGACCTCGCGCGCGGTCTCGACCACGGCGTCGTAGACGGGTCGCGAGATCAGGTAGGTGAGCTTCACGAAGTCGTAGCCCGCCGCGGAGACCTCGCGCACGGCCGCGCGCGCCTCCTCGGGGGTGGTGACGACGCGGCCGTTGAAGATCTCTCCGTAGGCCTTGCCGGAGAGCTGCGGGCTCGCGGAATAGATCGTGGGGCCCAGCAACTCGCCCGCGGCGACCCGCGATCGGAGCTCGAGCTGCTCGGGGGTGCCGATCATGAAGCGCACGGTGGTGACGCCGTTGGCGAGCATGACGGCCAGCTCGTCGGGGGCGAGCGAGTCCGGGAAGGCGTCGTCCGAGAAGAGATGCGCGTGCATGTCCGCCAGACCGGGCATGAGCCAGCGGCCGCGGCCGTCGATCCGGGTCGCGCCTTCCGGGACCGCCACGTCGCCTGCGCTACCCAGGCGCACGATCTTGCCGTCGCGCACCAGCACGGTCTGGTCGGCGAGCACGCGCTCGCGATCCATGGGCACCACGTTCACGTGCGTGATGGCGTAGGCACCCGACTCCGGACCGGCGCCTTCGCTCTCGGCCTCTCCCCCTCCACGGGCGGCGGCCGTCGCGGCGGAGCCGATCGCGGCCGGGGCGCGCGCCGCCGCGAACAGCGCCTGCGCGGGTACGAAGAAGGCGGCCGCCGCGACCGCGACCGGTGCGAACGAGCGAGCGATCATGAAAATCGGTGCGTCGCTCCGGGTCGGTGGGAACGCGAACGATCGCTGGGGTGTCTGGCGGACCATGAGGTGCGTCATGGCTGGGGCGCTGCTCCGATCGAAAAGGTCGGGCGCGCGGTCGTGAACGATCCCTGCCGCGCCGGTGAGGCGATCCGGGAGGGCGATAGCCGGCCGGTGCCCGGAGTCGCAACCGGCCCGGGACGAACGACCGGGGGATCGCCGCGGACGCCCCATTCCAGGTGGGGCCGGCCCCCTCCTACTCCGCCCGCAGCGCCTTGAGCGGGTCCACCCGCGCGGCCCGCCGGGCCGGGATCCAGCTCGCGAGGAGGGTGACGCCCGCCAGGAGAGCCGCGATCGCCGCGTAGGTCGGCCAGTCCATGCCCGAGATACCGTACAGGAACCCGGAGAGCGAGCGGCCCAGCACCGAGGCGCCCACGAGGCCCAGGGCGATCCCGACGGACGCCATCCCGGCTCCCCGCCGAAGCACCATCCCCACGACGTCGGCCTTCCGCGCGCCGAGCGCCACCCGCACGCCGATCTCGCGCGTGCGCTGGGCCACGGCATAGGACACCACCCCGTAGATCCCGGCCGCGGCCAGGATCAGGGCCAGCGCGCCGAAGAGCCCTACCGTGGCGGCCCCCGACTGCGCTCCGGAGAGCGGCG
Source organism: Gemmatimonadota bacterium (assembly GCA_036556205.1). Taxonomy (GTDB): domain Bacteria; phylum Gemmatimonadota; class Gemmatimonadetes; order JACCXV01; family JACCXV01; genus DATBJW01. The sequence goes on from DATBJW010000013.1 coordinate 11,545, forward strand.
TTTCCATCTGCTGGCGAAGTGTCCGGACGGCGTAGAGCGGCAGCGCCGGATCCAGCCGCTGCAGGGCCGCGCGGACCGAGGGCAGAAGCTCCTCGGGGTTGCCTTCGGTGCGGACCAGGATCGTGAGACGCGGCGAGGGACGCTGGGCCAGCGGAAGGAACATGTAGGGCCGTGGCGGCTCGCCCAGCGTCAGGTACTTGCCGTCCCGGGCAATCCCCACGACCTCGACCCAGGGTCCCTCATCGCCGTCCAGGCTGAAGCGCCGGCCGAGGGCGTCGCGCCCGGGCCAGAACCGGCGTGCGAAGGCCTCGTTCACGACCGCCACTGGCGGCGCACCGGCACGGTCCCGCTCGTCGAGCGCCCGGCCGCGCAGGATGGGCGTGCGCATGGTCGCGAAGTAGCCGGGGCCCACCATGCTCTCGAAGACATCGGGCCGCTCGCTCTCGCGGACGGTCGCGCCGCCTTCGAGGGTGACCCCCATCGAGCGGCTGTAGGCATCGAGCGGGAGCGGGAAGGCGAGGCTCGCCGAGCGCACGCCCGGAAGCGCGCTCAGGTCGCGCAGCACGCGCTCCCGGAACTCCACCTGGCGGACGTCGTCGTAGCCCTGCATGCCCAAGTGGACCGAGGCCAGCAGCACGCCTTGCGGGTCGAAGCCGGGATCGATGGCCTGCGCGTTCCTGAAGCTCCGCACGAAGAGCCCGGCACCCACGAGAAGCAGGAGCGCCAGAGCGATCTGCACGGTCACCAGCACCTCGCGGGCCCGGGAGCGCGTCCCCACACTCGCCGCGCTCTCGTCCTTGAGCGCCGGCACCAGGCTCGTGCGCGCGGCCTGCAGGGCCGGCACCAGCCCGAACACGAGCGCGGTCACGACCGACACGGCCGCCGTGTAGGCGAGCACGTGGCCGTCCACGCGCAGGACGAAGGCCGTGGCGAAGTCGAGCGTGGGACGGAAGCCGCGCGAGAGGTCCACCATCCAGACCGCGAAGAGGAGTCCCGCCGCCGCTCCCAGCGCGGCCAGCACGAAGCTCTCGGTCAGGAGCAGGCGGACCAGCCGCCCCCGGCCGGCCCCCAGCGAGAGGCGCACGGCGATCTCCCGCCGCCGTCCGGCGGCCCGGGTCAGGAGCAGGTTGGCCACGTTGGCGCAGGCGATCGCCAGCACGAGCGACATGGCGAGCAGCAGCAGGGCCGCCATGCGCTGCAGCACGGCCGGGTCCAGGATCCAGGGATTGATGAGCGTGCGGTTGGCGTAGAGCCTGACGCCGAGCCCCTGCCGCTGGGAGTCCTCGCGCGCCTGGGCGGTCGCCAGGGCCGAGGCCGCCGCCTGCGCCCGCTCGAGGGTCACGCCGGGCTTCAGCCGTCCGACGACGCTCAGCCAGCTCGTGGCCGGGTCGTCGAGCCAGCCCGCGGTCTCGGGCCGCAGACGCTCGTGCTGGCCGAGCGGAACGAAGATCTCGGGAGCGAACGAGAACAGACGCGTGCCCACGAAACCTTCGGGTGCGACACCCACGATCGTGAACTCACGGCCGTTCAGCCGCAGCGTGCCCCCCACGACGGCGGGGTCGCCGCCGAAGCGACGCAACCAGAGGCCGTGACCCAGCACCGCCGCCGGCCGCGCGCCCTCGACACCTTCCTCGGGCAGGAAGCCGCGTCCCGTCGCGAGCCTCGCCCCCACCACCTGGAAGTAGTTGTCGGTGACCATCTCGCCCCAGACCATCTCCGCACGCTCGCGGCCCTGGAGGCTGACCTGTGTCCCGGTGTGCGCCGCCAGGCCCTCGAAGACGTCGCCCAGCGCGCGATAGCTCTGGTAGTCCGCGTAGGAGAAGGGAAGCGGCGGCTGTCCCTCCCGGCGCCCGAAGAGGGCCACCACGCGCGCCGGATCCTCGACCGGCAGCGAGCGCAGCAGCATCGAGCTCACGATGCTGAAGGCGGCGGCGTTGGCCCCGATCCCGAGGGCCAGCGAGACGACCGCCACGGCCGCGAAGCCGGGGCTCTTGCGCAGGGCGCGCAGCGCGTGGCGCAGGTCCTGGATCAGGCCGGACATGGCATCACTCCGTGCGCAGGGCGGCCAGCGGGTCCAACCCCGAAGCCCGGCGGGCCGGCAGCCAGCAGGCGACCAGCGCGACGGCGACGAGGAGTGCCGAAAGGCCGAAAAAGACGCGCGGGTCGGTGCGGCTCACGCCGTAGAGCAGGCTCGCGAGCACGCGCGTCAAGCCGAAGGCAGCCACGAGGCCCACGCCCACGCCGGCCAGCGCCAGCGCCATCCCCTGACCCACGACGAGCCGCAGCACGTCGGCCCGGTGGGCGCCGAGCGCCATCCGGACGCCGATCTCGCGGCGTCGCTGCGCCACGCCGTAGGCCATGACACCGTAGATCCCCACCGCCGCCAGCCCGAGCGCCAGGACCGCGAAGGCGTTCAGCAGCAGCATCGAGATCCGTCGCGGTGCGACCGCGCGGCCCAGCAACTGGCGCATGGTGAGGACGTTGTAGACCGGCTGCTCGCGCTCCACCGCGCGCACGGCGGCCCGCATCGTCGGCGCGAGGTTCTCGGGGGACCTGTCCGCGCGGACGACCAGCGTCAGGGTGCCGCTGGGGGCTTGCTCGTACGGGAAGTAGAGCTCTGGCTCGGGCTCCGACTCGAGCCGCAGCTGGCGGACATCCCCCACGACGCCCACGATCGTGAGCTCGACAGCCCCGTCCGGGCCGATCCGGATGCGCCGGCCGACCGGATCCTCGCCCGGCCAGAAGCGGCGGGCCAGCGCGCGGTTCACGACCGCCACGAAGGGCGCGTCGGAGCGGTCCTTCTCGTCCAGCTCGCGGCCGGCCAGGACGGGGATCTCCATAAGCCGGAAGTATCCGGGGCTCACGGCACGGAACTCGGCGAGCGGAGGCGGTTCGCCCGGCGGCACGGGTCGCCCCTCGATCCTGAAAGCGCCCAGGTTCGAGCCTCCGGAGAGAGGCAGGTTGGAGCTCAACCCCGCCGCGCGCACGCCGGGCGAGGCCGAGAGCTCCGCCAGAACCTGCCGATAGAACGTGCGCTGCATCTCGTCGCTGTAGTACTTGCCGCGCTCGGGCTGATTCGGAACCGGCAGCGAGACCTGGGCCGTCAGCAGACCTTCGGGCTCGAAGCCGGGGTCCACGGCGAGGAGCCGGCGGAAGCTCTCGAGCAGGAGTCCCGCGCCCACCAGCAGCACCAGCGCGAGCGCGATCTCGGCCACGACCAGGAACGCGCGCGTGCGGCCCCGCGCGCGTCCGGCGGTGGCGCCGCGCGTGGCGTCCTTCAGGGCCGGCTGGAGGTCTCCGCGGCTCATCTGCAGGGCGGGGATCAGCCCGAAGGCGATCCCGGTCAGGACCGTGAGTGCGAGCGTGAAGGCCAGCACGCGCAGGTCGATGCCGATCTCGCCGACGCGCGGCAGGTTCGTGGCGGTCAGGCTCACCAGCAGGTCGCTGCCCCAGACCGCCAGCAGGACGCCCAGCCCGCCACCCAGGAGCGCCAGCACGAGGCTCTCCGTCAGCAGCAGGCGAACGACGCGCAGCCGGCCGGCCCCCAGCGCGGCGCGGACCGCGATCTCGCGCTCGCGCTCGGCGGAGCGCGCGAGGGAGAGGTTCGCCACGTTCGCGCAGCCGATCAGGAGCACCAGGCCCACCGCGCCCAGCAGGACGAAGAGCGCGGGGCGCACGTTGCCCACCACCTGATCGAAGAGCGGCAGCAGCCGCAGGCTCCAGCCCGCGCGGGGGGCGTACTGGTCGGGGTTCTGGAGCCGCACCCGGTCGGCGATCCCCGCCAGCCGGGCCTGCGCCTGCGACCGGGAGACGCCCGGGGCGAGCCGCGCGATCACGGCCACGAAGCGCGCGCTCCTCTGCTCGAAGGGAAGCTGCGGGATGCGGAAGTTGCTCGGGACCCAGATCTCCACCGGCGAGGGGCCCGTGTCGCCGGGCTGGCCGAAGCCGCGAGGCATGACGCCGATGACCGTGAAGTCGTCGTCGTCCAGGCGCATGTTGCGGCCGATCACGTCGGGGGCGCCACCGAAGCGCCGCCGCCAGAGCCCGTCGGTGATGACGGCCGCGGTCCCGATCCCGCCCGCGTCGTCCTCGGCAGCGAAGGTGCGGCCGCGAGCGGGCGAGGCGCCGAGCACGTCGAAGAAGTTCGTCGTGACGACCATGGCCTGGATGCGCTCGGGCTGGTCCACGCCGGTCAGGTTGGCGCTCGTCGGCGAGAAGCCCGTGATGCTCTCGAGCGTGCCGCCCGCCTGGCGCCGGAGGTCTTCCAGCTCCGGGACCGAGAGCGGGTTCGTGTCCAGATCGGGCGAGCGGAACCTGCCCCAGAGCGCGACCAGCCGCTCCGGCTCGCGGAACTCGAGCGGCCGCAGCAGGATGCCGTCCACCAGGCTGAAGATCGCCGTGTTGGCCCCGATCCCGAGTGCGAGCGTGGCGACGGCGGCGAGCGTGAAGCCGGGGCTCTTCGCGAGCGCGCGGACGGCCCAGCGCAGGTCCTGGAGCATGCCGTTCATGGCGTCTCTCCCCCGCGCAGGAGCGGGTAGAACTGGGTGAACACGTTGTCGCGCGCCGCGTGCGCGCGGTGACAGGCGAAGCAAGCGGCGGCCGGGAACGCGCGGGCGGTGCCCTCGAAGCCTCTCTCGCCGTCTCGAGCGAAGCCGAAGTAGGCCCAGCCCTCCTCGAAGCGCGCCGAGTCCTTGACCGCGACCTCGAGGCCCACGAGCTCGCCCGCGACGTAGCCGTGGCGCTGGGGAGGGATCCTCTCCTCGGGCTCGTAGACCGTCATGGCCAGCAGGGTGCCCTGCGGGAAGGCGCCCGTGCGCAGGAACGCCGCGTAGGCGCCGGGCTCGAGGTACACGTTGTGGAAGCGACCCGGCGCGCCGTCGGCGCGCGCGGGCGAGTCGGAGTAGTCGAGCCCCAGGGACGCGCCGGCCAGAATCCAGCGCTCCACGCCCTCGGGCTTCACGAGCTCTCCCTTCGCCGTGAAGCGCGGGGCGGCCGCTCCGCGCTCGGCGGCCGATCGCGGTTCATCATCCATCGCGCGTCCGCTCAGCGCTCTCCACACGCCCGCAAGTGACAGGCCCACCACCGCACCGACCGCCAGGCATCCGGCGATGCCAATGCCTCTTGGCCTGGTCCGTTTCGATCGCGCACCGTCCACCTCACTCCTGCCGCAGGGCCAGCGTCGGGAGGTCGCTCGCCGGACCGCTCACGGCTCGTCCACGATCCAGCCGTCCTTCAGGTTCACGATCCGATCGCCGTAGGAGGCGTTCTCCTCGGAGTGCGTCACCTGGATGATCGTCGTGCCGGCGGCGTTCAAGCGCTTGAAGAGCTCCATGATCTCGCGACCCTGCGCCGAGTGCAGGTTGCCGGTGGGCTCGTCGGCCAGGATCAGGCGCGGGTTGGCGACGACGGCGCGCGCGACCGCGACCAGCTGCTGCTGGCCGCCCGAGAGCTGACTCGGGAAGAGGTCCTTCTTGCCCACGATCTGGAAGCGGTCCAGCACCTCGGCGACCATCCCCTCGGACTGCGCGCGCTTGACGTTCCGGTAGGAGAGCGGGATCTCGAGGTTCTCTTTGACGGTCAGGCCGTCCAGCAGGTGATACTGCTGGAACACGAAGCCCACGTACTTCTTGTTGAGCTCCTGGCGCTTGCGCGGCGCCAGGTCGTGAACGGCGTGTTCGAGCAGGTGGTACTCCCCGGTCCAGTCGCTGTCGAGCATGCCCAGGATGGCCAGCAGGGTGGACTTCCCCGCTCCCGAGGGCCCCATGATGGTCACGAACTCCCCGTCGGCGATGTCGAGCGTGACCCGCCGCAGCACGAACGTGCGACCCGCGCGCGTCTTGTAGGACTTCTCGACGTTGGAGAGCCGGATCAACGGCCCTCCGGTCCGGAGCTCCTCGACCTGGGGGAACGTGGAGGGTGCATGCGGCGTCATGTCAGGGCCTCGGGGTGAACGGTGAGGGGTCGCGGGCGGCAGGCGCCGGGGAGGCGCGCGTCGCCCCGCGCGGGTCGGAGGGAGCAAGCCCCAAGCCACGTGGGGCATATGGCGTAACTAGTTGCTGTGCAAGCAGTTTAGGGCCACGCGGCTGGCTCGCATGACGGGCGCGAGTGTCCGATTCCGGGACCGCCGGTCGCGCAAGCGAACGGGAGAGGTCAGGCCCCGGCAGCGCCCTCGCTAGGCATCATTGCAAGGGCAGGCGGTGGGGGGGGGGGGGGGGGGGGGGGG
>DATBJW010000014.1:0-18579 GCA_036556205.1 Gemmatimonadota bacterium
ACGAGAGATGCTCACGGCGCGGCCGTCACGGTGACCTCGAGGTCGGCGGTCGTGCCCGAGTTCTCCTCCCGGAAGGTGATCGTGGCTGTACCCGGGGCGACGCCCTCGACCTCGAATCCGGTGTGCGCGAGGCGCACGCGCGAGGCTTCGTGCTGGCCGCCCGCCACGGTGGCGACCGACTCATCGGAGCTCGAGCCCGTGAGTTCGGCGTCATGGACGTCACGTCCCTGACTGTCCAGGCCGCCGACTTCGATCTCCGCGTGCGTCCCGGCCGTCAGCTCCAGCTCCGTCATCGGCTCCTCGTCGAACAGGATCTCGAGGTGTGTCACAGGTCCGGGACCCGCCGGGCTGGTCTCGTCGTCACCGCAACTCAAAGCTGCCGGCACGAACGCCAGGGCCAGGGCCGTGATCGGCCACAGCAGGCGCGCGCGCCGAAGAGCTGCCAGCGGTTGGCGTGCAGCCATCGTCTACCTCCGTTGTGAGGGTTCAGACAACGAACGAACGGTGAGCCGCGGCCCATCGGTCACGGCTTGTAGCGCAGCGCGGCGAGCAGCATCCGCGGAGCGCCGGGGTTGATGAAGCCGGACGCCCGGATCTCCGGGTACTTGCGGTCGAGCGCGTTCTGGAGCTCGACGTCGAGCGCCAGGCCCGAGTCTCCCCAGGGCAGGCTCGCGGCCAGGTCGAGGATCCCGTAGCTCTGGGTCTCGATCTCGGGCTCGCCGATCGGGACGTAGGGGCCGTTGAAGCGCAACGAGGCGCGCGCTTCGTAACGTCCGCCGATCAGCGTCCCGATCCCAACTCGGCCCGTGTAGCGCTCGACGCCGGGCACCCGGTCGCCGGGGACCAGCGGACCCTCGTGGGCGAGGCGCGGAATCGAGGCGCCTCCTTTGCCGGCGCCGGCCAGCGAGGCGGCCGCCGCGTTGGTCGCGTCGCTGGCGTCGCCGGCGGCGTCCGAGAGGCGCGCGTCGTTGTAGGTGGCGGCGGCCTCGAACCAGATGTTGCCCCCCACGGCCAGCCTGCCGCTCACGTCCACGCCCTGCCGGACGCTGCTCCCGAGGTTCGAGATCTCGCGGGTGATGGGGTCCTGGACGCGCTCGTGGTCCACGTCCAGGCGAAAGAGCGCCACTCGCGCGTCCAGAGCGCCGGTCTGGTGCTCGACGCCGGCTTCGGCCGACCAGGCCGTGAGCGGGGGCAAGTCGGGATCTTCGATCACCCCCGGGGGACCGCGAAACCCGCGGCTCAGCGAGGCGAAGAAGGCCGTCGCGGTCGCGAGCTCGTAGCGCGCCCCCAGCTTGGGGCTGGCCAGGACGTCGGTGTGCCGGCGCGCGTCGCCGTCCGCGAGCAGGTCGCGCGAGACATAGCGCAGGGCGTCGAGGCGGGCGCCGGCGTCGAGCCCCAGACGCCCGAAGATCCGCCGCCAGCGGCCGAAGACGGCGCCGGCGGCGTAGTTCGCGTCGAATGACTTCTCGGTCCCGACGCGCTCGCGGGCCACGGTGTCGAAGAGGTGATAGTCGGCGGCGTCCGCGCGGCCCGCGAGGCCCAGCGTGACCTCGCCCAGGGCGGGCTTCAGCGCCAGCTGGACCTGCCCGCCCGCCCCGAAGCGCTCGTCTTCCTCGTCGGTCTGGGGCGTCGCCGACTCCTCGGCGGGCACGTTGAGGAACGAGTGCGTCTGCGAGGCCTGCGCCCAGCCGGTGGCCTCGAGCGCCGTCGAGCCTCCCAGCGAGACCGCGTAGCGCCCGTGACCGATCGCGCGCCACGCGCTGCCGCCGTCGGTCGTGTCCACCGCCTGCTCGAGATCGCCGGCGTTGTACTGATCCACGGTGAGGAAGCCGGGCGAGTCCCAGTCCGTGGCGTAGAGCTGGAAGCCGCCCTCGAGCCGGCCGGAGCCCACCCGCCGCCAACCCCGCAGCAGCCCGTTCCCGAGCCACGAGCTGGAGTTGTCGCGCCACCCCTCCTCCCGGCGTCCCTCGAGCGCCATCAGGCTGCCGCCGCCCTCCTTCTTGAACCCGGTCCTCAGCCAGCCTTCGAGGTCGGCCTGGCTGGACCCCGAGATCGAGGCGGTCGGGCCCTCCGCGTCGGCGGCCGTGAAGACCTCCACCACTCCTCCCAGGGCGAAGTTGCCGTAGAGCGGGCTCGCGGTCCCGTAGATGACGCGCATGGAGCTCACCGCCGCCGGCAGCAGCAGGTACCAATCGGCGTAGCCTTCCTGATGGCCGTGGATCGGAAGGTTGATGGGCACGCCGTCCACGAGGAGCAGCACGTCCGAGGAGTGATCCGACGTGAAGCCGCGGATCACGACGTTGGGGGCGAACCCCGGGCCCTGCCCGTGGTCGTGGACCTCGATGCCGGTCACGCGCCGGATCAGGTCGTAGGGGTTGGCCGCCTCGGTCCGGCGGAGCTCGTCCGGATCCACGTCCAGGGTCGTGACCGGCGGCGGAACCGATCGCTCGCGCTCGACGGTGACCGTGATCGGCGCCAGGACCGGCGGCGTGGTGTCGCCGGCCACGGTGTCGGGAGCGCTCACGGTGGGCGCCGTCGGGGCCACGGTGTCCGCCTCCACGACCGCGCTGTCGGGGGCCGTCGGCTTCTGGGCGCGGGCCGCGCCCGAGAGGAGCGGGAGCAGTGCCACGGCGAGGCAGGGCGACCAGCGTCGAGCCGCATGTCGACTCGATGCGATCCCGGCCGAGCCGTTCCGAGGCGTGGTCACGGCAGGGCCTCGACGCGCGCATGGGTGGCGGAAACGCCCCCGCTCGCGGCGCGCGTCGGGTGGGTCGCGGGCGTCGAGGCGGTCGTCTGCGGCGCGCCCGAGTCAGGGGTGGGGACATAGGCCAGAAACGCCGCGAGCACGATCACGGCCGCCATGACCAGCGTCTCGGCGCGCGCCCAGCGGCGGAGCGGCGAGGAAGGCCCGCCCGCGGCGAGCGGCGGCAGGAGCCGGAAGCGGTGCCGCGCGCCGAAGAGGACGAGCACCGCGAGCCCCGCGAGCTTGGCGGCCACGAGCCGGCCATAGGTGGAGGTCAGGATCTCGCCGGGGCTGTCCAGGAAGGCCACGGCCTGGATCAGCCCTGTGATCGCGAGCGCCACCACCGCCGCGAGCGCCATCGCCGAGACCCGCCGGGCATCGGCGCGGAAGCTCTCCGCGTCGCCGCGGCCGACGACCAGCGCGAGGAGGCCTCCCAGCCAGAGCGCCACGGCGACCAGGTGCACGGCCTTGGCCGGGACGGCGAGCCAGGGGTGGATCGCCGCGGGATGGCCGGTGGCGGCGGTGAGCAGGATCGCGGCGAAGCCGAGCGCCGCCGCGAGCGCCGGGCGGCGCGCGAGGACGAGCGCGCAGAAGGCCAGCGTGGAGAGAACGATCCCCGCCGCCGCCACGCGCCCGCTCTGCGTGTGGAGCCCCGCTCCGACGAGGCCCGCGTCCAGACGTCCGTCCGGGGAGATCTGCCGCAGCCAGAGTCCGAAGTCCGCCGCCAGGAGTGGCGGCGTGAGTGTCGCGAGGACGAGCGCCAGCCGGCCGAGTCGGCCCGCAGGGCCCGGCGCCAGCCAGGCCAGCAGGGCGAGCAGTCCGCTCAGGGACAGGAGCGCGCCCAGCGAGAGCGCGCGTGAGAGAGCCGCGGCGGCGGACGGCTCGTCGGTCGAGCCGCCGTGCGTGTCGCTCGCGACCGGGGTCCGGGTGAGCTCGGGAGCCGCCGTCCCCGGATCGGGAGCCTCGAGGGCCGAAGTCCCGGAAGCCTGGGCAGCGTCAGCCGGCGCCTCGAGCGGAGCGGGCTCAACGCCGGCGGGCTCGGCGGTTCGAGCGGCCGCCGGGCCCGCTCCTTCCCCGACGTAGAAGGCGAAGCTTCCCGCGGCCCGGTGGCCGTCCGTGGAGACGATGCGCCAGGCGAGCCGGTATTTGCCGGGGATGAGCGGCGGAAGGTCGGCGGTCAGGAGCCGCGTGTTCCGGGCATCTCGCCGTGGGGTGAGAGGCAGGTTCCGGCCCCCACCCTCGAGCACCAGCTCGCTCAACGTCTCCTCGACCGACTCGCTGAAGAAGAGCCGGACTCGATCCAAAGGAACGCTCAGCGTGTCGCCGCTCGCGGGCTCCGAGCTCAGCAGGCCCGCGTGGAGACGGCGAGCTGGAGGCGCCGCCCCGAGCGACGGAGTGGTGGGCAGCGTGGCGCCGAGTGCGGTGGGCCACGCCGCCACGAGCGCCGCGAGCGACGCCACGACGAGAACGGCGGCGGCGATGCCCGCGGCGTGGGGCCTGGCTGCCGGCCCGCCCCTGCGGGCGGCCCTGCCCAGGACCGTGATGACGGAAACGAGTGCGCGTGCCATCGAGCGACCTCTCCGACTTGGATCTGTCCGGTCGTTCTCGCGGAGCGATGCGGTAAGCTGCACCGGACCGGGAGCGCCGGATCGGATGGACGGGGGCCGGCCTGAGCGCAGCGCGCGCCGGGGCCGGTGTCGGGTTGGAGCTAGATCGCTCTGGGGGGAGGCAGATCGGGCGCGAGCGCCCGGCCTGAGACGGAGGGTGTCGAGACCGAGAAGGGAGCGAGTCGAGGCGTGAAGCGGAAGACCTGCGGCTCGGCAGCGGCGGGAAGTCCCGGGTCCGCGGCCTGGAAGCCCGCGGCCTGGTCGCTGCCGCAGGGGTGGAACGCGGCCCCGTGCGGGCAGTGGCCCCGGTGATGCCAGTTGCAGACTCCGCTCGGCGAGCTCGGGTCGGACGCCTGAGCGGCGTCGGCGGTGCGCGCACCCATGTGCACCTGGTGCCCGTGGGCGTGCGCCTGGGCCGGCAGGGCTTCGTGCCCCGCGTGACCGCCGGGCGTGGCCGGGCTGCCGGTCAGCGTGCAGGCCAGGGCGCTGGCGGCGCTCTGCCAGAGCAAGCCGAGGAGCAGGAAGGAAGCGCAGAGGCGGCGGGTCATGGGGGCCAATCTACGCCGATCGGATGCCGGGGCAACCGGGTCCGGTCTCATCCTCACGGACGCCGGCTCCGCCGGTCGGCCGCGTCGGGGGTTCCGGCGCGGGGAGGAGACGGCGGGCCCCGCCGGCGTACGGCGTCCGGACGGCGCGCGGCGGCCGACGGCGGAGGTGGCTCCAACCGGGGCCCGATGGAGCGGGCGGTGGTCCGGCTGGAATCGTGTACGCGAAGGAGGTCGTACCCGAGATGCGCCGCTGGCTACCGCTCTTCGCGCTCCTCGCCTTGCTCGGCTGTGGCGAGCGAGACCTGCTCGCGCCCACGCCCGCACTCACTCCCGATCCGGAAGCCGCGGGGTCGGGGATCGTGATCCGCCTGCGGCCGGGCCGCTTCCTGTGCGGCCTTCCCGCCGACGAGCAGGGGCGCACCTGCCGCTTCATCCCCGAGGAGTCCTAGCGCCGTCGCCCGTGGCGGTGCACGCCGGCCAACAGGATCAGCCCGCCCGCGACCGCGGCGTCCCGCAGCACCTCGAGGAGCTGCGCGGGCTGCGCGTTCGCCACCGGCACATGCTTGAGGAAGCTCGCCGAAAGCAGGTAGAGCGCGAGCAGCAGCGAGGCGGCCCAGACCCGAACGTCGGTCAGCAGGCACAACGCGCCTCCGATCTCGATCACCGCGCCCAGGTAGTTCAGCTCCACGGGAAAGGACAGCCCCATTCCCGAGAGGCCTTCGACGGCGCGATCGGGACGCACGACCTTGAGCAGGCCGTCTCCGAAGAAGAAGAGGGCCACCAGCCCGCGCGACGCTAGCGCGTAGAGCGCGGGAAGCCGGGATTCGCGGGAACCTTCCACCCCTCTAAATTGACAGGATCGAGGGGCGACCGGTACAGTAATTCGCCCTTTTCCCCGAGCGGAGTCGAATGCTCCAGGCGCCCCCCCGCGACGCCCGTACGCTCTCCTCGCTGGCGTGGGTGGCCCTGGCGCTGCTCCTGCCCGTGCCCTGGATCGTCGCCGAGAGGACCGGTGCGGCGAGCGGGATGTCGCCCCAGATGGTGGCGATGCTCTCCGGCACCGCCATCGTGGGGGCGGCGTTCCTGCTCTCCTGGGGCGCCGAACTGGCGGAGCGGGACATCTCGCAGAACCTGGCGCTGGTCGTCCTGGCCCTGCTCGCGATCCTCCCCGAATACGCCGTCGACCTCACCTTCGCCTGGATCGCGGGCTCGCGCCCCGAGTACGTCGAGTACACCGTCGCCAACATGACCGGCGCCAACCGCTTGCTGATCGGCTTGGGATGGCCGCTCATCGTGATCCTCTACGCGACGAAGTACAAGCGGCGCGAGATCCAGCTCGACGGCCGACAGGGGCTCGAGATCTCCTTCCTGTTGATGGCGACCCTCTATTCGTTCGTGCTGCCCTTCAAGAAGCAGATCTCGCTCGTGGACTCGGCTCTGCTCTTCTCTCTGTTCGCGTTGTACGCCTGGACGGCGGCGCGGGTCAGCAAGCAGGAGTGCGAGATCCATGGCCCGGCCGGGGTGATCGACCGGATGCTCGAGCCCGTCGGACGGCGCTTCTGGCTTCTGGCCAGCTTCGCGTACGCGGGGTTCGCGATCTGGGCCTCGGCACATCCCTTCGCCGAAGCGCTGGTCGAGACCGGACACCGCCTGAACGTGCCGCCCTTCCTGCTGGTCCAGTGGATCGCGCCGATCGCCTCGGAGTCGCCCGAGGCCGTGGTCGCGATCCTGTTCGCCCTGCGCGCCAAGCCCTCCACCGCCATGGGCGCGCTCAGCTCCTCGGTCGTGAACCAGTGGACGCTGCTGGTGGGCGCGATCCCGCTCGTCTACAGCCTCTCGCGCGGGACGGTGAGCGCCATGCCGCTGGTCCCGCGCCAGGTCGAGGAGCTGCTCCTGACGAGCGGCCAGTCGCTGTTCGCCGTCGCGATCCTGGCCAACTTCCGCTTCACAGTGTGGGAGGCGGTCGTGATCCTGGTGCTCTTCGTGGCGCACGTGCTCTCGCCCTCGACCTACGTCCGGTACCTCTTCGCCGGGGCCTACATCGGGATGGCGTTGCTCCTGCTGCTTGTCAAAGGCGAGCGCCGGCGGACCCTCGTGGACCTGCTGCGGAGCCGCGGGCGGCTGGTGAGACCGGCGTTGGGGGGCAAGGCGCCGGGGGAGGAAGACGAGCGCGAAGAGGCGGGACCGTGACCGCGATCGCCTCGAACGAGATCAATTCACGGCGATGCCAATCCCGGTGGCCTGCAGGCCGATGTCCACGCTGGTCACCTTGGCCAGGGTCTTCCGGTCCACCACGTCCATGGCGCCCGGGATCACGCCCTTGCTCTCCTGCGTGAGCAGCGCGTAGCCGCCGTCGGGCGTGAAGGCGACGGTGTGGGGGAACTCGCGCGTGGTCGCGATGCGCCCCACGATCGAGTCGGCCGCCGTGTCCACGACCACGACCTCCTGACCGCTGCGGCAGGGCACCCACAGGCGCTGCGCCTCGGGGTCGAGACGCGAGAGGTAGGCTCCCTTGCACTCCGAGATGCGCTTGGCCACGTGCAGGTCGGCCAGATCCACGACCCGGATCTCGTTCGCGTGGCCGCAGCTCACGTAGGCCCGGCTCTTGTCCGGCATGACCTGCACGGCCGTGGCGTAGCAGTCCTTGCCGGCCGCGTCCTCCTCGGGCAGCCGCAGCGTGCCGCGCCGGGTCTCCTTCAAGGTGCGCGGGTCGATCAGCAGGATCGTGTCGTCGCGCGTGCAGGTGACGGCGACGAAGGCGCCGTCGCGCGCCACGTCCAGCCCGTGCGGCTTGACGCAGGCCGGGATCTCGGTCACTTCGGTCATGGTCGGCGTGTAGACCGCCGAGACGGTGTCGATGGCCTTGTCGCCGTGCAGGTTGTAGTTCACGACGAACGCCCAGGCGCCGTCGGGCGTGAACCCGATCGTGGCCGGGAACAGCCCCAGCTCGGTCTTTCCGACGAGCGAGTCCGTGCCGGTGGTGAACTTCCAGAGGCTGCCGTACGGGAAGCCGTGCGCCAGCGTCAGGTACCAGTGCTTTCCGTCGGGTGCGACCGCCAGGGCGTGCACGCCCTCGATGTCCTCGGGGCTCACCCCCACGGGGATGGTCTTGAGCACCTTCCAGGTCCCACCCTCGACGACCGTGACCGCGTCGGCCGACTCCGTGCCGACGTACACGCGGTAGCCGGCCGCCCGCGGAGGGCTGGTCGGAGCCGCCGAGCCCGCCTTCGTCGTCGAGGTGGCGGTGTGGCTCGAGGCGCAGCCCGCGGCCAGCACGGCCGCGAGGACCATGACCAGCGCCGCGCGCGCGGTGGGAGATGCGGGGGGTCGGATCACGTTCGACGGGGTGGCAGGGGTGTCGCGATGAGCCCGAATGGCGAAGCTCGAGAGGAACGAAGCCGGCGTGTCCGCGCTCAGCCGCCGGCCGGCTGGAAGGCGGTCAACCTGCGCTGGGAGACGGTGCCGCTCGTCGCCGTGTCGAGCGTGGCCGTGTCGACGATCCCGATGTCGCTGAAGACCGTGACGATCGTCTGCGAGCCGACCTCGTGGATCTCGGATACGGACATGAAGTTCCCGGCCGGTTCCTGGGCGATCGTGAAGTCGTTCGTCTCGACGCAGCCGGCGTCGTCGCAAACGAGCGCCTTGATCCGCTTCTGAAGCTGGGCGCCGGTCGCGAAGTCCGCCGTCGTCCAGGTGGAGCCCAGCGTGGCCGGGAGACGCAGCAGCAGCTCGTCGGTGTCGGTGACGTCCGCGTCGAGGCTCTTGCGGATGCCGCCGAACGTCTGGGCCAGGAAATAGGTCAACGTATCGGCCGCCCCGGAGGTGGAGTCCGTGGCGCGCTCTTCGACCTGGTAGATGGTGCCGTCCGTCCCGGGCTGGGAGGCGACGATCTCGACCACGACCGTGTTCGCGATCGCGGGCGGGCCGGTCAGCTCCTGGTACGTCCAGCGGTTCCCCACGGCGAGCGGCACGCTCACGGGATCGAGGTCGAAGTCCACGCTGAGCGAGTCGTCCGGCGAGTGGACCACGATCTGCGTGAGCTGGCCGGTCGTGAAGCCCGAGGCCGTGCCGGCGCCGAAGAAGGTCCCGGTCGCGAAGCTCAGCGGGCCGTAGCTCCCGTCCTGACGGACCTGAACGGAGAGCGGGCCTAGCTGGTTCAGCTCGTCGTCGTAGAAGAAGAGCCGCGTATTGGCCTGGACGTCGTGCACCACGCCGCCCACCGCGGCCAGCTCCTCGGGCTCGGAGCTGTTGCTGCAGGCCGCCGCCGCGAACGCGAGGCAGAGGGCGGCCGAGGCGAATTCCGCGCGCGTGCGGGAATCTCCGGATCTCAATTCATGCCTTCGAAGTGGAAGGGTTTCCAGCGCGCCACGGTCTGGTCGCGGAAGAAGGCGAACTGGTCGTCGCGGATCAGGATGTTCCAGCTCTTCACCTCGCCGTGCACCGGGTGCCAGGTGTAGAGCTGAACCAGCCAGCTCGAGCGCTCGGGCGTGCTCACGACCGGGGGCTTGATCACGTCGCGCACCTCGGGCGGCACGGCCTCGAAGACCAGCACGGTGCGCTTGGCGCCGTACTGCAGCACCCGCCGGCCCTGGGGGATCTCGAGGTAGCTGCTCACGACCCGCACGCGCTGCAGCTCGTCCTGCACGACCGAGTTGCCGATCGCGTCCTCGGGATGGACCGTGAAATTGAAGAACGTGGCCAGGAAGAAGCGGGCCAGGGAGGCCGCCTCGGGCGGGTCGTCCACCGAGACGTCGGCGTCGTCCAGGATGCGGTTCATCCTGTCCACGTAGGCGTCCTCGATCAGCGGCTTGCGGTCCTCGGGGTTGTCGTGGTTCACGAGCACCTGCACGTTCCCGCTGGGATCGAGGAGGAACAGGCCCTCGAATACGTTGGCCGCCGTGTGCACGCCGAAGAACGTGTAGCCCGGGATGTAGGGGTTCGAGAAGCCCTGTCCCACGTGGAGCTCGCCCCGCAGGTCGTCGGGGCGCGGCGGCGGGACCTTGAGGCGCCCGGGCGCGGCGTGCTGGTTCTGGATCAGGGTCCGCATGAGCTTCTCGTACTTGGGCCACCAGTGCTGGAACGCGGCCTCGTCCACCTTGGCGGCGTCCGCGGCCGTGGGCACCTGGGCCCCGAGGGGCAGGGCGCCCAGCGGCAGGGCGGCGCAGGCGAGGACGAGCACCGCGCCGGGAACCCGGAGAACCCTTCGCTCGAGGATGTGGGTCCCGGAGGAAGCGAGGCAGGCTGGCTGGATCACTCGCAAAACTTAGGCCGCCCGCGGCTCGGGAGTCAAACCATCCGCTCGTCCCGCTCGCGGCGCGCGGCGGTTGCCGGCCGACGTGACGCGCGGCAGATTGGCGGCCCTTCGACCCGATCCTCTCTTGGATGAACCGCTTGGATGAACCCCTTGGATGAATCCCGATGCCGTCGCCGATGACGCCTTATCCCCGCCGCCAACCCGTGAGCTTCGCACTCGAGCCTGGCGCGGCCGACGCGCGGCCGGCCTTCGCCTTCGGACCCGAGGGCTGGGCCTGCGACGGCGTGCCGTTGGCCGAGCTGGCGCGGCGCTTCGGCACGCCGCTCTACTGTTACAGCCGCGCGCGTCTCGTCGCGAACTACCGCCGGCTCGCCGCCGCCTTTCCCGCGCCCTGCGTGGTCTGCTATTCGGTCAAGGCCAACCCGAACCTGACGCTCCTGCGCGAGCTCGCGGCACTCGGGGCCGGCTTCGACGTCGTGTCGGCGGGCGAGCTCGAGCGCGTCCTGCGCGCGGTCGGATCCGCTTCGCGCACGGTGTTCGCCGGAGTCGGGAAGACCCCCGAGGCGCTGCGGGCGGCGCTCGCGACCGACCTGTTCATGCTCAACGTGGAGAGCATCGGCGAGCTGCGGCAGGTGCTGGACCTGGCGCGGGGGCGGGGGCTCCCGCTGCCGGTCGCCGTGCGCGTGAACCCGGACGTGGATCCCCACACCCACCGCTTCATCACGACCGGAAAGCGTGAGAACAAGTTCGGGATCGAGCGCGCGCAGTTCTCCGAGGCGCTCGAGCTGCTCCGGGGAGCGGACGGCGTGCGCCTGGCCGGGCTGCATGCGCACATCGGCTCGCAAGTCGAGAGCGCACGCCCCTACGCCGAGTCCGTCGAACGGCTGCTCGAGCTCGTGCGCGCGGCGCGAGAGGCCGGCTTCGCGCCCGAGTGGGTGAACGCGGGCGGCGGATTCGCGCTGCCGTACGACGGCCGCGACGTGCCCGCCTTCGAGGATTACGCGGCCGCCCTGCGGCCCGCGCTCGAGGCCGAGGGCCTGAAGCTCGTGCTCGAGATCGGGCGCGCGATCGTGGGAGACGCGGGCGGGCTCGTGACGCGCGTGCTCTACGAGAAGCGGCCCGGCGACCGGCGGCTGCTCGTGACCGACGCCGGGATGAACGACCTGCTGCGCCCCGCCCTCTACGGCGCGTGGCACCGGATCTGGCCGGTCGGCCGCCCGCCCGCCGAGTCCTCCACGTCCGCCGCGGGAGCCGCGGAGCCGGCGGGAGCGGACCCGTTGACCCCGGCCGACGTGGCCGGCCCGATCTGCGAGTCCTCGGACTACTTCGCCTTCGAGCGCGACCTGCCGTCGGTCGAGCCCGGCGAGTGCCTGCTGATCTTCGACGCCGGCGCCTACGGGATGTCCATGGCGTCGCAATACAACTCGCACCCGCGGCCGGCCGAGGTGCTGGTGGACGACGGCGAGGCGCGCCTGATACGCAGGCGCGAGACGTTCGAGGACCTGGTGGAAGCGGAGGAGGAGGTCTAGGACCCGGCGGCGCGGAAGCTCAAGGGCCGGATGTGTCGAGCAGCTCTTGCAGCTCCACGATCGGGTTCCCGACGAGCGCGCTGCGTCCGGTGCGGACCACGCCGCGCACGGTGAGCGCCGTGAACGCCGGCAGGGCCTCGAGCTCGGCGGCCATCCCGTCGGGGATCGCCACATAGACGTACTCGCGCTCGCCCACGGCGCTGCGCGTGAGGAGGTAGTGCTCGCCGGGCTTGAAGTCGCTGCGCGTGCCGTCCGCCTTCTCGACCGCGATCAGCTCGAGCGCCCAGGTGACCCTGGCGCCGTCGTAGGCGTCGGGTGCCGCGACCACCATCGAGACCGTGACCGGGCCGGCCGGGGCCTCGCTCGAGGCCAGGGCGTCGCGCGGGATCCATCCTTCGAAGCGCACCTTGACCCAGTCTCCCGATGCGCGCACGGGCACGACCGAGCTGCCGGTCAAGGCCTGGCCGACCAGCGCGCCGTCGGGTGCATCCTTGAGCGGGACCGAGCGCTGGAGGACGCGCGGCGGCTCCGCGCGCGGCGCGACGTCCGCCGTCCGGCGCCCGGGTGCGCTCCCGAGGTCCGCGGTGGACTCGGCGGCCTCCGCGACGGCCGTGACCGGCACGTCCTCTGCGGCGGCCCCCTCCGAGGCGGTCGCCGCGGCGGAGGTCGCCCCACCCACGGCCAGCGTGGAGGGGCCCCAGATCCAGCCCTCGAGCCGAACCTCGAGCCATTTGCCGGTCCGCCCGACGACGGCCAGCGGCGTGCCCCGATCGAGCACGCCGGCAACAGCGGTGCCGGGGGCGATGCGGAGGTTCTCGGTGTCCCTGGCGACCTTCCGCGTGTCGCCGGAGCCGCTCGCCGAGGGTTCCCAGAACCAGCCGCGCAGGGCGACGCGCGTCCACTGGCCGCGCGAGCCCAGCGTGGTCAAGTCGGCGCCCCGGTTGAGGACGCCCAGCCGCGCGCCATTGGGAGCGGCGCGCAGGTTCTCTCGGGTCGAGGAGACCGTGCGATCGGCGGAGCCCGGGCCGGCCGCCGGCTCGGCGGCAGAGGGGGAGGATCCCGCGTCGGAGCCCGGGGCGCCGGCGCCTCCCGCCGACAGGGAGGGCTGCCAGATCCAGCCGTCATAGCGCACCTGGACCCAGTTTCCGCGCTGCCCCAGCTTCACGAGCGGGGTCCCGCGCAGGACGGTCCCCAGCCGGCGGCCGCCCGCCGCAGGCGTGGCGCGGAGGTTCTCTCCCGGGGCGGCCGATACGACCAGCGTCGCGGCGTCCTTTCCCCGGCGCAGGGAGCCCTTCCAGATCCAGCCGCGCAGGGAAGCTTTGACCCAGCTGCCCTGGTTCGTCACCGCGGCCACCGGCGCGCCTTTGACGAGCGTGCCGAGCTTGGTCCCGTTCGGCCGGGCGCGGAAGTTCTCCTCGGCCACCGCCACGACGTACTCCTGGGCATGGAGGGTGGCGAGGCCGGTGGCGCCGGACAGCTGGAAGACGAGCGCGACTGTGAAGATCGTAACTTTCATCGAATGCATAAGATAGGGCGAAGACGTGAACAACTTTCTAAGGATCACAATACTTGACGTGGCTGCCGACGGCTGTCAAGGGAGGGCGCGGAGGTGACGGCGAGAGCCGGCGAGCCGGACCCGGCGAGGTCCGACCCTCTTCTGCACGTTGTGCTGATCGAGCCAGAGATCCACACGAACACCGGCAACATCGGCCGGCTGTGCGTGGCGGCCGGAGCCGCGCTGCATCTCGTCGAGCCCCTGGGATTCGAGATCGACGACCGCCGCCTCAAGCGCGCGGGGCTCGATTACTGGCCGCACCTCGACTGGCGCCGACACGCGAGCCTCGCCGCCTTCCAGGCGCGTCTCGGCGAGCTCGGCGGCGGCGTCTGGTACGCGACGGGCCGCGGCCGCCTGGCCTACACGGACGCCGTCTATCGGCCCGGCGACGTGCTCGTCTTCGGGAAGGAGAGCGTGGGGCTTCCGCAGGCGCTGCTGGACGCGAACCCCGAGCGCACGATCCGCATCCCGATCCGCGCGCAGGCGCGCTCGCTCAACCTCGCGCATGCGGTGGGGATCGTCGTGTTCGAGGCGCTGCGCCAGTTCCAGGCCCGAGGCCTCGCGCCGTTCGAAGTCGCGGGCGGCCCGCCGGTGGCTCGGCCGCGCGACCTCGATTAGGTTCCGCATCATGAGCGCTCCTTCCCCGACCGCGCGGGCTTCGGCCCCGTCCACAGCCGCCGCCATGCGCCCGCTCCATCTCTTCCTGACCGGTCCCACGTACGTGCGGCCCGAGATCCTGGCCGCGATGGCGCGGCCCATGATCGGGCATCGGGGTCCCGAGTTCGCCGCGCTCTACCGGAGCGTGTCCGAGAGGCTCGGCCGCTACGCCGGCACGCGGGCCATGCCGATCCTCTGCACGGGCTCGGCCACGGCGCTGCTCGAGGCCGCGATCAGGAGCCTCGTGCCCGGCCGCTCGCTGCACACGGTCTGCGGCGCCTTCAGCGAGCGCTGGAAGGAGATCGCGCAGATGAACGGCAAGGCGACGGTGTTCGTGGAGGCGCCGCTGGGCCAGGCGGTGCGCGCCGAGGCCCTCGAGACGGCCCTCGCCGGCGGAAGCTTCGACGCCGTGTGCGTGACCCACTCCGAGACCGCGACCGGCGTGCTCCACGATCTGCCGTCGATCGCCGCCGTGCTGCGCGGCTTCCCGGACGTCTTGTTCCTGGTGGACGCGGTGAGCTCCTTCGCCGCCGCGCCGATCGACGTGGACGCCCTCGGCATCGACCTGCTCGTGACCGGCACGCAGAAAGCCCTCGCTCTCCCCCCCGGCCTCGCGATCGCGTTCGCGAGCGAGCGCGCGCTGGCGCGGGCGCGCGAAGCGCGCGAGGCCGGATGGTATCTCAGCCTGGCCCGTCTCGCGGAATCGGCGGCCCAGGGCGGCACGCCCACGACGCCCAACATCCCGCTCTTCTTCGCGCTCGACCGTCAGCTCGACGACCTGCTGCAGGAGACCCTGCCCGCGCGGCTGGAGCGCCACGGGCGCATGGCCGCGATGGCCGAAGCGTTCTGCCTGCGGACCGGTCTCGAGGTGCTTCCCGAGCCGGGCTTCCGCTCCCCGGCCCTGACCGTGGCGCTCACACCGGGCCTCGACGCCGAGCGTGTCCGGGCCGAGGCTCGCCGCCGTGGCTGGGTGCTGGGCTCGGGCTACGGTCCCTTCAAGGGCCGTTGCTTCCGGGTCGGCCACATGGGCGACCACGACGAGGCGGAGCTGGCCGAGCTCCTCGAGACGCTCGAGGACGTGATCGGCGAGCTGCGGGGCCGATCGTGAGCGCGGCGCCCTCGAAGACCGGTCGGAGCGCCGTCGCCGAGCGCGGGAAGCGTGCCGCATCCACCCCGCCCGCCTCGCCGGCCGCGCCGAGCCGGGTCTTCAAAATCCTGGTCGCCACCCGGCTTCAGGAGCCCGGCCTGGCCTATCTGCGCGAGCGTCCCGGACTCGAGGTCGTGGTCCTGCCCTCGCCGGGGCGCGAGGAGTTCCTCCAGGCGCTCGAGGACGCCGACGCTCTCATCGTGCGCAGCCTGCCCAGGGTGGATGCCGAAGCCCTGGCCCGCGCGCCGCGTCTCAAGGTGATCGGCCGCGCGGGCATGGGGGTGGACAACATCGACATGGAGCACGCCACGCAGCAGGGCGTGCTGGTCGTCAACGCGCCGCGGGACAACATCGACTCCGCGGCCGAGCACACCCTGGCGCTCCTGCTGGCCCTGGTTCGCCGCATCCCCCCGGCCGACGCGACGCTCAAGGCCGGCCGCTGGGAGAAGGACCTGCTCGGGCGCGAGCTGCGCGGCCGCCTGCTCGGCGTCGTGGGCCTCGGCAAGGTGGGCCTGCGCGTCGCGCGGATGGCGCAGGGGTTCGAGATGCGGGTCATCGCCTACGACCCCTACGTCGCCGCCGAGCAGTTCCGGCAGGCGGGCGTGCAGCAGGCCGCC
Source organism: Gemmatimonadota bacterium (assembly GCA_036556205.1). Classification (GTDB taxonomy): domain Bacteria; phylum Gemmatimonadota; class Gemmatimonadetes; order JACCXV01; family JACCXV01; genus DATBJW01. Next base: position 15,658 of record DATBJW010000014.1, read on the forward strand.
TCGCTCGAGGACCTGCTCCGCGAGAGCGACGTCGTGAGCCTGCACGTCCCGCGACTCCCCGGCGCCTCGGCGATCCTGGACCGCCCGCGTCTGGACCTCATGAAGCCGGGGGCGATCCTGCTCAACACCGCGCGCGGCGCCCTGGTGGACGAGGCGGCCCTCGTGGACGCGCTCGCGAGCGGCCGGCTGTGGGGCGCGGGGCTCGACGTCTGGCCCGAGGAGCCGAGCGCGGGCACGGCCCTCCAGCGGCTTCCCAACGTCGTGGCCACGCCGCACATCGGCGCGTCCACCGCCGAAGCCCAGGAGCGCGTGTCGGCGACGATCGCCGCCCAGGTCTGGAAGGCGCTGGCCGAGCAGCCCGTGGATTTCCCGGTCAACCTGCCCTACGTCGAGGCCGAGCTCGCCTCGCGCCTCCAGCCCTACCTGGCGCTCGCCGAGAAGATGGGCGCCTTCCTGGCGCAGATGAGCGCCGGCAGCCCACGCGGCCTGGAGCTGGTCTACGGCGGCGAGCTGGCCGAGATGGGAGTGGATCGGGTTCGCGCCGCGGTCCTCAAGGGTCTGCTCGCGCGGACGACGGACGAGAACGTGAACTTCGTCAACGCCGAGGTCCTGGCGGCCGAGCGCGGGCTGCAGGTGCGCGAGCGCCGCGACCCCGTTCGCGCCTCGTACGTCTCGACCCTCCAGGCCCGGCTGGAGTTCGGCGAGGAGGCCGCGTCGGTGACCGGCACCGTCTTCGACGGCGAGCGGCCGCGGATCGTGGACGTGGACGGCTTCGAGATGGAGTTTCCGATCGAAGAAGAGCACCAGCACCTGCTGTTGATGCGCTGGTGGGACCGTCCGGGCATGCTCGGGCGCGTGGGAACCCTGCTGGGCGAGGCCGGCGTGAACATCGCGCAGCTGGAGCTGGCGCGGAGGCTGGCGGGCGGTCGGGCGCTGGCCGTGATCTCGACCGACACGCTCGTCCCGTCCGACGTCGTGGCCCGGCTCTCGAGCCTCGAGAACGTGACCGGCGTGCGGACGGTGCGGCTGTGAAGACGTTCCTCCCGGCCGCCGCAGCGCGCGCGCGGGCGGATCGGCGCTGACGTGCGCCGCCCACGGTTCCAGGCCATCGTGGCCCAGGCCCTGGACGGCTTGCCCGAGGAGGTGCTGCGGGCGATGGAGAACCTGGAGGTCACGATCGAGAACGAGCCCTCGGCCGAGGTGCGTGAGGAGTTCGAGCTGGCCGAGGACGAGACCCTCTTCGGCGTGTATCGCGGGACGCCGCTCGTCGAGCGGGGATTCGGCGAGCCGCTGCTCCCCGACCGGATCGTGCTCTACCAGGTGCCGCTCGAGGAGAGCTTCGCCCGTCGCGAGGAGCTCATCGAGGAGATCCGTCGCACGGTGATCCACGAGGTCGCCCACTACCTCGGGATGGACGAGGACCAGATCGAAGAGCTGGGGTACGGGTAGCCGCCCGCGCCGCGGGCAACGTCGTTGACGCGGGCTGCGGGCGACGCCAGTTTCGGCGGCGGCCCGCTGGGCCGCCTTCTCCTTCCAGACTCGTGGTACAAGGACCCCGCGGCCGGCCGGCGCCCGCCGCGGGCTCGCGCGCGGCGCCCGATCAGCCGCGCCTCCCCCGCCGGAAGGCAGTGTGCACGATGAACGGTCCGCGGACCCGCTAAGACCGCCTCATGGTTCTCATCGGCTCGTGACCGACTCGTCTCTCGGATTGCTCGAGATCCAGAACGGGCGGTCGGGCTTTCTGCGCCGCCGACAGCACGGCTACCTGCCCGCGCCGGGCGACGTGCACGTGGGCCAGGCGCTGATCCGGCGCTTCGACCTGCGTCCGGGCGACGAGATCGTCGGCAGCGTGCGCCCGCCGTCGGGGCGGGACCGCGGGGGCTCGCTGGAACGGATCACCCTCGTGAACGGCCGCCCTCCCGAGGAGCTCGCGCGGCGCCCGGCTTTCACCCGGCTCTCCGCCGTGCATCCCGACACGCGTCTCACGCTGGCGGGAGGCGGCGCTCCCGCCGACGAGCTCGAGACCATCAACCGCGTGATCGACCTGCTCTGCCCCTTCGGCAAGGGTCAGCGCGCACTCATCGTGGCCCCCGCCAAGGCCGGCAAGACCACGGTCCTGCGCGCGATCGCCCGCGGCACGGCCACGAACTACCCGGAAGCCCTGCTCCTCATCCTGCTGGTGGACGAGCGCCCGGAAGAGGTCACCGAGATGGAGTCGTGCGGATTCGGGGAGGTCGTGGCCTCGAGCTTCGACTTCCCGGCCGACCGCCATGTCGCGGTCGCCGAGATCACGCTCGAGCGGGCGCGCCGGCGAATCGAGCAGGGCGAGGACGTGGTCCTGATCCTGGACTCGATCACCCGCCTGGCGCGTGCCTACAACACGCTCGAGCGCGACAACGGGCGCACGCTCTCGGGCGGCCTGGGCGCATCCTCCATGGAGCGGCCGAAGCGCTTCTTCGGGAGCGCGCGGGCGGTGGACGCCGCGCAGGGCGGCGGCTCCCTCACGATCATCGCCACGGCACTCGTGGACACCGGCTCGCGGATGGACCAGGTCATCTTCGAGGAGTTCAAGGGCACGGGGAACAGCGAGCTGGTCCTCTCGCGCGAGCTGGCCGAGCGCCGGCTCTATCCCGCGATCGACCTGGCCGCGAGCGCCACCCGTCGCGAGGAGCTCCTGCTGCCGCCCGACGAGCTCGAGGTGTCGCGCGCGATCCGCCGACACCTTTCCGGCCGGCCTCCCGCCGACGCCATGCAGGCCCTGCTGGAAGTCCTCAAGGGGCACCCCTCGAACGCCGAGCTGATCGAGAAGGTCCGACGCGTCATGGCCGCCTCCTGAGGCGTTTGACCCGGCGGGCGCTGGTCGCGCTCGCTCACCATGAAACCCAATGGTTCGCCGAGCGCGCCCAGCGCCCCCCGGCTCAA
>DATBJW010000015.1:0-88564 GCA_036556205.1 Gemmatimonadota bacterium
CGTTGGCCGAGGCCCGGATGATGTCGCCCTCCGCGGTGACCACCGTGGCCTCGATGAGGTTGTCGACGGTGAGCCCGTGCTTGCGCATGAGCCAGCCAATGCCGCCACCAAGGCTGAGGCCGCCGACGCCGGTGTGGCCCACGATGCCGCCCGTGGTGGCCAGACCGTGCGCCTGTGTCTCGTGGTCGACATCTCCCCACAGGGCACCGCCTTGCACGAGAGCCGTGCGCTCGACGGGATCAACCGAGACGGCGCGCATCGCCGAGAGGTCGATCACGATTCCGTCGTCGCACACCGCGGTGCCGGCCACGTTGTGGCCCCCGCCTCGTACCGCAATCTCGAGGTCGCGGTCGCGGGCGAAGCGCACCGCTGCGGCCACGTCGGCCGTGCCACGGCAGCGGGCGATGCAGGCCGGATGGCGGTCGATCGCGCCATTCCAGATCCTGCGGGCAGTGTCGTAGCCCGGGCTGGTCGGCAGCAGCAGCTCTCCGCGGAACGAGCCGCCGAGCTCGTCGGAAGCGGTCGTCTCCAGGGGCGATGCCGGTGGTGTCTGGATAGCGGTCATCTCGTCCTCTCAGCTGCGTTAGATGCGCCCAGCGTCGCACCATCACGACGAATGGCAAGACCAAAATCTGGACTTGATCGGGCCCACCGCGGTGCACACTCCGCCGGTGGGTGACGCGTAGGCGCGCGACGCCGATCGCCGACGCTCGGATATCCGCGTTCGGGTACCCATGCGAGCAACGTAGGCTTGCCGGCCAGGGCTGACTAGTTCTACTTTCGAACCAACCGGTTCGAGTTACAGACCTGTTGACCGATCCGCGGCTAGCATGGTGGCGCGATGCGCAGCTACGCCCAGTACTGCCCGGTCGCCAAGGCCAGCGAGATCCTCGGCGACCGTTGGACGCTTCTGATCGTGCGCGAGATGCTCGGCGGCGCGAGCGGCTCCAACGAGCTCCAGCGCGGCCTGCCAGGGATCTCGCGCTCGGTCCTCACCGACCGCATGCGCGCGCTTGAGCGGGCCGAGGTCATCGAGCGCAGAACGGGCCCCAAAGGCCGCACCCTCGACTATCGCCTCACGCCCGCCGGCCGTGACCTCCAGCCGGTCGTGCAGGCGATCGGCGAGTGGGGGGCGACTTGGTCGTTCACCGAGCCGCGCCCCGAGGAACTCGATCCCGATCTGTTGATCGTCTGGATGGCCCGCCACGTCGATCGCCAGCGGCTCCCACCCAACCGAACCGTGGTCAAGTTCGACTTTCGCGGCCCCAAGCGCCGTTACTGGATGGTCCTCGAGCCCTCCGAGGTCTCAGTCTGCCTCCAACATCCCGGTTTCGATGTCGACCTCGAGGTCATCGTCGACACCACCACGCTCTACCGCGTCTACTTGGGACGGGCCGAGCTGGGCGGCGCGATTCGAGCCGGCCAGCTAACGATGAGCGGCCCGCGGACGCTGCAACGCGGATTCGGCCACTGGTTCACCTGGAGCGCATTCGCCCCAGCCAGCCGCTCGGCGCAGGAGCGCCGAACAGCCGCCTCACGCCTTGCCGGCCCTCATCGCGTACGGATCGCCGAAGCTCCACGCGAAAGCGGCTGAGCCGGGGAGGGCGTGATGCCCGTCAGGAGCGGGGAGGGTGGTCGAGGTGGAGCTGGAGGTGGCGGGGCCGTCACATGCACGTTCAGGCTCTCGCTCGCGGCGGAGGGCCCGTGCCGGAACGGACGACGGCACTGCCCACGCTCACGCCCCGGATCGCGAAGGGGATGGCGGCAATCGAGAGGCGAGATGCGGCGGGGCGGATCGAGACCGTGGCCACCGCTTCGTTGGAGTTCGAGGGTGTGATCTCAACACTCGTCACTTCGCCGTCAGCGTCGCGGGCGGAGACCGCGACGATCTGGCTGCCTCCCACACCTAGGCTCAAGACGTTACGGTCTGAGCTGAGCTCCAACGATCCCGGGGGTTTCAAGAGGCAAGGGCCAGGAAAATGCTCGAACCGGACCGATGTCCCAGCGTCGGCAGGCGTCCAGTAAAGTCGCGGAAGTCCGTCGGCTTGGCTGTCAATTGGCTGTCAAAGAACGGAGCCCGGGCCGTCGTGAAGCGAGCCGTGTGCCTTCCTGTAACCGTGAATTCGCGGCCGATGCCGTCCCGCGCCGGCCCGTTTGCGGGCTCTCGAAGCTTGACGCGTCCCGGGCTGGTCCCGAGACTGGTCCAGGGTTCGGGATGTCGAGGGGAGCGTACAGCGGCGGGGCCGTGGTCTCCTCTCGCCTCAGGTGTCCGTGGCGCGCGTGGGTCGTCGGCCGGGCCGCGCCTCGTGCGTCGTGTGCTGGTCGGCACCAGTTCGTCGGCATGTGATCGAACGCTGCTTTAACTCTCGCCCACCGCGCGAGACCCACCTGGCCCCCCATCCCGAGGAAGACCGTGGCCGACGGGTGATGCGCCGCACCGAATGGTGCGCGCATTGAGCTGCGCGCCAATCGAGGGAGGAGGTGTACGATGTTGCAGCTTCAAGCATAGACGCCGGGGTTCCTGCTGGGGCTCGTGACCGTGGCGGCGTTGGCCGTGGAGCCCGCCAGGGGGCCAGAGCTGGGGACGGGTGGGCCTGGTGAAGCCCCCGGAGGGCTGACCGCGATCCCCGCCACTCAGAGGGACTTCGACAGCGGCGTTCAGAGTACGGCCTTCACGACTTTCGTCAACATCCCGAACAGCGTGGTGACGCCCGACAATGGGGCCAGCACGAGGCAGGTCGTCGTCACGTTCAGCGCAGATGCAGGCGTCACTGACGCAGGGGACTTCTTGATCCTGGCATTCCGTCTCGACAACAGCCTTGTTTGCTCGGCGGGAGGCCCAGTGGACTTCACGGGAAAGACCTTCCCCGCTGAGACGCGGACTGCCGTTCACGTATTCTCGCTGGGCCCTGGATCGCACACCATCCGACCGTGCTGGCGGGTGGCTGCGGATGGCGACGGTGCGCAGATTGTCTCGGTGTTCAGCCGGACCCTGATCGCGGAAGGACGGACCAAGTAGCGGCGACCAGCGGCTGCTGCCGGAGGAACCCGCTCTTCGCCGGGAGCTGGCGTAGGAACTGATCCCGCATTTGCCTTACCTCGGGTCGCGACCATGCCGCTCGAGGTTCTCGCCTGCGGCGGAGAGTGAGGGGGCGGCCACCTCACCGTGCGTCGGACAGGAATGTCATCTGGCAGCGGCGCTCCAGGGTAGCGGAGTCGGCCGGCGTTAGATGCCGCGCCAGGCGCGTGAAGCACGCTTCCACTTCTGCCTGCGCGAAGACGCCGATCACGGTCGCGGTGTCGCGCCCCGTGTTATGCACGCCGATCCAGGTGCCGGCCGGGATGTAGACTGTGGACCCTGCCGGTGCCACCGCTTCGCGCTCGCCGAGCAGGATGGCGACCTGGCCTCGGTGCACGAAGAGGACCTCCTCATGCACCTCGTGGCGATGTACCGGGATCGCCGTGCCCGGCGGCATGTCCTCAGCTGCCAAGAAGAGGTGAGTCGAATTGCTCAGGGTCGGGCCGACCTTGAGCAGCATCGAACGCCCGTCGTCGAAGGGGGGCGGCGCGAGCCCCTCGTGGGGCGCGATGATGGCACCGGGGCCGCCAAGCCCCAGCGGGGCATGCACCGCTTGCTGAGGCTGGCACCCGATGGCCGCGCAGAGAGTGGCGGCCATCACCAGCGAACCGGTCGGAATCCGAGTCATGGCTTCTCCCCGTAGGTTTTTACCACGCGGCCGTCTTCAGTACCGAGAACGCACCCGGCCGCGGTAGGGCAACCCCGATGCAGGCCGTGGCCCGGACCGCGGTCTGGTCGGTGGTGAACAGCACGTGCGGCGACGACGCGACCTCGATCTCCTGCCGCGTCCCGACGACGACGTTCTGGGGGTCCCCGAAGGCGATGAGCTTCACGCCGGCGCCCGAGGCGCTCGCGGCCGTCATGTCGTTCACCGTGACGACCTGGTGGCCCCACAGGCGAGTCGTGATCTTGCCCGGCTGGAACGGCACCCCGGCCGCCGGCAGCTCGAGCAGGTACGCGTCCTGAAGGTTCTTGGCCCGGCGGATCAGGTTCAAGATCAAGGGGTGCATGTAGAACATCCGGCCCTCGGCGTCGCGCGGGTCCACCGCGTCGATCAGGTCGAGCAGGTTGTCGCGGGTTGGAGGCCCAAACAGCAAGGCCCCGCAGATTATGCGGGGCCTTGCCTTATGAGAGTAGCGGCGGAGGGACTCGAACCCCCAACCTAGGGATTATGACTCCCTTGCTCTACCATTGAGCTACACCGCCACCGCCTAGGGCCGTCTCCCCTCCTCCGCGCCGGGCCCTGGCGCAGCGGCCTCCCCGGAGGCCGTCGAGCTGTCGGGGATCACGGGCACGATCCTGTAGACGATCTCGCCTTCCTTCCGCATACCCTTCTCGCGCGCCATCTGCTCCAGGAGCAGCGTGTCGCCTTGAAGCCGGCTCTCCTGGTCGGCCAGCACGGCGTTCTCGGCCCGCAACTCCTCGATGTGCCGCGCCAGGCGGTCCTTCTCGGACGTCAGGAAGAGCAGGTGGTGGAACTTGTAGTCGCCGCCCAGGACGGCGTAGCCGACGAGCAGTGCCGCGACACCCCAGAACGCCAGCTTCTGGCGCCGGCGCTCGCGCGGTGTCTTGACCCTGCGGTTCTCGGACATCGGACCTCGGCTTCAGACGCTCCGGGCGCGCGCGAAGGCGGACGCTCCGGCGAAGGCCGCCGCGGCGCCCAGGTCGGCCTCGATCTCCAGCAGCCGGTTGTACTTCGCGGTGCGCTCGGAGCGGCATGGCGCGCCGGTCTTGATCTGCCCCGCTCGCGTGGCCGCCGCCAGATCGGCGATGAACGCGTCCTCCGTCTCGCCGGACCGGTGTGAAATAATGTAGCGATAGCCCGCCTGCCGAGCCATCCGGATCGCCTCCAACGTCTCGGTCAGCGTGCCGATCTGATTGACCTTGATCAAGATCGCGTTCGCCACGCCATCGGCGATGCCGCGCGAGAGACGAGCCGGATTCGTCACGAACAGGTCGTCGCCGATGAGCTGCAGCCGGGAGCCCAGGGCGCGCGTGAGATCGCTCCAGCCGGCCCAGTCGTCTTCGGCCAGTCCATCCTCGATCGAGACCAGGGGGAACCGGTCCGCCCACGTCCGGTAGGTCTCGACGACCCGGTCCGCGCCGATCGGCGCGCCGCCTTCGCCCAGCCGGTAGCGACCAGCCTCGACCAGCTCGTTGGCGGCCACGTCGAGCGCCACCTGAACCTGCTCGCCAGCCCGGTAGCCTGCGCGCCCGATCGCTTCCGTGAGGAGTTGCAACACCTCCACGTTCGAGCCCAGGTCCGGTGCGAACCCGCCCTCGTCGCCGACACCCGTGGCGAGGCCGCGCTCGCGCAGGACCTTCTTCAGGACCTGATAGATCTCGGCGCCCGCGCGCAGGCTCTCGCCGAACGATTCGAAGCCCGAGGGCACGAGCATGAACTCCTGGACGTCGATCGTGTTGTCGGCGTGCGCACCGCCGTTCACGACGTTGAGGAGCGGCACCGGCAGGAGCGGCTCGCCGAACCCTTCGGCGAGCGCGCGATAGAGGGGCAGGCCCTGTGTCGCGGCCCGCGCCCGCGCGGCGGCCAGGGAGATCCCCAGGATCGCGTTCGCGCCCAGGCGCTCCTTGTTGGGGGTGGCGTCGGCCTCGAGGAGCCGGTGGTCGAGCGCCGACTGGTCCATCACCGAGACGCCGCGGACCGCCTTGGCGAGCGGCCCGGTGACGTTCGCGATCGCGCGCGTCACGCCCTTGCCGCCGAAGCGACCCGGGTCGCCATCCCGCAGCTCGAGCGCTTCGTGCTCGCCCGTGGACGCTCCCGAGGGGACCATGGCCCACCCCGTCACCCCGCTCGTCGTGGACACCGTGACGCGAAGGGTGGGGTTCCCGCGCGAATCCAGGACCCAGTGGGCCGCGACCTGCGCGATCGCATCGCTCACGCCAGGGGCCTCCTCTTGATTGAAATGCGTGGTCTACTCTAGTGGCGCGGCCGGTCCTCGGGCAAAGCCCTCGCGACCGGCGGCTGCGCGGTTCCCCAACGGCTGGAGGGGAGATTTCGCCACGTGGTCCCAGCCTTCGGGGTCGAGCGCCCGCTCCGATCCGTCGCCGCCGCGCAGCACGATGCCGTCGCCGGCCGTCACCTCGCCAACACGCCTGATCGCGAGGCCGAAGTCGCGCGTGAAGTCCGCGGCGACATCCTTCAATACCCCGGGATGCCCCGCAAGCAGGAGCTCGAAGTCCTCGCCTCCCGTCAGCATCCGCTGCAGGGCCGTCTCGTCTTCAGCTTCGAACGCCGCGGCCTCGAGCCGGGCTCCCACGCGGCTCGCGACGCAGAGCCGCGCGAGGTCGCGCGCGAGCCCGTCGGAGAGATCGATCGCCGCGTGGGGGCGGGCCCGTTCGCGCAGCCACTCGGCCTCGGCCAGGCGCGGGACGGGAGCCACCCAGGCGGCCACGGCCGCCGGGTCGGCCGCCTCGGCGGCAGCGCGTCCCAGCCGTTCGAGCAAGCCCAGCCCGCGCGCCGCGCGCCCCGGCTCGCCCGTGACCCACAGCTCGTCGCCCGCCAGCGCCCCGGCCCGGGTGAGCGAGGTCCCGGCGGGAAGGGTGCCGAGCGCCGTCACCGCCACTCCCACCCCCGCCGTCCGGCGCGTGAGGTCGCCTCCCGCCACACTCGCTCCGAATCGGGCCGCGGCCGCCGCCGCGCCGCGGAAGAGCGCCAGAAGCTCGGGAGCGGGATCGGTCGCGGCGCTCCCGAGTGCGAGCAGGACCGCCCAGGGCCGGGCGGACATGGCGGCCAGATCGGAGAGTGCCGCGCCCACCGCGCGGCCCCCGACCTCCTCGAGCGTGAGCCAGGCGCGGCGGAAGTCCACGTCCTCTTCCAGGACGTCCACCGTCCAGACCAGGTCACCGCCGGGGGTGGCGGTCAGGACCGAAGCGTCGTCGCCCATCCCGAGCGCGATCCCGGGGCCGGGAGCCCCGGCCAGCTCGCGGAAGCGCGCCGTCAAGGAGTCCTCGTCGCGATCGAGGGGCCCCTCGCTGCCGCCGCCGGGCGAGGGTCCGGTCACCGGGCCCGCGGCGGGTCGCCCACGTCGAACCGCGTGGCTCCACCGGGCGTCGAGAACCACACGTAGCGGCCGTCCTGAACGAGGATGTGCAGCACGGGCAGATCCGGCAGCCCGTCGGCGAGCCCGTACTCGTTCCAGAGCTTGCGCTGCCGATCCCAGCGGGCGACCCCGGCGCGGGTGGCGATCCACACGTTCGACAGATCGGCCGCTACCGCCAGCGGCAGCTCGTCGAGCTGGCTCTCCCCCGTCAGGAAGCGCAGCGGCTCGCCCTCGCCGCGCGGCAGGATCTCGACCCCGCGATCGGTGGCCGCGACGACCGCGTCGGGAGCCAGGGCCACGTCGCGGATCGTCCGCCCCACCGTCTCCATCTGAGTGAGCGTCCATTCCACCGACCCGGGGGCGCGCGGGGCAAGCCGGTAGAGGCCCAGGTCCGTCGCGGCGTAGAGCTCGCGGCCGTCCGAGGCCAGCGCCGTGACCGTGCGCCCTTCTAGCCAGCGGCCGGCGGGCTTCAGCGAGTCGGCCGTGCCGGTCGTGTCGGCGGGAGTCCGCAGCGCCACGAGCCCGGCGCGCGTGCCCAGCCAGAACCCGTCGGCCGCGCCCTCGACCGCCAGGACCTCGGCCGGGCCTCCGGTCAGGACCGAGAGCCGGATCCAGCGTTCGGCGACGGCGTCGTAGAGTGCCAGCCCGGCGTCGGTGGCGAAGAGCGTGCGCTCGCCCGAGGAAGCGATGTCGTACACGCGATCGGAGGGAAGCGCCGGCTCGAGGCCGGGATAGTCGTAGCCCCACGCGCGCAGGTCGGGTCCCGTTCGGGCCAGGGCCGGGCGATCGACGACGTCCGACGCGGCCGGCAGCGTGCCCGGGACCAGGGCTCCGGCGGGGCTCGAGAACCACAGCCGTCGCCCGTCCCGAGCGATCGGCCCGCCCCCCGGTCCCGCGAGCCCGAAGGGGGCGGGCTCGGGGGACAGCCGCGCCACGTCGTAGACGTAGACGCCCGCGCCCCACGTGCCGAGAACGACGCTGCGGTCGGCGAGGGCGACCGCGCCGGTCACGCGAAAGCTCTCGCGCTGACCCGAGCGCTCTCCGCGCACGACGTCCCCGGCGAGGAAGGGGAGCGATCGCGCGTCCACGCCGGCCTCGGCCGGAGGGACCTCCCCCGAGCTCACGAGCTCGGCCCGCATGCTGAACGTGTCCACCCGATACCAGCCGCTGGAGTTGCGCACGAACACGTGGCCGCTCCCGCCCGCGGGAGGCGAGCCGCTGAGGGAGCTCTCCGAGCGGAGGTCGCGGATCGCGTCGGTGCCGAGCCCCGGCGGATCCTGGACGACCTCGCCGCGGAACGGGTCGTAGACGGCGACTCCCTGGGCAGTTCCGATCCAGAGCCGTCCGCCCGCCGCATCGAAGGCCAGCGCCGTGACGACGGGCGACGGGAGACCGTCTCCCGCGGTCACGGTTCTCGACCAGCCGCCGCCGAAGCCCGACAGAACGCCCACGCCGGCGGTCGTTCCCACGTACGCGTCCTGGTCGCCCGCCGCCAGTGCCGTGACGTGGCGGAAGTCCGCGAGCGTGAGCCAGTCGCCCTCGGCGTAGAATCCGGTGACCGGCGGATGCTGGCCGGAAGCCGGGCGGAAAGGCAGAGCCGTCGCGAGAAGCAGGGCTCCCAGGGTCGAGAGGCTCCGGATGCCAAGGGCCGGATGCCTCCGGACGCGAAGGGCCGGACGGCTCCGCCGGCGAAGCGCCGCGCCGCGCCGGGTCACGCTGGCAGCTCGCGGCCCCGCTCCCCGCGACCCTTCTCCGCCGCGAGGGCGCGCAAGAGATCCGCCGTCTCGCGCCGCTCGAGAGCGCCCAGGGCGCGTGGGATGCGCTCGGCCACGTCGCTCGCCGCCATGGCGAGGGTGCCCAGCTCCGCGCGCGCCAGGTCGCCCGCCAGTCCGTGGGCGTAGGCGGCGAGCCCGAGCGCGTCGAAGGCATCCAGACCCTTGGCCAGGAAGCCGCCCGCCAGCCCGCTCAGGACGTCTCCCGTCCCCCCGCGCGCGAGCCCCGGATTGCCGGTCGGGTTGAGCAGAGTCCCGCGCCCCTCGGCGCAGATCACGGTGGGGGCGCCCTTGAGGAGCACGGCGCAGCCCAGGTCGCGCGCCGCCTCCCGGGCGGCCTCTACGCGGTCCTCGTCCAGTTCCCGGGCGGACCGGCCGCGCAGGCGGCCGAGCTCCCCCGGGTGAGGCGTGATCGCGAGCACCAGCCGCGACGCGGCCGCGCGCAGGTCCGCCTCGGCGCCGGCGTAGGCGTTGAGCCCGTCCGCGTCCAGCAGGACAGGGGAGCCCGCGGCCAGCCCGCCGACCAGCTCCCTCACGAAGGCGGTCGTCTCCTCTCCCCCGCCCAGCCCCGGTCCGAGCACGATCGCGTCGGGTCGCGCGAAGGCCAGCGCGGCGCGCGTCGGAGCCAGCGAGGGGCCGCCCAGGCTTCCGTCCTGGCCCGCCGGCACGCCGGTCACGATCCACTCGGCGAGGCTCGCGTTGAGCCCCGCCTTCTGCTCCTCGGGAACGATCGCGAAGAGGAGCCCCGCGCCGCTCCGGAGCGCCCCGCGACAGACGAGCGTGGCGGCTCCCGCGTACCGGCGCGAGCCCGCGACGACCGCGAGGACGCCGTTCGAGCGCTTGTGCGCGCGGCGGCCGGGCAGTGGCAGCAGGGCCTCGGCCTCGACGGGGTCGAGCGCGCGGGCGGAGTCCGGACGCCGCGCCGCCTCATCGAGGGCGACCGGGTCGAGTCCGATCTGGCGCACGACGAGCTCTCCCGCGAGATCGGGGCCCTCGTTCAGCGCGTGGCCCAGCTTGGCGGCGCCGAAGGTCACCGTGAGAGTGGCGCGGGGCACGGGTCCCAGAGCGTGCCCCGTGCGCAGGTCGAGCCCCGAGGGCGCGTCCACCGCCACGATCGGACCCTCGAAGGCCGCCGCCACCTCGAGCAGGTCGCGCAACGGGCCGCGGACCTCGCCCCGTGTGCCGGTCCCGAGCAGCGCGTCGATGAGGAGATCCGAGCGCTCGAGCTCCGCGCGCAGCGACTCCGGGCCGCAGAGACTGACCGTCGCCCCGCCCGACTCGAGGTAGGCGAGCGCCGCCGCGCGCGCGTCACCGGCCAGCCGCCCGAGGTCGCCCGCCAGGCAGGCGATCACCGCGCCGAAGCGGCCGCGCAGCTCGCGCGCGGCGACGAAGCCGTCGCCTCCGTTGTTCCCGGCGCCGCAGAGCACGACGACCCGCCACTCGGGCCGCGGCCACGCGCGCCACGTCTCCTCGGCCACCGCACTTCCGGCGGAGTGCATGAGGACCGCTCCCGGCGTGCCGCCCTGGATCGTGCGCCGATCCACTTCCTGCATGCTCTCGGGCGTCAGGAAGAGCACGGAGCCTCCCCGGCGGCGACGGCGAGCGCCGCGCGAACGTGGCAGGTCGCGACCACGGCCGCGGTCTCGAACCGCAGACGCCGCTCCCCGAGATGCGCCGGCACGAACCCGGCGTCGGCGAGGGCGGCCTCCTCGTCGGGCAGGAACCCTCCCTCCGGACCCACGGCCAGCCGGTACGCTTCGTCGGGTCGCTCGGCCACGAGCGCCGCCAGCGCCCGCACGCCGGGCGCCGGAAACGCGAGGAGCAGCGAGCGCCCCTCGAACGGCCGGCGCGCCCACGCCCGCACGTCCTCGGGATCGGAGACCGCGGGCAGGTGCAAGCCTCGCGACTGCTTGAGCGCGGACACCGCCCGGGCGCGCACTCGGGCGGCGTAGCGCGCCCCGCCTTCGAGCGCCAGCGCCGAGCGCCGCTGGACCGTCGCCGTGAGGAGCGGCGACACGCGCGCGACCTCGAGCTCGGTGAGCTTCTCCACGCACCAGAGGAAGCGCTCGCGGCGGCCGGCTCCCACACCGACCTCGAGCCGGGGTCGCGGGGGAGGCGCGACGGCCTTCTCGAGCACCTCGGCCAGGCAGCGCCTGTCGGCGGGGACGAGACGCAGGCGGTAGCGTCCTCCCAGCCCGTCGGTGGCGGAAACGATCACGCCCGGCGGGAGCCGCAGGGCCCGCAGGGCGTGGCGCGCCTCTTCGGCCGAGAGCTCGACGGTCTCTCCAACCGCGGCCGGCGCGCTCAAGAGGAAGAACGTGGGCGCCTCGGCGTCCCGATCCTCGCGCGAGCGCCGGAGGCGGTTCGCGGGCGCCGGTCGCGACATCTAGGCGCGCCTCGCCCGCGGTCGAGACGGGTCCGGTTCGAAGAGCGCGCTCCACCAGCCGGAGTCCGACGCGCGGCGACGCACGCGCAGCCCGTGCCGCGCCGCGGCCTCGACCAGCGCGAGCCGCTGCCCGACCGTGACGCCGGAGGCCACGAGACGCCCGGCGGGTGCGAGCGCCTGTCCGAGCTCGGGGAGAAGGGGAAGCAGGATCGGAGCCTCCAGGTTGGCCAGCACCACGTCGAACTCACGTCCCGGCGCCAACGCCGAAGGCGCCCCCGCCACCAGCGCCAGGCGTCCGGAACACGAGTTCAGCGACCGGTTCTCCGCTGCGTTGGCGAGCGCGTGCAGGTCCACGTCCAGGGCCGTCACCCGCGACGCCCCCAGAGCGAGCGAGGCGATGGCCAGAATCCCGCTCCCCGTCCCGACGTCGAGAACCCGCGCCCCGCGCAGCGAAGCCGCCGCGGTCGCTCCACGAGCGCCGGCCGGCTCGCGAGCCCCGCCGTCTCCGGCCGGCGCGGCGCTTGTCAGGAGGCGCAGGGCGACCCGGGTCGTGGGATGGAGGCCGGTCCCGAACGCGCGTCCGGGATTGATGCGGATCGTGAGACGATCTTTCGGAGCCGCGACCCACGGCGGCCCGATCCAGAAGGGGCCCACCCGCGTTCCCCGGAAGGAGCCCCGGGCCCGGGTTCCCCAGTCGCGCTCGGGCTCCTCGAAGGCGCGCGGGGCAGCATCCGGCGCCCCTCCCAGACACAGCCACCGGGTGTGAAGGTCGCGCGCCGTTTCCCGCGGCGCCGTCGGCGGGATGTAAAGTCGATAGATGACCCCCTCGCCGGCCTCGCGCTGCTCGACCCCGGGGCTTCCCACTTCAGCGGCGAGGCGAGCCACCAGCTCCTCGTCCTCCGGGCGGCCCGCGATCTCGACGCCGCGGAAGACGCGCTCATCCATGCCTCGCCTCCCAGCCGCCGACGATCAGGCGCTGAAGACCTCCTTCATCTTCTCCCAGAACGTGCCGCGCGCGGCGGGCGGCTTCAGGTTCTCGGAGCGCGACAGCTCGTCGAGCAGGCGCCGCTCCTCGGCGGAGAGCTTGGTCGGCGTCCACACGCGGACGTGCACGCGCAAGTCGCCCCGGCCTTTGGCCGACAGGCGCGGGATGCCGCGTCCCTTGAGGCTCAGGACCTGGCCCGATTGGGTGCCGGCCGGCACGGCGAGCTCGGCGGGTCCCTCCAGAGTCGGAACCGTGATCGGGCCGCCCAGCGCGGCCGTGGTGAAGGGGATCGTCTGCTCGAGCAGCACGTCGTCGTCGTCGCGTTGGAAGACCTCGTGGTCGAGCACCTCGACGACCACGATCACGTTTCCGTGCGGCCCGCCGTTGGCGCCCACGTTGCCCTGGCCTCGCAGCGTGAGGTAGTTCCCGGTCGCGACACCCGGCGGGATCTTGACCTTGACGCGCTTCTCCTTGCGCTGCCGGCCCTCCCCCGCGCAGGCCGGACACGGCTTCTCGACCGCGCGCCCGCTGCCTCCGCAGCGCGGGCACGTCGTCACGTTCACGAACTGGCCGAAGATCGAGCGCCGGGCCTGCCGGATCTCGCCCTCGCCGCCGCAGGTCGGGCAACGGATCCGCTCGCGCGTCTCCGAGCCCGTTCCCTCGCAGGCCGGGCAGGTCTCCAGGATGGCCAGGTTGAGCGTCTTCTCGGCGCCCGCGGCCACCTCCTCGAGCGAAAGGCGCACGCGGACCTGCACGTCGGAACCCCGCCGCGGCCCGGACGCCGCGCGGCGCGATTCGCCGCCACCGAAGAGCTCCTCGAACGCCCCCAGCCCGCCGAAGTCGCGCATGAACGCGCGCAGGGCGTCGGACAGGTCGAAGCCGTCGGCCCCGCCCGCGAAGCCGCCCCGCATCCCGGCGTGGCCGAAACGGTCGTAGGTGGAGCGCTTCTGAGGATCCCGCAGGACTTCGTAGGCCTCGGTCGCTTCCTTGAAGCTGGCTTCGGCCCGAGGGTCGCCGGGGTTACGGTCGGGATGGTGCTGCATCGCGAGGCGGCGGTACGCGCGCTTGATCTCTTCGGCGTCGGCCTCGCGCCCGACGCCGAGCACCTCGTAGTAGTCACGCGTCACGCGCCACCGTCCTCCTCGAACACGTCGGAGATGAGGCGTGAGGTGTACTGCACGAGCGAGACGATCTTCTCGTAGGGCATGCGGGTCGGACCCATCACGCCGATCGTCCCGCGCAGGGTCCCGATGTGGTAGTCGGCGGTGATCAGGCTGAACTCGGCCAGCGAGGGGAGCATGTTCTCGACTCCGATCGTGATCTTGAGGCCGGGCTCCCGCGAGGCCAGGGTCTCGGCCAGCCGGCTCCGCTCCTCGGTGAGGGTCAGGAGCGAGCGCAGACCCGTGTCGGAGGAGAACTCGGGCTGGGCGGCGAGCCCCGAGGTCGTTCCCAGCACGACCTGGTCGGCCTGAGAATCGGCCGCAAACAGGCGCTCAGCGGACTGCACGAAGATGTTGAGCAGCTCCACCTGCCCCGCCGGCGGGTCACCCACCCGGCGCGCGAACGTCGTGCGCAGCTCGCGCACCGTCAGCCCGGCCAGGCGATCGTTGAGCAGCGCCGTGACGTCCTGGAGTTGCTCGCCCGACACCTCGCTCGGGACGTCCACGAAGATCGTCTTCACCTGCGCGGAGTGCATGGTGAGGACCAGCAGCAGGCGGTCGGCCGCGACCGGGATCAGGTTGAGCCGCTCGAGCCGCGACTCCTCGAAGCTGGGGGCGAGAGCCACGCCCAGCTCCTGCGTCACGACGGAGAGGGCCTGCACGGCCCGCCCGATCACCCGCTCCCCGCGGCTGGCGGTCCCCTCGAGCCGCTCCTTGAGGAGCCGCATCTCCTCGCGCGAGAGAGCCTGCGCCCGCATGAGCCGGTCCACGTAGACCCGGTAGGCCCGGTCCGTGGGGATGCGCCCCGCGGACGTGTGCGGATGAAAGAGGAGTCCTTTCTCTTCCAGGTCTCGCATGACGTTGCGCAGGGTTGCCGGAGAGAGCCCGAAGTCGAACATGCGGGCGAGCGTGCGGCTCCCCGTCGGCTCGGCCGTCATCACGTAGAGACTGATGATGGCCTGTAGCACGAGAGCTTCGCGCTCGGTCAGGTGCGTCTCCGCCGGGGGCGCGGAGGAGCGGAGATTGGGGAGGCCCGGGTTCATAGCTTCATTCTAATGCCAGGCGGCGGTCAGGTCAATCCGCCAAGCCACTGATAGGATTCAACTTACATTCCGCCAAGAGGACAGACGGCTGATACCGCCGGGTGGGCGAAAAGGCGATCGAGGGGGAAGCTTCAGGAGGCGATCGTCAGGAGCCGCGTCACGACCTCGTCCAGGACCAGGTGGCCGCGGTCCGTGAGGACGACCCGCCCTCCCCCCTCGCGCGCGAGTCCGGCCCGGAGGAGCTCCTGCCGGAAGGCGAGCACACGGGTCGGCTCCCCGCGGAGCCTCTCGAGCTCGAGCCCGCGCCGCGAGCGAAGGCCCAGGTAGACGGCCTCGGCGTAGAGCGAGTCGGGGTCCTGGCACTCGTCGAGCTCGCGCGCGAGACGCCCGGACTCGACACCCGCCAACCAGCGCTCGAGCGACGCCGCGTTGGCCCAGCGGCGCCCTTCCCAGAAGGAATGGGCCGCCGGTCCCAGTCCCAGGTAGTCGGCTCCGCTCCAGTAGCGCCCGTTGTGCGCGGATTCGCGTCCGGGCAGCGCGAAGCTCGAGGTCTCGTAGTGCTCGTAGCCCGCGGCTTCGAGCCTGCTCGCGGCCCACAGGTACTCCTCGGCGTAGGCCTCGGGTGCCAGCAGCGCGAGCTCGCCGCGCGCCGCGCGCTTGCCGAACGCGGTGCGGGGCTCGAGCGTGAGGCCGTAGAGCGAAAGGTGTTCGGGCGCGAGCGCCAGCGCCGCCTCGACGTCGGCGCGCCAGCCCGACGCCGCCAGCTCGGGGGGAAGGTTGAAGATCAGGTCGAGGCTCACGTTGTCGAAGCCCGCCGCGCGCGCGTCGGAGACCGCGTTTCGGTTCTGCTCGGGCGTGTGCCAGCGCCCGAGGAAGGAGAGGCGCTCGGGCTGGAACGACTGGCAGCCCAGGCTCAGCCGGTTGGCCCCCGCCGCACGCAGGGCGCGGAGCGTCTCGGCCGTGAGCTCGCCGGGATTGGCCTCGACCGTGAACTCCGCTCCCGGCCTGACGTGAAAGACGTCGGCCAGTCCCTCGGCCAGGCTGGCCACCGAGTCGGCGCCGAGCAGCGACGGCGTCCCCCCGCCCCAGTAGACGGTCTCGACGTCCCGGTCCGCTGAAGCCAGCTCCTCGCGAAGGAGCGTCGCCTCGCGCGGCACCGCGCGGGTGAAGGCCAGCTCGCGGCCCTCGCCGTGCCGCACCTGATAGAAGTTGCAGTAGGGGCACGTGCGCGTGCAGAAAGGCACGTGAACGTAGAGTGAGAAGCTGCGGGGCATCGAATCCGGGGCTGTGAGAACGTGCTCGGCGCGCGCGCCGCCGGAAGCCGGCGCGGCGCTCTGCGGCGCTCAGCAGGTCGAGTGGAACAAGCCGCCCACCGGCTCGGAAGCCGCGAGCCGGTTGTAAAGCGCCACCGCCGAGCGCGTCTCGGCGATGTGGACCGGTATGCCGAGCTCCTCGAGCAGGCTCAGCGTCTCGGGGCAGACGCCGAGTGCCGTCTGCATGCCGCGCGCGAGCACGATCACCCGACTTCCCTTCTCGAGCAGCTCGCGCACGTCGGAGGGCTGGATGCCGGGCACGTGCCGCGTGCCCGTCTCGCCCCAGTCCCAGGCGTGCCCGCCACCCGGGTAGAGCTTGAAGTCCTTCCCGGCGCCCACGTCCTCGACCTCCATGCGTCCCCAGGAGACGTGCGTGATTCGAGGCGAGCGGTCGCGCTGCATCGCGTTCACCTCCAGGCGTGAGCCGGCGCCGGACCCCGGCCGCTCATCGCCGAGCGCCGAGCGGCGTGGGCGGCAGCACGAAGTACTTCCCCGGAAGCTGGCGCACGGCGCCCACGATCTCCAGCTCCGAGAGGTGGGCCAGGAAGGGTCCCACCTCGAGGCCGCAGGTCGCCTGCAGGTCGTCCACGTGCACGGGACGAGTTCCCAGGGTGGCAAGGATGCGCCGTGCGACGGCGCCGTCCGGGGCGATCGTGCCCGCCGCGGCCGGGCGCGAGGCGGGAGCCGCCGGAGCGCTCCGGTCGGCCGCCCGGAACGCCTCGTCGAGATGGACTCCGAGCTCGCGCACGACGTCCTCCCAACCGCGCACCAGGGCCGCGCCATCCTTGAGGAGCGCGTTGGCGCCCGCGCTGGTCTCGCGCAGCGGCGAGCCGGGGACCGCCAGCACCTCGCGATCCTGCTCGCGCGCGTGGCGCGCCGTGATGAGGGCCCCGCTTCTCGCCCCCGCCTCGACCACCACCGTGCCCAGCGCGAGCCCGCTGATGAGGCGGTTCCTCTGCAGGAAGTGGTGCTTGAGAGCCGGCGTGCCACGCGGGAACTCCGAGACCAGGGCACCGTCGCGGGCGATGCGCCGGTAGAGGGGAGCGTTCATCCGGGGCGAAGGGACGTCCACGCCCGAGGCCAGGACCGCCACCGTCCGCCCGGTGACGAGCGCGCCCCTGTGGGCGGCGGAGTCGATCCCGAAGGCGAGCCCGCTCACGACCACGATGCCGCGCGCGGCCAGGTCCGCCGCCAGCCGCTCGGCCACGAGCAGGCCTTCCCGCGACGCCTTGCGCGCGCCGACCACCGCCACGGCCGGGCGCACGAGGAGGGCCGGATCGCCGATCACGTCGAGAGACGGCGGGGGCTGGTGGATCGCCGCCAGGAGCGGCGGGTAACCCGGCTCGCCGAAGCGGAGCGTGATCACGGCCGGAGACCGCGCGCCAGCGCGGACTCGGCCGCGCGACTCTCGCGCAGGCCCTCCAGGGTGCCGCGCAGGAGCTCCGCGATCCCGGCTCCCGTCACGCTCGAGATCGGGTACACGCCGCGCGCCCCGGGAAACAGATCCGTCCGCGGAGCAGCGTAGCCGGGCACGAGGTCGATCTTGGTGAGCGCCACGGCGTGCGGCAGCGCGACCAGCGCCGGCGAGTGGGCCGCCAGCTCCGCCCGCAGCAGGCGGTGCTCGGCCGCGGGATCTTCGCGCGTGGCCTCGATCAGGATGAGCAGGAACCGCGTGCGCTCGATGTGACGCAGGAACTGGATGCCGAGTCCCTTCCCCTGGTGCGCGCCCTCGATCAGGCCGGGGATGTCGGCCATGACGAAGCTCTCCTCGCCCACGCTGACGACACCCAGGTTCGGGACCAGGGTCGTGAAGGGATAGTCCGCCACCTTCGGACGGGCGGCGCTCACGCGGGCGAGCAGCGTGGACTTGCCGGCGTTCGGGCTCCCGACCAGCCCCACGTCGGCCAGCAGCTTGAGCTCGAGGAGCAGCGCGCGCTCCTCGCCGGCGCGGCCCGACTCGGCCTCCTGCGGGGCCTGCCGCGTGGCGGTCGCGAAGCGAGCGTTGCCGCGCCCGCCGCGCCCGCCGCGCGCGACCACCATCCGCTGGCCGGGCTCGGTCAAGTCGCCCAGGAGCTCGCCGGTACCCGGGTCGCGCACGATCGTGCCCACGGGGACGCGCAGGATCACGTCCTGCCCGTCCGCCCCCGTGCGGTTGGATCCGCTCCCGTGCGCGCCGCGGTCCGCCGCGTAGTGCGTGCGATAGCGGTAGTCCTGCAGGGTCGTGAGGTTCGGGTCCGCCTCGAGCACGACGCTCCCGCCGTGGCCTCCGTCGCCGCCGTCGGGCCCGCCGCGGGGCACGTACTTCTCGCGGCGGAACGAGATCATGCCCTCGCCACCCTTGCCGGCCTGGACGCGGATCCGGGCTTCGTCGATGAACATCGGCTTCGCGCTACTCGTTCCTGGGAAGACGGTAGATGAAGGCGTCCTCGAGGTAGCGTCCGTCGATCGCACCCTCCGGAGCCCGCGACGCCTCCCCGCCATCGCTCTCCGTCTTGACGATCCTGCGCAAGAGCCGCGCGAGGGCGCTCCGATCCTGGAGAGCCCGGACGTTTCCCGGAGTGAAGATCCGCGCCCCGCCGGGGGTGCTCCGGATCGCCTCTTCGAGTCTGGCGCCGGGCACGCTGAATCCTTGCGCGCGGGAATGAGGAGCGACCACCAGGCGCCAGCGGTCGGCGTCGCCGTCGTAGAGCCAGACCGCCGCACCCACGGGGAACCCCGCGCGCCCCAGCTGCTTCAGCAGCTGGGCCCCCGCGGAGATCATCTTCTCGTTCAGGTCCGCTTTCACGACGGGAGTTCTTGCTCGCGCTCGCGGGCGGCGGCGCCGATCTTCCCGCTGGAGAGCCAGTGACAATCCGCACGCGTCACCCGCGAAACCGCACAACGCTCAGCGACCGTCCGCGACGGCGCGCGAGAGCGCGGTCGTTCCTGACGACGCTCCTGATATCGGCGGCGGCTGGTCAGGGCGCTTGCGCGCAGGCAAGGAGCGACCGGCCGCCGGCGGGTGGCGCCGGGCCTCCGCAGGCCTCGCGCGCGGACCTGGTCGACGCGCTCGCGCTGGACTCGACCTTCGTGCTCGACGTCCGGTACGCGACGCCGCGCAACTTCACGGGCCGCACGCTCTACCCGGTGGCGCGCTGCCTGCTGCGGGCGGACACCGCCGAGCGGCTCGTGCGCGTCCACGAACGTCTCCGCCGGGAGGGCCTGCGCCTGCGACTCTTCGACTGCTACCGGCCGCTCTCGATCCAGAGGGAGCTCTGGGCGCTCGTGCCCGACGAGCGCTACGTGGCCGATCCCGCCAAGGGCTCACGCCACAATCGTGCCGCTGCGGTGGATCTGACCCTGGCGGATTCCACGGGCGCGGCATTGCCCATGCCGAGCGAATATGACGAGTTCACCGAGCGGGCGCACCGCGACTACCTGGGCGGCACCGCCGACGAGCTCGGGAATCGCGCGCGCCTCGAGCGGGCGATGGCGGCGGAGGGGTTCGTGGGGCTGCCCACCGAGTGGTGGCACTTCGACGCCCCGGGCTGGGAGAGCTACCCCGTGCTCGACGTGCCGCTGGCCGCGAGGTGAACGCCTTGACGTTATAGCGTCAAGTTGGGGTGATCATGCCACAGGAACCCCGCAGAGCCACGATCTACTTCGATCCCGAGGTTCACCGTACGCTGCGGCTCAAGTCCGTTGCCATGGACCGCTCCGTATCGGACCTGGTCAATGAAGCCGTGAAGCGGTCCCTGTCCGAGGATGCGGAGGACCTGACGGCATTCGAGGAACGGGCCAGGGAGGCGAGTCTTGCGTTCGACGAGGTCGTCAAGGCCCTGAGGAGGCGTGGCAAGCTATAAGCTCCTGATCAAGCCTTCGGCGGTGAAGGAGCTCGAGGCCGTCACGCGCAAGAAGGATCGTCAGCGTCTCGTCTCGCGCATCCAGGCGCTTTCCCACCACCCTCGTCCTGCCGGATGCGAGAAGCTCGCCGGTTCCGCCCCCCCATATCGCTTCCGCCAGGGACGCCATCGGATCGTCTACGCGATCGACGACGGCGGATCGATCGTGGAAGTGATCAAGATCGGCCACAGGAGAAACGTCTACCGCTGACGCCCGGCCCGACGCGCGATTGCCTCCGCATAGACGGTCTCCGTCAGCTCGGCTGTCCTCTGGATCGTGAACTCCCGGCGCACGAGATCGCGGCCGGCTGCCGCGAGCCGCGCCGCCAGCCCGCCGTCGGCCAGCAGGCTCTCCAGCTCCCTCGCCCAGGACGCGGGGTCCAGCGGGTGCGCGAGCAGACCCGTTTCTCCGTGCCGGACGAGCTCGGCGTTCCCGCCCGCCTCCGAGGCCAGGACCGGGAGACCGAGGGCCATGGCCTCCATCAAGGACTGCGAGAGCCCCTCGATCCTGGAAGGCAGCGCCGCGACGGAGGCCAGGGCGCAGAAGGCCGGAGCACTGGCCGTGAACGGCACGAACGCCACGCGGTGCCGCGCAGGAAGGGCGGCGGTCAGGCGCTCCAGCGTGGCGTCCGGCTCGATCCCCACCAGACCCAGCAGCACGGGCTGCTCGACCGAGGAAAGGGCCCGCAGCAGCACGTGCTGGTCCTTGCGTCGCGACACGACCACCACGACGCGCCGGCCCTGGACGTCACCGAGCGCTGCACGCGCCGCCGCGAGCTCCTCCCGTGACGGAGCCACGTCCAGTCGCGCGAGGTCGATCCCGTTGTGAACCACCCGCAAGCGCGGCAACGGATGCAGCCGGCGCGCCAGCGAGCGCGCCACGCCCCGGCTGACGGCGATGGTGCGGTCGGCGGCCAAAGCCACGGGCAGCACCTCGAGCGGTGAGGTGAGCGGCATCGTGCGCCGCGTCACGACCAGCGCTCGCGGGAGTCGTCCCCGCCAGCGGAGCCAGGCCAGAGCGCGACGGTCTCGCGTGGCGTGGCTGTTGACCACGTCCACGCCGCGCGTCTCGATCACCTCCGCGATCGAGCCCGCGAGCGGCCGCAACCGATCGAAGGACAGCGGGATGACTTCGAGGCCGGCCCGGGCCGCGAGCTCCGCCAACTGGGTGCGCGGCCGGGAACCGACGAGCACGCGGTGGCCGCGCCTGGCCAGATGGACGCTCAGGTCGAAGATGGAGCGGGTCGATCCCGATCCCTGACCTTGATGCGTGAGCTGAAGGACCGTGAGACGATCTCCCGCGGCCCTGGCCGCCGGCGAGCTCTCGAGGCTGGACGAGGTCATGGCCGGCAAGCTACATCGCTCCCTCCGCAGCGGCTCCTCCAGGGACCCACCGCGGCTTGCGTCGGCCGCGGGCGGCCGCGTAGCTTACGCCCTCACTCGGGAGGCGCCTTTGGGCAAGCAATACAACAAGATCGAGAAGGCCCGGCGCCGCATGCGCCGGCTCAAGCGCAAGAAGAAGGAAGCCGTCGAAGCGGGACTCCGCGCAGGCCGTCCCGTGCGGCCGCGTGCCACACCCCGTCCGGCCACCACCCCCAAGCCCCGTCCCGCCATCCACGCGGGTGCCGGGAGTCAACCGGCTTCGGCCAAAGCCGCAGGCCCGGGCAGGGGATCCGGCAGGCCCTCCGCCGGCAGGCCCTCCGCGGGCGGCGCCGGAGGAGCCAGGCCGTCGGGGGCCGGCTCGCACAGGTCATCTTCCAGACCGCCAGCGAGACCGGCAGCGAGACCCTCCACGGCGAGTGGGACGAAACCGCCGGCGGCGGGCGCAGGCGCGTCACAGCCCGGCGCGGGCGCCTCACAGCCCGGCGCGGGCGCCTCACAGCCCGGTTCGGGCGCATCCGCGACGAGCGCGGGGGCGGCGCAGGCGGCCGCTCCGAGTGCGGAGCCCGCCAAGCCGGTCCCCAGCGCAACCGAAGAAACCACGTGACGGCGGCCGCCGAGCCCCTGCAGATCATCCGCGCGGATGGCAGCGTGGACGGTGGCGAGGCCCCCGAGATCCCGCCGGCCGAGCTCCAGCGGCTCTACCGCATCCTCATCCTCCAGCGGGCCTTCGACAAGCGGGCGCTGAACCTCCAGCGCCAGGGCCGGATCGGGTTCTACGTCTCGGCCATGGGGCAGGAGGCGGCACAGGTCGGGAGCGCCTACGCGCTTCAGAACGAGGACTGGATCTTCCCGGCCTACCGCGAGCTGGGAGCCGCCCTGGTGCGCGGCGTCCCGCTGCGGTCGATCCTGTCGCAGCTCTACGGGAACGAGAACGACGTCGGCAAGGGCCGCCAGATGCCCAACCACTACGGCTTCAAGCAGTACAACTTCGTGACCGCCTCGAGCCCCGTGGGGACGCAGATCCCGATCGCGGTCGGCGCGGCCTGGGCGGCCCGGATCCGCCACGACCCGATCGTCGCGATCGTGTACTTCGGCGACGGAGCCACGTCCACGGGCGAGTTCCACGTCGGGATGAACTTCGCGGGCGTCTTCCGCGCGCCCACGATCTTCTTCTGCCAGAACAACCAGTGGGCGATCTCGGTGCCGCGCGAGCGGCAGACCGCTTCGGAGACGCTGGCCGTCAAGGCCGAAGCGTACGGCTTCGAGGGGGTCCGCGTGGACGGCAACGACCTGCTCGCGGTCTACAGCGCGACGAAGCGCGCGGTCGACAAGGCGCGCTCGGGAGGAGGTCCCACGATGATCGAAGCCATCACCTACCGGATGTCGGGGCACTCGACCGCCGACGACCCCCGGCGCTACCGCGAGGACAAGGAAGTCACGGCCTGGAGCGAGCGCGACCCGATCGTCAGGTTCCGCCGCTACCTCGAGGGCCGGAAGCTCTGGTCCGAGGGCGATGAGGCCGCGGCGCAGGCCGAGGCCGAGCGCGAGATCGAGAACATGATCCAGGCCGAGGAGGAGGCGGGGCCGCCTCCCATCGAGAGCATGTTCGAGGATGTCTACGCCAAGGTGCCCTGGCACCTGAGGGAGCAGCTCGAGGAGCTGCGCCGCCGCACCGAGCGGCGCAAAGCGCCCGGCGTAGGCCTCGTCGAGAAGCCGGAGGGGAGCTTCCCCTGATGTCCACGGTCACGCTGCTCCAGGCGCTCAACCAGACGCTTCACGCCGAGATGGAGCGCGACGACCGGGTCGTGGTCCTGGGCGAGGACGTCGGCAAGGTGGGCGGCGTCTTCCGCGTGACCGAGGGCCTGCAGGAGAAGTTCGGCGAGGAGCGGGTGATCGACACGCCGCTGGCCGAGAACGGCATCATCGGGACCGCGATCGGGATGGCGCTCTACGGACTGCGTCCGATCCCCGAGATCCAGTTCGTGGACTTCATCTATCCCGCCTTCGATCAGATCGTCTCCGAGCTCGCCAAGTTCCGGTTCCGCTCGGGCGGCCAGTACGCCGCCCCGATGGTCATCCGCACGCCCTACGGCGGAGGCATCAAGGGCGGGCACTACCACAGCCAGAGCCCCGAGTCGCTCTTCGTGCACACCGCCGGCCTGCAGGTCGTGATCCCCTCGACCCCGGTGGATGCCAAGGGACTCCTCACGAGTGCCATCCGCGGCGACGACCCGGTGCTGTTCCTCGAGCCCAAGCGACTCTACCGCACGCTCAAGGGCGAGGTGCCCGAGGGCGAGGTCACCGTACCCATCGGCGAGGCGCGCGTCGTCACCGAGGGCTCGGACGTCACGCTCATCGGCTACGGAGCCATGATGCAGGAGTGCCTGGACGCGACCGAGCGGGCGGGCAAGGAGGGGATCGGAGTCGAGCTCATCGACCTGCGGACGCTCATGCCCTTCGACTGGGCGGCGATCCAGGCCTCGGTCGAGAAGACGGGTCGGGTGGTCATCGTCCACGAGGCGCCGCGCACCTGCGGCTTCGGAGCCGAGATCGCGGCACTCGTCGCCGAGCGCTGCATCCTCTCGCTCGAAGCCCCCGTCCGCCGCGTGTGCGGGCTCGACACGCCGTTCCCCTACACGCTCGAGAAGCTCTACATGCCCGACGCGCCGCGGGTGTTGGACGCAATCCGAGAGACCGCCGCGTTTTAGGAACCTGCCATGCCCTTCGAGTTCAAGCTCCCCGACATCGGTGAAGGCGTCGCCGAAGGCGAGATCGTGAAGTGGTTCGTCGCCGAGGGCGACCGCGTCGAGCGCGACCAGCCCATGGTCGAGGTCCTGACCGACAAGGCGAACGTCGAGATCCCCGCCCCGCGGGCCGGCGTCATCTTGAAGATCCTGGCCAAGGAAGGGCAGACGGTCCCGGTCGAGTCCACGCTCGTCGTGATCGGTGAGCCCGGCGAGGTCACGGGGAACGGCGGCGCGGGCGAGGCCGAGACCGCCAAGCGCGCCCCCACTCGGGCTGCCGCGGCGCCCAGGGCCGAGGCTGAAGGCCGCCGCAAGCCGGCGCGCGCCGGTCGCGGCGACGGAGCTCCGGCCCGCGGGCGAGCCGCCGGCGACGGCGCGACCGCGACGGGCGAGGGGAAGCGCCGGCGCCTGGGACCCGACGACCGCGTGCTGGCCATGCCGGCGGTGCGGCGCTTCGCGAGCCAGCACGGCGTGGACCTGGCCCAGGTCGAGGGGACGGGCTCACAAGGTCACATTTTGAGGGAGGACGTCGAGCGCTTTCTGGCGGGCCTCAAGGCGGCGCCTGTCGCGGCCGCCGGGGCCGCCGTTGCACCCGCCGCCCGGGAAGCGGCCGTCGAGGCGCAGCTCGTGCGCCGGGCCCCCCTCCCGCCCATCCCGCGCCGGGAGCCGGGCGGGCCCGAGGAGGAGATCCTCCCCTATCGCGGCGTCCGGCGTCAGATCGGCAAGAAGATGGCGCAGTCGGTGTACACCGCACCGCACTACACGTACGTCGAGGAGGTGGACGCCGACGCGCTGGTGGCGCTCCGCAGGGAAGGCCAGTCGCTGGCCGAGGCGCGCGGCCTCAAGCTCACCTACCTGCCCTTCATCGTGAAGGCGCTCGTCCCGGCCTTGCGCGCCTTCCCGCTCTTGAACGCGGTGCTGGACGAGGAGCGCCAGCAGATCCGGCTCAAGAAGCGCTTCAACATCGGCATCGCCACCTCGAGCGACGAGGGTCTGATCGTGCCGGTCCTCAAGGACGTGGACCAGCTCTCGATCCTGGAGATCGCGAGCGAGATCCGGCGGCTGTCCGAGGCGGCCCGCGACCGCTCGATCACGATCGAGGAGCTCAAGGGCTCGACCTTCACGATCACGAGCCTGGGCCCGCTGGGCGGGTTGCTCGCGACCCCCATCATCAACTTCCCGGAGGTCGCGATCCTGGGCGTCCACGCGATCAAGCAGAAGCCGGTCGTCAAGGACGGCCAGATCGTGATCGGGAACGTCATGAACCTCTCCCTCTCCTTCGATCATCGCGTCGTGGACGGCGCCGTCGGCGCCGAGTTCACGCAGCGCCTCGTGCGCTACCTCGAGGACCCGAAGCTCCTCCTGCTGGACACCTGAGCAGCAGCGGCGGGGATGCCGCCGCGATGCAGCCCCCGCAAAGCAGTCATCTCATGCCGCGCTCGAAGACCCTCGCTCCCGAACCGGGACCCCTTCGCGTCCTCTCTCGCGAGGGCCGTCTCGAGGGGACGCCTCCGTCTCTCGAGTCCGCGGACCTCGAAGCCCTCTACCGGCTGATGCGAAAGCTGCGCGGCTTCGACCAGCGCATGATGAACCTCCAGCGCCAGGGTCGGATCGGTTTCTACGGCCCGGCGACCGGCCAGGAGGCCGCGACCGTCGGGAGCGCCTTCGCGCTCGAGCCGCGGGACTGGATCTTCCCCGCCCTGCGCGAGGCAGGGGCGCTCATGGTCCGCGGCTATCCCCTCCAGAAGATGCTGGCCCAGCTCTACGGCAACCGGTTGGACGAGTCGCTCGGGCACCAGATGCCCTGCCACTACACCTCGCGCGAGCACCATTTCGTCGCGATGTCGTCGTGCATCGCCAACCAGCTGCCCGCGGCCGTGGGCGCCGCCTGGGCGGCGAAGATCCGCAAGGACCCGGTGGTCGTGATCGGCTACACCGGCGACGGCGGCACCTCCGAAGGAGACTTCCACGCCGCGCTGAACTTCGCCGGCGTGTTCAAGACGCCCTGCGTGATCTTCTGCCAGAACAACCGCTGGGCGATCTCGGTCCCGCTCGAGAAGCAGAGCGCGGTCACCGATCTCTACCGGAAGGCGACGGCCTACGGGATTCCGGGCGTGCAGGTGGACGGGAACGACGTGCTGGCCGTCTACGCGGTGACGCGGGCGGCGGTCGAGCGGGCACGCGCCGGGGGTGGCCCCACGTTCATCGAGGCGCAGACCTACCGCGTGGGGCCGCACACCACGTCCGACGACCCCACCCGTTATCGGGCCGGCGACGAGGCGCAGCGCTGGCCGGACCCGATCCCGCGCTACCGCGCCTACCTGGAGGAGGCGCAACTCTGGGACGCCGACCGCGAAGCCCTGCTCGAGGCCGAGCTCGAGCACGAGATCGAGCAGGCGGTACAGGAGGTGGAGTCGGCGCCTGCCCCCGAGCCGCGGAGCTTGATCGAAGGCGTGTTCGCCAGGCCGACCTGGATCCTGGAGGAGGAGCTGGAGGAGCTGCTGCGGCCGAGGCCTACCGGGATCCGTTCGCGAGGGCAACCAGGTAAGCGAGCAGGGTGAGCTCGTCCCTCAACGCGCGTCGCGCAAGTACACGATCTTCCAGACTCCCTCGAACTCGAGCAGCCAGAGCTCGCTCGTCTCGCCGGATGCCGGTCGCGGATTCCCCGAGTCCCGGCAGGACTCGATCTCGATGTAGACCCGGGCCCACGTTCCCGCCCACGTGATCGCGAGCGGACCCGGCGCTCGCCGACCCGGCTCGCCGCAGGGGCCGGCCTTCTCAAACCAGCCGACGGACCTCGCCGACAAGCGCACGGGTCGCTCATGGGCCGGGCTCGATCCCGAGACCTCGAAGGGCGGCGGCCAGCGCGCGGCGACCTTGGCCGGCCAGAAATGGTTCTGGACATCGTTCCACTGGCGCGCGGCGAGATCGCGGTAGAAGAGCTCGACCTCCCGCACGACGGCCACGGAATCCCGAGCGCTCTCCTCGGGACTGCCTCCGACCGGCTCGCCAGGGACCGGGCTCGTTCGGTCCGCCTCGCGGGGGTCCTGCTGAGCCGGAGTTGCGGTTGATACGACCATGAGCGCGGAAATCAGGGTCCCCGCGACCGACAATGAGCGACGGACCATGAAAAGCTCCAGCCGAAGAAGAGTGGGCTCCAAACCAGCGCGGGGCTCGCTTGAGGAATAACCCCGCCCGCAGGCTCGGCGTTCGCGAGGATCGGGCACATGGCCCTGCGGAAGCCATGCCGGGTCGCCCCGCCTAGAGCACCGCCAGCTTCTCCGCCTTCTTGATCGTCTCGCAGATCCGCTCCACCGCCGGCATGGGCAGCTCCGGGTAGATCGGGAGCGCCAGCGTGGTCTGCGCCCAGCGCTCGGCCACGGGCAGGGAGGGCGGCTCGCCCAGGTCGGCGAAGGCGGGCTGGAGGTGACACGGCAGGGCGTAATAGACCGCCGTGGAGATCCCGGCGGCCGTGAGCGCGTCGCGCAGCTGATCGCGTTGGGGGTGGGCGATCACGAACTGATGATAGACGTGCTCCCGGTCGGGCGGCGTCGGCAGAGTCTCGCAGCGCGTGCCGGCCAGGAGCTCCCGGTAGGCCTCCGCACGGAAGCGGCGCGATTCGTTCCACTCGTCCACGTGCGGCAGCTTCACGCGCAGGATCGCGGCCTGCAGCTCGTCGAGCCGGCTGTTGGTCCCGATCCTGTCGTGGAGGTAGCCTTCCACGCGCCCGTGGTCGCGGAGGCTCCGCACCTGCTCGGCCAGCTCGTCGTCGTCCGTGACGACCGCTCCCCCGTCCCCGTAGGCGGCCAGGTTCTTCGATGGATAGAAGCTGAACGTGCCGGCGTTGCCGATCGCACCCGCGGACTCGCCCTGGTAGGTGGCGCCGAAGGCCTGCGCGGCGTCCTCGATGAGCCGCAGGCCGTGATCTCCGCAGACTCGCACGAGCGGCTCCATGGGGGCCGGCTCGCCGAAGAGGTGAACGGGGATCACGGCGCGCGTGCGTGGCGTGACGGCTCGCTCGACGGCCTCGGGATCCACAAGGAAGCTGCCGGGCGCGCAATCCACGAATACCGGACGGGCTCCGGCCAGCGCCACCGACTCGGGTATGGCGATGAACGAGTAGGTGGGGACGATCACCTCGTCGCCGGATCCCACGTCGCAAGCACGCAGTGCCAGGACCAGCGCATCGGTGCCGGAGTTCAGCGTCACGGCGTGCTCGACGCCCAGGTAGGCGGCCAGCTCCTCCTCGAAGGCCTCGACCTGTGGCCCCAGGATGAAGCGGCCGCTCGCCAGAACCTCGGCGATCGCCCGGTCGATCGGTTCCTGGAGCGCGCGGTACTGCTCGACCAGGTCGACCATCGGGATGCGTTCCATCAGCCGCGCCTCGCTCGCCCATCCGTGGCCGACGCCAGCCCGATCTGCTCCGTGATCCGGTTCGCCACCTCGAGGGCCCGGCGCCCGTCGCGACCGGTGACCGGCGGCTCCGACCGCGACGCCACGGCCTCGAGGAAGGCGTCGATCTCGAGCGCCAGCGCGTCGCTCTCGTCGTCCTCGAAGGAAACCTCCTGGCGGACGATCGCCGCCGCCGGCCCGCCGTCGGCGCCGCTTGCCAGGCCGGGCGTCGCTCCGACCTCGGCGGCCACGCGCCGCCGCACGACGGCCGCCGAGCGCCGCAGGAAGTCGATCGAGACGTAGGCGTCCGGCTGGAAAACACGGATCTTCCGCATCTTCTGAGCCGACACCCGGCTGGCGGTGATGTTCGCGACGCAGCCGTCGGCGAACTGGATGCGCGCGTTGGCGATGTCCACACTGGAGGAGATCACGGGCACGCCCGCCGCGTGGATCGCGACCGCCTCGGAGCGCACGACGTTGAGGATGATGTCGATGTCGTGGATCATGAGGTCGAGCACCACGTCCACGTCGGTCCCGCGCACGTTCCAGGGAGCCAGCCGGTGGGACTCGATGAACCGGGGCTCGCGCAGGAACCCCGCGA
The DNA here is from genome assembly GCA_036556205.1 of Gemmatimonadota bacterium. Classification (GTDB taxonomy): domain Bacteria; phylum Gemmatimonadota; class Gemmatimonadetes; order JACCXV01; family JACCXV01; genus DATBJW01. The sequence goes on from DATBJW010000015.1 coordinate 28,801, forward strand.
GACGGCGGATGGCCGGGTTGAAGCGCTCCAGGTGCCCCACCTGCAGGATCCGGCCGCCGGCCTCGGCGGCGGCCACGAGCTCGTCGGCCTCGGCGACCGACGCGGCGATGGGCTTCTCGACCAGCACGTCCCGGCCGGAGCGCAGGAGGCCGCAGCCCACGTCGTGATGAAGCTGTGTCGGGACCGCCACCGACACGGCGCGCACGCCGGTCGGGAGCCGGGTCCAATCGGGCAGCCACACCGCGCCGAGTCGCCCGGCTACCTCACGGGCGGCGGGATCGGGGTCCACGAGCGCACGCAGGCGCGCCCGCGGGTGGGCGGCGTACTTCTCCGCGTGCAGGCGTCCCAGGTAGCCCACGCCCACGACCGCGACGTCGATGGGTTCGCTCACGGGCGGTTCGGCCTCCCTGTCAGCGTCCCTGCCCCCACGCTATCTTGTCAGCGCTTGAGGATGACCTCGTAGGAAGGAAAATCTCCCGCTCCTCCGGACCGGCGGCGCGGGGCCGGCAGTCTCACATCTGACAGACTTCGATCGGGAACTTCAAGGCGACTCTCCGTGCCGTCGGGTTTCGCGCCGAGCCTCCGTCCGCCCTCCCGCGACGCAAAAACTACCCCCTGCCCGGAGGGGGCGCAAACGATGGCGGTGCATCGCGTCTCGTTTTCCCGGACGCAGCTGGCGGGCGTTCAACGAGGGATCGTGACCTGCGCGCTGCGGACGAACCTGATCGCGGCGCCGGGCGACATCCTGCTGGCGGGACTGCCCACCTTCCCCGCCCTCGTGCGGCTCAAGGTCACGGGCTTCCGCCGGCAGGTGCCGTTCCTGGGGCTCACGAAGCGCGAGCTCCAGCGCGCGGGGGTCGAGGAGCCGCAGAGCCGCGGCGAGGCGCTGGCCGAGCTCGGCATGGGCCCGAACCCGACCGTCAACGTCATCCACTTCCGGCTCATGAAGTCGTGAGCGCCGGACAACCCTCAGCACCGACGCGCATGTACTATCCCACGCCCGAGAGCCTGCCCGAGGATTTGCGGCGCGGCCTGCCCGAGGAGGCGCGCGAGCTCTACCGCCTGACCTTCAACGCGGCCTACGTCGCCGAGAAGGCGGACGCCGAGCAGGCCGGCAAGATCGCCTGGAGCACGCTCACCACCCACTTCGACCGGCGTCCCGACGGCTCCTGGGCGCGCCGCCGCACGAATCCGCCCCGTATGTGAAGGCCTGGGAGTAGTCCCCACGGCCTACCCAGCCTGCGCGAGCGGTCGGATTGAGAGTGAGAAGGAGAGGGGGTAGTGTCCGACTGCCCCTCGCGCGCCGACCGGACCGGCGGTCGACGCGCGTCCCTCCACCTTCTCAAGCTCGGCGGCCCATGCAGTTCTGGGGCGTTCCGAAAGCTTTGAGCGCCTGGGACATCGGCCTGTCCAATAGCCGGGCGGGCACGTCCGAATACCGCTCGGATCCGCCGCTGTCCGAAGAGCTTGCCCAGCAGGCTAAGTCGTTTCCTGTCACTGTCTTACGGATTGCCGGCCTCCATCGCCGCCCGGCCGGTACGGCGCTTGCTCATCGAGCAAGCGCCATGAACTCCAGGCCCCGATCCTTCGCGTACGTCCTGCCCGAGCTTCGGGCGATCGGCCTCTTCTCGCTCTTCGTGGGGGGTGCGTGGAGCGCCCTGCGAGCCACCTCGGGCACCGGCCTCGGGATGCTGATCGGTCCGCTCGCGGCCCAGCTCACGATGGCGCTCGTCATCTTCGTGGGCGCCCGTCTGGCGCTGCGGGCCCAGCCCGCGCCCGCGCGGACGCGGCCGCACCGCCGGCTCACGATGGCCCCGCTCGTGATCATCGCCTGCGGCGGGTTCATGATCCAGGCGGCCACGCTCGCCGGCAGCCGGCTCTTCGTGGCCGCCACGATCCCCGGGCTCGGTGGCCGCGCCGAGGTTCCGCTCGCGTGGACGGTTCTGGCGCTCACGTCGGTGGTCGGGGCGCCCCTGCTCGAGGAGCTCTTCTTCCGCGGGATGCTCCAGCCGCTGCTCTCCCGCCGGCACGTGGTGGCGGGCCTGCTGGCGACGGCGGCGCTCTTCGGGCTGGCGCACGGCTTCGAGATGCCGTTTCGCGCGATGCCCGCCTTCCTGCAGGGCCTGGTGCTGGGCGGCGTGACGCTGCTCACGGGTCGGCTGCGCGGTGCCGTGGTCGTGCACGCGCTCAACAACGCCTTCGTGCTGGCCGCGGCGACGATCGTGGCGTTGAATCCCGACCGCCTGATGCACGGCGTGCACGGCAGCGAGGCCGGATGGATGGGATCGGTCTTCGCGATGATCGGGATGGCCCTCGTGGGATGGGGCTTCGTCCGCATCCTGCGCGAGCCCCGCATCGGCCGCTTCGCAGCCGCCGCCTCGGCGGCCTAGCCTCGGCCCTCCCCCCGCTCCTTCAAGTCCCCAGCCGGTACGCTCCCAGCTCGCTGTACGAGGGGCCCTTCGGACCCAGGCGGCTCTCGACCAACGCGAAGGCCTCGACGCGCCAGACGCCGCGTGGCGCTCCGGCCGCCGCCAGGGCCGCGCGGGCGTCCGTCGTTCCCCCGCGCAGGCGGCCGAGCGTGACGTGGGTGCGGAAAGCGCGATCCTCGGGCGGGTGCCCGAGTGCGGCGAGCTCGCGCTCCACGTCCGCCTGGAGTCGGCCCACCGCGCCCGACGCATCCGCCAGCTCGACCACGATCACCCGCGCCGCGCGGTCGTTCGGGAAGGCCGTCAGCCGGCCGGGCTCCAGCACCGCCGGCTGGCCGCGCGCGGCGGCACGCTCGAGCGCCTGGCCCAGGAGCGGCACGGAGGCCCGCGGAACCTGCCCCAGGAACTTGAGCGTCAAGTGAAGGTTCGCGGGCTCGACCCACTTCACGTCGCGCAGCGCGGCGAGCGCGCGTTGCGCGGCCAGGTACTCGGCGGCGAGCTGGCCGGGGAGCGGGATCCCCACGAAGGCGCGCAAGCGCGGCGCATCGCCCGTGCCCGCGTCCTTGCGCTCGACCTCGTGCCCGCGGGCCGTCGCGGCGCCGTCCGGCACGCTCCGCCCGCCCTTCACGGGCAGCGCGCCTCGAGCCAGCCGACCAGGTCGGCCAGAACGTGGTCGCGCTCGGTCTCGTGGAAGACCTCATGGTAGAAGCGCGGGTAGACGATCACGTGCTTGTCGGCGGAGCCCGCGCGCTCGAAGACGTCGCGCAGCGCCATCGGGGAGACGACGGGGTCGTCCTCGCCGCCGAGCACGAGCAGCGGGACCTTGATCTCGGGCGCCCGAGCGCGCGCCTCCTCCATGGCGCGCATGACCTCGAGCAGCGCTCGCGGCGTCGCCCGGCGTTGGAAGAGCGGGTCGCGATCGCACTCCTCCGCGATCGCCACGTCGTGGGTCAGGTGCCGCGGGCGGATGCCGTGATCCATCGTCACCGTGGGCAGCAGGCGAACGAGCAACCTCGCCGCCGCGAGGCGTGAAGGGGCGATGGGAAGGCGCGGCGCGAAGGCGGGCGAGGAGAGTGCGACGCCCGCGAGGTCGGTCGGGCGCTCGGCGAGCAGGTAGTGGACCGCGATCAAGCCGCCCAGGCTGTGCCCCAGCAGGAAGCGCGGGCCGGGACGCCCCTGGTCCTCGACCACGCGGCGGAAGACGGCCAGGTCCTCGACGTGCTCCTCGAAGCGCTCGAGGTCGCCACGCCGGCCGTCCGAGCGCCCGTGCCCCCGCAGGTCGAAGCCGACCGTGGCGAAGTCGGCCGCCGCGAGGCGACGGGCGAGTCGGCCGTGGCGCCCCGAGTGCTCGCCCAATCCCGGGACCACCAGGACCGTCCCGCGCGCGGCGGGCACTTCCCACGTCCGGAAGAAGAGCCGGGTGCTCCCTGACTTGAAGTAGTGCTCCCGGGCGCGGACGTTCATCGGCGGACGGTTCCGCCCGCGGCCACCGCTCGCTCCGCCGCCGAGGTCGAGCCTTCGAGCGTGCGGAGCAGCAGCAGGAGCGCCGACAGGGCGGCCCTGATCTTGATCGCGCGCCGATCCCCGGGCCAGTCGCGCCGCTCGAGCCGGACCTCGCCGCCCACGTCCACGCCGTAATGCACGAGCCCGACGGGCTTGGCCGGAGTTTCGCCGCCCGGCCCGGCGATCCCCGTGACCGCCACGGCGCAGTCGGCGCCGGTCCGCCGGCGGGCGCCGGCCAGCATCTGCGCGCACACCTCGGGGCTCACCGCGCCGTAGCTCGCGAGCGCTGCCTCCGAGACGCCCAGCACGTCACGCTTCAAGGCGTTCGAGTAGGCCACCACTCCACCCAGGAAGTAGGCCGAGCTGCCGGGCACGTCGGTGAGCATGTCGCCGATCAGCCCGCCTGTGCACGACTCGGCCACCGCGAGCGTGCGCCCCGAGCTCGCGAGAGCGCGCCCGACGGCCTCGGCCAGCGTCTCCCGTCCCTGCCCGTAGACCCAGGGGGCCAGCCGCTCGGCGATCGCCGCCTCGAGCTCGACGAGCGCGCGCCCGGCCCTTTGATCGTCCATGCCGACCGCGGTGAGGCGAACGTCCACTCGGCCCCGGCCGGGCAGGTACGCCACGCGCAGGCCGTGAGGCGAGCGGACGAGATCGGCGATGCGCTCGGCGAGTGCGGACTCTCCGATCCCGGCCGTGCGGATCACGCGCTGCAGAAGCGGCGCGAGCTCGGGGCCGGCTCGCTCCCTCATGCGCGGGAGCACCTGCTCCCGGAACATGAGCTCCATCTCGGAGGGCACGCCCGGAAGCGCGAACAGGGTGGCCCGCTCGTCCTCGACGAGGATGCCGGGCGCCGTGCCGATCGGGTTCGGCAGGGCCGTCGCTCCCCGCGGAATCTCGGCCTGGACCCGATTGGCGGCCGGCATCACCTCGTACCCGAGGCGCCGGAACCTGCGCTTCAGCTCCTCCAGCAGCTCCGGATCGAGACCCAGCTCCCGCCCGAACACGGCGGCCAGGGCCCAGCGCGTGAGGTCGTCCGGCGTGGGACCCAGGCCACCCGTCACGATCACGAACCCGCCGCGCTCGCGAGCCTCGGCCAACCCGATCCGCAAGGGCTCGGGGTCGTCGGGCAGCGTGGTCTTGCGACGCACCTCGAAGCCCGCCTCCGCCGACGCCCGCGCGAGGAAAGCCGCGTTGGAGTCGAGCGTCTCCCCGAGCAGGAGCTCGTCGCCGACGGTGACGATCTCTACGAAGTGGCGCCGAGCCATGGGAGCTGGAGGCCGAGCCAGCGCGGAAGCAGGAGCACGAGCGCCGCGCAGACGGCGGCGGCCACGTCGTCGGCGACGACGCCGAGACCGCCGGGCAGACGCTGGAGCGCCGCGAGCGGCGGCGGCTTGAGGATGTCGAAGACACGGAAGAGGATGAAGGCGAGGACGTAGGCGCCCGGGCTGCGCGGAGCGGCGGACAGCGTGAGCAGCATCCCGGCAGCCTCGTCGATCGTGATGGCGCTCGCGTCGCGCCCCAGGGCGCGCTCCGCGGCGGCGGCCACGGGCACTCCTGTCGCGGCCACCGCCAGTCCGGCGGCCGCCAGGACGACCGGGTCGGAGAGAGGGAGCGCGTACACGGCGATGGTCACCGCCGCGGACGTCAGCGTGCCGGGCCCCCAGGGCCAGCGCCCCAGCCCGCATGTCGTCGCCGCGACGAGCACCGGCCTCACGCGGGCTCACCTACCACGAGCGCTCGGTTGCGGTACAGGTAGTCGGCCAGCGACAGCAGCGTGAGCACGACCACGACCCAGATCAGGACCTCGACGCTGGCGCGCGCCACACGCTCGAGAAGCTGCACCCAACGCGAGGGGCCGGGCCCCGCGAGAACGCGGTCGAGGATGCGGGCGGCCAGCACCGTCCCCACCAGCCAGTTCTGGCTCAGCGTCTTGGCCTTCCCCAGCGGCGACGCCGAGATCACCCGCCCGCGCGAGAGGGCGAAGCGCCGGAAGAGGGTGATCACCAGCTCGCGCAGGAGCACCAGCAGGACGACCCAGAGCGGGATCTCACCCAGCCAGCCGAGCGGGATCAGGGTGGCCGCGATCAGCAGCTTGTCGGCCAGCGGGTCGGCCAGCTCGCCGAAGGCCGTGATGCGGCGCGAGCGCCTGGCCAGGATCCCGTCGTAGACGTCGGAGAAGGCGGCCAGCAGGAACAGGACGAACGCCGCCACCCGCGCCCCGAGCGGAGCCAGCAGGATCAGGCCCGCGAGCACCGGGCAGGCCAGGATTCTCGCGAAGGTGATCTTGTTGGGCAGGTTCATCGGCTGGCGGACGGCAGCGCCGCTGCGCGAGACGTCAGGCCGGAGGGCGCGCCTCCACGGCCCGGCTGGGCGCGGCGAGCCCACGCGAGAGCGGAAGGCGCGACTGCGATGGCGGCTGCGCGCCGGGCGCGGGGGCGCCGCGGTCGAGTGTCGAGGGTGGGCGCTCGGTCTCGCGCCTCGACGGGCCGGCCGAGGGACCCAGGATCTCCTCGGCGGCATCGGGCGGCAGGCGCTCCTGCCAGTCGGGGACCCCCGGCTCGTTGGGATCCGTGCTGGTGAGCAGCAGGAAACGGCCGCTCCGCAGATCGTCCAGGAACACGTACATGTAGCCGGTCGAGAAGTACTGCCAGACCTCGTACGGCTTGGCGAACTCGGTCGTCAGGGTCCGCGCTACGAGGCGGTCGGGCTTGCCGTACCTCAGGTAGATCCGGCCGCGGGCGGTGGCGGCTCCCGGCTCGCCCACCGCGCGGAAGCGGCTCTCGACGACCGTCAGGCGCTCCTCGACCTGGGTCCGGTACTCGTTCTGGGGCGTGCCCGGCGTGGGGTCGTGCTCGGCCCAGAAGTGCAGCAGGAACGCGCGCTTGCTCTCCAGCGGCAGCCCGGCGTACGCGGCGACCGCCGGCCGGGGCAGGAACACATCCAGCTGCCGGACGAGGGCGTCGAGCTGGGCCTCGGTCGCGTTCTCGTAGGTCGCCGAGCCCACGAGTGTGGGCGGGCCGACCTCGATCGAGGGGTTCTCATCGACGACCAGCGAGTCGCCCGCGTAGTCGAACCGCATGTCGGACGCCACGCGGAAGTCCTGACGGACGTCGTCGCGCTCTCTCGAGGCCACCAGCCGGAACTGGTAGGTGAAGCCGTCGTAGAGGTAGAGGATCTTGGTCTCGCCGGGCCGCAGGCGGCCCGTGAACGTCGTGGCGGTGCCCAGGTGCTGCAGGGCGGCGGGCTCGATCTCGATCAGCCGCTCCTCCTCGGTCGTGTTGCGCACCTCTACGATCCGCGGATGGGCGGGGCTGCGGATCGTGGAGATGGGGGCGCTGCAGCCCGAGGCCCAGGCGGCCGCGAGGACGACGAGCGCGGCCTTGCCCGGCCCGTGGGCTGCGGGACATGACGCGCGACGTCGCAGGGATCGAGGCATGCGCCGGATGGGCCGTGGTCGAAGGGGAACGGAGGCCTAGAATAACACGGCGGGCCACGGGGCGACCAGCAGGTTGTGCCATCGGGGCCGCGGCCCGACGCCGGCCCCGCCTGTAATGAAGACGGCAGCACCGCGAAGAATTCGCCTCGAAGCCTGCCGGTGCCGCGAAATCTCCCCTCATATAGTTGGGGACTCGCGAAGCCGCCGGTCCGAGGGCTCCGCTCGAGGACCGGCCCCGCCCCTCGCGCAGCCCCCGCGCGGCAGGTGCCGCGAAATCTCCCCTCATATAGTTGGGGACTCGCGAAGCCGCCGGTCCGAGGGCTCCGCCCGAGGACCGGCCCCGCCCCTCGCGCAGCCCCCGTCTACGATTACGACAGGTTTTTAATAACCAGCTTGCTGACCGACTTGAGCGTGTCGAAGACCCCGTCGCCGTGGATGGCCACGGCCTCGTACGAGGGCGCGCCCATGGGGTTGATGGCAGAGTCGAGGTCGGTCAGGGGTGCGGCGTTCGGCAGGTCGCGTTTGTTATACTGGATGATGAAGGGGAGCTTCTGCAGGTCGAAGCCGTGCTCGTTCAGGTTCTCGGCCAGGTTGTACATCGACTCCACGTTGGCGTCCATGCGCTCGATCTGGGAGTCGCTCACGAACACCACGCCGTCGACGCCCTTCAAGATGAGCTTGCGGCTGGCGTTGTAGTAGACCTGGCCGGGCACCGTGTAGAGGTGGAAGCGGGTCTTGAAGCCGCGGATCGACCCCAGGTTCACCGGCAGGAAGTCGAAGAAGAGCGTGCGCTCGGTCTCGGTCGCGAGCGAGATCAGCTTTCCGCGCGTGGTCGGGTTCACGCGCTCGTAGATGTACTCCAGGTTCGTTGTCTTGCCCCCCAGACCGGGGCCGTAGTACACGATCTTGCAGTTGATCTCGCGCGAGGCGTAGTTGATCATCGACATGGGCTGCGGTCTCCTCCTGCGCCCCCGCTATTCGCGGAACAGGTTGTCGATCTCGTCCTCGGCCTCACTCGTGAACTCGCCGCCCAGGCCGGAGCGGCGCGTCGCGCTCTCCGACTGGGCGAAGATCTCACCGAAGATCACGTCCAGCTCCTTGACCGCCCGTTTCACCCGCAGGCGCACGAGCCCGAGCGTGGTGCGGTCGTCGAACAGGACGACCAGGATCACCCGCTTGCGGATGTCGGCCAGGTACATGCTCTCGCGCTCCCCCTGGTGGTAGAGCGAAGAAAACTCGGTCTCGCCGATCAGTGAGGCCAGATGGTCGTTGGCCGCGAAGTCCGCGGCCGAGAGCGAGGCGAAGGCGTTCGTGTCGAAACGCGGCTCCTCGCCCGAGAAGGCGATCATCTGGCCGTTCCGATCCACGAGCATCGTCGTGCGGGCGCTCGCCGAGCTCGTGAGCTGGCTCAGCTGGCGGGCGATCCGCTGGTAGTCGTCCTCGAGGAAGCTCCAGTTCCCGGCGCTCATCGGCCCATCCGCGGGCTGGGGGTGTTGCCGATCGCTCGGAGACGGCTCACAGCTCGCGCCTTCCCTCGAGCGCCTCGCCGATCGTGACCTCGTCCACGAACTCGATGTCGCCGCCCATCGGGATCCCGCGGGCGATGCGCGACACGCGGACGCCGTGCGGCTGCAGGCGCCGCAGCAGGTAGAGCGCGGTGGCCTCCCCCTCGACATCCGGGTTCGTGGCCAGGATGACCTCCGACACGCCCCCCTCGGTCACCCGGCGCTCGAGCAGGTCCACCGTGAGCGAATCGGGCCCCCGGCCTTCCAGGGGGTTCAGGCGCCCCTGCAGGACGTGGTAGAGCCCTCGGAACCCGCCGCTCCTCTCGATGATCCGGATGTCACTGGCCTCCTCGACCACGCAGATCACGGCCGGGTTCCTTCGCGGATCACGGCAAATTCGGCAAAGTTCGTCTTCGGAGACGTTGGCGCACCGCGAGCAGAACACGACCTTTTCGGTCACATCCTGAATGGCGCGCGAGAGACGGAGCGCTTCCTCGCGCGGTCGTTTGAGCAAGAAAAACGCCAGCCGGCCGGCGGTCTTCCGGCCGATTCCGGGCAGCCGCGCGAACTCGTCAACGAGTGTTTCGATAGCATCCATGAGCGTATATATCTAAAAGTAGTCAACAATCTATAAATCGTGCGCAGGTCAAAGCAGCCCCGGCAGGCTCATTCCGCCCGTGATCTTCCGCATCTCCTCGGCAGCGAGCTCCCCCGCGCGCCCCATGGCCTCGTTGACGGCCGCCAGGATCAGATCCTCGAGCATCTCCACGTCGTCGGGGTTCACGACTTCGCGTTCGAGCTTGAGAGCCACGAGCTCCTGCTTGCCGTTCACGATCGCCGTCACCATCCCGCCCCCCGCCGAAGCCTCGATGCGCCGGTCCGCCAGCTCGGCCTGCATCTGGCTGACACGGGCCTGCATCTTCTGAGCTTGCTTCAAGAGATTCTGGAAGTTGTTCATGTCCGATCCTTCGGGCGCGGGTGGTGGTGGTCGGGCCGCGCTAGCTCACGTAGTCGGCGTCGAAGACCTCGAGCACGCGCTGGACCAGTGGGTCGTCGCGGTCCAAGCGCCGGAAGGCGGTGGCCGCGCCGGCCGCGGAGCGGTCCGCCGAGCCCACCTCCAGGCGCAGGCGGCGAGCGCCCGGCCAGAGGGACACGAGGACCTCCTCGAGCAGGGTCTTGTTCCTGGCCTCGCGCAGGGCCTCGGCCACGAAGGCCTGGTCGCCCGGCACGTTGAGGACGAGCTCGTCGCCCTGGAGGGCCGGGTGGTCGAGCCCGGCCAGCATCCCGGCCAGGCTCGCTTTCCGGCGCGAAACGCTGTCCAGAACTGCCTCCCACGGCTCGTCCGCGGCGACGCGCGTCGGCCCCGCCGGCACGGATGCGGGGATGCTCGCCACGACGGCGGGCGGGTCGGCTTCGACCAGGCGCGGGCCGACGGGACCCTCGGGCGGAGCGGTCGGGGCCGCCGCAACGGGTCGGCCCGTGCCGGAGCCCCCACGCGGCGCGGGCCTGTCCGCCCCCGTGCGCGCGGTCCGCTTCCCCCTCGACGCCGACGTCGCGGCACCGCCCTCGTCGCCGCCCGAGCGCACCTCCGCCAGCAGCTCGGCCACGTCGGCGGTCTTCTCCAGCAGCGCCAGCCGCACGAGCAGGAACTCCAGCATGTATTCGGGGTGGCTCGTGCCGCGGAAGGCGAACTCGTAGTCGGTCAGGATCTGGGTGGCGCGCAGCAGGTCCTCGAACCCGATCGCCTCGGCGGTCTCGCGGTAGGCGGCGTGGAAGTCGGCCGGCACGCTGGCGGCGGCCTCGCCGCCCGGCAGCCCGAAGAGCATGAGGTTCCGCAGGTGCTCGTAGAGCCCGCCGTAGAAGTCGAGCAGGTCGATCCCGTCCTCCACCAGCCCGCGCACGAAGCGGATCGCGGCGGCCGGGTCGCGCCGGCGCACGGCGTCCGTCGCCGCGAAGAAGAGGTCCAGGCCCGCGAGCCCCAGCACGTCACGCACGCGCTGCGCGTCCACCGCCCCCGCCTCGCCCAGCGCCAGGACTTGATCCAGCATGCCGAGGGCGTCGCGCAGGCTGCCGTCGGACCGCTTGGCGATCAGGAACACGGCCTCGGGCGTGATCGCGTGCCCCTCGATCTCGCAGATCTCGCGCAGGCGGGCCTCGACGTCCTTCAGCGGGATGCGCTTGAAGTCGAAGCGCTGGCAGCGCGAGACGACCGTGGGCAGGACTTTCTGCGGGTCGGTCGTGGCGAAGACGAAGACCACGTGCGGCGGCGGCTCCTCGATCGTCTTGAGGAGCGCGTTGAAGGCGTCCTTGGAGAGCATGTGGACCTCGTCCACGATGTAGATCTTCTTGCTCCCCTGAACCGCCGCGTAGCCCACGCGCTCGCGCAGCTCGCGCACATCCTCGATCCCGCGGTTGGAGGCGGCGTCGATCTCGATCACGTCGAGGGATCGCCCGGAGAGGATCGACACGCAGAGGTCGCAGACGCCACAGGGCTCCCCGTCGCGCAGGTCGGTGCAGTTGACGGCGCGGGCCAGCAGCCGGGCGGTCGTGGTCTTGCCGCTCCCGCGCGGTCCGGCGAAGAGGTAGGCCGAGGCGACGCGTCCGCCGCGCAGGGCGTTGCGCAGCGTCTCGGTCACATGGCGCTGCCCGACGACCTGCTCGAACGTGCGGGGCCGGTACTTGAGCGCCAGCGGAATCCGGCTCATCCGGGGGTGGGTGCGTGCCTGCGGGAGGAAGGTTGGGGTCGCGGAGCGGGCCACGTCGGCCGCGTGAACCCCCCAGGCTGGCCGTAGCGGCTCGAAGCTCTACGTGCCGCTGCTACCTTCCGGTCCTGACGGGGTTTGTAGTTTCAAACCCTACGGGCCCGGGGGGATGGAGCAGAGTAGCTACGGCCTCCGGCCATGTCAAGCCGGATCGGGGCTTTTCCCAAGCCACAAAAGCACTTCCGCCCCCTGCTCCCAGTTCCGGGCCTCGATCGTACCGCCCCACGACTCCACGATCCGGCGGGCGATGGCGAGCCCCAGCCCGGTGCCGCGCGTCTTGGTCGAGAAATAGGGCTGGAAGAGCCGCGGCAGGTCGTCGGCCGGGATCCCCGGCCCGCTGTCGCGGACGCGGACCAGGACCCGTCCCGGGGCCGCGTCGTAGTCCAGCTCCACGCGCACCGTTTCCCGTCCCGGGCTTCCGCCGTCCATCGCCTCGCGCGCGTTCTCGAACAGGTTCACGAGCACCTTCTTGAGCCCGTCGGCCTCGGCCATGACCGCCGCCGGCCGGCCCCTGACCTCGAGCTCGTAGCGCAGCCCTCCGCCCTGCTGGGCGTAGAGGTCCACCACCTCGCGCAGCGTGCCCGCGGGCTCCAACGGCTCGGGCGCCCCGCTCACCGCGCCGAAGCGGCTGAACTCGCCGGCGATGCGCTCGAGGCGGCCGATCTCGGCCAGCACGAGGTCCAGGTTCCGCTGCAGCACCGCGGCGAAGTCCGGCGGCGGTTCCGACTGCAGCCGGCGCAGGTGCTGGAGGGAGAGCTTGATGGGGGTGAGCGGGTTCTTGAGCTCGTGCGCGACCTGCCGCGCCATCTCTTCCCAGGCCAGCGCGCGCTGCGAGGCCAGGACGTCCGAGATGTCCTCGAAGACGATGACCAGCCCGCGGCGCTCGCCGCCCTCGCCGTGGAGCGGGGCGAAGGCGAGGTGCAGGATGCGTCCGCCCTGCGGACCCGGGAGCCGCACCTCGTCCTCGCGGCGCTGGGCCAGCCTCAGGGCGCGCGCCACGCGCCGCCAGAATTCGGCCGGCGCCAGGTCCGGCGCGCGCTTCCCGATGGCGTCGGGGGTCAGGCTCAGCAGGTCGCGCGCGGCGTCGTTGGCCAGCTGGAGGCGCCCTTCGCTGTCGAGGGCCACGACCCCCGCCCCGGTGCTGGAGAGGATGGCCTGGATGCGCTCCTTCTCCGCCAGCAGCTCGCCGCGCGAGACCTGGAGCCCGGCCGCCATCGTGTTGAAGGCCGAGAACAGCCGACCGAACTCGTCGCTCCGGTCGGGGTCGCGCAGCCGGTAGGCGAGCTCTCCCGTGGCGATGCGGTCGGAACCTTCCTTGAGTGCCGCGAGCGGGCTCGAGAGCTGGCGCGACACGAGCCAGCTGAAGAGCCCCAGCGCCAGCAGCGAGAGCGCGAAGAGAACGAACAGGACCTGCAGGAGGTCGCGCATGTCGCGCGAGATGTGGTCGTCGCGCAGCAGCAGGGGGCTGGCCAGGATGTAGGGCGCTCCGCCTTCCGACCACGGGGTCCTGAGGTAGGCGATCAGCACGTCGCGCCGGCCGACCGCGGAGCGCTCGGTGGCCAGCCGCTCGTTGCCGTAGCGCAGGCGCCGGTAGAGGTCGCCCGGCATCCGCCGCGAGAAGAGGTTCGCCTGGAAGATCTCCGGCCGGTTCGAGCCGGCGACCTCGCCGCCCACGAAGACGATCAGGTCCTGGCCCACCACGCGCGCGGCCTCGGGCAGGATCGCCTCGAGCTCGGCTTCGCCCCCCGCCTCGAGCCGCGGGCCCAGGTAGGCCATGGCTGTCCGCAGCGACTCCTCGGCCAGCGCCCGCGTGGCGGTCTCGATCTGGTGCCGCGTGGTGTGAAAGCTGATCCAGGAGTAGACGGCGACGGGAACGGCCACGAAGGCCAGCAGCACGCTGAAGACGCGCCCGCGGAAGCTGGCCAGCGGGTTGCGCCAGCTCCCCGGCCAGGGGACCGGCGAGGATCCCAGCAAGGCATGGTAGAGGACGAGCAGGGCCAGCGCCGCGCCGAGCGTGGTCAGGCACAAGCTCAGATCGTCGAGGACGTCGGGCAGGTAGGGGGCGAGCGGCAGCGACATCCAGAGCCGGTCGTCGCCCGCACCCGAGGCCAGCGTGAGCGAGGGCTCCGGCGCGGGCGCCGCCTCGCCGCGATGCACGGCGAAGAGGTAGGGATCGGTCTCGCCCGAGAAGAACACGTCGCGCAGGAAGTAGCCCGCACTCTCCTCCCCGAGCGCGGGCTCGAGGGACTCCGCCACGAGGGCCACGGCGTAGCGCGCCTCGCCGTCGGGCGAGCGCAAGGGTGCCGTGGTGAAGAGCAGCGTGCGATCGGTCTCGGTCTGGACGCGCGTCACGGCACCCAGCGGAACGCGGAGCGCGGCGCGCGCGATCCGCGGCAGCAGGTCCAGGTCGCGGGGCGGGAGCAGCGAGAAGCGGCTCTCGATGGCCCCCGACTCGTCCACGACCACCAGGGCCGAAGGGAACGGCAGGTCGCGCAGCGGGGTGCGGGTCCAGGCCGCGAAGGCCGCCGCCTCGCGTCCCGCGCCCAGATCCTCGAGCGTGGTCGAGCCGCCGGTCAGCCGCTCGCCCGTGAGCTCCAGGTTGTACTCCAGCCACTGGCTCGACGAGCTGCCCACCTCGACGAGCCGCGCCTCCATGTACTGGCGCAGAGCCCACACCCGCCCCCCGCCGTGCGCGGTGGTGGCCGCGAGCCCCGCCAGCACGCCCGCCACCACCGCGGGGGCCAGGATCGAGCGCGTCCAGCCGCGGACCGCGAGCGCGGGCTCGAGCGAGAGTCCGGCCAGCCCGAGGCCTCCGGCCATGAGCGAGCTCCAGAGCGCCGCCGCCAGCAGCGGGCCCGAGGCGCTGGCGGCCGCGCGCAGCAGGTAGACGGCCGCCGCGACCGAGACGAGCACGGCCAGCCCGCAGGCCCACGGCCAGAGCCGGGCGGCGAGTGCCGCGCCCGCGCCGCTCCGGTCGGCACGCGCCGCGAGCACCACGAGCGTGGCCGCCGAGACCACGATCGCGGCCGCCGCCGCGGCCAGAGCGGCGAAGAGAAACGCTCCCTCGGGGGTGGAGTAGAGGTACGGCCTGAAGAGGAGCTGGGTCGACGTGTCGCGGATCAGGATCGCGCCGGCGTGGAGCAGACGCCGGTCGGCCAGGATCCCCGCCGCGATCAGGAGCAGCGTGACGACCACCGGGGCGGGGGCCGTGACCCTGCGCAGGGCGCCGCCCTCGGGCGCTGAGGAGCCCGCGGCGGCGCCGGCCGGCCGCGGCACGGTGCGGAAGGCGTCGAGCGCCAGAACGCAGGCGAAGAGTGCCGTGACGAGCAGGTCGGCGGGCGAGCTCGCGAAGGGTCCGAGGACGCGCGAGGCGAAGAGGAGCGGCGAGGAGAGCGAGCCGGGCAGCAGCGCCCGCAGCAGGTCGCCGGCGCTGATGAGCCAGCGCGCGACAACGAGGACCAGGGACTTCCCGGCCAATGCCAGCAGCCAGGCGGCCAGGCCGCCGCGCCTCACCGCCGCACCTGCACCCACTCCACCCTCGACGAGGCGCCAGACCTCGCGCAGGAGGAGTGCCAGGGCCACCAGCGCGCAGGCCGCGGCGAGGCGCAGCCAGACGCTGCCGCCCGCCGCCGCGGCCGGCAGGAGCTCCACCGATCCGACGCGCCGCCCGGCCAGGCGCAGCGGCGCGCTGGGGCCGGCCACGGGTGCCGTGGTCACGCCGGGCGCGACGGGGGCACCGGGCGCGCCCCCGGAGACACCGCGATCGATGAGCACCCGCACGCCGTGCCGCCGCTCGAGCTCGGCCAGCCAACCCCTGGGCGGCAGCCCGAGCGCTTCGATCGGCGAGCGGCGCAGCCAGGGATCCTCGAGCGCGATCCCCCAGTCGCGCGACAGGGACCAGAGGACGACGCCGGCGCCGTTGGCATCCACGACGAGCGTCGCCCGCGACGGCGCGCTCGTGAGCCGCAGGCGGGTCGCGCCCCGCTGCGCGTCCAGCGTCTCGCCATACCACGCGACGAGCTCGCCCGTGGGCCCGAAGAGCTTGACGCCGCGCCCGGCCAGCGGCCGCTCGCGGTCGAGCCGGGCCAGCGCGGCGAAGGCGCCCCTGGGGTTGGCCGGCGAGACCTCGGCGCCCAGGCCGCGCACGACGGCGCCCAGGAGGGCCGCGTCCTCGCCGAGCCGCTGCTCGAGGGAGCCCGCGATGCGGGCCGCCCGGTCGGACGGCCGGTCGCTCCCGCCGCCGACGACGGGCAACAGGTGGGTGAAGAGGAGCAGCGCC
Source organism: Gemmatimonadota bacterium (assembly GCA_036556205.1). Taxonomy (GTDB): domain Bacteria; phylum Gemmatimonadota; class Gemmatimonadetes; order JACCXV01; family JACCXV01; genus DATBJW01. Next base: position 44,712 of record DATBJW010000015.1, read on the forward strand.
GCCACGACCGCGAGCGCGCGGCAGAGACGGCCCGAGCCCGAGTCGCCGCGCCAGCCGAGGGCCGCCAGCGGGATCGCGAGGAGAGCCAGTACGAGGGTCTCGGGCGCCGGATCCGCGAAGGCGGGTACCAGCGCCAGCACCGCCCCGGCGCGCGTCAGGCGCCGGTCCCGCAGCCCGGCAAGGACCCGCTTCAGCATCGCTCGCGCCCGGGTCGTCCCGCTCGCACGTCGGAGAGACCGCGCCCCGTCAGGAGTCTCCGCGGGCGGTGCCCGGCCCGGCCGAGGGCGGCGAATCCGCCGCGCCTTCGTCGTCCGCCGCGCCCGCTGCCCCGTTTCCCCCCGAGCGTCCGGGCCGGCCCGCCTCGGCCGCCCCGCGCGCCGGCGGGAACTCGTTGAAGTAGAAGTTGCCCTGGATCACGAGCTTGGGATCCGGGAACCCGGTCGGCAGAGGCTCGAAGTCGGCCGACCCGGAGACGGCGTCCGGCGCCACGTGACGCAGCTCGAGCACGCCCTGGTGGCCGACGATCGCGACCGACTCCAGCTGCCCGCTGGGCAGGATCGTGAAGCGCACCTGGGTCGTCCAGGCGGCGATCCCGTACCAGAAGGCGCTGGGGAGTATCGTCCACGTGTAGTCCTCGATCTGCCGCTTGAGCCGCGTCATGTAAGGCGCGTAGTCCCAGGCGTACGTGCTCAAGCTGAAGTCCTCGTCGAAGCGCGCGCGCGTCAGGCGGTTGTCCACCTGCGGCAGGCCCCGGCGACCCGTGCCGGGGGCGCCCGCGTTCCGCGGCGGCGCGCTGGCGGGCGGCAGGGTCACTTCGTGGCGCGGGAGGGCGAGGCGACTGTCCCCGAGCGATGAGCCCGTCCCCACCGGGGGCGCCTGAGCGAGCCGGCTCGGATCCGCTCCCTGGGCCAGCTCGCCCGAGCTGCCGGGCTCGACACCGCTCGCCGCGTCCGGCTGGTCGGCGGCCCCCGGCGCCTCTGCCTGCGCGCCCCCGGCTGCCGGCGGGCGAGCCTCCTGCGAGGCCCTGGCGGGCGGCTGGGCGCCGGGAGCGGCCCGCTCACGCGGACCGTCGTCGCGGCCGCCCTCCCCGGGTGTCGGGTTCGGCAGGCTCGTCTCGCCGCGGTTGAACGGGTCGCCTTCGGGAAGGTCGCGCGGGCCGCGGTCGGCCGCCCGCGAGTCGCGCTCGGAGACCAGGTTCGTGGGCTCCTCGGGCGCCCGCTCCGGGGCGCCGGAGGCGTCCACCAGCATCCTGGGCGCCTCCGCGGGGTTCAGGAGCCGCACGTTGACCGGCTCGGGGTTCGGGAAGAGCTCGGCCAGCCTCGCCGTCGCGCCCTCGTCCCTGGGCGCGGCGAACCCCGTGACCACGAGCACCAGGATCAGCGCGTGGAGCAGGAGCGAGAAGACGAAGGGCGAGATGCGGCCGTCGCGTCGGAGCATGACCCGCGGGGGTGAAGGGCCCCTGCCGGGCGCGCGGGCGCGCGCGAAAGGGGCCTCCCGGGCAATATAGCGCCCGGGGGACCCGTCAGCTTCCGTACCGAGGCTGGGGTCGCCGGTTCCCTCGGCGCGCGTCTCGTCGGGGAACCGGCGGAGGATCGAAGGTCGGGAAGGGCGCGGCCGCTCAGAACCCTCCGGCGTGGGCCTCTTCGGCCTTGCCGGGCGCGTTGCCCTCCACGAAGTAGCTCTGGCAGGCGCGATCCAGCAGGGTCTTCGACAGCACGGCCGGGACGCCGTAGAAGTTGGCGTAGTCCACGAGCTGGTCCATCAGGTCGCGCGGGTGGCAGGAGCGTGGCTGGAGGCCCATCTCGCCGTAGTAGCGCTTGTACAGGTAGGTCACCGCCTCGGGGACGAACTTGATCGCCTTCGCGCGGCAGACGTTGAACAGGATCTGGCTGAACTCTTCGCGGGTCGGGTCGTCGGCCTTGACCTTGTAGCGGATGCGACGGAAGAAGGCCTCGTCCACCAGCTCGTCGGGGTCCAGGTTCGTCGCGAAGATGAGCAGGCAGTCGAAGGGCACCGGGAACTTCTTCCCGGTGTGCAGCGTGAGGTAGTCCACGCGCTTCTCGAGCGGCACGATCCAGCGGTTCAGCAGGTCGACCGGCTGCACCAGCTGGCGCCCGAAGTCGTCCAGGATGAACACGCCCCCGTTCGACTTCACCTGGAAGGGCGCCTCGTAGAACTTGGCGATCGGGTTGTAGCGCAGGTCCAGCATGTTCAGAGTGAGCTCGCCCCCGGTGAAGACCGTGGGCCGTCGGGTGTGGCACCAGCGCGGGTCGGTGGACTCGCGGCCGCCCTTCCAGAGCCCCGTGGACGGCACCTCGCCTTCCTCGGGGTCGCTCTCCTGGTGGTAGACGGGATCGAAGACCTTGATGATCTGGCCTCCCACCTCGATCGCGTACGGCACGTAGATCTCGCCCCCCAGGAGGCCCGCGATCGTCTCCGCCACGAGCGTCTTCCCGTTCCCGGCCGGCCCGTAGAGGAACAGCGACTTCCCGGAGTTCACCGCCGGGCCGAGCATCATCAGGAAGCGGTTCGAGAGCACCAGGTGCGAGAACCCGCGCCGCAGGTCGTCCCACGAGATGCGGGTCGTGTTCACGGTCTGGCGGCGCACCCAATCCGCGTAGACGTCCAGCGGCACCGGCGCGGGCCCCACGTACTGGCAGCGATCCAGGGCCTCGCGCGCGCGATCGCGCCCGTGGCCGGTGATCGCGTAGCGGTAGAAGGCGCGACCGTTTCCGTCCACGGTCTTCACCTCCACCTCCTTCTCACGCTTCAGGTGCTCGAGCAGCGCGTCCACGACGGTGAACGGGAGTGCCATCTGCTGCGACGCCTGCAGGGCGTTCAGGTCGCCCTGGGAATAGAAGGTCTTGATCAAGAGCTCGAGGACCAGATCCTCGGGAAGCCCGGTCTCCTCGAACGTGCGCGGGGCCTGCGGGAAGTCCGCCGCCTCGATCGCGAAGTCGACGGCCGTAGGCAGCGGAGGGTCGCCGAGAACGGGACCCGCGTCGAAGTCCGAGGCGGACGCGGCAGGGGGCCGTTCGGATGTCGGAGCGGAGGGGCGGCCGGCAACGGCGGCCAGCTGACGGACGGCTTCGGGGGTCATCACGGACCTTGGGGTCGGAGGGTGGACGGAGCGGCGGCCGGCGGCGACTCGCGCCGCGCGCCCACCTTGGCGGGCTGCGCCGAGTGCGGGACCGCGGCGCCGCTCTCGGGCGCGGCCTCGCCGGAGGCGCCGGCGGGCACGGTCGGTTCGGGCTCGACGGCCGGGGCGGAAAGCGCTTGCAGCGCGCGCTCGTCGGAGAGGCGGCGGCGGGCGTCCCGCAGGTTGCGGGCGATCTCGCGGTCGCCGGGGGCTATGACGGCGGCCTTCTCGAAGGCCAGCGCCTCGGCTTCGGTCTCGCCACGGAAGCGGTGCACGAGGCCCAGGTTGTTCCAGGCCTGCGCTTCGGGGCCCGCCCGGCGGAAGGCGGCCAGGGCGCTGTCGGGGAGGCCCTGATAGCCGGCCGCCAGGCCCAGGTTGTTGAGCAGGGCCGGCTCGCCGGGCGCCAGGGAGAGGCCGCGCGCGAACTCGTCGGCGGCCTGCGCGTAGCGCTCCTGGAGCAGCAGGTTCCAGCCCAGGTTGTTGGCGTAGTCCCAGCGCCGGGGATCGAGCTCCACGGCCTCGCGCAGGGCGTCCTCGGCCTCGGGGTAGCGCTTCAGGAGGTCCAGGGCGATCCCGCGGTAGCTCCAGGCCAGCGCGTCGCCGGGCGTCACGCGGCACGCCTCTTCCAGGTACGGCAGGCCGAGCTCCGGCGCCCCCGCGTCCACCCACAGGCGGCCCATCTCGCGGCCGATCTCGGGGTTGCGGGGGTCGAGAGAGAGCGCCTCCTCGTAGTGGCGCAGGGCCAGGTCGTAGATGCGCTCGCGGTGGTAGGCGCGGGCGAGGGCGAGCTGGGCCGCGCCGCTATGCGGGTCGCCCGCCGCTTGCGAACGCGCGTCGGTGACCGCAGGCGTGTCGGCGCCGCCCGACTGGGCGGGGCGGATCTTCACCTTGCCGTCTTCGTCCTTGAGCTCGACCAGCTGCTCGTCCGTGAGGCCCGGCTCCGCCGACGAGACGGCCACGGCCGCGCTCGAATCGGCGGGCCCGGCCGCCGGGGTCTCGGCGGGGGCCGCGTTCGCTGGGCGCTTTCCTTCGGGGAGGGGGGTAATGAAGGGAGAGCGCTCCAGCTCCACCCGCTTCGTGCACCCGACGGCCAATGCCGCGCCGATCACGAGAGCCATCCTGACTTTGCGCTGCATCATGCCCCCCCGAGCAAGATGAGTTGACGCCCGACGTCCGCGCCCGCGGTCTACTTCACGACGCCCGACAGCTGCTCCAGGATGTGCAGGATCGCCGGGCCCAGGATGACCACGAACATGGCCGGGAAGATGAAGATCACGAGCGGGAACACGAGCTTGATCGTGGTCTTGGCGGCGGCCTCCTCGGCGCGCTGCCGGCGCTTCGTGCGCAGCGTGTCGGAGTGGACCCGCAGCGACTGGGCGATGCTGGTTCCGAAGCGATCGGTCTGGATCAGCATGGCCACCAGCGCCTGCAGATCCTCCACACCCGTGCGCTCGGACAGGTGCCGCAGCGCGTCGGGCCGCGACGTGCCGGCGCGCATCTCCAGGTTCACGAGCCCGAACTCCTCGGCGATGGGCGGGCACGCGTGCGACATCTCTTCGGCCACGCGGATCAGCGCCTGGTTCAGGCCCAGGCCGGCCTCGACGCAGATCACGAGCAGGTCGAGCGCGTCGGCGAGGCCCAGCCGGATCGCCTCCTGGCGCTTGCGGATGCGGCTCTTGAGCAGGAAGCGCGGCAGGAAGTACCCGAGCCCGGCGCTGACCAGGAGCAGCGGCGTCGCGCGCAGCACGGCGGTATGGAGCGCCACACCCATCAGCACGACCAGCGCCGGCATCAGGAGCGCTCCCAGGATGCGCGCGCCGTAGTAGAGCGCTGGACCCTCCTCCTGGCGGATGCCGGCCCGCACCAGGGCCTTGCGCGTCTCGCCCAGGTCCTTGCGCGTGCTCGCCGCGCGCTTGCCCAGCGTGCGCAGCATGCCCTCGAGCTTGTCGCGCTGGGCGCGCCGGCGGTGGACGGCCGCCACGGACTCGGTGAAGGGCCCCAGGTTCTGGATCTCGGCCAGCCGGCCGCGCAGCGCCGTGGGACGGGGGCTCAGCGAGATGACCACGCCGTAGGCGAGGGTCGCGACGGTGGCGAAGACAAGAAAGGCGATCAGGACGAGCATGCGCGCTCCTCAGACCTTGATGCGAATGATCTTGCGGATGATGAAGAACCCCGTGATCTGCATGATCGCCGCCCCCGCGATCATCACGCGCCCGATCTCCTTCCGGAACAGGATCATCATGTACTCGTGGTTCATGGCCGCGATGACCACGCCCAACAGGATCGGCAGGCAGCCCAGCAGGTAGCCCGTGAGCCGGCCCTGGGCGGTGTAGACTCGCACCTGGCGCAGGATCTTGAACCGCTCGCGGATCGTGTAGGCGATCTTGTCCAGGATCTCGGCCAGGTTGCCGCCGACCTCGCGCTGGATCAGCACGGCGGTGACGAAGATGCGCAGGTCCACCAGGTCGATGCGCTCCATCAGGTTCAGGAGCGAGTCCTTGAGCGCCAGACCGAACTTCTGCTCCTCGAAGCAGCGCCGGAACTCCTCGCCGACGGGGTCCGGGCACTCCTCCCCCACCAGCTGGAAGCCGGTCGAGAACGCGTGCCCCGCGCGGATGGCGCGGGAGAGCAGGTCGATGGCCTCGGCGAAGTTGGCCTCGAAGGCCTCGATGCGCTTCTTCTTGCGCCGCAGCAGCCACATGTAGGGCAGGACGCCGGCCCCGGCCGCCGCCACCATCGGGAAGATGACCGGCAGGTGCAGGAGCAGCGTCACCAGGCAGGCGACCGTCGCCAGCGCCAGCGACAGCAGGTAGAAGGACCCCACCTTCATCCGCACCGCGCCCTGCTCCATCAGGATTCGCAGGTCTTCGACCTTGGGCACCGCCTTGAGGATCAGGCGCATGAGCGGCACGTCGGAGAGCTGCTCCTCGCGCAGGATCTTCACGAGCCCCTCTTCCTCCATGAAGCTCTCGAAGGAGAGGTTGCGCATGCGGTCGGCGACCTTGCTCCGCATCGCCTTCTCCTTGCGCGCCTCGCGCAATCCGAAGAGGACGTAGACCAGACAGGCCATGAACAGCCCGCCCAGGAGCGGCACCAGCCAGGTCGTCATTACAGGTTCGGGTCGAAGGTGAAGTCGCCGTCGGCGGGCGCGGGCCCGGCGCCGGGCAGGTTGAACATGGCCATCGGCAGCTCGATGCCGGCCTGACGCAGCCGGTCGGCGAACTTGGGCCGGATTCCGCTGGGCTTGAAGCGGCCCTGCACGCGGCCCTGCGGGTCGAGCCCGATGCGCTCGAAGGTGAAGATCTCCTGCATGGTGATGACCTCGCCCTCCATGCCCACGATCTCGGAGATCGTCATCACCTTGCGCGCGCCGTCCGAGAGCCGGGCGATCTGCACGATCACGTCGATGGCCGAGGCGATCTGCTGGCGCATCGCCTTCTCGGGCAGGTTCAGGTCCGACATCGAGATCATCGTCTCGAGACGGGCCAGGGCGTCGCGCGGCGTGTTCGCGTGGATCGTCGTCAGCGAGCCGTCGTGGCCCGTGTTCATGGCCTGCAGCATGTCGATCGCCTCACCGCCGCGCACCTCGCCGACGATGATCCGGTCGGGGCGCATGCGCAGGGCGTTGATGACCAGCATGCGCTGGGTGATCTGGCCCTTGCCCTCGACGTTCGGCGGGCGCGTCTCCATGCGCACGACGTGCCGCTGCTGCATCTGGAGCTCGGCCGAGTCCTCGATCGTGACGATGCGCTCGCGATTGGGGATGAAGCTCGAGAGGATGTTCAGCAGCGTCGTCTTGCCGGCCCCGGTGCCGCCCGAGATGAGCATGTTCAGGCGCGCCTTCACGCAGCCCTGCAGCAGGTGCAGCATCGACGACGTGAGGGTGTTGAGGTTCAGCAGCTCCTTGGACGAGATCACGTCCTTGCGGAACTTGCGGATCGACATGTGCGGGCCGTCGATGGCCACCGGCGGGATCACGGCGTTCACGCGCGAGCCGTCGGGCAGGCGGGCGTCCACCATCGGCGAGGAGTCGTCGATGCGCCGGCCTACCATCGACACGATCCGGTCGATGATCTGCAGCAGGTGCTGGTCGTCGCGGAAGGCGACGCTGGTCTCCTCGAGCAGGCCGTGCCGCTCGACGAAGACCATGTCGTGCGTGTTGACCAGGATGTCCGACACCGTGGGGTCGGCCAGCAGGGGCTCGAGCGGGCCGAAGCCGAAGATCTCGTGCAGGATCTCCGTGATGAGCTGCTCGCGCTCGGGCAGCGAGAGCGGGGTGGACTCGACGCGCAGCAGCTCGTGCACGACGCGCCGGATCTCGGCCACGACGACCTTGTGGTCGAGCTGCGCCAGGCTCTCGAGGTTCAGCTTCTCGAGCAGCCGGCGGTGGGCGCCGGCCTTGATCTCCTGGTAGGCGGGGCTGCGCGAGTCCACCGCGCCGTCCAGCCGGATCTCGGAAGCGGCCTCCAGCATGTCGCCCAGACCCTCGTCCAGCCGGAACCCGCCCTTGTGGCCGTCGGCGGCGGCGGCTTCGCCTTCGCCCAGGTCCAACAGCGAGCGGCGTGAGGCCTCGCTGGCGCGGCGCTCGCCGCCCTGTGGCCTGGCCGGCGGCCGCGGGGCCTCGCCCCGGCGGTCGGCTCCGCCGCGCCGGTCGTCTTCGACCGCGCTCCGCTCCGGCGTGGGCCGGAACAGGTTGTTCAGGGCTTGATCGATGTCCTCATCGGGCATGGGCGGCTACCTCCTCGCGCTCGCGCGGCTCGACCGCGGCCTTCGCGCGGCGGCTGAAGAGCTTGCCGAGCACGCTCGGCTTGGCCCCGTTGGCGGGTGCCGCGGCCCCGTCCCCGGCTGCCCGCGCCAGGCCCACGTCGCGCGCCAGGGCCTCGCCCAGGGACGTGACCTCCCGGGCGATCGGCGCGTCGGAAACGGCGGCGAAGGGCTCGCCCGTGTTGATGGAGTGGATGACGGTGTTGTAGTCGTTCGACAGGACGTGAAAGAGGGGGAAGCTCAGGGTCTGCTCGATCTGGTCCAGCTTGATCGGCCCCCGCGTCGAGTAGCGGTTCACGATCAGCTTGATGGACTCCTTGGCGTAGCCCAGGCGGTCCAGCACGTGGAAGCAACGCTGCGTGTTGCGCAGGCTGGGCAGGTCCACGTTCGCGACCAGGCAGATGCGGTCGGCCTGGTCGAAGGCCGAGAGCGTGTAGTCGTAGAACGCGTTCGAGGTGTCCACGACCACGCAGTCGAACTTGGACTTGAGGAAGTTGAAGATCTGCCGGATCTGCTCGGGCGTGAGGGTCTCGCTGCGCTCCGGATTGGCGGGCGCGGCGAGGAGCTGGATCCCGGAGGGGTGCTCGACCAGGAAGCTCATCAGCAGGTTCTCGTCGATCCGGTGCAGGTTCTTCGAGAGGTCGAGGATGTTGTACTTGGGCTTGAGGCCCAGGAACAGCGCCACGTCGCCCATCTCGAGGTCCAGGTCCACCAGCACCACGCGCTTGCCGCTCTTCCTGTGCAGGGCCACGGCGGTATTCGCGGCGACCATGGTGGCGCCGCTCCCGCCCTTGGTGCTGAAGAAGGCCAGGATCTGGCCCGCCGAGCTGCGCGCCGCCGGGACCGCGATCTTGGTCGCGGCCCGGTCCAGCGCCTCGTTCAGCGCGGCCTTGTCGAACGGCAGCGTGAAGTACTCCGAGATCCCGGCCCGCATGGCCTGCAGCAGCAGCTCCTGCGATGTCGAGCTGCCCACGCCGAAGACGCGCCCGCCGTGCCCGGCCGACCGGTCGGCCAGCATGTGCGCCAGCTCGAGCGCGCTCTTGCGGTCAGAATCGAGGTCGAGGAAGACGACGCCGGGCTTGAGGACCTTGATGTCCTCGAGGTACCCGGCGTCGATCATCGTGAAGGGATGCGTGAGCTCGACGTCGAGCCGCACGTCGGAACGGTCGGCCAGGTGCTCGCGCACCGCCTCCCGCAACTCACGGCGCGGGCTGATGACGACGGCGGACACCTGGAGCGACTCGTCCATTGCGCGGCTCCCGTCGAAAGGGTCGGGGTCGGCGGCGGCCTAGGGCCGGGCGCCGTCGGTGTGCCCCATCTTGCCCTGGAAGCCCTCCGTGTTGCCCTTGAAGTTCTCGTTGAACTGCGGCAGCTCGGGCACCGGCGACTCCCCGCTCACGATGTAGGGGGTCACGAGCACGACCAGCTCGGTCTGGCGCAGGCGGAACTGCCGGCTCTTGAACAGCCAGCCCAGGATCGGGATGTCGCCCAGGACGGGCAGCTTGTCGATGACCTCGGCCTGCTCGTTCCCGATCAGACCTGCGATCGAGAAGGTCTGGCCGTCGCGCAGCTCGACCGTGGTGGAGGCGCGACGCGTGTTCAGGGCCGGGATCACGAAGCCCGCGAAGTTCAGACCGTTCGCGAAGTCGAGCTGGCTCACCTCGGGGGCGACCCGCAGGTTGATGAGCCCGTTGCCGACCAGCAGCGGCGTGAAGTTCAGCCGGATACCGAACTCCTTGAACTCGATCGTGGTCGTGAACGTGGTCCCCGACGGCTGCACGATCGGGTACGGGAACTCGCCGCCCACGAGGAAGCTCGCCGAGTCGCCGTTGGCCGCGACCAGGTTGGGCTCGGCCAGCACCTGCAGGAGGCCCCTCTCCGAGAGCGCGCGGATGAACAGGCCCACGGCGGCGTCGGGCTCGAAGAAGTAGAGGTTCAGAGCGTCCGAGAAGGCCTGGTCCGGGCCCGGGGGGTTGTTCAGGAAGTTGCCGCCCGTGCCGCCCGGCAGGGCCATGCCGATGTGACCCTCGGTGTCGCCGCGCAGGTTGAACGGATCGATGCGCGTGGCCTTGAGGCCCCACTCCTGGAGCTCCTGGCGGTTGACCTCGGCGATTCGCACCTGGAGCAGGATCTGGCGCGAGTCCGTGACCTCGAAGGCATTGATGACCCGGGTCGAGTCGGCCGCGTAGGTGCGGGCCAGCTGCATCGCCCTCGAGACGGTGTAGGGATCGCTCACCGGCCCCGACAGCACGACCAGGTCGCGGTCCACCTGCACCTGGATCGGCTGGCCGGGGAACATCTCGGCGATGCGCGCCTGCAGGAGCTGGGCGTCGTTGCTCACCACGACGTCGTAGATGCGGTTCGAGCCCCCGCCCGAGAGGATCAGGCTGGTCACGCCGGGCTTCTTGCCGTTCACCAGGACCTCGCGCGGCGTGAGCACGACCGCGTCGAGGACCTCGGGGTTGCCCACCGAGACCCGGGCCAGGCCCTGGGGGAAGGACACGATCGAGGACTTGCCGGCGGTGATCTCGAGCGTCTGCCCAATGGGCTGCTCGACGATGGCGGGCTCCTGCGACCGGAGCCCCGCCGGCGCGAGGGCGAGCAGCAGGGCGACGAGCGCCCCGCGGACGGGTTTCGCGAACCTGCGCTGCATGCGAGAGGTCCTTTCCAAGGCTAGAGAGTCAGCTTCCAGAAACTCCCCCACCGGCGCCCGACCGTGCGCGCCGGATCAGAACGTCTCCTTCGTCTTCTTGTCGCCCAGGATGACCTCGACCTGCGTCGAGGGTCGCGGGGCGACGACCCGCCGCGGCGCGTTCGCCGCCGGGGCCGGCCGGCTGGGCTCGCTGACGAGCTCGGCGGCCTGGATGCCCTCCGTCGAAACCGAGTCCATATCCATCGCGTTGCGCAGCGCCATCTGGATCTTCCCCTCGGTCGACGCGAGCGTGAGCTTCTCGGACTCCTCGGGCGTCACCAGCAGCGTGATCACGGTCACGGTCTGCGGCTTGCCTTCCGCGTCCTTCTCGATCTTCTGGCCGGAGGCCAGCACCTTCACGTTCTGCAGGATCAAACGGGTCGTGGCGGGCTTCTGCGAGTCTCCTTCCGTCTCCGGGTTGAGGGTGACCAGCACGTCGACGCGCGTGCCGGGGAGCACGAAGCCGGCGACGCCGACGACCTCGTCGACTTTGACGCTGACCGCCCGCTTGCCTTCGGGGATCACGACCGGCAGCCCGCCGCCGGCGCCTTCCGGGGCGAGCTTGGAGGAGAGGATCGGCTCGTTGGCGGCCACGTCCACGATCAGGCCGCGTCCGACCACGTCCTTCTCGGTGGCGAAGTAGCCGTCAGGCAGGGTGCCCGTGGTCCAGGCCACCGTCTTGACGTGCCCTTCGGTGAGGAACGTGCCCAGCGGAATCTGCGCGGCAGCCACGACCACGGTTCCAGTTGGGGTTTGCTCCGCGGCGACGGCCGGCAGCGGGCGCTTCAAGTAGTTGAAGGTCAGCATGCTGGCCGCAAGGCCGGTGATGCCCGCTACGACGAGGGCGACCAGGAGCTTCTTGCGGTTCATCTGAAGGTGCCCTCCTCAGAGGTTGCCGAGATGGGACGCGAAGGTGAACGCCATCCCGCCCGCGATCGCCAGCCCGTAGGGCAGCACGATCCCGCGGCTCGATCCCAGGCTCACTGCCGGACAGGGAATGAGCCCGCGCCCACGCCAGTGCAGGAACAGGGTCCACAGGTTGTGAGCGGTCATGGCCCAGGCCCGGCGCAAAACGATACATGCCAGAGCCATGCCGCCGCCCACGAGCGCCGTGGCGACGAGCAGCTGCAGGCCGGCCTCCGGGCCGAGGAGCGCCCCACAGCCGGCCAAGAGCTTCACGTCGCCCCCGCCCATCGCCTTGAGGCGGAAGAGGATCAGCGCCGGAAAACCGGCGGCGAAGGCGCCCACCACACCCACCGCGAGGTCCGCAGGGCCGTGCAGCAGCGTGCGCAGCGCCAGGCCCGCGGCCAGGGTCCCGAGGGTCAGCCAGTTCGGGATCCGGCGCGAGCGCAGGTCGAGGCCGGCGGCCAGGGTGGCGGCGAGCAGCGCGATCCAGAGCAGCAGAGGGTCCACGTGAGGCGGTCCGGTGAACGGACGGAGAAAAACGTCGCGGCCGGTCCGCGGCAGGACCGGCTCGCGACGGGAAGTGAGTTCGACGGCGGCGAGCTACGGCGTGACGAGCTTGCCCGTGATGTCGTTGAAGACCGTCTGAACCTGGCCGCCCAGCGCGGCCACAGCGGTGATCACCACGAGAGCGATCAGGGCGATCAGGAGGGCGTACTCCGCCAGGTCCTGGCCCTCGTCGTCGCGCAGAAGGTTCATGAAAAGCTGCAGCATCGGTCGTCCTCCTGGGGGAGGTTGGGGTTGAACGTTCAGCTCCCGAACGGAAGCGTGGCCACGATGTTGTTGTAGAATCCGACCAGTCCGCCGCCGAACGCGGCGACTGCGCCGATAACGGCGATGGCGATCAGCCCGATCAGCAACGCGTACTCGGCCAGGTCCTGGCCAGACTCGTCTGCCACGAGGTTCCCAGCCTGCGGGCCAGCCATGGGACCTCCGGAGCGAGGTTGAATCTGAACAGCCGGCCCCACGGAGCTCATCCGTTCTGTGCGAGCGAAAAGCGACTGGATGCGGCGGCGGTTCATCTCGGCAGGGTCCAGAAGCAACGGGCGTGCCCAGGACACCACGGAAGAGGGGGGAGGGAGCGGCCGGGGAGGCTCCGGGCCGTCCAAAACCCGGTCATTCTCGATTTGCGGGGCGCCTCAGGGCGATCCGGGTTCGCCGATAGGGCGTTGAAACAAGAGGAGTTGTCCACATTAGAGGAAATCGCCTTCCCGGGCCGCCCGGAGGGGGCCCGAAAAAGTCTTTCGAGGCGGGTCGCCGGGGCCTCGCAAACCCGCCTCCCGGCGGCTCGAAGGGGGTCGGGGACCGAGAGTTTTGCAACCTCGGTCGCACATTGCCACCTGGCCGCGAGGGTCCGAAACGCGGCCGCAGCGCCCCTTCCGGAAAGCCCTTTGCGGGCGCTGTTCCGGCCACGAAAAAAGGCCCGCCGGGCGGATGCCCGACGGGCCGCGTGTCACACGACGCCGCGCTGCAGTCGGCGCGCGTCGGCGTCAGTTGTCGAGCCGGTAGTCGCGAACCTTGTTCAGCAGCGACTTGTAGCTCACACCCAGCTCCAGCGCCGCCGCTTTCTTGTTCCAGCGCGTGCGCTCGAGCACGCGCTGGATCGCGCGGGCCTCGGCCTTCTGAGCGGCGACCTTCGAGATCTCGGCCAGCTTGGTCCCCTCGGGATAGTCCTCGGTGTCGTAGCCGTTGCGCGACTGGCGGTGCCAGATCTTCTCCTCGAGCTCGCGGCGGATCGTGCTCTCGTCTTCCATCACCAGGAAGCGGCGGATGACGCGCTCGAGCTCGCGCACGTTGCCCGGCCAGGAGTACAGCTTGAAGAGATCGATGAGGCTCGCCCGCAGCTGCTTGATCTTGCTCGAGTAGAAGGGCGAATAGAGCTGCATGATGTGCTGCGCGAGCAGGCCGATGTCCTCGGGGCGCTGGCGCAGGGGCGGGAGCGTGACGGCGACCGCGGCACGCTCCTCGGCGATGCCGCGCAGCAGCTTCTTGACGGCGCCCTCGTGGTCGGGCGTCTCGCTGGAGAAGATGAGCCGCGGGGCTTCGTCCGGCGGGTCGCCGTCGAAGAGCGCGAGCGTGGTCCCGAAGCGCTCGCAGACCTCGGGGCTGAAGGTCTCGACACCGTTGACGAACAGTGTGCCGCGGCGCGCGCGCTCGAAGGGTGTCGTGGCCTCGGGCGCGTGACCGAAGAGCTCCGTGCCGAGCTGCCCGCGCGGGACCACGTAGCAGTTCACGCGTACGAAGGAGCCCGCCGAGCGCGGCGAGAGCCGGTGCAGCGTGTGCGCGAGCGCCTCCTTGCCGAGACCCTTCTCACCCGTGAGCACGACCGGCACGCGGGTGGGTGCCACCTCCATCAGCTTGTCTCGGATCTGGAGCACCCGGTCGTTGACCGAGAGCAGAAAATCGGGATGGGCGCCTTCGTCCCAGTAGGATGTCGATTCCATCAACGACGTCGTGTGCGGGTGGGTGGAAGCCGATTTCAGGAAGGGAGAACAGCAAGAACGATGCCCGAAATGGAACGAGGGAGCCCACTTTTGGGGCTCCCTCGTTCCCACGGTCTGTCTTCGGTTTCGCCGGCGAAGTGGCTTCCTCGTCCGGTCCGCCGGGACTCTACGGCCGTCCCCCGCTTCAGCTTCCCAGCGTCTGCCTCAGCAACCTGTCGGCGTAGGGCTCCGCACCCACGCCGCTCAGCAGGGAGCGCGCGGCGTCGAGCTCGCCGCTGAACAGATACAGGACACCCAGGTCGAAGCGGCCGTCCAGATCGTCCGCCCGGTGCCGCACGTAGTCCTCGAGGCGACCCTGCACCTCCCGGAAGGCGGTGCGCGATCCGAAGAGCGCGGGGGCGTCGAACACGACGACCTCGTCGGGCGCGTAGTCGTCCACCCCGCGCCGGAAGGCGACCGCCGCGTCGCCGTAGCGGCCGAGCGCCAGCAGGGCCATCCCGCTCGCCAGCTCGCCGCGCCCGTCGTCGGGCGCTTCGCGCGCGAAGGCGTCGAAGGCCGAGAGCGCGGCCGCGAAGCGTCCCGCCGCCATCTGTCGCCGGCCCTCGTCGAAGCGGGCCGAGGCGGGGAACGCGGCACCCGGAGGAGCGTAGCCGTAGTCGGGCTCAGCGTAGCCCTGGAGATCCATGCCGTAGCCGGCGCTCGAGCCGTTCTCGACCCCCGACGAATAGCCTTGGTTGAAACCGTTCTGGTATCCGTTCGCGTAGTCGAGGCCGGAGTTGTAGTAGGACGACGTCCAGAAGCCCGGCCAGCCCCAGTAGAGGCTCCAGTACCCCGGGCCGAAGAAGACCGGCCGCCCGAAGCCGAACCGGTAATTGAAGAAGAAGGGATCGCCGTAGACGAAGCGGTGGCCGAAGAAGAACGGATCGCCGTAGAAGAACGATCCCCCGACGAAGAAGCCGCCGTTGAAGAAGAAGGGATCGGCCACGAAGAACGGATCGAACACCACGACCGTGTTGCCGTGATGGTGCAGGCTTCGCTTGTGCCAGTCGCTGGAGTCCCAGCCGTGCACGGGCAGCGTTCCCGCCGGCAGGAAGCGCTTGCCGCCGGCGCCGGAAAGTGAGCCGCGGCCCGAGCTGGAGCCGGAGCTGGAAAGGGAGCCGCGGCCGGAGCCGGAAAGCGAGCGGCGACCGGAGCTGGAAAGGGAGACTCGTCCCGAGACGGCCTGATCGGACCCGGCGAGCGCCAGCGTCGTAACCGCACGACCGCGCGTCGTCGGGAACTGCGGCGAGAGCGTGCTCACTCCAGGAGGCACGGCCTTCAGCCCGCTGCTGCCCTGGCCGGCGGTCCACATCCCCAGGGTCGCCGGGGCACTGGCCACGCGCCCGCGACCGGGGAAGCTCGGGGAGAGCGTGGGCGCGTTCAGAGCCGGCCGGCCGCCGGAGGATCCAAGTGTGGCGAGCCCGCTCGGCGAGCGCGGCGCCGCGGCGGAGCTCATGCGCCCCGAGGATGACCGGCCGAAAGAGCCCGACGAGCGGGGTGCCGTGACCGGACCCATGCGTCCCGCGGAAGACCCGCCGAAGGAGCCCGACGAGCGGCCGCCGCGCGAGCCCATCGTGGACTTCTGTGCCTCGAGCGTGGCGGCGAAAGCGGCGACGAGAGCGAGCGCGAGCGTCGCGCGGCGGGCGAAGCGGGAACGGCTCATGGGCGGCACCGGAAGAGGTCGTGGCGACACAACAAATATACGTGCCAGGCCCCCGCATGTTCCATGAGGATGCGACCGGCCTCCCCGGGAGACCTTTTTCCAGCCCGCCGCGGGGGGGCGGTCCGCTGGCGCCACCCTCCCGGCGACCCCATTTTGGGCCGCGTGACCAACCCCCTCGCGCCCGGCGCGGCACTCGTGGCGGCGCTCTGCCTGGCCGCCCCCGCGCGCCCCGCGCTCGCCCAGGCCAATGCGCTCGTCTCTCAGGCGCGCGAAGTCCAGCGCGCCGTCGAGGAGATCCGCGAGCTCGCCTTTCAGCACGCCGTGCCCATGCAGGTCGCCGACCGCGCGGCCATCCGCGCCTACGCCGTGGCACGGCTGGATCACGAGTACTCGCCCGCCGAGTTCCGCGCCAAGTCGGAGTCGCTCATCGCCTGGGGCTTCGTCCAGCGTCCCTTCGACATGCGGACCTTCTACGAGGAGCTGCTCTCGGAGCAGATCGGGGGCTACTACGACCCCTTCCAGGGCGTGTTCTTCATCGCCGACTGGCTTCCGGCCATGCTCCAGAAGCCGATCATGGCTCACGAGCTGACCCACGCGCTGCAGGACCAGCACTTCCAGCTCCGGCCGCTCCTGCTGGGCGTCAAGTCGAACGACGACGCCTCGCTCGCGGGCACGGCGGTCGTCGAGGGCGAGGGCCTGGCGGTCATGATCGACTACGCGCTGCGTCCGGTCGGAATCGTTTTCGAGAGCGTCCCGAACCTGGAGTCGCTGATCGACAGCCGCTTCCCGGCCGACAGCGCCGGGTACAGGGTCTTCGCGAGCGCCCCGCCGCTCGTCAAGCAGACGCTGCTCTTCCCCTACCTGCAGGGGCTCCTGTTCGTGCGCGCCGCCAAGCTGCACGGCGGCTGGCCCGCCGTCTCCGCGCTCTACGACTCGCTGCCCGCCTCGACGGAGGAGGTGCTGTGGCCGGAGCGGTACTTCGAGACGCGCGACCGTCCGACCCCCGTGACGCTCCCGGACCTGGCTCACGTGCTGGGGTCGGGCTGGCGGCATCTCGACACGAACGTGCTGGGAGAGCTCGCCGTCAGGGTGATGCTCGAGCGGGCGCTTCCGACCGCCGAGGCCCTGGAGGCGGCGCGGGGATGGGACGGCGACCGCTACGACCTGTACGAACGGCGGCGGGGCGAGACGGCGCTGGTGAGCGTCTCGGTCTGGGATACGGAGGCCGACGCCGAGGACTTCGAGCGCGGCTGGCGGCGGGTGCTCGAGGCCGATCCCGGAACGCGCGGGGCCTACGCTCTCCGGCGCGACGGAGCCGGGGTGACGGGCCTGCTCCATGTGCCGGGCGGCAAGGTCGAAGCGGTCTTCCGCGCCCTCGCCAAGCACGCGCCCGTGGCGGCCGTTCCGTGACCGGCCGCCGGGTCGCCCTCGCGCTGGCCGCCTGCCTGCTCGGCGTCCCCGGCGCCGGCCACGCGCAGGGGGTGGGCGAGCGCTTCACGCTCGCGGCCGGAGCGCGCGACCTCTCCCTCGACGAGGCGGTCTCGATCGCCCTCGAGGACAATCCGGACGTCCGCTCCTCGCGCTTCCGCTTCGACGCCACCCGGGCCGGCCTGTGGGAGGCGTACGGCAACTTCCTGCCGCGGCTGAACCTGTTCGGGGCGATCCAGAAGAGCGGCGCCGGCCAGTTCGTGGTGGGCGGCATCACGGTCCCCAACCCGCAGACCTACACCACCTTCTACGAGTTCGACTTCACGCACCGTCTGTTCGACGCCGGGCGCGACTTCTTCCGGGTGGACATCGCGCACGCGGAGCGCCGGGCGGCCGACGCGCAGCTCGAGGCCGACCGGCTGCGCATCGCGAGCGACGTCAAGCGCGCGTACGTGGCCGCTCTCGCGGCCGAGGCCCTGCGGCAGGAGCGCGAGCAAGAGATCGAGGAGCGCAAGACGCGGCTGGAGCTGGCCCGCGCGCGCTTCGACCTGGGCTCCGTGACGCGCTCCGACGTGCTCCAGGCGCAGATCGCCGTCTCGCAGGCCGAGGTGGACCGCGTGAATGCCCAGAAGGAGGTCCAGACCGCCAAGCTCGATCTGCTGCGCACGATGGGCGTCAGCGCGGATCCCGACTCCGTGCGGCTGGCGCAGGGACTGGCGGTCTTCGAGCCCACCTGGGACGCGGACTCGCTGGTGACGCTGGCGTTGACCGAGAACCCGGCCCTCACCCGCCTGCGCGCCCTGCGCGACCAGCGCGACAGCGAGAACTGGATCGCCAAGACCTCCTACCTCCCCACTCTGGAGGCTGGCGCCTCGTTCTCGCACAGCGTGTCGGACACGACCGAGCTCCTGTTCCAGGATTTCGAGTACCGGTCCTTCTACAGCCTGAGCCTGAACTGGGAGCTCTTCGGCGGCTTCTCGCGCATGAACGAGACGAGCCGCGCGAAGGCCGAGCTGCGCGCCGCCGAGGAGGCGCTGCGGGGAGGCGAGCTGGCCACCGAGGCCGATGTGCGCCAGGCGCACTTGAACCTGCTCGCGGCCTACCAGACGCATCTGGCCAGGAAGGCGAGCGTGGAGCTGGCGCGGACGGAGCTGGACCTGGCGCAGGAGCGCTACCGCATCGGCGCGCTCTCGTTCCCGGACCTGCTGGCCTCGCAGGTCACGCTGACGATCGCCGAAACGGACTTCATCCGCTCGGGCTTCGACTTCTTCACGGCCCTGATCGCGCTCGAGGAAGCCTCCGGCCAGGCGCTGGTTCCCTCCCGGACGGCACCATGACGCACAAACGCCGGTACTGGATCGGAGGCGGGACGCTGCTCCTGCTGGCGGCCGTGGCCGCGGTCGTCGTCGCGCGACGGCGGGCCGCCGACACGGTGAAGGTCGAGGTGGAGTCGCTCCAGCGCCGGCCCCTGGTGGCCGTCGTGACCGCCTCCGGCGAGATCCAGCCCGTCAAGTCGGTGAACGTGAACGCCAACGTGAATGGAACCGTGGACACGGTCGCGGTGAAAGAAGGTCAGGCCGTCGAGCAGGGCGACCTGCTGCTGCGGATCGACCCCATCCCCGCCGAAGCCGCCGCCGAGGCTCAGGCGGCCCAGGTGCGCTCGAGCGAGGGGGACGTGGAGGCCCTGCGCGCGGACCTCGCGCAGGCCCAGCGCGATCTGGAGCGCGGGCGCCAGCTCGCCTCGCGCGATCTGATCTCCAAGGAGGAGCTGCAGCGCCTCGAGACGACCCGGGCCCAGGCGCGGGCCCGCCTCTCGGCCGCGCAGGCGCGCGTGGAGTCGGCCCGCGCGAGCCTCAAGAGCAGCCAGCACGAGCTGTCCAAGGTCACGGTCACGGCACCCGCCTCGGGTGTGATCACGCGACTCGACGTCGAGCAGGGGGAGTTCGCCTTCACGGGTCTCAACCCCACCCTGCTGCTCACGATCGCCAACCTCTCGACGCTGCAGGCGGAGATCGAGGTGGACGAGACCGACGTCGTCAACGTTCAGCCCGGGCAGCCGGCCAGGGTCACGGTGGACGCCTTCCCCGACACGACCTTCACCGGCGAGGTCACCGAAGTGGGAACGAGTCCCATCGTCAAGGCCGGCGCCGAGGCGACGCGGGAGGACGAGGAGGTGAAGGACTTCAAGGTCGTGGTGACGCTGAACCAGTCGCTCCCGGCCGTGCGCGCCGGTCTCTCGGCGACCGCCGACATCGAGACCGCGCGACGGGAGAGCGCGCTGGCCCTGCCCATCCAGTCGCTGGTCGTCCGCGAGCAGCCCCGGCCGAAGATCGGCGAGGCTCCGCCGGACACGCTGGGCCCCGGTGAGGAGACGGAGGGCGTGTTCGTCGTGCGCGCGGGGCATGCCCGCTTCGTCCCCGTGCGCGTGGGGATCGCGGGCGACCGCTTCTTCGAGGTCCTGAGCGGCGTCCAGCCCGGCGACAGCGTGGTGACCGGCAGCTACGAAGCGCTGCGCGAGCTCGAGGACGGCGATCGGATCAAGATCGAGAAGCCCGAAGCCAAGAAGGATCACCGCCGGGGCGTGGCCGAGGCGCAGGCGGGCTGAGCCATGGCGCTGATCGAGCTGCGCGACCTGACCAAGAGCTACAGCATGGGATCCGAGACGATCGAGGCCCTGGCCGGCGTGACGCTGGACGTCGAGCGGAACGAGTACGCCGCCATCATGGGACCCTCGGGCTCCGGCAAGTCCACGCTGATGAACATCATCGGCTGCCTGGACACGCCCACCTCGGGCGAGTACGTGCTGAACGGGGAACGGGTGGCGGGTCTCGAGGACGACGAGCTGGCGCGCATCCGGAACCGCGAGATCGGCTTCGTGTTCCAGACCTTCAACCTGCTCGCCCGCGCGACGGCCCTGCACAACGTGGAGCTACCGCTGGTCTACGGCGGGGTACAGGCGGCCGAGCGGCGCGAGCGCGCCGCCCAGGCGCTGCGGGCGGTCGGGCTGCTCGACCGCGCCTCCCACAAGCCCAGCGAGCTCTCGGGCGGCCAGCGCCAGCGCGTGGCCATCGCGCGGGCGCTCATCAACGAGCCCTCGATCCTGCTCGCCGACGAGCCCACCGGCAATCTCGACACAAAGACCGGCGAGGAGATCATGATCCTCTTCGACGAGCTCCACGCGCGCGGCCAGACGATCCTGCTCGTGACTCACGAGGCCGACATCGCGCAGCACGCGCGGCGCCGCATCGCGCTGCGCGACGGCCGGGTCGAGAGCGACACCGCGCCCGCGACCGCGGCGCGCTGACCGGTCTTCCCTATTCCCCCTGCGGAGGGGTCGCCACCTCCCGAGCGCGGCCTTCCGCCGCCGGCCCGGCGCGGACCTTCCGCACCAGCGCCACCCCGCCCAAGATGGCCGCCGTTCCCGCCGGGTGGAGCCACGTCGGCCGCTCTCCCAGCGTGACCCACGCGATCAGGAGCGCCGCCACCGGGATCGTGTTCGAGATGACGGCCGTGCGGCTGCTCCCCACGCGCTCCACGCTGGCGTACCAGAGGACGTAGGCGACCGCGATCGAGAGCAGCCCGCTGAAGATCAGCGCCGCCCACGCGGCCGGCCGCACCCGCGACCAGTCCTGAGCCGCGAGCGCCGGCAGCGAGACCGCGAGCAGACCCGCCGTGCCGATCCAGAGCGTGGCCGCGGTCACGGGCAGGGCGCCGTAGCGCCTCACGAGCCCGCTCGAGCCCACCGTATAGGCCGACCAGGCGACCGCGGCGACCAGCATCGTCGCGTCGCCGCGCAGCGTGGCGGTGCCAAACCGCACCGCCTTGGCGCCCCCCAGGACGACGAGCGCGATGCCCGCGACCGAGAGCGCCACCCCTACCCAGGCGGCCGGGCCCGGCTCCTCGTGCCGCAGGCCCGTCGAGAGCAGCATCACGAAGACGGGCGTCGTCGAGAGCAGCAGCGACGCGTTCCCGGCCAGGGTCCAGTCCAGGCCGTAGATGAAGAGGATCTGATAGACGGTGTTGCCGAGGAGCCCCAGGGCGACGAGGCCCCTCCAGTGCCGGGGCTCGAAGCCGAGCCGGGCGTGGGTGCCGCGCAGGAAGGCCAGGAGCGCCACCGAGGCCACGAGGAAGCGCAGTGCGTTGAAGGCCAGCGGGTGGAACTCGGCGAGCGCGGCCTTCACGACCGAGAAGTTGGCCGCCCAGATGAAGACCAGGAGCCACAGGCTGAGCGTTTCTCGCGAGGGCCGCCGCAGGCGCACTTCGGGTCCCTTCCGTGTCAGGTTTCGCGGCACCCGCCGCGAGGCCCCGGACGATGTCCCGGCGCCCGAGTGTCGCGCAATTGTTGTGGCCGCGGGCGGCCGCTGTCCCGGCTCGCGGGCTCCGTGTAGCTTTGGTGGAACGGCGCTGACCGGCCTCCGGCGGCGGCGCGCCTCTGCGATTGGACTCTGAAATGACCGGCATCTACCTGGATCACAACGCCACGACCCCGACCGCCCCCGAGGTGGTCGCGGCCATGCTGCCCTACTTCGGGGAGCGGTTCGGCAACGCCTCGAGCGTGCACGCCGTGGGGCGCGAGGCGCGCTCGGCCGTGGACGAGGCGCGCCGGGCCGTGGCCGAGCTCGCGGGCTCCGCACCCGACGAGGTCGTGTTCACGAGCGGGGGAACCGAGAGCGACAACCTGGCCCTGCGCGGCGTCATGACGCGCGCGGCCGCGCGCGGCCGCGACGTCCTGGTCGTCTCGGCGATCGAGCACCCGGCGGTGCTGCGCGCCGCCGAGCAGCTCGCGAAGGAGGGCGTGCGGGTGGTGCTCTTGCCGGTGGACGGCGACGGCGTGGTTCGCGTCACCGACCTGCGCGACGCCCTCGCCTCGCATACGGTGGGGCTGGTCTCGATCATGACCGCCAACAACGAGACGGGGAGCCTCCAGCCGGTGGCCGAGCTGGCCGCCGCCTCTCGCGAGGCCGGAGCGCCGTTCCACACCGACGCCGTGCAGGCCGCGGGCAAGGTCCCGCTCGCGTTCGCTGCCCACGACATCGACCTGATGTCGCTCTCGGCCCACAAGTTCTACGGACCGATGGGTGTCGGAGCCCTGATCGTGCGCCGGGGACTGCGCGTCTCGCCCACCGCTCTCGGCGGCAAGCAGGAGAAGACCCGCCGCGCCGGCACCGAGAACCTGCCCGCGATCGTGGGCATGGGCGTTGCCGCCCGGACGGCGCTGGCCGAGCTCGCCACCGAGCCCGCGCGTCTGGCGGCGCTCAAGCGCCAGCTCTGGGAAGGCATCTCGCGCTCGATTCCCGGCGCTCACTTGAACGGCGCGCTGGAGCGCACGCTGCCCTCCACGCTGAACGTCTCCTTCGAGGGCGTGGACGGTGAGGCGCTGATCCTGGGCCTGGACCTGGAGGGCATCCGTGTCTCCTCGGCCTCGGCCTGCTCCTCGGGATCGGTCGAGCCCTCCCACGTCCTGACCGCGATGGGACGCGACTTCGACCTGGCCCGATCCTCGGTCCGCATCAGCCTCGGGCGCTCGAACGACCGCGCCCAGATCGAGCGCGTGCTCCAGGTCTTGCCTCAGGTCGTCGCTCGCATCCGCTCGATCGCGCTGGTGAGCCCGTGATCCGCCCCGCCGGCTCCAACCACCGGCCCGACCGGGGTCCGCTCCCGGCCGCCAGGGGGATTGCGGTCTCCGCGCTGCCCGACGTGCGCGGCCGCCGCGTGGTCGTCGCCATGAGCGGCGGCGTGGACAGCTCGGTGGCGGCCGCTCTCCTGGCCCGCGCGGGGGCGGAGGTCGTGGGCGTCACCATGAAGAACTTCTGCTACTCGCGGCTGCCCGAGGAGTCGGCGGCGGCGAGCTGCTGCTCGCTGGAGGCCATCGAGGACGCGCGCCGTGTGGCCGCCCGGATCGGCTTCCCGCATTACGTGCTCGACTTCGAGGAGGTCTTCGGGCGCGCCGTGATCGACGACTTCGTCGCCGAGTACGCGGCCGGCCGCACGCCCAACCCCTGCGTGCGCTGCAACCGGCTGGTGCGCTTCCCGCACCTGCACGCCCGGGCGCAGGCGCTGGGGGCGGACCTGGTGGCCACAGGACACTACGCGCGCATGGTTCGCGGCGCCGGGGGCCGCCCGCGGCTCTTGCGCGGCGCCGATCCGGACAAGGACCAGGCCTACTACCTCTGGGGGATCACGCGGAAGCTGCTCGACCGCACCCTCTTCCCCGTGGGCCATCTCACCAAGCGGGCGGTGCGCGCGGTCGCGGCCGAGCTCGGGCTCGAGGTGGCCTCGAAGCCCGAGAGCATGGAGGTCTGCTTCATCCCCGACGGTGACGTGCGCGGGTTCCTCGAGCGCGAGGCGGCCGCGCGGGAGATGTCGCCCGCAGCGCTCGCGCGCCTGCGGCCGGGGCCCGTCGTCTCGACCTCGGGCGAGGTCCTGGGCGAGCACCCGGGCAGCGCCTTCTTCACGATCGGCCAGCGCCGGGGCCTGGGCGTGGCGGCCGGAGCCCCGCGCTACGTGGTGGCGCTCCGGGACGCGAACACGGTCGTGCTCGGCGAGCGCGACGAGCTCCTGGCCGACCGCTTCGAGCTGGAGCAGGTCAGCTGGATCGCGGGCTCGGCTCCCGACGGCGGCCAGGCCGGAGACGTCCTGGTCCAGATCCGCCATCGCCAGCGCCCGGTCCGCGCGCGGGTGATCCCGCGCGGGACGGCCGGAGCCGCCGGAGCCACTGTCGAGCTGGCCGAGCCCCTGCGAGCCGTGGCACCCGGCCAGTCGGCCGTCGTCTACCGCGGGGATGAGGTGCTGGGGGGCGGGGTGATCCGGAGCGCGCTCGGCTGAGAGCGCTGGCGGCGACCGTCGGGGAGAAGCCGGCGGCAGTCTCGCCTGGCGAGCCGTTGGTTTTCCTCGGCACGCGGGCGAGACTGCCGCCGGCATGTCGCAAACGGTCGGCTTCGGGACGGCGGGCCTAGCTCGGCTCCAGCAGACAGTTCGCATCCACCAGGATGAGCTTCTCCGTCTCGAGGGCGGCGCAGCGCTCCGCCATCCCCTCGAGCGCCGGCCTCTCCCCCCGCTCCATCCGTGACGCGAGCTCCTCCACCAGCGGACGGTACTGCCGCACCCACGAGTCCCGCAGCAGCCAGCGCGGCCTGAACGACCAGCGGTCGAGCAGGATGAAGTCCACCCCGCTCGCGCGGATGTACTCGCGCAGCACGCGCGGGTCCTCCGCGTACTCCGCCCGCAGCAGGTCCAGGACGCGGCGCCGGAACGGCTCGTAGTAGCCGAGCTGATAGGGGATCGCGAAGAGCGGCCCGGCCGTGACCGATCGCCGGGCGAAGGTCGGAAGGTTGTCGGCCTCGGGCGAGAGCGTCGCCACGAGCGCGTCTTTCGGCTGCGCGGCGAGGTAGCGATAGAGCGCGGGCGACTCGCCAGCCACGTAGGATCCTCCCGGGCGCTGAAAGAAGGGCGTCAGGATGAAGGCGGTGGCCGCAGCGGCCGCGGCGAGGAGCGCCGCCATACGGCCGGGGCCGCGGCGTGGAAGGCGCCGCAGGAGAGCATCCCCGAGGATCGTCCAGGTCGCGGCACTCGCCGCGGCCAGCACCACGCGCGCGCTGAAGCGCGAGTACCGGCTCGGCAGGTGCAACTCGAAGAGCAGCGCGTGGGCGGCGGCGAAGAGGAGCAGCGAAGCCAGACCCGCTCGCAGCAGGACGCCCGCCGTCGGGGTCACGCGCGAGACCAGCGGGAAGGTCCGGCTCGCCGCACCGGGGAACGCGCGGCGCACGGCCAGCAGGACCGGCAGCAGCAGCCCGCCCCACAGCATCGGCCGTCCGGCGTACACGTAGGGCCCGGCCGCGCGGAAGAATTTCGCCAGGAAGCCGCTCCGCATGTCGTTCACCCAGCGGTCCACCGCACTCTCGTGAAGGTCGAAGAAGGGCGCGCGCCCGCCCGCGAAGAACTCGGGCATGCGTCGCGCGGCTTCGGCGGTGACGGTGGGGCCGTAGCGCGAGGCGGAGAGCGCGAAGGGCAGCACGCTGGCGGCGGCGGTCGCGAGCCCGGCCGCGCAAAGGAGCCAGTCCGAGCGCTCCCGCGAGAGGCGCGGCCGGCCGCCCTCGAGACGCACGAGGCCCAGGACGAGCGTGCCGCAGGAGACGAGCAGGACGTGCGGATAGACGAGTCCCTGCAAGGCCAGGCAGACGAGTGACGCCTTCTTCGCGCCGCGAGCCAGGTAGTAGAGGAAGGCGGCGAGGAGCGGGACCGCGAAGGAGTGCGGCGAGCCGGCCGGCAGCTCGTCGGTGAGCCAGAGCTGCTGGCTCAGGAAGAGCGCCGCGGTGAAGGCCGCGACGGGGCTGGGCAGGACGCGCGCGGCGAGCCCGAACGCGTAGCCCGCGGATACGACCGCGAGCGGCAGGGGCAGCAGCTTTCCGAAGACCACGGGGTCCAGGCCCGCCGCCGCCGCGGCGCGGTAGAGGAGCGCGTAGCCGGCCGGTGCCACGTCCTGGAAGTAGTCCGCGATCGGGTCGTGCGGGAAGAGTGCCGGATCCACGAAGCGCCGCGTCCAGAACGCGTGCTGGCGCGCGTCGTCCTGAACCACGTAGGGGCCGCTGAAGGCCACCCGCAGGTCGGGCGCGCCGTAGAGTGCGGCCAGCGCGAGCGCCAGCCCGAACGCCGCGCCCCAGGCCACGCGCCGCGATCCTGCCGGCGCAGCCCGGAGCGCGCGCCGCGACCACGCGGGAGCGGGTCCTGCGGCGCCACTCACCTCAGCAGGCACGTCGCGTCCACCACGATCATGCGCTCGGTCTCGAGCGCCTTGCAGCCCTCCGCCAGCGTCTCCAGCGCCGGCTTGCTCCCGCGCTCCATGCGCCCCGCGAGCTCCTCCACGAGCGGCCGGTACTGCCGCACCCAGGAGTCCAGCAACAGGTAGCGAGGCCGGAACGACCAGCGATCGAGCAGGATGAAGTCCACGCCGTAGGCGCGCACGAAGGCGCGCAGCTCGGCGGGATCCTCGGCGTATTCCGCGCGCAGCAGATCGGTCACGCGGCTGTGGATCCGGCGGTAGTAGCCGAGCTGGTAGGGGACGGCGTGCAGGCGGCTCACGAGCACCGAGCGGCGCGAGAAGATCGGGATGTTGTCGGCCTCGGGCGAGACCGAGGCCACGAGAGCGTCCGGCGGCTGGCGCTCGAAGAAGCGGTAGAGCGCCGGCTCATCGCCCACGATGTAGGCCCCACCCGGCTCCTGGACGAGCGGCAACGCCAGGAATCCCGACACCGCGACGATCCCGAGCGCGGCGAGGCCCCGGCGAAGGACGGAGAAGGCGCGGCCGCCGCGCCGGAGGCGGCGGCCCACGACGTCGGCCACGATCACCAGCACGGCCCCCGCGGCCACCGCCAGGACGATGCGGATGCTGAACATCGCGTAGCGGCTCGGCAGGTGCAGCCGGAAAACGAGCGCGTGCGCGGCGGCGAAGAGGAGCAGCGAGGCGAGGCCCAGTCGGGCCAGCAGCCCCGCGTCACGCGTGACGCGACCCGCCAGGGGGAACGCGCGGGGCAACGCCGTCAGGATCGGGAGCAGCATGCCGCCCAGCATGGGCACACCGGCCCAGATGAAAGGCCCCGATGCCGAGAAGAACTTGCCCAGCAGTCCGCTCCGGTGGGCGACGATCCAGAAGGTCCAGGGGTCGCGGTCGAAGAAGCGGGCCCGTCCGCCGCGGAAGAACTCGGGCATCCCCCGCGCCACGCCTTCCGTAACGGTCGGCCCGAACCGCGACGAGGCGAGCGCGAATGGGAGCAGCGACGCCGCGGCGGCGGCGAGACCGGCGGCGGCGAGGATCCAATCGCGTCGCTCACGCGCGAGGCGCGGCCGACCGCCTTCCAGGCGGAGGAGCCAGAGGACCAGCGTCCCGCACGAGACGAGCAGGATCTGCGGGTAGAAGAGACCCTGCAGCGCGAGGGCGAGCGCGCACCCGAGCGCGGCACGCCGGGACAGAAGATAGAGGAAGGCGGCCAGGAGGGGGATCGCAAACGCGTGCGGCGTCCCCGAGGCGAGCTCGTCCGTGAGCCACAGGTGCTGGCTCAGGAGCGCCGAGGCGGCGAACGCCGCCGCCGGGTGCGGCAGAACCCGGGCGGCGAATGCGAACGTGCACCCCACCGCCACGAGCGCCAGGGCAACGGGCAGGAGCTTGCCGAAGAGCACCGGATCGAGCCCGACGGCCGCGGCCGCCCGGTAGAGGAGCGTGTAGCCGCTGGGGGCGACGGCCTGGAAGTAATCGGCGATCAGGTCGTGCGGGAAAAGAGCCGCGTCCTCGAAGCGGCGCGCCCAGAAGACGTGCTGGCGGGCGTCGTTCTGAACCACGTAGGGGCCGCTGAACGCCACCCGCAGGTCGGGCAACGCATAGAGGACGGCCAGCGCCATGGCCGCCGTGAACGAAGCCCTCCACGAGGCGCCATTCGCGGCGGACGGACCCCGCCCGCCCTCGCTGGAACGGGGTCCCACGGCTCCCCCCGGATCAGGACGCGCCACGCCCGGACTCGTTCTCGGCCCCGGCCACGCAGTCCGCCCCGAGCACGACCAGGTTACGCTCGTGCAGCAGAGCGCAGCGTTCCAGTGCGCGGGCCAGAGCCGGGACGCTTCCGCTCTCCAGCCGGGCGACGATCTGGTCCGACAAGGGGTGGAACTGACGAATCCAGGCCTGCCGCACCCAGGGCGCGGCGAAGGCGTCGCTCTCGACCAGGAAGAAGTCCGGCCGGTAGCGGCGCACGAACGCCGCCAGCTCCGCCGGGTCCTCCGCGTACTCGGCGCTGAGCAGGGCCAGCGCGCGCTCCCTGACCGGCCGGTAGTAGCCCAGCTGATACGGGACCGCGTTCAGCCGCCCGACCAGGACCGAGCGGCGGGAGAAGACCGGCAGGTTGTCGGCCTCCAGGGAGAGTGTCGCGATCCGCGCGCCGACCGGCTGGGCCGCGAAAAAGCGGTAGACGGCCGGGTACTTCCCCACCAGGTAGTAGCCCGCCGGCTCCTGGACGAAGAAGATCGCGACGTAGATCGCCAGGCCAAGCGCCGCCGCACCTGCCAGCGCGCCCCGGAGAGCCCGGCGCGTCCTCGGGATCCGGCGCCAAACCGCGTCCGCCACGATCACCAGCGCGATTCCGCCCGCCAGCGCCAGCACCACCCGCATGCTGTACATCGAGTAGCGGCTCGGCAGGTGCAGCCGGAAGAGGAGCGCGTGCGCGGAGAGGAAGAGCCCCAGCGAGGCCAGGGCCAGCCGCCCCAGGAGGCCCACGGCGGGCGTCACGCTCGAGGCCAGCGGGAAGAGGCGCGGGGCGGCGAGGAGCAGCGGCAACAGGAAGCCGGCTCGCATCGGCACGCTGGCGTAGACGAACGTGCCGCCGGACCAGAAGAACTTGGCCAGGAAGCCGCTGCGGCGGTCGCTGACCCAGAACTCCTCGGGCGTGCGCTCGAAGAACTGCGCGCGGCCACCCTGCAGGAACTCGGGCAGACTCCGCGCCTGGTCGGCCGTCACGGCGGGTCCGAAGCGTGAAGTCGCGTGGTGGTAGGGGAGCAGAAGGGCGACGGCAAGCGCGAGTCCCTCGAGGCAGAGCGAGAGGTCGCCGCGGTCACGCGTGATGCGCAGCCGGCCGTCCTCGAGCCGCACGAGCCCGAGCGCCAGCGTGACGCCCGAGACCAGCAGGATGTGAGGGTAGATCAGGCCTTGGAGCAGGAGACAGACGAGCACGCTTACCCGGGAACGGCGCGAGAGGTAATAGAGGAAGGCCGCCAGGAGCGGGACGGCGAAGGCGTGAGGCGTCCCCGAGGGGAGATCGTCCGTGAGCCAGTTGGCCTGGCTCACGAGCAGCGAGGAGAGGAATGCCGCTGCCGGGTGTGGCAGGATGCGGGCGGCGAGCGCGAAGGAATACCACGCGGCCACGAGGGCGAGCGGGAGAGGCAGGATCTTGCACAGCAGCAGGGGTTCGATCCCCGCCGCGGCGGCCGTCCGGTAGAGGAGCGAATAGCCCGGCGGTGCCACGGCCTGGAAGTAGTCGGCGACGTCGTCGCCGGGAAAGAGGCTCGGATCGCGGAAGCGCTGCATCCAGAAGACGTGCTGGCGGGCGTCGTTCTGGGCCACGTAGGGGCCGCTGAACGCCACGCGCAGGTCGGGCAGGCCGTAGAGCACCGAGAGCGCCAGGGCCATAGCCAGGGCCAGGCCCCAGGCCCTGCCCGATCGGCGTCCACTGATCGCCGCCGACCCCCGCAGCTCTGCTTCCGGCGGACCGCGCAAGCTTGATTAGCTCTCTCCGCCGGCCGCGACGCAGGCGGCGGGCAGCACCACCAGGTTGTTCTCGCGCAGCACCGCGCAGCGGTCCATGACCCGCGCCAGGGCCGGAACGCTTCCGCGCTCCAGCGTGCGGGCGATCTCGTCCGACTGGGGATGGAACTGCCCGATCCACGCCTGCCGCACCCAGGTGGGCGTGAAGGCATCGCTCTCGACCAGGAAGAAATCCGGCCGGGTGCGCCGCACGAAGTCCGCGAGCACGCGCGGATCGGAGGCGTATTCGGCGCGCAGCAGGTCGAGGACGCGCTCGCGCGCCGGGCGGAAGTAGCCCGTGTGGTAGGGGATCAGCGTCTCCCGCGAGACGAGCACCGAGCGTCGCGAGAAGCTCGGGATGTTGTTGGCCTCGATCGAGAGCGAGGCGATGCGCACGTCGCGCGGCTGGGAGGCGAAGAACCCGTAGACGGCCAAGGCCTCCCCCACCACGTAGTCCCCCGCCGTGCGCTGGAGGAGCGGCGAGACCAGCAAAGCGACACCAAGCACGGCGGCCGCGGCGAGGCCCGCCTGCGCGCGGCCGGCGCGTCGCGGCTCGGATCCCGGGCCCGCCGCGCGCAGTCCCCGGTCGAGCGCGATCGCCAGCGTCAGCGCGGCGGCCAGGGGCAGCCCTACGTGCGCGCCGAGCCCGCTGTAGCGGCTCGGCAGGTGCAGCCGGAAGAGGGTGGCGTGGGCGGCCGCGAAGAGCAGGAGCGAGGCCGCCCCGAAGCGAGCCAGCAGGCCCACCTCCGGGGTCACGGCGGCTGCCAGCGGCCAGCGCGCGCGCCGCCGCAGCAGGCGCGGCAAGAGGAACCCCGACAGGAGCGGGATCGACAGGTACAGGAAGGGACCCGCGGACGAGAAGAACTTGGGAAGCAGCCCGCTTCGCTGGCTCTCGATCCAGAACTTCCAGGGGCTGAAGCCGAAGAAGTCCGACCGGCCCTGCGGCCAGAACTCGGGCAGCCGCCGCGCCTCGGCGGCGGTCAGGACGGGTCCGAACTCCGAGGAGCGCAGCACGAAGGGCAGGAGCGAGAGGCCCGCCACCGCGAGGCCCGTCACGACGAGCTGCCGATCGCGCCGGTCGCGGGCGAGGCGCGGACGCCCGTTCTCGAGACGCACCGCCCAGAGCGCCAGCGTGGCGGCCGAGATCAGGAGCGCCTGGGGGTAGACGAGCGCCTGCAGGGCCAGG
Organism: Gemmatimonadota bacterium; assembly: GCA_036556205.1. Lineage (GTDB taxonomy): Bacteria > Gemmatimonadota > Gemmatimonadetes > JACCXV01 > JACCXV01 > DATBJW01. The sequence continues at coordinate 75,310 of DATBJW010000015.1, forward strand.
ATCGCCAGCGTCGGGAGCAGCGCACGCCGGGACAACAGGTACAGGAACGCCGCGACGAGCGGCACGCCGAAGGCGCGCGGCGTGCCGGAGGGGAGATCGTCGGAGGTCCACACTCCCTGGCCCAGGAAGGCGCCCGCCAGGAACGCGGCGGCCGGGACGTTCAGCATGCGGCGCGCGAGCGCGAAACCGCTCACGACCGCGATCCACCCCAGCGCCACCGGCAGCACCTTGCTGACCGCCAGCGGGTCGAGCCCGGCCGCGGCAAGGACGTGGTACAGCCAGGCGTAGCCCGCGGGTGCGATGGCCTGGAAGTAGTCCGCGATCGGATCGTTCGGAAAGAGGCCCGGGTCCAGGAACCGCCGCATCCAGAAGACGTGCTGGCGGGCGTCGTCCTGAACGACGTAGGGCGTGAGGAAGGCCTTGTGGAGGTTGTAGGCCGCGTAGAGCGTGGAGAGAACGGGCGCCGACGCGAGCGCCAGCCGCCACGCGGCCGGCGAGGCGCCGCCTGGCAGCGTGAGCCACCGGCGCAGCCGCTCACTCCGACCCACCTCGCCCCCGCCGTCCGCCCCGGCCGGAGGCGAGATGACCGGCGTCGTCCCCGCTGTCACCGCCGCCCCTCCGCCCGCCGAAGCGCTACGACATCCGCCGAGCGTAGCGCCGGCGGAAGAGATAGACCGGTACGCCGAGGAGGACGAGCACCAGCCCGGGCCAGGTCGTGGACGGCCGGTAGACGAAGAGCACCAGCATGATGGCGGCCGCACCCACGATGTAGAGCGCGGGAACCACAGGGTAGCCGAACGCGCGGTAGGGCCGCTCGGCGTCAGGCCGGGTACGCCGCAGCCGGAAGATCCCGGCGATCGTCAGCACGTAGAACAGGAGCGCCGCCGAGATGACGTAGTCCAGCAGGTTGCCGTACAGGTTCCCGTAGGCGCCGGTTTCGGGGTTGAACGTGCGCGGCAGGACCAGTAGCCCGGTCCAGATTCCCTGCAGGACGAGCCCCCAGGCCGGCACCCGCGCGGCGTTCAGCCGCCCGGCGCGCTCGAAGAAGAGCCCGTCGCGGGCCATGGCGTAGTAGGCTCGCGCCCCCGCCAGGATCAGGCCGTTGTTGCAGCCGAAGGTCGAGACCATCATCGCGACCGCCATCAACGCCGCTCCGACCCCGGGGAAGATCGCCTCTATGGCCGCCGAGCCCACCCGGTCGCTGGGCGCGTGCTGGATCCCTTCGAAGGGGAGCGTCACCAGGTAGGCGACGTTGGCCAGCAGATAGAGCGCCGTGACGATGCCGGTGCCGAGGGCCAGCGAGAGCGGGATGTTCCGGCGCGGATCCCGCACCTCCCCCGCGGTGAAGGTGATGTTGTTCCAGGCGTCGGAGGAGAAGAGCGACCCCGTCTGCGCCACGCAGATCGCCACGAAGAGCCCGAAGGCGGTCGCGGCGGTGAGCCCCGGCACGATCGGCTCGACGTCCCGCGGCGCCCAGAAGGCGGCGAAGTTGACCGCGGCTCCTCCAACCTTCCACCCGAGCAGCAGCCCCAGCACGATGAGCCCCAGCAAGGCGCCCGTCTTGGCGGTGGTGAAGACGTTCTGGACGAGCCTCCCGTAGTCGAGGCCGCGCGTGTTCGTCCAGGTCAGGAGCGCGATCATGGCCAGCGCCACGAGCTGCGCGGTCGAGAGCGAGAGCGCGTAGCCTTCCGAGAGGTGCACCGGCGGGATCAGGTAGCGGTCCTCGGCGATGCCGGGGACCAGCACGCCCATGAAGCGCGCGAAGGCGACCGCCACGGCGGCGATGGTCCCGGTCTGGATCACCAGGAAGAGCGTCCAGCCGTAGAGGAAGCCCCAGAGCGGCGAGAAGGCCTCGCGCAGGTAAACGTACTGGCCGCCCGCGCGGGGCATCATGGCCGCCAGCTCCCCGTAGGAGAGAGCCGCGGCGACGGTCAAGAGCCCGGTCACGACCCAGGCCGCCAGCAGCCAGCCCGGGCTGCCGAGGATGCGGGCCATCGAGGCCGACACGATGAAGATGCCCGAGCCGATCATGGACCCGACCACGACCATCGTGGAGTCGTAGAGGCCGAGCCCGCGCTTGAACTCGGTGTCGAGGACGGTGAAGTCGCCCGCGGGAGCGCGGGGCGCGGCGGTCCGGGGCATGAGCCTCGAGGTGGGGGTGGAAGGTCGCGCGGCCGGAGTCTAACGCGCTTCCAGGCCGGAGGTAAGTCCGGGGCCCGGCGCGGCTTCCCCCTCCGCCGCGGCGGCGGCGGCTCGCTCGCGAACGGCCCGGCGCGGCCACCCACGGGCCGCGTACAAGGGCAGGCCCAGAGCGGCAGCGATCGCCACGTCGCGCAGCTCGCGCCACGTGCTTCCCGTCATGAGCCACAGGCAGAGCGCGACCGAGACGAGAGCGACGGGCACGCCCCCCGGCACCCGGAACCCGCCGCTTCGGTCCGGATGCTTGCGCCGCAGAACCGGAAGGGCCGCGCACGTGGCCGCATAGACGAGGACGATGATCAGGGAGGCGATCGTGAGCGCCGAGAGAAAGGTCGAGGCCAGGCTCACGACCAGCATGAGGCACGCGGTGACCAGAATCGCCACGTGGGGGGTTCGGAAGCGCGGGTGTACGGTCGAGAGCACCCGTGGCAGCTGGCCTTGCTCCGACATCGCGAACAGCACCCGGGGTCCGGCCAGCACGGTGATCGTCAGCGAGCCCAGGATCGAGAGCAATGCGGCGATGGCGATGCCCGAGGCGCCGGCCGTTCCCAGCAGGCGACCGCTCGCCTCGACGAGCGGCCGCTCGGAGCGCGCCAGGTCCGGCAGGGTCAGGATGCAGATCAGCTGGATCGCGACGTAGAGGACCGTGACGACGCCGATCGCGGTGAAGAGCGCGAAGGGGATGTTGCGTCGCGACTCCCGCACCTCGCCGGTCACGACCAGCACCCTCTCGAAGCCTTGAAACGCGAAGATGAGCAGCAGCGCGGCAGTGGCGAACGCCTGCCGAGTCGGGAGCGGGCCGAGCGCGACGCTGCTCGATCGAGCCGCGAACGCGCCCGCGAGCACGAAGATGGCCAGCGCCGCCAGCTTGCCGACGGTCAGGACGTTGCTGAAGCGCGCCGTCTCGCGCACGCCCCGGAGGTTCGGCGCGTTCAGCAGCAGGAGAACGCCCGCGATCACGGCCACGCGCCATGCTTCGGCGGCGGGCCAGAAATGGCTCAGATAGACGACGAACAGGTTGCTGAGCGCCGCGAAGGCGAAGAGCGTGCGCAGCCACATCAGCCAACCGATCACGAATCCGGCCGGGGCCCCGAACGCCGCGTGGGCGTAGAGATAGGAGCCGCCGGTCTCCGTGAAGCGGCTGCCGACCTCCGCGAAGCACAGCACGATCAGGCCGATCAGCGCGGCGCAGATCAGGTAGGTGAGCAGGCTGTAGGGTCCGACCAGCGCGTACACCTTGGACGGCAGCCCGAAGATGCCGGCACCGATCGTGACGTTGATGAAGAGCGCGACGAGGCTCCAGCGCCCTACACCCCGGAGCAGGCGCGGGGCCGGCTGACTCATTCACTCATCCCCGGGCGGGCCTTGCGCCAGAGGTAGACCGGCACCCCCAGCAGCACGATCACCGCCCCGGGCCACGTCGTGTAGGGCCGGTAGAGCAAGAGCATGAGCACGATCAGGCATGAGCCGGCCACGAAGAAGGCCGGAACGACGGGGTAGCCGAAGGCCCGGTAGGGTCGCTCGGCGTCAGGTCGCGTGCGCCGCAGCCGGAAGATCCCGAGGACCGGCAGCACGTACGAGAAGATCAACAGGATCGAGATGACGTAGTCGAGCAGGTTGCTGTAGAGATTCCCGTAGGCGCCGGTGGCCGGATCGAAGGTGCGGGGCAGCACGAGGGCCGCCGACCACACGCCTTGCAGGGCGAGCCCCCAGCCCGGCACGCGAGCCCCGTTGAGGCGGCCCGCCCCCTCGAAGAAAAGGCCGTCGCGCGCCATGGCCCAGTAGGTCCGGGCTCCGCCGAGGATGCTGGCGTTGTTGCACCCGAACGTGGACGCCATGATGGCGCCGGCGATGAGCAAGGCCCCCACGCCCGGCCAGACGCTCTCCAGCGCGGCGCTGGCCACCTGGTCGCCGGGTACGCTCCGCAGCTCGTCGAACGTCAGGGTCGAGAGGTACCCCAGGTTCGCGAGCAGGTAGAGGATCGAGACGAGTCCGGCTCCGAGCACGAGCCCGAGGGGCAGGTTGCGGCGCGGATCCTTCACCTCGTCGCCCATCATCGGGAGGTTCTCCCAGCCGATCGAGGAGAAGAAGGACCCGACCTGGGCCACGCAGAGCGCCGCCAGCAGGCCGTAGGCGGTCGCGGCCGTGAGCCCGGGTGCCAGGGGCTGCGGATCGCGCGGGGTCCAGAGGTTGGTGAAGTTGGATTCTACCGCCGCTTCGCTGCGCCCCAGGACGAGACACGCCACGATCAACCCCAGGAGCGCCAGGACGTTCGTCGTCGAGAAGAGGTTCTGGACGCGCTTGCCGTAGTCGAGACCGCGGATGTTCGTCCACGTCAGGAGAGCGATCGAGAGGAGAGCCACCAGTTGGGCGGTGGAGAGCGAGAGGGCGTAGTGCTCCGAGACGTGAAGCGGAGGGATCAGGTAGCGGTCCTCGGCCACGCCGGGGAAGAGCACGCCCGCCGCGCGCGCGAAGGCCACGCCCAGGGCGGCGATGGACCCGGTCTGGGTGACCAGGAAGACGGACCAGCCGTAGAGGAACCCCACCAGGGGGGAGAACGCCTCGCGCAGGTAGACGTAGCCGCCGCCCGCGCCCGGCATCATGGCCGGCAGCTCGCCGTAGGAGACGACGGCCGCCATGATCAGGACACCCGTCGCGACCCAGGCCACCAGCAGCCACCCGGGGCTCCCGATGTCGCGCGCCATCCCGGGCGTCACCAGGAAGATCCCCGACCCGATCATGGACCCGGCCACGAGAGCCGCCGAGTCGAAGAGCCCCAGGCCGCGCTTGAATCCCGTCCTGGGAATTGCCCCCTCCGCAGGAGAATCGGCGGCTGTGGAGATCGAGCTCATCGGGGCGCAGAGGGTCCGGTCATTGGCGCCAGGGGAGTCCGGTCATCGAGACGAAGGGATTTCGGCCAACGAGAGTCGCGGCAGTCTAACCCGAATCCCATCCGCCGGTAAGCTTTCCACCCCACGGGACGGGCCGCGCGCTCCGGAGTAGTTGACGCCATGGCCGCGCGTCTGCTAGGCTCACGCCCGGAGCCCCGAGATGCCGCGCACCCCGACCGGAAAGCGGGAACGTCACAAGGCGATCGTGGAGGTCGTCCGCACGGAGGCCATCCCCAACCAGGAGGCGCTCCGGGGACGCCTTCGCAAGCGCGGCATCCAGGTCGCCCAGGCGACTCTCTCGCGCGACATCCGCGAGCTCGGCCTGGTCAAGGGCGCGGACTCGAACGGCCGCCCGCACTATCAAGTCCCCGGCGAGGACTCGCCGCACCCCGCCGCCCTCCAGCGCCTGCTCCCGGACCTGTTCGTGAGCGCCGATGGGACCCAGAACCTGCTCTTGCTGCGGACCCTGATCGGAGGCGCGCAGCCGATCGGCGCCGCCCTCGACGGCGAGCAATGGCCGGAGGTTCTGGGCACGGTCGCCGGCGACGATACGGTGCTCGTGATCCTGCGGGAGGCGCGCCACCTGAGGTCCGTACGCGACCGCATCGAGAGGATGGCCGGCGGCCGTCCCTGAGCCCCAGAGCCTCCTTCAAAGCTTCCTTCCGCGTCGACCGCTTCCTCCCGGTTGACACCCGCCTCGACTGAAAGAATATTCAGCGTTCTGACATAATTATCCGAGCACGCGCTTGCGAACGGCGCCGTGCGCCGCCTCATCCGGTCTTGCGCGTGAGGACCTCGAGCGAGGAGCGGAGGAGCGATAGATGAAGATCGTCCTGGCCTATTCCGGCGGCCTCGACACGTCGGTCATCGTCCCCTGGCTCCGCGAGACGTACGAAGCCGAGGTGGTCTGCTTCGCGGCCGACGTGGGGCAGGCCGAGGAGCTGGACGGGCTCGAGGAGCGGGCGCTGGCGAGCGGCGCGGCGGAGTTCCACTCCCTGGATCTGCGGCGCGAGCTGGTCGAGGACTACATCCTGCCGACCCTGCGCTCGGGCGCGGTCTACGCCCGCAAGTACCTGCTCGGCACCGCCATGGCGCGGCCCGTGATCGCCGCCCACCAGGTGGCGCTCGCCCGCCGGACCGGCGCCGACGCGCTGGCCCACGGCTGCACCGGCAAGGGAAACGACCAGGTGCGCTTCGAGCTCACCTACGCGGCCCTCGCCCCCGACCTGCGCGTGATCGCCCCCTGGCGCGAGTGGAGCATCCGCTCGCGCGAGGACGCCCTGGCCTACGCCGCGGAGCGCGGTCTGCGCCTGCCCGTGGCGCCGGGCAAGCTCTTCTCCCGCGATCGCAACGTCTGGCACGTCTCGCACGAGGGTGGGCCCCTCGAAGACCCGGACTGGGAGCCCGAGGAGTCGCTCTTCCTGTTGAGTGTCGCGCCCGAGCGGGCGCCCGACGCGCCGGCGTATCTGGAGCTCGAGTTCGAGCGCGGCTTCCCCACCGCCGTGAACGGCGGGCGCGCCTCCGCGCTGGCCATACTCGAGCGTTTGAACGCGCTCGGCGGACGGCACGGGGTGGGACGCGTGGACCTGGTCGAGGATCGCCTGGTGGGGATGAAGTCGCGCGGCGTGTACGAGACGCCGGGCGGCACGCTCCTGCACGTCGCCCTGCGCGAGCTCGAGCAGCTCGTGCTCGACCGCCGCTCGCTGGCTCTCAAGGACCAGCTCGCGGCCCGCTACGCGGACCTGGTCTACGAGGGACGCTGGTGGGGTGCGGAGCGCGAGGCGCTGGATGCCGTCGTGGACTCGTTGATGGCGCGCGTCACGGGCCGGATCCGGCTCAAGCTCTACAAGGGCGGCCTCACGATCGCCGGCCGCTGGAGCGAGAGCTCGCTCTACGACGAGCGGCTCGCGACCTTCGGCGACGGCGGCACCTACCGCCACGGCGACGCCGAGGGGTTCATCCGCCTCTTCGCGCTGCCCTACGCCGGCGTGGCCGCCGACCGGCTGGCCGAGATGGGCGCCGACCTGCCCGCGCCGCCGGCGCACGTGAACGGTGGCCCGCCGGGGTCCGGCACCAGCGGTGGCCCGCCGGGGTCCGGCACCAGCGGTGGCTCGCCGGAGTTCGCCAGCGACGGCGTTCCGCAATCAGCGTCAGCGGCCGCAGCGACGGGCAAACCTTCCGACTCTTCAACCAGGCGCATGTGGGGCGGCCGCTTCGAGCGGCCCCCCGCGCCCGAGTTCGAGCGGCTGAATCGCTCGCTGCCCGTCGACCGCCGTCTGTGGCGCGAGGACGTGCGCGCGAGCCGGGCCTGGGCCCGAGAGCTCGCCGCCGCGGGCGTCCTGACGCAGGACGAGGCCGAGAGTCTGGTCCAGGGCCTCGAGCGGGTGGGCGCGCGCCTTCCCGCCGAGCTCGCCTCCGATCTTCCCGACGAAGACGTCCACTCCCTGGTCGAGCGCCTGCTTTACGAGGAGGTCGGCGAGCTGGCCGGGAAGCTCCACACCGGGCGCTCACGCAACGATCAGGTGGCGACCGACGCGCGGCTCTGGGGCATGCAGGCGTGCGGCGCGCTGCGGGCCGAAGTCGCGCGCCTCCAGACCGCGCTCCTGGGCCTCGCCGAGCGCCAGGGCGACCTGCTCATGCCGGGCTACACGCACCTCCGGCGCGCCCAGCCCATCCGGGCCGCCCTCTGGCTCCTCTCCCACTTCTGGCGGCTGGAGCGCGACCGCGAGCGTCTCGCTGCCGCGGAGTGCCGTGCCTCCGTCCTTCCGCTCGGCTCGGGAGCGCTCGCCGGCTGCCCCTTCCCCATCGATCGCGCGAGGCTGGCCGGGCGGCTCGGCTTCCGCGAGGTCTCGACCAACAGCCTGGACGCCGTCTCCGACCGCGACTGGGCCTGCGAGACCCTGTTCGGGCTGGCGCTCCTGGGGATCCATCTCTCCAGCCTGGCCGAGGACCTGATCACCTTCTCGGCCGAGGAGTTCGGGTTCGTGCGATTGGATGAGAGGGTGACGAGCGGCTCGAGCCTCATGCCCCAGAAACGGAACCCCGACGCGCTGGAGCTGGCCAGAGCGAAGGCCGGCGGCTGGATCGGCGACCTCTCGGCGCTGCTGGCCGTGCTGAAGGGGCTCCCCTCGGGCTACAACAAGGACCTGCAGGAGGACAAGGCGATCCTGTTCCGGGCGGTGGATGCGGCCGCCGAGCTCCTGCCCGCCCTCGCGGTGCTGGTCGAGACGATGGAGCTGGACGCCGCGCGGATGGCGGCGGCGCTGGACGAAGGCACGCTCGCCACCGACATCGCCGACCGGCTGGTGGCTGGCGGACTGCCCTTCCGCGAGAGCCACGCGCGGGTGGGCGAGATGCTGCGCGAAGGGGAGCGCCGGGGAGTCAGCTTGTCGCAGGTGGTGACGGAGGGAGCGCGTGGTCAGGGGCGAGGCGAAGCACAGTCGAGGGCCTCCGGCCCGCCGTCCGATCTCTTCACGGCGAGCGCGGATCGTCGCGAGAGCACGGGCGGAACGGGTCGCGAGGCCCTCGCCGAGCAGCTGCGGCAGGCACGTGTGGCGCTCGGGAGCCGGGAGCCGTGACGCTCCACGCGCCCCTCAGTACGTCCCCGTGATGTACTCCTTCAGGTTCCGGTTCTCGAACTCGGCCTCGGTCAACGAGGCCCAGACCGCGTCGCCGATCGAGACCATGCCGCGGAGCTCCCGGCCTTCGAGGATGGGCAGGTGCCGGATGCGGTTCTTCGTCATGATGCCCATGACGTAGGTCACCTCGTCCTCCGGCACGCCGACGATGAGGTCCCCCGTCATCGCCTCGCGCACGCGGCGCTCGTCGAGCCGGCCGGCATGGTGGCAGGCCTCCCGCAGGATGTCCCGCTCGGTGATGATGCCCACGATCCGCTTCCCCTCGGTCACCAGGAGCGAGCCGATCCGGTGCTCGACCAGCTGCCGGATCGCCTCCCGCACGGTCTCGTCCGGGCCGATCGTCCGGACCGCCGACCCCTTCTCCGCCAGGATGTCTTTGACCTTCATGGTCGCCTCCTGTCGCCGTTGAGCCTATTTAGCGGGCTCCGGTGCCCCGGCGTCAAGTGGGAAGACCGCGCTCCGGCCCCGCGCTTGGCGGCCGCCGAGCGCGATCCTTGACCCCCCCGCCGCGCGGCGATATCGTCCGCGTCGAGGAAGTGCAACTAGGGGTCCCGCGGAGTCAAAAAGGGGCTCCAAGCGTTGCAGGTCAGGCCGGCCGGGCGCGCGTTCCCACTCGCGCGACGCAGGCGACAGGCGGGCTACACCAGGGGTGTCAAGACCGGATGGGCAAGTTCCTCACAGGGACTTTGCCGTCCGGTTTCTTGTTTCCGGATCGCGGTTCCTGTCTCGAAACCCCCCAACATCGCCGGCCGAACCCAGGAGGATCGAAGTGGCAGCCATGGACCTGACCCGCGGGACGTCGACCCGCACCCGCAGAGCCAGCAAGCCGCTCCGCAGCCGCAGCACGGGCATCACCGCGGTCGCCGCGAAGACCGGCCGCATCGTGGCCGGGAACGGCGCCCCCGCGCGCTCCGCCGCCCGCGGCGCCGCGCGCGCGTCCGAGGCCAAGCCCGCCAGCGCGGGGCGTCCGAGCACCAAGACCGGGCGCGACGTGATCCGCTACGCGAAGAGCACGGGGATCGAGATCGTGGACCTCAAGTTCGTGGACGTGCCCGGCATCTGGCAGCACTTCTCGTTCACGATCGACGAGCTGAACGAAGGCCTCTTCACGGACGGGATCGGCTTCGACGGATCCTCGATCCGCGGGTTCCAGAAGATCCACGAGAGCGACATGCTGCTCGTGCCCGACCCCGAGACGGCGGTGATCGATCCCGCGCTCGAGGTGCCCACGCTGACCATGATCTGCAACGTGCGCGACCCGGTCACGGGCGAGGCCTACAGCCGCGACCCGCGCTATGTGGCGCAGAAGGCCGAGGCCTACCTGAAGGCGACCGGGATCGGCGACACGATCTACTTCGGTCCGGAGCCCGAGTTCTTCGTCTTCAACGGAGTGCGCTTCGACCAGACGATCAACTGCGGCTACTACTACGTGGAGTCGGCCGAGGGCGTGTGGGACTCCGGCCGCGACGGCGGTCCCAACCTGGGCTACAAGCCGCGCGTGAAGGAGGGCTACTTCCCCGTTCCGCCCACCGACTCGCTGCAGGACATGCGCTCCCGGATGGTCCTCACCATGAAGCGCATCGGCATCCCGGTCGAGGTGCACCACCACGAGGTGGCCACGGCCGGGCAGTGCGAGATCGACATGCGCTACGACACGCTCACGCGCATGGGCGACAACCTCATGTGGTACAAGTACATCGTGAAGAACGTGGCCCACCAGCACGGCATGACGGCCACGTTCATGCCGAAGCCCCTCTTCGGCGACAACGGCTCCGGCATGCACTGCCACCAGAGTGTGTGGAAGAAGGGCAAGAACGTCTTCTACGGGAGCGACGGCTACGCGCAGATCTCCGAGACCGCCCGGCACTACATCGGCGGGCTGCTGGCGCACGCGCCGGCGCTGCTCGCCTTCTGCGCCCCGACCACGAATTCCTACCGGCGTCTCGTGCCCGGGTTCGAGGCCCCGGTCAACCTGGTCTACTCGCAGCGCAACCGGTCGGCCTGCGTGCGCATCCCCATGTACTCGTCCTCGCCCAAGGCCAAGCGGCTCGAGTTCCGCTGCCCCGACGCCTCCTGCAACGGCTACCTGGCCTTCGCGGCGATGCTGATGGCCGGGCTGGACGGCGTGCGCAACCGGATCGAGCCGCCCACGCCGATCGACAAGGACCTCTACGACCTGGAGCCGCACGAGGCGGCGAAGGTGAAGTCCACGCCGGGCTCGCTGGGCGAAGTGCTCGACGCCCTGGAGGCCGACCACGACTTCCTGCTCGAGGGCGAGGTCTTCACGAGCGACCTGGTCGAGGGCTGGATCGATTACAAGCGGTCCAACGAGGTGGACCCCGTCCGCCTCCGCCCGCACCCGTACGAGTTCTTCCTGTACTACGACATCTAGCCGGCCGCGCCGGCGGAAAAGCGAAAGGGCCCTCTCGCGAGGGCCCTTTTCGTTTTCAGCGCTTCTCGCCCGGGATCAGTACCGGCGCACGAAGCCCACGCGCAGGAGCTGGCCCACGACCGGGGTGGCCGGCGGGAGCTGGTCCGGGTCCATGAACCGGGCATCGAAGTTCCAATCGCGAACCGGCGGCACGTAGTAGTTGCAGCATTCCCACTTGCTGGGCGTGACCCGGGCCGTCCACAGCGAGATCATCGAGCCGTTGAGCATGACCGTCTGCGGCTTGGACCAGTCCTCGAGGAAGCGCGGGAAGTTCTCGTACTGCCCGCCGGGGTTGGGCGAGCCCACAAAGGGCGTTTCCGTGTGGCCCGCCATGATCGCGGCCTGGACCTTGATGTCCTTCGGCAGGATCTCGGTCTTGCCCTCGCCGCTCTTGGCGTCGTCCCAGTTCCCCGAGAGGATCGTGATCGCGTCCGAGACCAGCGAGGCCGGCTGCCAGCTCGCGTCGTCGGAGTTGTAGTCGTCCATCACGTACATCGGCAGGTTCGTCGCGATCGTGAGCGGGTCGAGCAGGAGCTTGCCGTTGCGTACCCGCACGACGTACTGCCGCGCGTCCTTGGACGCCGCCGGCAGACCCGCCGGCAGGGAGTCCGCCGTGACATAGACGATGCCGTTGCCGTACTCGGCCTGTGTGAGCCGCGAGACGTCGATCTCGACGACGTCCCGGTTCGAGCTCGTGTTGTCGCTGCCGCCCGACGACGACTGTTCGCGGTCGTCGTAGAACGCGTTCGTGACGAAGCGGACGGCCAGCGGGTCCATCAGGACCTTCGTCGTGCCGGCGCCGTTCGTGATCTTGAGCGCCGTGCCATTGACGCGGACGATGAGGTTCGCCTTGCAGCCGTACCGGACCAGCGCCAGGCTCGGGTCCTCGGTGCCCGTGCAGGGCTGGATGATCGAATAGGGATCCATCCCGTCGGGGATCGGCAGGCGCATCGGCACGATGCCGCTGGCCCGGGTCTGGATCTGATGGCCCCAGGTGGTGGTCGAGTAGTCGTCGAAGGCCTTGTCGTCGGCGTTGCTGGGCAGGGTCTTCGGATCGTCGTCGCCGCCGAAGGAATGCGTGTCCTTGACGAACTCGACCCACGAGCCGTCGGCCTGAGCGATGAAGTTCTTCAGACCGTCGTCGCCGCCGCCCGAATCCTTGCGGTGCAGGTGCAGGTCGCCGGCGCTCGTGACCATGTCCCACAGGTACAGGCCGGTGTCGCCGTCGATGTAGAGATCGCCGTTCGTGTGCACCCGGCCATGGAGGTTCATCAGCGGACCGGGGAAGATCTCCAGGTCCTTGTCGTAGAAGACCTGGAACTGGAAGATTGGGATGGCCTGCGTCTTGGCGCTCACCTCGACCGTGCTGCGGGCGCCGGTCGCGCTCACCACCGACGCCGTCACGTGCAGCGGCTGATCCATGCTGGTGAGCCCGGCGAACGGGCCCTGGGTGATGGACTGGACGGTGACGGTGGTATCGAGCTCGGCTGTGTAGGTCGAGAACGTGTACCCCGGGATCTTGGGCGGCTGCAGGCTGGCCGTGTCCACCTTCTTCTGCGTCAGGAACCCGGCGGCCATCTGATTCCGCATCTCGGCCAGCAGCTTCTCGACGCCCGCCTCGGCGGCGTAGTACGCCTGCGAGTTGGCGTAGGTGTTGGCGCCGATCCGGAGCTCCGTACGGCTCGTCAGCTGCGTCAAGCCGGCGATCGCTGTCAGGACCACGATGATGAGCAGGATCGCGAGGATCGCGAACCCGCCTTCATTGGACGATCGAAAAGTGCGCGTCATTCGAGGTTCCTGGTGTAGATCTGGTTGCGGGGTGTCACGGCGATCCGGTAGTTCCGGCCGTAGAGCTGGCCTTTGTTCAAGTCCTTGTCGGTGCGTCGCGCCACCGCCCGCAGGTCCACCTGCACCGTGTTGATGTCGTCGTAGTCGTTCTCGGCGTCGGCGTCGGCGCCGTTGGCGACCGCCGCGGTCACGCCGTTGCTGAAGACCAGGTTCGCCTGCAGGTCCGAGATGTTGTCGGCCATCGGCACGCCGACCCAGGCTCCGCTCACGTAGTCGGTGGCCCGCATGAGCCGCGGATTGGCGGCGTT
>DATBJW010000016.1:0-2528 GCA_036556205.1 Gemmatimonadota bacterium
CCGATCTTCCGGCTGATCCGCGCCGCGGGCAAGGTGTCCGACGACGAGATGTACCGGACGTTCAACATGGGCATCGGCATGGTCGTGGTGGTGGCGCCCGGCGACCTGCACGACGTCGAGCACTCGCTCGAGCGCCGCGGCGAGACGAGCCACGTGATCGGCCAGGTCGAGCGGGGCGCCGGCGTCGTCCTGGAGTGACCGCGTCCGCGGGGCGATGCGCAACGTCGGCGTGCTCATCAGCGGGCGCGGGAGCAACCTCCAGGCGCTGCTCGACGCCGAGGCCCGCGGCGAGCTGGGCGGCCGCGTCGCGGTCGTGATCTCGAACGTCGCCGGGGCGGCCGGCCTGGAGCGGGCGCGCCGCGCCGGCGTGCCCGCGCTGGTGCGCGACCACCGCGGGCGGCCGCGCGAGGAGCACGACCGCGCCGTGCTCGCGGACCTGCGCGCGCACGCGGTGGAGCTGGTCTGCCTCGCGGGCTACATGCGGCTCGTCTCGACGGTGCTGCTCGACGCGTTCCCCCACCGGGTGCTGAACGTGCACCCGTCGCTGCTGCCGGCGTTCCCCGGGCTCGACGCCCAGCGCCAGGCCTGGGAGCACGGGGTGAAGGTCAGCGGCGCCACCGTGCACCTGGTGGAGGCCGGCCTCGACTGCGGGCCGATCGTGCTCCAGGAGGCGGTGCCGGTGCTCGAGGACGACACGCCGGAGACGCTGGCCGCCCGCATCCTGGCCGCCGAGCATCGCCTGTACCCGCGCGCGGTGCGGCTCCTGCTGGAGGGCCGCTGCCGGGTGGAGGGCCGGCGGGTGCGCGTGGACCAATGAGCGCGGCGGCCGAAGCCTACGGCGCGCTCGTCCGCGGCTGCGTGGACGTCGTCACGCCGCAGGCGCTGCGGGAGAAGCTCGCCCGCGGCCAGCCGCTCACGGTGAAGGTGGGCTTCGATCCCACCGCGCCCGACATCCACCTCGGCCACACGGTGCTGATGCGGAAGATGCGCCACTTCCAGGACCACGGCCACCGGGTGGTGTTCGTGATCGGCGACTTCACGGGCATGATCGGCGACCCCACCGGCCGCTCCAAGACCCGGCCGCCGCTCACCCCCGAAGAGATCGAGAGGAACGCGGAGACGTACAAGAAGCAGGCCTTCAAGATCCTCGACCCCGAGCGGACGGAGACGCGCTTCAACAGCGAGTGGCTCCGCGCGCTCGGCTCCGAGGGCTTCGTGCGGCTGGCCGCCAAATACAACGTCGCGCGCATGCTCGAGCGGCGCGAGTTCAAGGAGAGGTTCGAGGACGGCCGGCCCATCTCCGTCCACGAGTTCCTGTACCCGCTGGCGCAGGCGTACGACTCCGTGTTCCTGAAGGCGGACGTGGAGCTCGGCGGCACCGACCAGCTCTGGAACCTGAACGTCGGCCGCGACATCATGCCGGGCTACGGCCTCGAGCCGCAGGTCGTGATGACCACGCCGCTGCTCGAGGGTACCGACGGCGTGGACAAGATGTCCAAGAGCCTCGGCAACTACATCGGGGTGACCGAGGCGCCGGGCGTGATGTACGCGAAGGTCCTCTCGATCTCCGACGAGCTGATGTGGCGCTACTACGCGCTGCTCACCGACCTCGCTCCCGAGGCGCTGGGGGCGGAGAAGGCCCGCGCGCGGCCGATGGAGTCGAAGATGGCGCTGGCCCGGACGCTGGTGCGAGACTTCCACGGCGAGGCCTCCGCGCAGGCCGCCGAGGCGGAGTGGCGGCGCGTGCACCAGGAGCGCGAAGCGCCGAGCGAGATGCCGGTGAAGACGGTGCGGGCCGGCCGGCTGAGGCCGCGCGAGCTGCTGGCCGAGGTCGGCCTGGCGAGCTCGCGGAGCGAGGCCGAACGGCTCCTGCGCCAGCGCGCGGTCAAGCGGGACGGGGTGGTCGTCGAGCCCGGCAACGACATCGAGCTGGCCGCCGGGGCGACGTTCGTGCTCTCGGTCGGCTCGAGCCGCTTCGTCCGGATCGAGGCGTCGTAACGCGGGGTCGGCCAGCCCGTCAAACAGTGTCGGGACGGCCGCGGAGGGCCCGGCGACGGGGGGGAGCCGGGAAAAGGGCCGTGGCGGCTTGACAAACCGCGCTCGACAGCGTATCTTCTTGAGGCTACAGGGTCGCAGTCAGAGGGTGCCGGTCACGCCAGTCGTACCCACCCAGAGACGCCCGCCGGAGTCGTGAGCGCCGGGCAGAAGATCGAAAAGCCTTGACAGCAGTCAGGTTTTTCGATATTCTGGTCGGGTTCCCCTGACGCAGGGGTGGCTCTTTGAAAACTAGGTCGCGCGCAAACAATTCGAGCGAGGTTCAGCCTTAGGACCAGACGTTTCTTCGGTCAACGAAGCGGCCACGAACCGGGCCTCCGGGCTCGGGGAGCCGGCCGACTTTTTAACTGGAGAGTTTGATCCTGGCTCAGAATCAACGCTGGCGGCGTGCCTAACACATGCAAGTCGAGCGCGAAAGGGGAGCAATCCCCGAGTAGAGCGGCGAACGGGTGAGTAACGCGTGGGTAATCTAC
>DATBJW010000017.1:0-136120 GCA_036556205.1 Gemmatimonadota bacterium
GCTCGACGACGGCACCGCGCTCGCGGAGTCGAACGCGATCCAGTTCTACCTCGCCGACGGCACGCGATTCCTGCCGACCGGGCGGCTCGAGCGCGCACAGGTGCTCCAGTGGATGTTCTTCGAGCAGTACAGCCACGAGCCCTACGTCGCCGTGGTGCGTGCCTGGCATCTCTTCGGCCTCCTCGAGAAGAATCGGGAGGCGCTGCCCGCGAAGATCGAGGGCGGCTACCACGCGCTGGACGTGATGGAGAAGCATCTCGCGTCGCGCACGTTCTTCGTCGGCGAGCGCTACACGATCGCGGACATCGCCCTCTACGCCTACACGCACGTGGCGGACGAGGGCGGTTTCGAGCTCGCCCGATTCCCGCGCGTCAACGCCTGGCTCGAGCGCGTGCGCTCCCAGCCGGGACACGTCACGATCGCCGATCCGGTCGGCGCGCTCGTCTCCTGGCCCTGACGCGGATCCACGCGAGGAGCCGGCCCGCATGCCCCCTCGGAAGAAGCGACCCAAGAAAGGAACCGTCGGGCTCGCCGCCGACGAGCTGACCGTGGGCTCTCCACCGCCGGACGTCGAGAAGCTCGCGGCGGCGGTGGCGAGCGACGGCGGGACCGTCCTGTCGGTCTATCGCGACCCGTACGGGGGGAAGTGGATGATCCTGGCCAGCCTGCCGCTCGAGAGCGTCGAGGCCACTCCCTATCAGCGCGAGCTCTCCAGGACCCACGTCAAGCGGCTGGAGGACGTGATCCCGAAGGTCGGGCGCTACCTGGACCCGGTCGTGGCGGTTCGCCACGGCAAGAGCTACTGGACGCCCAACGGGATGCACCGGCTCGAGGCCATGCGTCTGCTGGGGGCCAAGTCGATCCTGGCGCTGCTCGTCCCCGACCGTGAAGTCGCCTTCCGGATTCTCGCCCTGAACACCGAGAAGGCCCACAACCTCAGGGACCGCTCGCTCGAGGTGATCCGCATGGCGCGCGGCATCGCGGCCTCGGCCGAAGGGACCGAGCGGCCCGAGAAGGATTGGGCCTTCGAGTTCGAGGAGCCGGCCTATCTAACGCTGGGTATGTGCTACGAGGCCAACCCGCGGTTCGCGGGAGGCGCCTACATGCCCGTCGTGAGGCGTTGCGAGGAGTTCTCGAAGGAGCCGATCCGGAAGTCGCTGAAGGAGAGGCGGCGCCGCGCCGCGAAGCTCGTCAAGCTCGACCGGGCCGTGACCGCCTGCGTGGCTCGGCTGAAGAGAGCCGGGATCCAGAGCTCCTATCTGAAGCCGTTCGTCGTCGCCCGCATCAACCCGCTGCGCTGGATCCGCGCCCCCAAGCCGGGTCAGCGAGCGCCGCGTGCCGACTTCGACGAGACGATCGAGAAGATGCTCGCCAAGGCTCGGGCGTTCGACGCCCGCAAGATTCGGCCGCAGGAGCTGGCGCGGATCGGCGCGCCGGTGGGTGGGGACGAGGGGTGATGCCAGGCATGCCGGTTTCGGGGGCGACTGTCCCCCGGCGCGCCGTGGTCGGACATCTGACACCGGGAGGGTCTTTGATCACTTCCAACGTGACGCTTCTCGCGGTCGCGTTGCTGACGGTGGGCTGCCGGGAAGCGCCGTCGTCCGACGCGAAGCCGTCGGAAGGCAACGATCTGGTAGGAGCCTGGCGGGCGAAGATTCATTTCACGAGCGGCGCCTTTGCGACGATCGGGGATCTCGAGTTCATGTACGTCTTCAATGAGGGCGGGACCATGACCGAGAGCTCGAACTACGACGCCGTGCCTCCGGTGCCTCCCGCCTACGGAGTCTGGCGGCGAACGGCGCCCGATCAATTCGAGGCCAAGTACACCTTCTACGTGACCAAGCCGCCGGCCGGCTTCGACGACATCGCCAAAGGTGGTGGGTGGCTGCCGGCCGGCTATGGAGTGTTCGTGGAGACCATCACCCTTGCCAAGGACGGGAAGTCCTTCAAATCGAAGATGAAGTACGACGCCTTCGATCCGGGCGGGAAGCCCGTCGAGGGTGGTGGCGAGGCGTACGTGGAGGGCGCCTGGATGGGATTCTGAGGAGCGGGTTCGCGATCGCCGGTCAAGTCAATTGACACGGGGATGGGCCGGGACGTAGGAAGGAGTCCCGCACAACGGGCGCCGCGTTCGGATTGGCAAGCAACCATCACGACAGGAGGGGAGGATGGCGACGTTCATTTCGCTGCTTCACTTCACGGATCAGGGGATCCGGAACGTTCGGGAGACCACCAAGCGTGCGCGGGCGTTCCAGGAGGCGGCCGCCAAGATGGGCATCAAGGTGCGTGACCTCTTCTGGACGCTCGGAAAGTACGATCTGGTTTCCATCGTGGACGCGCCCGATGCCGAGACCGCCGAGGCTTTCCTGCTGGCCTCGGGGTCGCTGGGCAACGTGCGTAGCCAGACCATGCAGGCCTTCTCGGTCGACCAGATGGAGAAGATCCTGGCCAAGACGCCCAAGGTGTAGGGAAGAGCGGCGTGAGGCGCTTCATCGGGGGCCGCCTGCGACCCCTGGCCTGCTGGGCCTGCGCGGCCGGGCTGCTTGCCGCGGCGTCGGCGTGCCGGGAGGCCATCTCGGAAACCGGGCCCGTCGCCCGAGGCGCTCAGCCGGACGATCCCGGCGCGTCCGGGCGGCTCGACCATCCGGTGGCCCGCGCCGTGGCCGACCCGCGCAGGGGAGAGCTCATGATCGAGCTGCCGCCGCGCGACGTCCCCGGCGGGGGCGAGCACCATCACGAGGCCATGGTGCAGACGCCCCTGGCGGTCATCATCGTCCCGGCCAGCGGCGCAGTCCATGGCATGCGCGTCGAGATCGTGGACCAGCTGGGGCGGCAGCTGCCGTCCGCGATGCTCCACCACCTGAACCTGCTCGACCTGGACCACCGCGAGCTCTTCCTCCCGGTCCAGCTCCACGTCCTGGCGGCGAGCAAGGAGACGGGGACGCCGTCCATCCCCGGCCGTCTGTTCGGACTGCCGCTGGAACGCGGACAGCGCCTGGTGGCCTACGCGATGCTGCACAACCCCACGGCCACGGCCCACCCGGCCGTGCGGGTGCGCCTGGTTCTCTCCTACACGCCCGAGCGCCGCTGGTGGCGCCCGTGGCCGCTGTTTCACGCCTATCCCTGGTCCATGGACGTGATGTTTCCCTTCGGTCATCCGCCCGGTGGGATCAAGGCCTTCGACCTGCCTCCGGGGCGCTCGGAGCGCTCGTGGGAGGGCCGGCCCGCGATTGCGGGCAAGATCCTGGCGATGGGCGGGCACACGCACGATCACGCGGTCAGCCTGGAGCTGACCGACGTGACGACCGGGGAGGTGATCTGGCGCGTGACCCCCCACAAGGACGACGCGGGACGGGTGACCGGCATCCCCGTGCGCCGGTTCTACCGCTGGAACCGGGTCGGGCTGCCGATCACCCCGGACCACACGTACCGCGTGACGGTGGTGTACGACAATCCGACCGGCCGCCACCTGACGGACGGGGGCATGGGTGTGGTGGGAGGGCTCTTCATCCCCGACCGCGGTCAGGGCTGGCCGGCCGCCGACACGACGGACGTCGTCTACCGGCAAGACCTCCACAACACGTACGGCGGCGAGGTGGGGCTGACGATCCAGCGCAACCCGCTACCGGGCGAGACTCTCCTTCGCGCGAGCCCTTGAGCCTCTCCGGCCCGCCCGGGAGGCGTTGCCTGCCCGGCCCTCGCGAGATGGGTCGAGCCCTGCTCGTGCTTGCCGTCGCCGCCGCGGGGGCCACCGCGACCTGCGGCGAGCCGAGCACGTCCCGGGAGTCGCCCGAGTGCGGCGCCTCGGCGGCCGTCCGGGTTCTGGTCTTCACGAAGACGGCCGGCTTCCGTCACGAGTCGATCGCCGCCGGGACCGCGGCTCTGTGCGGGCTCGGGGAGGAGGACGGCTTCGCGGTGGAGGCCACCGAGGACGCCGCTGCTTTCACCGACCTCAACCTCGCGCGGTTCGACGCGGTCGTGTTCCTGAACACGACCGGTGACGTCCTGGACGCCGATCAGGAAGCCGCCTTCGAGCGCTACGTCCGAGCAGGCGGCGGATTCGCCGGAGTCCACTCCGCCTCGGACACGGAGCCTGGATGGCCGTGGTACCGGGACCTCGTCGGGGCCCGGTTCGTCAGCCACCCCGCGGTTCAGCAGGCGACCGTCCAGGTGGTCGTGGACACGCATCCCTCGACCCGCGGCTTGCCGGCCGCGTGGACCCGCACCGACGAATGGTACGACTTCGACGCCCGTCCTTCGGCCCCGGTGCAGGTCCTGGCCACGGTGGACGAAGGCACGTATGAGGGCGGAATCATGGGCGCCCGGCACCCGATCGCGTGGTATCATGGCTTCGAAGGCGGACGGTCCTGGTACACGGGGATGGGCCACACGCGGGAGAGCTACGCCGAGCCGGACTTCCTCACCCATCTCCGGGGAGGAGTCCTCTGGGCGGCCGGACTCGCGCCGGACACGGTGGCCGGCCTGGTCGCGTCACGGGACACGGGCGAGAACGAACGGACGGGCGTCGAGAAGGGAGAGGAGAGGAGGACACGATGAGCCGGCTGCAGAGTCTCCCGATGGCCGCGATGGTGGTCGTCATCTTCGCGCTGACCTACCTGGTGGCGGGGCTGATCTACAAGGTCATCATGCGCCTCGCGGTGGGCGAGCGGGCGCGGGCCTTCAAGGGCATCTCGCCGGGAATGCTGCCTCCGCTGGGGATCATCTTCGGCCTGCTGGTCGCGTTCATCGCGGCGCAGGTCTGGGGCGACCTCGATCGCGCCAACGTCGCGGTGAACCGCGAGGCCAGCGCGCTGCGCGCCGTCGTTCTCCTGGCGACGAGCTTTCCGGGCGAGACCGAAGCGCGCCTGGATGACCTCGTCCGACGTCACATTCAGGAGGCCGCCACGCAGGAGTGGCCGATGATGGCCAGGCAGCGCGCCACGCTGACCATCATCCCCCAGGCCCTCGCCGACGCGCTGCGGCTCACGCTCTCCCTCACGCCGAGCAGCCCGGGCCAGATGGCCGCCCAGCGCGAGATCGCCACCGCGCTGGCGAGTGCCCTCGACGCGCGCCGGCAGCGCATCATCGTCAGCCACTCGAGCGTGAACTGGGTCAAGTGGACGTGCTTGCTCCTGCAGGCGATCTGCACGTTGATCGCCATCGGCATGGTCCACTGCGACAACCGGACCACGGCCGCCATCGCGATGGGTCTCTTCGCCACGGGAGTGGCCCTGTCCGTGGTGCTCATCGCCGCCCACAACCGGCCGTTCAGCGGCAGGCTCTCCATCGGGCCCGACCTCTTGCTGCAGGTCGCTCCCGAGCAGCACCCGTCTTCAGGACCCTAGGGACGCTCGGTCAGCGCGGCCGGGTCCTCGGCGTGCCTCGCTGACCGGCTTCTCCCCGGCGTGCCCCGCCGGCCGGCTCAGCCCCACGGCTTGGGTGGGGTGATGACCGCGTAGCGGGCCGCATCGGGCTCGTTGTCGGGCACCTGCACCGTGAAGTCCTTCGGGAAGAGCTTGAGGAAGTACATGGCGTACTTCTTCCTTTCCTCGAGCTCGGGAGGCTGGTTGGCCAGATCGAACAGGGTGGTGATGAGGCCCCGCACGTCCCCGAAGGAGACCATGTTCGGAGCGGAATTGCCGCTCGCCTTCTTCTTCTTCTTCGCCATCTCTACCTCCCCCTGGTTGAGGATTGCAGGCCCGTGAGCGTGGCGCGCGCTTCGCGCACGTACGGTAAGGTCGAATCGGCCCGGCTCCAGATCTCCAGAAACTGGTCGAGATGCCGGCGGGCGCCAGTGGAGTCTCCAGCCGCGGCGTACGTCATGCCCAGCCCGAAGTGCGCGCGCGCGAACTGCGGGTTGATCTCCAGGACCTGGCGATAGGCCTGCTCGGCCTCCGTCAGATCTCCCGCGTGACGGCGCACCTCGCCGAGCTCGAACAGGTAGGTGGGCCTGGCGCTCTGGGTGGCGCTGCCCGCGGCGGCGTCGAGCTCCCGCCAGCCGTTCGCCGAATCGCCGCTCAGGAACGCCAGCCTGGCGCGGGAGACGTGGAGCTCCGGGGTCTCCACGCCCCCGGCCTCCATCTCCGAGACGACCCGCGCGAGATCGGCCTGGTTTCCGCTCAGCTTGGCCATCTCGCCACGCAGGAAGAGCACGACTTGCCGCAGGCGCTCGTCCCCGCCGGGGCGCGGGCCGATCAGGCGCGCGGCGCTCTCGATGTCCGCGCGCGCTCCGGACGTGTCGCCGGCCTCGAGGCTCAGGCTGGCCAGCACGACGTGCGCGTACACGACGTGCGAGGGATCGGCATCCGGGGTCGCGATCTCCCGCACGAGCTGCGCGCGGGCTTCTTCGTAGCGCCCCAGCTCCTGGAGCGTGAAGGCCAGGTCGTCGCGCGCGTAGCCGGGACGCAGGGAATCGGCGGTCGTGAAGTAGGCGAGGGCCGCGTCGTAGCGTCCCAGCACGCGGTTCAGCATCCCCAGGTTGTAGTAGCCGTCGGCCGAGTAGGGATTCAGCGCGACCACGCGTTCGAGTTCGGCCCGCGCGCGTTCCCAATCGCCGCGCTGGGCCCACAGCATCCCCAGCTCCTTGTGGACGGTGGGGTTTCGGGGCTCCCGTGCCTCCAGTCGGCGATAGAGGTCCAGGCGCGCATCCCAGAACTGGAGGGATGCCCGGTCGGCGTCCTCCAGGAGCCGGTACACGTCTCCGAACTGGATCAGGAGCTCCGTGTCGGCCGAATGCTTCTGGACCAGGCGGGGGAGCAGCTCCGCGAGCTGATCGTAGCGCTTCCGGATCAGGAGCTCGTTGGCCTCGATGAAGTCCCGGTCGCGCGGAGGGGCGGTGCGCGAGAAGCGCCGGGCAGCCTGCAGCTCGAGCTCGGCGCGGCCGTCGAACACGCGGTCATAGACGCGCGCCAGCCAGGCGTGGGCCAGCGCAAACGTGGAATCCTGGGCCACCGCCTTCTCCAGAGCGTCGCGAGCGCCGGGGAAGTCCTCGAAGAAGTAGAGCTGACGCCCGCGCAGGAAGTCCTGATAGGCGGCGGGACCGGAGGGCAGGACCTCCTCGAGCGCGGGCTCGCGCTCGAAGCGGGCCAGCGGCGACGTGAGGCCCTGCTTCAACGCGTGAGCCGAGCGCGCCACGGTGGTGAAGACGCCCTCCGGGTCGAGCCGGGCGAGGGGGATGCGATCGAGCGGCCGCCAGTCTTCGACCGAATCGAAGAGCTCCACGGAGACGGAATCCGCGGCCGCCGGTTCCACGAGCGCCAGGTAGCTGGCCCCGCTCGCCTTGAAGAGATGGCCGGCCTCATCCCGGCTGCGGGGGCCGTCGGGCCCCACGCCGAGCGCCCTGTAGAGGTCCTGCACGACGAGCGTGGGAACGGGGCGCAGGAAGGCCGATGTCGCGAGTTGCTCCCGCAGCAACCCGGCGACTCCTGACGCCAAAGCGCTTGTTTCCAAGTAGTTTGAGTCACTTGAGTTAAAGGGAAGGATGAGGACGCGCGGGGGGTCCGGCGCAGGCGCGGCGAACCCCAGCACCAGGGCCCCGACGAACAGGATCGCGCCCAGGATCCCCATCGTCTTCAGGATTCGTTTGCGTCGGTGACTGCGCCGCAGCCACCAGAGGGCGCTGACCTCCACCAGGCCCGCCACGATGGCCCCGGCGCCGGCCGCCTTCCAATCGAGGTTGTAACGAAGGACGATGACCGCGAAGAGGACGACCAGCCCGGCCGTCAGCGTGCCGAGCGGGAGCATGGCCGGGTTGCGCGGTTGGGGGATGCGCCAGCGCAGGCGCGGGCGGGGACCCTCGTCGGAGGGCACGCTGGTGACGGCGAAGAGCCGCCATTCCCCCGGCACCCCCTTGAGCTGGTGCAGGCCGCGATCCTCGAACCCGAAGCCGAGCCCCGCGACCACGTCGTGCACCGTGCTCGAGACGAGCACCTCGCCGGCGGCGGCCTTGGCCGCGACTCTCGCGCCGGTGTGGACGGCGATGCCTCCCACGGATCCGTCCACGGCCTCCAGCTCGCCCGTGTGGAGGCCGCCGCGGATCCGCAGGCCCAGGCGCCCCACCGCGTCCCTCACGGCGCACGCGCAGCGAATGCCCTGCCCGGGACGGTCGAAGGTGGCCACGAACGCGTCGCCGACCGTATTGACCTCGAACCCCCCGAACCGGTCGATCTCCCGGCGGACCAGCGCGTTGTGCCGCTCGAGAAGCTCACGCCAGGAGCGATTGCCCATCTCCGCGGCGCGCTCGGTCGAGCCCACGATGTCGGTGAAGAGCACGGTCGCCAGCTCGCCTGCGCGCTCCACGGCTGCCGCCTCCAGAGGATGACTGGTCTCTCTTATAGTAGGCCCCGCGTGAGGAATCGAGCCAGAGCGCGCGACCGCAGCGGGGAATAGGGCCGGACCTCGCGGTTACGTAGGAGAAAGCCGCTCCGCCCCCTCCGCGCCGCTCACCGCGGCCGGCCGGCGGTTCCCTATCTCCTCCTGCTCGTGAGGTCGGTCATGCCTCCGTCGCGAGTCTCCTGCCTGCCGCTCCTGGCGGCGATCCTGCTCCTGCCCGCCCGAACGCACGCTCAATCCAGCCCGACCCGCGAGGTGTCGGGCTCGCTCGTCTCGGTCTCCGTGGAGGTGGACGGCGCGCCGGTACCCCTCTTCCGGGCTCCCGACGGCTCGGAGCGCTGGTATCTGGAAGCGCGGGAAGGCTCGGCCTACGCCGTCACGGTCGCCAACCGCACGGACGAGCGGTTGGGGGTGGTGATCGCCGTGGACGGGCTGAACGTGATCAGCGGCGAGCGCCAACGCTGGCCCTCGTGGTGGGGACGCTCGGATCCCGGCCGCATGTACGTCCTCCAGCCCTGGGGCGCGGCGACGGTCCAAGGCTGGCGCACGTCGCTCGACGAGGTCCGGCGGTTCACCTTCGTGGACGAAGAGATCTCGTACGCGGCGCGCAGCGGGAAGACCACCTCGAAGATGGGATGGATCGAGGTCGCCGTCTTCCGCGAGCGGGAGCGCAGCGGCCTTCTGGGGCTGTCCCGCGACAAGCGGGTGTCGCCAGCCGAGGAGTCGGGCGGCCGGGACGAGGCGGACTTCTCCGGACAGGCGTCCTCCGGGGCACCCGAGCCCGCCACCCAGGCGGCCCCCGAGGGCGCATCGGGGCCCGCGCGCTCGAACGAAGACGATGCGCAGGCCCGCAAGGCGCCGTCGGGCGAGGTCGGCAGCCGGGCGCGATCCTATCCGGGGACGGGTTGGGGGACCGAGACGAACGATCGGGCCGTGCTGGTGGAGTTCGAGCCCGAGCGGCGGCCCGCCCAGCGTATCACGGTACGCTACGAGTACGCTCCGACCCTCGTCACGCTGGGCGTCCTGCCGCGTCCGCGGCACGCCACCGACAGGCTCGCGGAGCGTGAGCGCGGCGAGCTCGGCAAGCGCGGGTTTGCTCCCTCGCCGCTCTGGTGAGGGGACGCGGCGTCCAGGGGAGACGGCTGGGAGTCAGCGTCCCGCCGCTGCCGCTATGGGACCGGGGAGCCGTGAGGCCAGCGCGTCGTAGAGCTTCCCGGCGACGGGTCCCGGCCGGCCGCCGCCGATCGGACGCTTGTCCAGCTCCACCACCGGCAGGACGTCGATCATGGTGCTGGTCAGGAACAGCTCGGTCGCGCGGGCCAGGTCCTGCACGGCGAGCGGTCGCTCCTGCACCTCCATCCCGAGATCTCGCGCCAGGCCGATCACGATGTCGCGCGTCACTCCCGGCAGGATCCGGTTCGAGGGAGGGTGGGTCCGGATCTCCTCGTCCACGACCGCGAAGACGTTCGTGTGCGATCCCTCGGTGATCGTGCCGTCACGCACGAAGATGGCCTCGTCGGCTCCGCTCTCCACGGCCTGCTGCCTGGCGAGCACGTTGGGCAGCAGCATGACCGTCTTCAGGTCGCAGCGCGCCCAGCGGACGTCGGGACAGGTGATGGCGGCGGCCCCGCGCGCGCGCAGAGCGGTCAGCGGCGTCAGCTCGCGGACCATCAGGAGGACCGTCGGCGGCGTGCCGGCGGGGGGGAAGGGATGGGCGCGGGGCGCGGCGCCGCGCGTGATCTGGAGGTAGACCGTGGCCTCACCACCCGTGAGACCGTTCCGCTCGAGCAGCCGCAGCGCGATGTCGCGCAGCGCGTCCACCTGAGGCTCCGGCAGACCGATGCGAAGCTCGCCCAGGCTATGCTTCAGGCGCTGCAGGTGGCGCTCCCACTCGAAGAGCTTCCCATGACCGGCGCGCGCGACCTCGTAGACGCCGTCGCCGAAGAGGAAGCCGCGATCCTCGACCGGAACCGATGCCCGCTCGTGCTCGAGGTACGAGCCGTTCAGATAGACCAGCATGCCCTGGCTCCTCTTCAGTCGGAGGGTCCGTCGGCGATCTCGTCGTAGCCTCTGCCCCTGAACTGAAGGAGACAGAAGCCGTGGCCGAAGGGGTCGGCCAGAGTGGCGATTCGCCCCCACTCCAGATCCTGGATCTCACCTTCCAGCGCAGCACCGGCTGATACGGCACGTCCAACCGCCGCCTCGAGGTCGCCCACGGCGACGTCGAGATGGACGGGCGTCCAGTGGCGACGATAGTCCCGGGTCGAGGGCGCGCCCGGGAAGGGAGGCGTCCCACCGCCCTTCACGAGCAGGTAGATCGGCGATGGCGCGCCCAGCAGCTCGATGCCCGAGCCTCCGAAGCGACGGCCCGGCCGAAGGCCGAGTGCACGGACGTAGAACTCCGCCCCCTTCTCGAGATCGTCGACGTCGATGTTGATCAGCAGGTCGGTCATCTACGTCCTTTTCAACCGTCCCCGGTCCACCTTGCCGAGGTGCGTGCGCGGCAAGGCCGCCAGGAAGATCACTTCCCGAGGGTGCTTGTAGGGCTCCAGGCGCTCGCGCACGAAAGCCCGCAGCTCCTCGGCGAGGTCCGCCCCGGAATCGGGGCGCCGATCGGCCTTGGCGACCACGAACGCGTGGGGCTTCGTGAGCCCGCGTTCGTCCACGACCCCCACCACCGCCACCTCCGCCACGGCCGGGTGCTGGAGCAGACAGCTCTCGACCTCCTGCGGGGAGCACCACTTCCCGGCCACCTTGAGCATGTCGTCGGCGCGGCCGCAAAAGGTGAACGTGCCATCGGGGTTGCGCCTGAGCAGGTCGTCGGTGACGACCCACTCGCCCCGGAAGACACGCTTCGTGCTCTCCATCAGCTGCCAGTAGCCGATCGCGCGCGAGTCACCGCGCACCCAGAGCCGGCCCACCTCGCCGTCCGGAAGCTCCCGGTCTTCGTCGTCGCACACCTTCACCTCGAATCCCGGGACCGCCGTCCCCAGCGTGCCCGGCGTCACGCGTCCGGGCAGGTTGGACAGAAAGATGTGCCACATCTCGGCGGTGCCCAACCCGTCCAGGAGCTCCACGCCGAAAGTCTCCGTCCAGCGCCGGTGGAGCTCGGCGGGCAGCGGCTCGCCGGCCGACGTGCAGAGCCGCAGGCAGGAGAGGTCCTGGCGAGCGGCGTCGGGGTGGCTCACCATCTGGTTGATCATGGTCGGCACGTTGACCAGGATCGTGGGGCGGAAGCGGGCGATCTTCTCGAACACGACCTCGGCCGTGGCGCGCTCGGGATAGAGAGCGGCGGCTCCGCCCACCGAGAACGGGAAGAAGAGGTTGGAGCCCGTGGCGTAGCCGAAGAAGAGCTTGGGCACGGAGAGCGTGACGTCCTTGGCGCTGTAGCCCAGCGCCCGCTTCGCGTAGCACTCGGTCGTGTTCACGAACGACGCGTGGGGCTGGACGACGGCCTTGGGCCGTCCGGTCGTACCCCCCGAGAAGAGCCAGATCGCGGGATCGTCGCGGTGCGTCGCGAGAGTTTCCAGATCCCGCGGTGCATGGGCGAGCAGGTCCTCGACCTCGGGCTCGCCGAGGATCAGGAGCCGGACCGGGGACGAGGCGCTGCGCGCCGCGGCCTGGAACGCATCGACGCTCTCCTTGTGCACGAGGGCCGCCCGCGCGCGCGAGTAGCCGTAGAGCTGCTCGATCGCGTCGGGCTTGTGGGCCGGATTGACCATCACCACCACCGCCCCGATCTTGAGGGCGCCGAAGAGCGCACCCACGAACTCGGGCCCGTCCGGCAGGGCGATGAGGACTCGCTGCTCCGGCTCGACGCCGGCGCCGCGGAGCAGGTGCCCGAAGCGGTTGGCCAGCGTCTGCACGTCCCGGTAGGTCCACGTCCGCCGATCCGTGAGGAGCGCCGGACGATCCCCATTCCCCTCGCGCACGCGCGCATCGAGGAAGTGGTCGGCGATGTTGAGGCGATCGGGTGGTGTGGAGGTCATGGGCCCGGGGTGTCGTCGGACCGGAATCTAGCCTTTGACGCTGCTGAATCTATCCCGTCTGACCTGGGAGGAGGTCCGCGACCTGGACGCGACGCGGACCGTCGCGATCCTCCCGACGGGAGCCGTCGAAGCGCATGGGCCGCACCTCCCGCTCACGACGGACGTCCTCATCGCCGAGGCGATGGCGCGCTCCGGCGGGGAACGCCTCGCCACCCGTGGCTACGAGGTGCTGCTCCTGCCCGCGCTGGCCTACACCGCCGCCGAGTTCGCCGCCGGCTTTCCGGGCACCCTCTCGGCCGGCACCGGTACGGTCACGGCGCTGATCGTGGACGTGGCGCGCAGCCTCTTGCGGCACGGGATCGCCACGCTGGCGATCGCCAACGCGCACCTGGATCCCGCGCATCGGCAGGCGTTGCGGGTCGCGGTGGACCTGAGCCGGGAGGGCGGTTTGGCGAGGATCGTCTTCCCGGACGTCGCGGCCAGGCCCTGGGCGAGCCGGCTCTCCGAGGAGTTCCGGAGCGGGGCCTGTCACGCGGGACAATACGAGAGCTCGGTCGTGCTGGCCGAGCGCCCCGACCTCGTGCGGGAGGAGATTCGCCGCGCCCTGCCGTCCAACGCTCGGTCCCTTTCGGCGGCCATCCGCGATGGCAAGCGCTCCTTCGAGGAAGCCGAGGGGCCACGGGCCTATTTCGGAAACCCCGCGGCCGCGAGCGCCGAAGAGGGACGGCGGACGATCGAGGTCCTGGGCTCGATCCTCGAGGAGGCGGTTCTGGCGGAGCTGGGTCATGTCGCTTGACGGGCGAGGCGCGGTCGTCACGGGTGGCGGGAGGGGGATCGGGGCCGCCGTGGCGCGCGCGCTCGCTCGAGAAGGCGCGGCGGTCGTGGTGGCCGCCCGGACCCTGGACCAGGTCGAGCGTGTCGCCGCTGAGTTGCGGGAGTCGGAGTGGAACGCTTGGGCCGTGGTCTGCGACGTCACGCGGCCCGAGAGCGTCCGCGAGCTGGCCCGCGGCGCGATCGAGCGGCTGGGCCACGTAGACATCCTCGTCAACAATGCCGGCGTCGCCCACTCGGCGCCGCTGCACAAGATCACGCTCGAAGACTGGAACCGGCTCTTCGCGGTCAACGCCACCGGGACCTTCCTCTGCACGCAGGCCTTCGTTCCGGGCATGCTGGAGCGGAAGTGGGGGAGAGTGGTCAACGTCGCCTCGGTCTCGGGACTGACCGGAGCCAGATACATCGCCGCCTACGCGGCCTCGAAGCACGCCGTTCTCGGCTTCACGCGCGCCGTCGCCGCGGAGGTGGCCCTGCAGGGCGTGACCGTCAACGCGGTCTGCCCTGGCTACGTGGACACCGACCTCACGCGTGAATCGGTGGAGCGGATCGTCCGCGAGACCGGGCGCACGCGCGAGCAGGCGTTGCAGGCGCTGCTGGAAAGGACACCCCAGAGGCGCCTGATCGAGCCGGAAGAGGTGGCCCACGCCGTCCTCGCCCTCTGCGACGAGCTGGCGAAGGGCGTCAACGGGGAGGCGATCGTGATCGACGGCGGAGCGTTGCTGGCTTGAAGGCCGAGGAGATCCGGGCATGACGCTGCGGACCGTCAATCCGGAATCGCTCGGCGCACCGCGCGGCTACAGCCACGGCCTGCTGGCGCCGGCCGGAGGACGCCTGCTCTTCGTCGCGGGGCAGACCGCGAGCGCGGGCCCGGACGGGGTCGGAGCGCAAAGCTTCGTGGAGCAGTGGTCGCGGGCGCTGGCGAAGGTCCTGGCCGTCGTGCGCGAGGCGGGAGGGTCGCCCGAGGACATCGGACGGCTCACGATCTACGTGACGGATCTGCAGGCCTACCGCGCGAACCTGAAGCCCCTCGGCGAGGCGTACCGCGAGCTCATGGGAAGCCACTATCCGGCCATGGCCCTGGTCGAGGTGAAGGGGCTCGTGGACGCCGGCGCCGTGATCGAGATCGAAGCCACCGCGGTCGTCCCCTGAAGAGCCCGGAGGCCTGCGCCGGATGCCGCTGACTCCCCGATCCTTCCTCTACGAGCACGACCCGGCGAGCGCCGTCGCTACGATCACGCTCAACCGGCCCGAGCGCTTGAACGCGCTCACCTTCGAAGTCTACGCCGAGCTGCGCGACGCCTTCCAGGCGCTGGATCGAGAGCCGAAGGTCCGCGCGATCCTCCTGACCGGGGCGGGTCGGGGCTTCTGCTCGGGGGGCGACGTCGAGGAGATCATCGGCCCGCTCCTCGAGATGGACGAGGACGGGCTGCTCGAGTTCACGCGCCTCAGCTGCGACCTGGTCCTCGCCATCCGCCGCTGCCGCAAGCCGGTCGTGGCCGCGCTGAACGGGACGGTGGCGGGGGCGGGTGCCGTGATCGCGACCGCCTGCGACCTGCGGGTGGCGGCCGAGTCGGCCACGATCGCCTTTCTCTTCACGCGCGTGGGGCTCTCCGGAGCGGACATGGGAGCGGCCTGGCTCCTGCCTCGCATCGTGGGCCTCGGCGTCGCCACCGAGCTCCTCATGACGGGCGAGTTCGTCCAGGCCGCCGAGGCGCACCGGATCGGCCTCTACAACCGGGTCGTCCCGCAGGACCGTCTGCTTCCCGAGGCGCGGGCCCTGGCGGAGCGGCTGGCGCGGGGTCCGTCCGAGGGGCTCGCGGTCACCAAGCAGAGCCTGGACCGCGAAGCCGGGCTCGACCTGGAGGCGGCGCTCGAGGCCGAGGCTCGAGCCCAGGCGCGCTGCATGCGGAGCCCGAACTTTCGCGCGGCCTACGAGGCCTTCAAGGCCAAGCGGCAGGCGCGGTTCGTCTGACCGACACGATCCACGGAGGCGCGAGCGCACGCATGCCCGACGTCCGAGCAATCCGGGCCTTCCTCGAGCCGCGCCACCTGGAGCTCGCTGAGCGGATCGCCGAGTTCGCCCGGCGGGAGATCGCCCCCCTCCCGGAGCCGGCCGACGACACCGCGGCCCGCCAGCAGGCGCGCGAGATCCTGACCCTGCTCGGGCACGGCGGTTGGCTCGCGCCCATCCTCGAGCTCGACCTGCGCTCCTGCGCCCTGATCCGCGAGACGCTGGCCGTCGCCTCCCCCCTCGCCGACAGCGTCTTCGCGCTCCAGGCGCTGGGCTCCGTCCCGATCGTTCTGGCCGGAACCACCGAGCTCAAGGAGCGCTGGCTCCCCGCGATGGCGGCGGGCCGGGCCATGGCCGCCTTCGCGATGACCGAGCCGGAGGCGGGGTCCGACGTGGCCTCGATCACCACGCGCGCCAGGCGGGAGGGCGACGACTACGTCCTCGACGGGGCCAAGACCTTCATCTCCAACGCCGGGCTTGCCGACTTCCACGTCGTCTTTGCCACCGGCGATCCCACGCTCGGCAAGAAGGGGATCTCCTGTTTCGTGGTCGGGGCGGAAGCGCGAGGCCTGCGCTTCACCGGCCCGCAGATCCTCTCCGCACCGCACCCGCTCGGCGAGATCTCGTTCGCCGGATGCCGGGTGCCGGCGGCGTCGCGCGTCGGAGAAGAGGGGGAGGGGCTCACCCTGGGTCTCGCCACGCTCGACCTGCTGCGCGCCACAGTGGCCGCGGCGGCCTGCGGGATGGCCGAGCGGGCGCTGTCGGAAGCGCTCGACCACGCGCTCGCGCGGAAGCAGTTCGGCAAGCCGCTGGCCGAGTTTCAGCTCATCCAGGCCAAGCTCGCGCGCATGGCCACCGACCTGGCCGCATCGCGGCTCCTGACCTACCGCGCGGCCTGGGAGAAGGACACGGGCGCCACGCGAGTCACGCTCGAGTCCGCCATGGCCAAGTCCTTCGCCACCGAGGCCGCCCAGCGCATCGTGGACGACGCCGTCCAGATTCTGGGCGGTCGAGGTCTGCTCGCCGGTCATCCGCTCGACCGCCTCTACCGGTCGGTGCGCGCGCTCCGCATCTATGAGGGCACGACGGAGATCCAGCAGCTGATCATCGCCGGCCAGCTGATCCGTGCGAGAGGCGCGGGTGGAGGCTAGCCGGGTCGCCATCCTGCGGCGGATTTGACGAGTCCCCGGAGCCGGTCCATGCCCAGGCAGCAATACGTCATACGCGGAGGTGTGCCCGGGCGGGAGCGGCTCCGGGTTCTCTCTCGCGTGATGCGCCCGGCGGCCCTGGAGGCCTGCCGGCGAGTGGGGGTCGCCCCCGGCATGTCCTGCCTCGACGTCGGGTGTGGTGGCGGAGACCTGACGATGGACCTGGCCGAGCTGGTCACGCCGGAAGGCGAAGCACTGGGCATCGACATCGACGCGACGAAGGTGGAGCTCGCGCGGGGCGAAGCGCGCCAGCGAGGCCTCGACAACGTGCGCTTCGAGGTGGCCGGCATCCCCGACTACCCGGCGCCAGGCAGCTTCGATCTGGTCCACGCCCGCTTCCTGCTCACGCACTTGAGCGATCCGGGGGCCGCCGCGTCGCACCTCGTTCGCTGCGCCCGCCCGGGCGGGACCGTCCTCGTCCAGGACATCGACTTCGCCGGGTACTTCACCTGGCCCGACTGCCCCGCGTTCCGCCGCTACCACGAGATGTACGTCGCGGTGGTGGGACGCCGCGGCGGCGATCCGTTCATCGGACCGCGCCTGCCGTCCCTGCTCCGGGAAGCCGGTTGCCGGGGCGTCGAGGTGCAGGCCGTGCAGCCGATCGCCCTGGAGGGCGAGGCCAAGCTGATCAACCCGCTGACGCTGGAGAACATCGCGGACACCGTGATCGAGGACGGACTCGCGACCTCCGACGAGATCGCGAAGCTGGTGGACGAGCTTCACGCCTTCGCCGCGGATCCGACGACGGTCGCCGGCACGCCGCGCATCGTCCAGGCCTGGGGCACGCGGCCGCTGACGGACGGGGGCGCGTGAGGATCCTCTGCGTCGGCGGCGGCCCGGCGGGCCTCTACTTCGCGATCCTCATGAAGAAGGCCGGCCCGGGGAACCGGATCACGGTCCTGGAGCGGAACCGGCCCCAGGACACCTTCGGCTTCGGCGTCGTCTTCTCGGACGCCACACAGGAGAACCTCGCCGAAGCCGATCGGCCCACCTACGAGCGGATGGCCGCGAGCTGCGCGCGCTGGGACGACATCGACGTCCACTACAACGGCACCGTGATCCACTCCACGGGCCACGGCTTCAGCGGGCTCTCGCGGCCCACCCTGCTCGCGATCCTGGGACGGCGCTGCGAGGAGCTCGGGGTGGACCTGCGCTTCCAATCCGAGATCGAGGAGGACGATCTGGCCGCGCTGGTCGGAGGGGATGCCGACCTCATCGTCGCCGCCGACGGGTTCAGCAGCGTCGTGCGCGACCATTACGCGGGCGACTTCGGTCCGAGCATCGACTGGCGGCCGAACCGGTTCGTCTGGCTGGGCACGACGCGCACGTTCCCGGCCTTCACGTTTTACTTTAAGTGGAATGAGCATGGTCTATGGAGAATCCATGCTTACCAGTATGAGAAAGGTCACTCGACCTTCATCGTTGAGACCACCGAGCAGACCTGGCGCGCGGCCGGGTTGGAAGGTGCCGGCGAGGACCAGACGGTCGCCTTCTGCGAGCGGCTCTTCGCCGACGAGCTCGCCGGCCACGGGCTCGTGAAGAACCGCTCGATCTGGCGAAGCTTCCCGACGATCCGGAACGCCCGCTGGCATCGCGAAAACGTCGTGCTGCTCGGCGACGCCGCGCACACCGTGCATTTCTCGATCGGATCGGGGACGAAGGTCGCCATGGAGGACGCGATCGCTCTGACGCGCGCGCTCGGCGAGCACGGCGATCTGGGCGACGCCCTGGCGGCCTACGAGGCGGAGCGCCGCCCGGCCGTGGAGAGCCTCCAGCGCGCGGCCCAGGTGAGCCTGCAGTGGTTCGAGGAGACCGAGCGCTACATGGAGATGGACCCGATCCAGTTCGGGTTCAACCTTCTCACCCGGAGCTTCCGCATCACGCACGACAACCTGCGGGTCCGCGACCCCGAGTACGTGGCGGGCGTGGACCGCTGGTTCGCCACCGAGGCGGAGCGGCAGAGCGGAGTCGCGGTGCCGCTGACGCCCGCGCCGCCCCCGCTCTTCACGCCGTTTCGTTTGCGTGACCTCGTGCTCGAGAACCGGGTGGTGGTCTCCCCCATGTGCCAGTACTGCGCCGAGGACGGGACGCCGAACGACTGGCACCTGGTGCACCTGGGCGCCCGCGCGGTCGGCGGCGCGGGCTTGGTCTTCACGGAGATGACCGACGTCTCACGCGAGGGCCGCATCTCGCCCGGTTGCGCGGGCATGTACGCGCCGGAGCACGTCGCGGCCTGGAGGCGGATCGTGGATTTCGTCCACGCGCACAGCCGCGCGAAGATCGGGATGCAGCTCGGCCACGCCGGCCGCAAGGGCTCGACACGGCTGGCCTGGGAGGGGATGGACGAGCCGCTCGAGGAGGGAGGCTGGCCGATCCTCGCGGCCTCGCCCATCCCGTACTTCCCCTACAGCCAGGTGCCGAAGGAGATGGACCGCGACGACATGCGGGCGGTGCGAAACGACTTCGCCCGCGCGGCGGAGATGGCCCAGGAGGCGGGCTTCGACATCCTGGAGCTCCACTTCGCGCACGGCTACCTGCTCGCGTCCTTCATCTCTCCGCTCACGAACCGAAGGACGGACGAGTACGGCGGCAGGCTCGAGGATCGCATGCGCTTTCCGCTCGAGGTTTTCGACGCCGTGCGTGAGGTGTGGCCCGCGGAGAAGCCCATCTCGGTGCGCTTATCGGCCGTGGACTGGGCGCCGGGAGGGCTCGAGTCGGCGGACGCGGTCGAGGTGGCGAAGCTGCTCAAAGCCCACGGCTGCGACATCGTGGACGTTTCGGCCGGCCAGACCTTGCCGGACGCGAAACCGGTCTACGGCCGCCAGTTCCAGACGCCCTTCAGCGACCGCATCCGCCACGAGGCGGGGATGCCCACCATGGCGGTGGGGAACATCTCATCCTACATGGACGTGAACACGATCCTGGCCGCCGGCCGGGCCGACCTGTGCGTGCTGGCCCGGGCGCACCTCTGGGATCCGTACTGGACCCGGCACGCCGCCTACGAGATGGGCTACGAGCTGGCCTGGCCGGATCCGTACGGCAGCCTGGACCGCTACACGCCGCGCCTCAAGTGACCCTGCGCGCCGACGAGCCCCTCCCATCGTCCAACCCGGGACCGGTCGCATGCCTCTGAGCCGCTCGCCCGTCACCTATTCGAGCTACCTCAAGCTCGACGAGCTCCTGTCGCTCCAGCAGCCGCGCTCCGAGCGCATCGAGCACGACGAGATGCTGTTCATCGTCATCCACCAGGTCTACGAGCTCTGGTTCAAGGAGATCCTGCACGAGCTGGACTACCTGCAGCGGCTCCTGGCCGAGAGCGACACGCCGCGCGCGCTGCACACGCTCAAGCGCATCCTGACGATCCTGAAGGTGCTCGTCGCGCAGCTCGACATCCTGGAGACGATGACGCCGCTCGAGTTCCTCTCCTTCCGCGACCGGTTGGAATCGGGGAGCGGGTTCCAGTCCTTCCAGTTCCGCGAGCTGGAGTTCGCCCTGGGTGTGAAGCAGGCCGCCACGGTCGAGCGCTACCCCGAGGGGTCCGAGACGCGCCGCCGTCTCGCCGCGCGCCACGCGCAGCCCACCCTGTGGGACGCCTTCCTGAGTTACCTCGCGCGTCACGGCCACCCGATCCCCGCGGCGCAGCTGTCGCGCGACGTCACGCGGCCCGTCGAGCCCTCGCCCGAGATCCAGCGCATCCTGATCGAGATCTACCGCACGAACCCGATGTTGACCGAGCTCTGCGAGCGGCTGGTGGACCTGGACGAGGGCGTCATGGAGTGGCGCTACCGCCACGTGAAGATGGTGCAGCGCACGATCGGCACCCGGAGGGGAACCGGCGGCAGCGCGGGCGCCGAGTACCTGGCGACCACGCTCTCGGCGCCCGTCTTTCCCGACCTGTGGGCCATCCGCACGGAGCTGTGACGTCCCTGCCCGCGGAGCCTCTCACCCCCGCAGCCCTCTACCGGTCTCCCAACGCGCTCGCCGCGCACTACGGCCGGTTCCGGGTGGCGGAGCGCCTGCTCCTGACCGGGCACTCGCACCAGGCTTGGCCGGACCGCGGGTTCGAAGGGCAGCGCCAGGCCTGGCTGGACGCGGCGCGCTACGTGGACGAGAAGTGGGAGACGGCCTTCGAGAAGGCGGATCGGGTCCGATGCGGCTTCTCGCGACTCCTCGACGACACCGACGGCGCGATCGCGCTCGCCTCCAGCACGCACGACCTGGTCGTCCGCTTCCTCTCGGCGCTGCCGCTGGGCGAGCGGCCGCGGATCGTCACCACGGACGGTGAGTTCCACAGCGCCAGACGCCAGCTCGACCGGCTCGCCGAGGCGGGTCTCGAGGTGGTGAAGGTCTCCACACTTCCGGCCGCCTCCATCGCCGAGAGGATGGCCGCCGAAGTGGATGAGCGGACCGCGGCGGCCATCGTCTCCTGCGTCCTCTTCGAGAACGCGCACATCGTCCCCGGCCTCGGCGCCGTGCTGGAGCGCTGCCGGCGGGTGGGGGCGGAGCTCCTCGTGGACGCCTATCACGCGCTCGGCGTCGTGCCCTGGCCGCTCTCGCGCGAGAGGCTGGAGGGGGCCTTCGTCGTGGGCGGGGGCTACAAGTACTGCCAGCTCGGGGAGGGGAACGCCTTTCTGCGCGTGCCCCCCGGCTGCGCCATGCGACCGCTGGTCACCGGGTGGTTCAGCGAGTTCGAGGCCCTGACCGGATCCGCCGGCGCCGGCCGAGTCGTCTACGGGGAAGGGCCGGCGCGCTTCGCGGGAGCCACCTACGATCCCACGAGCCACTATCGGGCCGCCGCGGTCTTCGACTTCTTCGAGGAACAGGGCCTGACGCCCGAGCTCTTGCGCGGCGTGAGCCAGCACCAGGTGGGGCTCCTGGCTCGTCTCTTCGACGAGCTCGACCTCGATCCCCGCGTGATCACGCGCGACCGGTCGGTCGGCCTGGATCAGATCGGCGGCTTCCTGGCCCTGCGCGCCGAACGGGCGGCCGAGCTCGGGCGCGCGCTCCGCGAACGTGGGGTCTTCACCGACCAGCGCGGCGACGTCCTGCGACTGGGCCCGGCGCCCTACCTCTCCGACAGGCAGCTGGAGGGCGCCATCGAGACGCTCGGCCAGGTGGCCCGGAGCCTCGGGTAGATCGCCGCCTTGGCCCGCGACTCGTCGAGCCCCAGCCTGCAAAAGGTGTCGTAGAACACAGCAGATTTGTGACACTTTCTACATGCTTTCGAACCTCGCGACGCCGCACCGGCAGCCGTCTCTAAGTCCTTCGACATATTGCGGAACGGTCAGTCCAGGACTCTGAGAGAGTCGGTCACGTTGACCATGGTACGGGTCATGCAGCGCGCGCGTACGACGCGCGGGACCCGCTGGCCCGCGAAGTCGAATCCTCCCCTTTATCCGAGCTGCCGTCTTCGAGCCCGAATGGCGCTCGTCTCGTCGCAGTTTCCAAAGGATACTGCCATGAAGCGATTCGTGTTCTTCGTCGTCGGTCTCTGGCTGCTCGTGGGCCTGCCGGTTCCCGCCCACGCCTACCTCGACCCCGGCAGCGGAAGCATGCTCCTGCAGGCGCTGCTGGGCGGCATCGCGGGGGTGACCGTCCTCGTCAAGCTGTACTGGCGCCGGCTCGTGGCGCGCTTCGGTGGCGATCGGGCCGGGCGAGAGGCGGAATGAGGCCCTCGACGATCCCGCGGCCGCCCCTCGTCCATCGCGTGATGGAGGGCGCGGCCGCCAAGGTCCGTCTCGAGCCGGGCTCCTTTCGCGATCGCAACGGCCGGGTTTTCTACCAGGACGGCGCCATCCTGCGCGGCCTCGGCGCGCGCGCGGCGCGCGAGTGGCAGGCGCTCTCGGCGACCCGCTTCTTCCACGAGGCCGTGAACGAGGGCAAGATCGTCCGCACCGAGCAGGCGCAGCGCCCGCGCCTGCTCGCGGCGGGACGCGCGAACGGATGGGCGCTGGTCCTCGAGCACGAAGCGATCCCGTTCATCTCCTACCCGTACGAGTGGTGCTTCAGCCAGCTCAAGGACGCCGCTCTGCTGCAGATCGATCTCCTGCTCCGGGGTCTCGACGAGGGCGTGATCCTCAAGGATGCCTCCGCCTTCAACGTCCAGTGGCGGGGCGTGCATCCGACCTTCATCGACATCCCGTCGTTCGAACGCTGGCAGGCGGGGGATCCGTGGGTCGGGTACCGTCAGTTCTGCCAGATGTTCGTGAACCCGCTGCTCCTGCAGGCCTACAAGGACATCCCCTTCCAGGCCTGGCTGCGCGGCAGCATCGACGGGATCGCGCCCGAGCAGTGCCGGAACCTGATGTCGTTCCGTGATCGCCTGCGCCCCGGCGTGCTCGCGCACGTCGTGCTGCATGCCCGAGCGCAGGCGGCGGCAGGCGGCCGCGGCGACGTCAAGCAGAGCCTGCGGGCGGCGGGCTTCAGCGCGGATCTCATCCAGCGGAACGCGCGCGGCCTGCGGAGCCTGATCGAGGGTCTCGAGTGGAAGCGATCCACGTCGGTGTGGGCGAACTACGCCGCGCAGAACAGCTATGCCGATCAGGACCGCGACGCCAAGATCGCGTTCGTGCGCGAGGTCGTGGCGAGTCGCCCGCGGCGACTGGTCTGGGATCTGGGCTGCAACACAGGGACCTTCGCGCGGGTGGCCGCCGAGCACGCCGATCAGGTGATCGCGATGGACGCCGACCACCTGGCGGTCGAGCGGCTCTACCGGGGCCTCAAGCAGGAGCAGGTCTCGAACATCCTGCCGCTCGTCGTGAACCTGGCCGACCTTCCGCCGGCGTTGGGGTGGCGGGGGAAAGAGCGCAAGGACCTGACCCAGCGCGGACGTCCCGACCTGACCCTCTGCCTGGCGCTCCTCCATCACATGGTGATCGGCGCCAACATCCCGCTCGAGGAGTTCGTCGATTGGCTGTCGTCGGCCGTGGGCGGAGACCTGGTCATCGAGTTCGTGGATCGCGAGGACCCCATGGTGCGGACGCTGCTCCGGAACAAGGACGACATCTACGACGACTACTCCGTCGAGCGGTTCGAGGCCTGCCTCTCGGCGAGGTACAACGTCGTCCGGCGTGAGGCCCTGAGCTCGGGCACGCGCACGCTCTACCACGCCATGGCGCACGGCGGATGACCCGGGATCGTCGGGAGAACGGCGGCTGGACGGCCGCGCTCCACATCTTCGTGCTCTTCGGCTTCGCGTTCGCGCAGCCGATCTTCGACATGCTCTCCCGCCCGGACGGCTTCGACCTCTTCCTGAACGCCACGCCGGCCAGCGTCTTCTTCCCGATCCTGGTCGTGTGCTTCGTCCTGCCCGCGCTCGTCGTCGGCGCGGAGCGGATCGCGGCCTTCTGGAGCTCCGGGTTGCGGGGCGCGGTCCACCTGGCCGCCGTGGGCGGCCTGGTGGCGCTCATCGCCCTGCCGCCCGCCAAACAGGCGATCGGCGGCACAGGGTGGACGAGCGTTTCGGTAGCCCTGGTCGCGGGAGCGCTCGTCGCCTGGTCCTACGCCCGTCTCGCCTCGGTCCGGCTGTTTCTGACCGTCCTCGCTCCGTCGGTCGTGATCTTTCCGGCCCTCTTCCTGACCAGCTCGACGATCTCGAAGCTGGTCTTCCTGAAGGGCGACAACGTGGCGCCGGCTGCGGGTGTTTCGGCGACCGCTCCCGTCGTGCTGATCGTTCTCGACGAGCTCCCCGTCACGTCGCTGATGGACGAGCAGCGCCGGATCGACCCCGCGCTGTATCCCAACCTCGCCTCGCTGGCGGCGGACGCGACGTGGTATCGCAACACCACGACGGTCGCGGACTACACGATGCACGCCGTCCCGGCGCTGCTCTCGGGCCGGCGACCGTCGGTGTCCAGCCTGCCGACCACGGCCGACTATCCCCACAGCCTGTTCACGCTGCTGGGCGCCGCTTACGACCTGCACGTCTACGAGAGCTACACGCATGTCTGCCCGAGGTCGCTGTGTCGGGCCGCGGCGGGACGCGGGAAGGAGCAGCAGCGGATCTCGGCGCTCCTGCTCCCGATCGCTCGCCTCTACGTCCGGATCGTCCTGCCGGAGGACGTGAAGGCCGACGCCAAGGAGAGCCTCAAGGTCGTGCGGCGGCTCGCGTCCCCCGCGATCGGCCCCGGAAGGCTCGCCCAGCGCGGCCCCGCGACTCGCGACAAGGTGCGCCTGGGAACGTTCGATGCCTTCCTGGGCTCGATCGAGCCCGGGGAGCGGCCGGCCGTGTATTTCGTGCACCTCCAGCTTCCGCACTTTCCGTGGGAGTTCCTGCCGTCCGGAAGCCGCTATCCACCCTCCGGCATTCCCGGCCTGTCGTGGGACTCCCTGGCCTGGGGACCCGACGAGCAAGCCCCGCTGCGGGCCTATCAGCGCCATCTGCTCCAGGTGGGGTTCGTGGACCGGCTGCTGGGACGGGTGCTGCAGCGGCTGAAAGAGACGGACCTCTACGACCGCTCCCTGATCGCCGTCGTGGCGGACCACGGCGTCAGCTTTCGCGCGAACGACCACATGCGCGACCTCACGGCGACGAACGCGGAGGACATCCTGCCCGTGCCGCTCTTGATCAAGGCCCCCCACCAGGAGGAGCCCGCCGTCAGCGATCGGCACCTGGAGACGATCGATCTGCTGCCGACCCTGGCCGACCTTCTGGGCGTGCGGCTGCCGTGGCCGGTGGACGGTCGATCGGCGCTCGAGGCTCCCACGGCGGCGCCCGCCGGAA
The DNA here is from genome assembly GCA_036556205.1 of Gemmatimonadota bacterium. Lineage (GTDB taxonomy): Bacteria > Gemmatimonadota > Gemmatimonadetes > JACCXV01 > JACCXV01 > DATBJW01. The sequence goes on from DATBJW010000017.1 coordinate 25,096, forward strand.
GCGCGCGGGTCATGGTCCGCAAGGCCGGCGGCACCCGGCAGGTCGCGTACACGTCCGAGCGGGTGGATGCGGCGCTGCGGCGCAAGCTGCGCCTGTTCGGCTCTGGCGAGGGGCTCGCGAAGCTGTTCGAGATCGGTCCGCACGTGGATTGGATCGGCCGCAGGGAGCGGGACGCGGCCTTCGCGCGGGACTCCGACGTTGGCGTCGAGATTCAGGCCGGCGGACGATCGAAGCAGGCGACCCGCAGCGCTACCCTGATCCCGGCCCTGATCACGGGCAGCGTGAGGTCCGCCTCGAGCGGTGTGGACACGCTGGACGTGGGGATCGCCCTCAACGGAACGATCCAGGCGACCGCGCGGGCGGTCACGGGGGACTCGGGCAAGGGCGAGTTCTCGGTCATGATCCCGGAAGCCGCCTTCCGAGCGGGCAAGAACGTCCTGAGCGCCTTCGTGTGGAAGAGGGAAGAGACCGGCTCGATGGCGCCCGGGCGGGCCTCGCGACCCGGGAGCAGCCCGACGCGGATCGCAGGCCGCAGCTAGCCCGCCGCGGCTCGAGGCCCCGGCCGCGGCCCAGGGCGAGGATCGCGACGGGCCGATCTACCGGGCGAGCTTCCGCGCTTCCTGGCCACCGGGCCTCCGCGCCTCACTCCGGCCGGACGACGTTGGGCTCACCCCGCGCTCCCGCGAAAACCACGAGGACTCTGACCGGGGTGGCTCCGGCGTTGCGGCCGTTGTGCCAGGTGTTGACGACCTCGACGAACCCGTCTCCGGGGTGAAAGGTGCGGACCGTGCCGTCGTCGGCTTCCACCTCGAGCGTCCCTTCCAGCACGTAGACGAAGGTCGGTTGCGGGTGCAGGTGGCGTCCGGTCTCGGCTCCGGCGGGGATCTCGACGACGAGGGCCGTGATCTCGGCGTCCCCGGTCCGGGGGTAGGCGAAGGGCGTGCCGGCCGCGGTCGTGTCGGTCTGCACGATCGGCGTGACCTCGACCCCCGTTTCCGCGTAGGCCTGAGCGGCGGCGGCGTGGGGGAGCAGGCGAACCACGACTGCGATGACCAGGATGCTCTTCACGCGCGCCTCTCAAGACGGAGTTTGCTTAGTTTAGCGAGATGACGTGGACCTCCCCGGACGGCGCGTCGTCGGCCCTGACCGGGCGCCGGATGGCGTTCGCGCTCGCGCTGGTCGCCGTCGGGGGAGCGCTCTTGCGCGCCGCCCCGCTCCTGGCGCCCGGGGGCAGCGCCGCGATCGACGTCAACTACGACGAGGGCGTCTACCTCACGGGCTCGGCCCTGCTCGCGCGCGGGTTCCTGCCCTACCGCGACTTCGTGTTCGTCCATCCGCCCGGTCTGCTGCTCTTCCTGCTTCCGATCACGTCCGGGGCCCATGCCGATCCGGCCAGCTTCCTGACGTCGGCGCGCCTCCTCGCAATCGTCCTGGGCGCCCTCACGATCGCGCTGGTGGGGATCGTCACGTGGCGGGCGTTCGGCCCACTCGCCGCCCTGGCGGCCGCACTTCTCTACGCGACGCATCCGGAAACCGTGCACGAGGACCGGGGACCGTTCCTCGAGCCGCTGCTCAACCTGCTCTGCCTCGCGATGGCCGCGGTCTGGTTGAACCGGCGAGACGGTCGCTTGAGCGCGGGCCGCGCGCTCGCGGCCGGGGCCCTTCTGGGCCTCGCGTTCGGCGTCAAGCTCTGGGCGGGCATCTGGCTGCTGGGCGCCCTGGCGACGCTTCCGCGAGACGGCCGCGGTCGGTCCGCGGCCGGGCTGCTCCTGGGGACGGCCGCCGGCGCCGCCCTCGTCATCGTCCCGTTCGCGCTGGCCGACCCGGCGGGATTCCTGGCGCAGGTCGTGGGGTTCCAGGGTCTGCGACACTCGCAGGGGGTCGCGAGCCTGGGCCTGCGCGTCGGGCACATGGCCGCGATGAGCGCGCTGGCGCTCCCGGCCGTCGTCGTGGTCCTCTCGCGCTGGCGCGAGGCTCCGCCCGCCGGAAAGCTCTTCACGACGGTCTACCTCCTCACCGTCGCGAGCTTCCTCGTCTCCGCGGTCTATTTCCTGCGCTACACGTCCTACCTGGCCGTCTCGTCCTCGGCCCTCGGGGGCTTCACGATCGCCTGGCTCGACGAGCGCGTGCGCCGGAGAAGGGAAGTGGTGAGCATGCGGCCGGCGACCCTGACGCTGGCCGTCCTGCTGACGGCCACTCTCTGCCAGAGCGCGGCCGCGTTCGTGAACAGCCTTCGTTACCGCTCTCCGTGGCAGCTCGAGCTGCGCGAGACGCTCCGCTCGCGCGTTCCCGGCGAGGCCTGCCTGCTGGCGCTCGAGCCCGGGTGGGGCCTGCTGGGCGGGCGACTTCCCAGCTATTCGGGACGCTGGAAGGGTGCCGTGGATCCGCACGCCTGGATGGTCCTCACCCGCCTCGGTGGAGACGATCGCGCCCTCCTCGACGGCTCCGCGGCGCCTGCCGGGGAGCCGCAGGAAGAGCTGCGCGGGCTCCTGGGTGGCTGCCGTTTCCTGGTCGTCGGTGGCTGGGGCCTCTCCGACGAGACCCGGGACTGGCTGGCCCGCGGCTGGGTCCGGCGCTTTCCGCCGTCTCCCGCCGAGGGGCCGGACCTCTGGGAGCGCACGGCCGGAAGCCCCTAGAGCCGCCGTCCCTCCACCTCCTTCTCCAGGGCCCTGCGCGTCTCGGCGATCTTCAGGGCGTAAGCCTGGAGCAGCTCGTCGTTCTCCGTCTCGGGCGCCCACGGGGGCACGGGCTTGGGCCGGCCCAGCTCGTCGAGCGCCACGAACACGATCACGCAGATCGCCGTACGGGTCAGCGCCGCGCCCCGCGGGTCGCCGGCGTGCACGTCGATCGCCACGTGAACGCTCGTGCGTCCGGTGTGGGCCACCTTGGCCCGCACTTCGACCAGGTCGCCGACCTTGATCGGGCGCATGAAGTGGATGCCCCCCACGTAGGACGTCACGCAGTAGTCGCCGGTCCAGCCGGCGGCGCACGTGTAGCCGGCCTGGTCGATCCATTTCATCACCGCCCCGCCGTGGACCTTGCCGCCGAAGTTCACATGGCCCGGCTCGGCCAGGAACCGCAGCGTGGTGCCGCGCTGTCCGATCAACGGACACCTCCTGCCCGGACACAGCCGGGGGGTCCGGGCCCGAGCCGGCCTCGAGGCTCCCGTCTCGGCCCAAGGTGGTAGGCCTCCCGACCCCCGCGCCTGTTCCCGATATCCGATTCCGCCCCCGCCCGGCGAGGGTATGCTGAGAGAGGCTCGGGGATGGGTCGGGGTGTCCGGGGGGCGTTCACGGCTTTCACGAGGGTAGATCGATGTCGGCACGAAAGCAGAACGCCACGGTCGAAGCCTCCGAGTCCGGCATCGCGGGCAATCCCTGGTTCTACGCCTGCCCAGAGTGCGGCGAGCTCCCCCGTTCCTGCATCTGCCTGCGCCGCTCGGTGCGCGACCGGATCGCCAACGCGATCCACTTCCCGTTCGAGCTCCCGGAGCCCACGCCGTTCCTCGTGTTCCACCACCCGCCCATGGTCGAGCCGCCCCCCGACGGGGACGTCGCCGCGGGCCGCTGAGCCCGCGCCGAAGGATTTAGCGTCTCCTCGCTCGCTTCGCGAGCCTCGCGATCCCGGCGCGCCGGCCGGAGCGTGTTTCCGCCCGCGACCGGCAACCGCGCGCCCCTATCCCCAATTGACAGACCGTGGGCTTCCGATAAGTTCACGGGACGATCTCCAGGTCACCACGTAGCCCTCGCGTCTGGAGAGCCGTGCAAGCCGCCCAGGCCTGAACGCGTCCCCGAGCGCCAGGGTCCGCGATGGCTCTTCGCGCGCGTACCCACGACATGTCTCGTCAGGGAGATGGCTCATGGAGATTCCTCCGTTGAACGGTCGCGCGTCATCGAGGGTCCGGCTCGTTGAGGTGATCGTCGCCGCGCTCCTGTTGCTGCCGGCGGCGCTGTCGGCTCAGGAGTACAAGTACGTCACCGACGGCGCCCCCAATCTCAAGCGCCCCGACCCGCCCCAGCGTGTGGCCGACGTGGAGACCGCCAAAGGCTTCGAGGAGGTCCTCTTCATCGTGCACAAGGGGGCCGCGCTTCTCGCGAAGCCCGGTCTCGATCTCGGCTGGAAGCTCGGTCTGCTCGGCGTGGGCGGCGGTCCGCCGGGAGGCTTCAGGGGCAACATCGGCGGCTCGGGTCCCAAGTCGGGCACCGGCATCACGCTGGGGTACGTGTACTACAGCCAACCCTTCTGGACGGGCATCGAAGGAGCCGTGACGTACAAGCTCTACACGGAGGATTCCGCCTGGCTCGGGGTCACCGATCCGACCTACGAGAACTTCCTCAGGGCGATCGTGACCTACGATCTGGACCGCCACGACGAGTTCTCGGGCCTGGGCATGGAGACCGAGTGCGTGGACAGGGTGGATTGCAGCCCGGAGAACGAGGAGACCGACTACTATCAGGAAGAGTTCCGCGTCCTGGGCGAAGGCCGGGTCCGGCTGGGCGAGGGCTTCTATCTGGGAGGTCGGGGCGGTTATCGGAAGATGAACATCCTGAAGGGGAAGAACGACGACATCCCCGACATCACCAAGGTCTTCGGCGATGTCTTTTTGCCGGGTGTGGGCGTGCTTCCCGGCGTCTCGGGCGAGAACGCCGACTACACGCAGGCTGGAGGCTATCTGCTCCTCGACACACGGGACGTGCCGGGGAACCCCTCCCGCGGCCTGCTGCTCTCCGGGGGGTACGACATCTTCCGGGGCGTGAGCGACACACCGTTCGACTGGAACCGCTATTCGGCCGAGCTCGCCGGTTACATCCCCATACCCGACGCATCGCGCACAATCGCGGTGCGGATCTTCGCCGTGCACCAGGATCCCGAGAACGACGAGACAGTGGTGCCCTACTACAGCCTCTCCAGCATCGGGGGGCCGAGCCTCCTGCGCAGCTACGACAGTCAGCGCTTCTCGGACAATGACATGGCTTACGCCGCCATCGAATACCGGCGGCGCGTGTGGACGCATCCCGAAGGGTGGTACGCGGTGGACGCCGCGCTTGTCGCGGAATCGGCAGCCGTCTATCGGGACATGTTCGACGATTTCAGCTTGAGCGACATGAAGCAGTCGTTCGGCACGGAGGCGCGACTCTTGACCCCCAACAACACGGATGTGCGCTTGGGCTGCTCGTTCGGCGACGAGGGTGGGAAGTTCTTCGTCAGCGGTGGGGGGCGGTTCTAGCGGTTTGAGAGCGGACTTGCGGCGCCCGCCGGCGGAGCGCGGGCCTAGGGGAAAAAGCAAACCGCGCGGGGAAGCTCCCGCGCGGTTTTGCTTTCGATCCTTTGCTCGAGGCCCGGGGCTCAGCCGGAGGGCGAAACGGTCACCGGTCCGGATGGGCTCGCGAGCCCCTTCGTTCGCTCATGCCACGGCTCGCGCCCTCAGGGGCTCCGACACCGCGCGCCGTACGCGCGCCAGCAGGGCCAGGCTCCCCGGCATCACGTAGCCGACCCCGACCCGCCACCGGATCGGAAGGGTGGGTGGGAGCTTCTCGATCTCCTCCCAGCTCAGCTGGAGCACGAACTCTTCACCACGGGCTTCGTGCTTCATGGTGGTCGTCTCCACTTCGTAGCGTTCCGAGTACGGGGGATGTGTACGCGCAAAGCCGCGCAAGCTCCGGGCCAGCCGGAATGCGGGGCTGGCACGGGGCGTATCCACCGTGATGGGGCAGGTTTTACACGGCGGACCGGTGTGGAGGGTAAAAAAGTCTCCCGGAGCCGCCGGTGGAGGCCTCCGTCCCTCTTGGTTGCAGGCCGCCGAGGCCGGGGTCTATCTTCGCGGCCGAAACCTGAACCCGGGACTCATGGAGTGGACGCGAACGAGGTCGTGATCATCGGCTCGGGGTGCGCGGGTCTCACGGCGGCCATCTACGCCGGCCGGGCCACCCTGCACCCGCTGGTCGTGGAGGGGCCCGAGGTGGGAGGCCAGCTCTCGCTCACGACCGACGTCGAGAACTATCCCGGCTTCCCGGAAGCCATCAAGGGCCCCGAGCTGATCCAACGCATGCGGGAGCAGGCCGAGCGCTTCGGCGCCAGGCTGCTGCGTGGGGAGGTTCAGGCCGTGGACCTCTCGAGCCGGCCCTTCCGGCTGATGATCGAGGGCGCCGAGCACCGGACCCGGACCCTGATCGTGGCCTCGGGGGCGCGAGCTCGCTGGCTCGACCTTCCAAACGAGATGCGGCTCGTCGGCCGCGGTGTCTCGTCGTGCGCCACGTGCGACGGGTTCTTCTTTCGCGGGCAGGAGGTGGCCGTCGTAGGCGGGGGCGACTCGGCCATCGAGGAAGCGTTGTTCCTCACCCGCTTCGCCGCGCGCGTCTTCGTGATCCACCGCCGCGACTCCCTCCGCGCCTCGAAGATCATGCAGGAGCGGGCGTTCAAGAATCCCAAGATCGAGTTCATCTGGAACGCGGTCGTCGAGGAGCTGGGGGGGGAGGAGGCGCTCGAGGGAGTCATCCTGCGCGATACGCTGACCGGAGAGCGGCACCACGTTCCCGTCAAGGGGCTGTTCGTGGCCATCGGCCATATCCCGAACACGGCCCTGTTCGCGGGCCAGCTCGAGATGGACGAGCTGGGCTACCTGATCGTGCGCGACGGGTCGCGAACGAGCGTCCCGGGTGTGTTCGCCGCGGGCGACGTCCACGACCGGAGCTACCGCCAGGCCGTGACCGCGGCCGGCGCCGGCTGCAAGGCCGCCATGGACGCCGAGAAATTCCTCGAGGCCGAGGGGGCCGAGCACCGCGCCGAGCCGGCCCTCTCGGCGGGACGGGACCGGCATGGCTGAGCGAATGACCGCGGTGGTCAAGACCAGCGGCGAGCCGGACGAGGCCGGCACGGCGGTCAAGGAGGTGGACGTACCGCGCATCGGGGCCGACGAGGTCCTCCTCAAAGTGCGGGCAACCTCCATCTGCGGCTCCGACCGGCACATCTTCCACTGGGATCCCCCGATCCGAAAGACCGTGACGCCGCCACGCGTCTACGGCCATGAGTTCTGCGGCGAGGTCGTCGAAGTCGGCCGCGGGGCCGACCGCCCCGACCTGCGGCCGGGCGACGCGGCCAGCGCCGAGATGCACGTCGCCTGCGGGACCTGCTACCTGTGCCGCACGGGGCAGGGCCACATCTGCGCGCGGACCAAGATCCTCGGGTTTCACGAGGACGGCTGCTTCGCCGAGTACGTGAAGGTGCCGGCCTCGAACGTGATCGCGCTCGACCGTTCCACGGTGCCGCTCAAGGTGGGAGCCTTCCTGGACGCGCTCGGGAACGCGGTCCACACGCTCGAGGACGAGCGCGTCTCGGGCGAGCGCGTGGCGATCCTGGGGTATGGTCCGATCGGGGCCATGGCGGCGGCCCTCGCGCAGCACATGGCCGCGGCCGAGATCTACGTGCTGGACGTGAGCGACGTGGCCCTCGGCCAGGCGCGCGCGTGGGCCGCTTCGAAGGGCGCGGCGAACGTGCACGCCCTCTCGACCGCCACGGGGGCCGAAGCGCGCGCCGTCGAGGAGATCCTGGACCGGACGGGGGGTGGCGTGGACCTGGCGCTCGAGATGTCGGGCGCGGCGGCCGCCATCAACACGGGGCTCAAGATCCTGCGCAACGGCGGCCACATGCCGCTGCTCGGAATCCCGAGCCGCCGCGAGGTCACGCTCACCGACTACACGCACGACCTGATCTTCAAGGGCGTCACGCTCAAGGCGATCATCGGGCGCCGCATGTACTCCACGTGGCACCGCATGCTCGCGTTGCTCGCCTCCGGACTGGACGTCAGCGGCATCGTGTCGCGGGAGTTTCCCTCGCTGCAGGACTTCTACCAGGGGATGCGCCTGTTCGACAGCCACGAGGCGCTCAAGGTCGTCTTCTATCCGGACGGGAAGGGTGAATGGTGAGCGCCGATCTGATCCAGGCGCTTCGCGAGGAGCTGGCCGAGCTCGAGCGCACGAAGACGCTCAAGCACGAGGTCCCGCTGGCCGGTCCCCAGGGGGCGGTGGTGGAGATCGATGGCCATCCGGGGCCGGTCGTGATGCTCACCTCGAACAACTACCTCGGGCTGGCCAACGATCCGCGCATCGTGCAGGCCGCCGCCGACGGGCTGCGCGAGTTCGGGCACGGGATGGCCTCGGTGCGCTTCATCTGCGGCACGCAGACCCTGCACCGGGTGCTCGAGCGCACGATCGCCGACTTCTTCGAGACCGACGACGCCATCCTCTACACCTCGTGCTGGAACGCGAACGAGGCGCTCTTCGCGACGGTGCTGGGCGAGGGCGACGCGGTCTTCAGCGACGAGCTGAACCACGCCTCGATCATCGACGGAATCCGGCTCTGCAAGGCCGCTCGCTACCGCTACCGGCACAACGACGTGGTCGACCTCGAGCGCCAGCTCTCCGCGGACCGGAGCCGCCACCGCATCGTGATCACGGACGGTGTCTTCAGCATGGAGGGCGAGCTGGCGCGACTGGTCGACCTGCGTGACGTCTGCCGCGCCCACGGCGCGCTCCTGGCCGTCGACGACAGCCACGCGACCGGGGTCCTGGGTCCGCGCGGCCGCGGGACCGCGGAGGAGCTCGGCATCCACGGTCAGATCGACATCGTGACGGGAACGCTGGGAAAGGCGCTGGGCGGGGCCGCGGGAGGGTTCATCACCGGCCCACAGCCGCTCGTGGACGTGCTGCGCCAGCGCTCCCGGCCCTACCTGTTCTCGAACTCGCTCCCGCCGCCGCTGGTGGCCTCGTCGCTGCGCGCCCTCCAGATCCTGGACGAGGATCCATCGCTCCTCGATCGCCTGCGCGAGAACACGGGCTACTTCCGTGAGCGCCTCGCGGCGTTGGGCTTCGAGGTTCGCCCGGGCATCCATCCGGTGATCCCGATCATCGTGGGAGAGACCGCACTCGCGATCGAGATGTCGCGCGAGCTCCTGGAGGAGGGTGTCTACGTCTCGGGGTTCGGCTATCCGGTCGTGCCCAAGGGCGAGGCGCGGCTGCGGGTGCAGGTGTCGGCCGCGCTGACACGCGCGGAGCTGGACCGTGCGCTGGCGGCCTTCGCCAAGGTAGGGGGGCGGCACGCTCTGGTGGCCTGAGGCGGACTCCGGGTCCGAACCCTCGCGTGGAGGCCGGACCTGAACGACGACGATGACCGGGCGACCATGAACCGGCGGCGCTGGATTCCCGAGAAGTACTGACGGAGCTGGTCGATGCGGGACGACAAGGCCCCTTCCGACGCGCTCGTCTTCTTCGGGGCCACGGGAGACCTGGCCTACAGGAAGATCTTTCCCGCGCTCCAGGCCATGGCTCGGCGGGGCAGGCTGGACTTCCCCGTCGTGGGAGTCGCGAACTCGGGCTGGAACCGCGATCAGCTCGTGGAGCGCGCCAGGGCTAGCGTCACGGAGCACGGCGGCGGACTCGACGCCGAGACGTTCCGCCGGCTTGCCGAGCGGCTTCACTACGTGAACGGTGACTACGAGGACCCCGCAACCTTCGCAAGGCTCCGCGCCGAGCTGGACGCTGCTCGGTGCCCCGCCCACTACCTGGCCGTCCCTCCGAGCATGTTTCCCGTCGTCGTGCGGCAGCTCGCCGAGGCGCGCTGCACGACCGATGCCCGCGTGATCGTGGAGAAGCCCTTTGGCCGAGACCTGGCCTCCGCCCGAGAGCTGAACCAGCTCCTCCACGAGGTCTTCCCTGAAAGGAACATCTTCCGCATCGATCACTACCTCGGGAAGGAGGCAGTTCAGAACATCCTGTACTTCCGCTTCGCCAACGCCCTCCTCGAGCCTATCTGGAACCGCCACTACGTCGAGAACGTGCAGATCACCATGGCGGAGAGCTTCGGGGTGAAGGGGAGAGGGAGGTTCTACGACGAGACGGGCATCGTCCGCGACGTGATCCAGAACCACCTGTTGCAGGTCGTCAGTTATCTGGCCATGGAGGCGCCCAGCAGGGCCCACGCCGAGGGGATCCGCGACGAGCAGGCCAAGGTACTGCGGGCGATCCGGCCGATGAGCGCCGAGCACATCGTGCGCGGTCAGTTCCGCGGCTACCGCAACGAGTCGGGAGTGGCCCGGGACTCGGGCGCGGGAACCTACGCTGCGCTTCGCCTCTACGTGGACTCCTGGCGCTGGGAGGGCGTCCCCGTCTACGTCCGCGCGGGCAAGTGCCTGAAGATGTCCTGCACCGAGGTCGTCGTGGAGCTCCGCCACCCGCCACCCGTGGTCTTCAGCGAGCCGACGCCCTCCGTCGGCAACTACGTCCGCTTCCGCCTCAGTCCCGAGGTGGCCATCGCGATCGGCGCGCGTGCTAAGCGCCCGGGCGAAGGCATGAGTGGCCAGCCGGTGGAGCTGTCAGTGGTGCACGAGCCGGAGCAGGGCAAGGACGGCCGGATGGACGCCTACGAGCGGTTGCTCGCCGACGCCATGGCGGGCGATGCCACCCTCTTCGCGCGGCAGGACGTGGTGGATGCGGCCTGGACCATCGTCGACCCGCTCCTTCGAGACCCGGGCCCGCTGTACGAGTACGAGCCCGGCTCCTGGGGGCCATCCCAGGCCGATGAGCTCGTCGCCGACGTGGGAGGTTGGAACACGCCGCAGTGAGGAGAGCTGGTGCCGGGACAGAGCGCGTGCTGGCCCGGGAGTCACAGCCAGCGCTCGCGTCCCGGGAAGTAGGTGGGCCGCCCGTCGGGATGCGCGGCCTTGAAGGCCAGGAACCGCCGGTGCGCCCGCCGATAGCGTTCGTCGGAGCTCGCGAAGGGCGTGTGCGGCATGTGGATCAGCGCCTTCTCCACGGACCACATGTTTCGCTCGTCGAGCCGCCAGTCGCCCCGCACGAGCCGATCCAGGTCTCCCGTCCCGTAGCCCACGATCCGCCCCGTGGCGTCCACGTAGGGGTCCACGTAGCTCCGCACCAGGTCGCGCAGGCGCCGGAACACGGGCTTGCGCCCGTGGAGCCCCGGATCGCGCGACTTGGCGATCGTTCCCCAGCGTCCGCGGACGCGGAACAGAAACAGCACGTGGTCCAGCTTGTCCTGGGATTCGAGGTCCAGGACCAGCGGGGGATGGCTGTGCTGGTCGAGGATGGTGGCGGCCGTGAGCACGGCTTCGAGACAGTTCGCTTCGCCATGCTGCACCACACCGCGGAAGGTCCGCAGCGTCCGGCCTTGCGTCTCCCAGTTGTAGGGCAGGGAGCGCAGCCACTGCTGGACCGCGCGCGGCGTGCGCAACGCGCGGACGAGCCGGCTCTCCGCGGCTGTGAAGGAGGAGAGCGGCGGCGTCCGGTGCGGCTCCCGCCCGGCGCGTCCCGCCCCGTGCCGAAGGCGGAGGGACGTCACTCCCAGCGCAGCGCCGCGATCGGGTCCAGTCGCGCGGCCTTGTTGGCCGGATAGAGGCCGAAGAAGATGCCGATCAGCGACGAGAACCCCACGCCCAGGGCGTAGGACCAGGGCGGGATCGAGGCCGGGAAGTGGACCAGGTGGGACACCAGCAGGGCCAGAAGCGTCCCCAGGAACACGCCGATCAGGCCCCCGACCCCGGTCAGGATCGCGGCCTCCACCAGGAACTGCAGCAGGATGTCGCGCCGCCGGGCTCCGATGGCCTTGCGTACGCCGATCTCGCGCGTTCGCTCGGTCACCGACACGAGCATGATGTTCATGACGCCGATGCCCCCCACCATCAGGCCGATCGAGGAGATGACGATCATCGTCAGGAACACGGCATGCGAGATCTGATCCCAGAGCTCGAGGAAGGTCGTCGAATCCAGCAGGTCGAAGTCGTTCTCCTCGCTGTAGGTCAGACCGTGCCGCAGGCGCATGAGCGCGATGACCGCGCCGCGCACGGCCCGGAACTGTGTCGGGCTCTCCGGCTGGATCAGCACCATCAGAGTGTCGTCTTCCCTCGCGAAGTCCCGCTTGTAGGCGGTGTAGGGGATGATGACGCGATTGTCCTCGCGCATCAGGAACAGGGACAGGTCCTTCTTCACCAGCACACCGAGCACGGTGTACGGGAAGCCGCCGATCTGGATGCGCTTTCCGATCGGATCCACGTTCGGAAAGAGCTTCTTGGCCACGGCGTCGCCGAGCACCACGACGCGGTTGGCGGAGCGGACCTCGGCCCGCAGGAACATGCGGCCGTCGGCCATCTCGGAGTCGTTGAAGAGGAGGTACGTTTCGGATGCGCCGGTCACGAAGAGATCCCGGGCGGTCTCCCCCCGGTAGCGCAGATTGGCCGTCTTCGCCTCGGGACCCGTGCCGTACATCTTGTCGGTCAGCGCCACGCCCGGGATGCGCCGCTCGATCGCGCGCGCGTCGGCTTCGGTGATGTCGGGTCGCCGGTTCAGACGCTCGAGCTCCGCGTCGCCCTTGACGATGCGGCCGCCCCACTTGCGGAGGAACAGATTCGTCGTGCCGAAGCTCTCGATCGAGCCCGTGACCGAGCGGTCCAGACCCCGAATGAGCGACGTCATGGCCACGATGCTCGTGACCCCGATCACGATGCCCAGGACGGTCAGGACCGAGCGGAGCTTGTTGGCGCGCAGGGTGCCCAGCGCCACGCCCAGCGACTCGCCGAAGTCGATCGTCTGGCCCGCCCGCGGGGCGGCGGGCTGCCGGGTCGTCCGTTCCGCGGCGTGCCGGCTCATTCGTAGCGCAACGCTTCGATGGGGTTCAGGCGCGCCGCCTTGAGGGCGGGCAGGATCCCGAAGAAGATCCCCACGCCCGAGGAGAGGATCAGGCCGGCCGCCACCGACCACCACTCGAGCCGCGACGGCAGCGGCGTGACCTCCGAGATGAGGAGCGCCACACCGAAGCCACCCAGCACGCCGATGACTCCGCCCGCGGCCGAGAGGATCACGGCCTCGACGAGGAACTGCCACAGGATGTCGCGCCGCCGGGCACCCATCGCCTTGCGGATCCCGACCTCGCGCGTGCGCTCCGTGACCGAGACGAGCATGATGTTCATGACCACGATCCCGCCCACCACGAGCGAGATCGTCACCAGGCCCACGAGCAGCGAGTAGACTCCGGTCGTGATCTGGCGGTAGAGCTTGAGGAGCCCCTCGGTGGTCGTGATGCCGAAGTCGTCCGGGTCGCCGGGACGCAGGTGGCGCTGCATGCGCAGGATGACGCGGGTCTCGGCGATGGCCTCCTCGAGCAGGTCCGGAGAGCGGGGCTTGACGGCCAGCGTCAGGCTCTGCCGCGTACCCTTCATCTTCAGGTAGGCCCCCAGCGGGATCGCGACGAAGTCGTCCTGGCCCACGCCCAGGATGGAGCCGCGCTCGCGGGCCACCCCCACGATCGTGAAGACCAGCGATCCGACCTTGATGCGTTTGCCGAGCGGTTCCTCGCCGCGGAACAGCTCCCGCACCACGTTCGGCCCCACCACCGTGACGGGTGTGCTGTGGGCGATCTCGGTGGGCGTCATGTGGCGCCCGCGCGCGATCTCGAACTCGGAGAGGAAGCTGTACTCCTCGCCCAGCCCCTGCACCTCGGCCTGCTCGATCTTGCGGTCGCGGAAGGAGGCAGGCGCCCGGCCCTCGACCTTGGCGCTGACGTAGTCCACCGCGTGGCCGCGCCGCCGCAGCGCCTCGGCGTCGGCGCGCGTGACGTCCGGACGCCGCTGGAGCCGCTCCCACTCGCGCTGGCTGGTCACCACGGCGCCGAACTTGTCCACCTCGAACACGTCGGCTCCGCGGCCCGTGAACACGTCGGTGACCTTGGCGTTCAAGCCCTGGATCACGGTCACCACGGCGATGATCGACACCACGGCGATGATGACGCCGAGCAGCGTCAGGAAGGAGCGCAGCTTGTTGGCGCGCAGGGACTGCAGCGCCGAGACGAAGGCCTCGTGGAGTCGCATGGGTCGGAAATGTACGAACGCGCGGAGTGGCACGCGAGGAGGCTCCGGACCCCGGCAGGGCGGGCGGCGGTCGCGCCTGCTCACCATGAAACCCAATGGTTCGCCAGGCGCGCCGCCGCCCGTCTGGCGAGGAACGCTCGCTGAGCGCTTCCCCGCCCGTCCTCCACCGAGTGGCGGCACCCCCGGGCTTGGCTTAGCATACGCGACATGCCTGCTCTCGCCCGACAGCGATCGGCCCGCCCGCCCGCGCGGCGCCGGGACCCGACGACGCGCGTGCCGTTCGTGGGTGTGCACGTCTCGACGGCCGGGGGATTGCTCGAAGGCATCCGGCGCGCCCGCGCGCTGCGTCTGACCGCCATCCAGCTTTTCACGTCGAACCCGCGCCGGTGGGCGCAGCGACCGCTCAGCGACGTCGAGGCCGAGCGCTTCCGCGAGGCCCGCGCCACGGCCGGGATCGAGGCGGCCTTCGCCCACGACTCCTACCTGGTGCGTCTCGGTCACCGCGACGACGCGCTGCTCCTCAAGTCGCTGACGGCATTCGTGGGCGAGATCGAGCGCTCGCGCAGGCTCGGGCTCGACGGGGTGGTTATCCACCCGGCCGCGTACCGGGGCTGCGGGCGGGACGAGGCGCTGTGGCGGATCGCGGAGTCGCTGAACGTGATCGTCGCGCGCCAGCGCGGCCGGGGCTGGCCACGCATTTTGCTCGAGACCACCGCCGGGCACGGCGACGGGCACGGCGCCCGCTTCGAGGACCTGGCATCACTCCTCGAGCGCCTCGAGCCGCGGGAGCGCTTCGGCGTGTGCCTGGACACCTGTCACGTCTTCGCGGCGGGCTACGAGCTGCGCACCGCCGCCGGCTATCGGGCCACCTGGCGCGCCTTCGACGACGTCGTGGGGCGCGAGCGGTTGCGGCTGATTCACGCCAACGACTCGCGCGCGGGCCTGGGCTCCCGAAGGGACCTGCACGCCCACATCGGCGAGGGTCAGCTCGGCCTCGCCGTCTTCGCGCGCTTGATGCGCGACCCCTCGCTGGCGGGCGTTCCCAAAGTCATCGAGCTGCCCAAGCTGCGGGACGGTGTCGAGATGGACCCTGTGAACGTGGGGACGCTGCGACGTCTCGCGCGGCCGGCGGGCGTCACCTCGCGGGGCTGAGGCAGCATCCGTGGCCTCTCCGCTCCTGCATTCCTTCACGGGGGCCTGGCTCTCGCGGGCGATCGGCAGCCCGGCCGGGCGCGCCGGTCGGATGCTGGCCGTGGCGGCGATCGCCTGCCTGCCCGATCTGGACCTGATCCCGGGCCTCCTGCAGGGCGACGCCTTTCGCCATCATCACGGGCTCACCCACAGCCTGGGCGCGGCGCTCGCCGTGGCGGTGGCAGTCTCCGCGCTGGGCTTCGGCGGCTCGCTCTCGCGCCCGCGCGCCGCGATGCTGGTCGGGCTCGCCTACGCCTCGCACCTGATCCTGGATCTCGTCAGCTACGATGCTTTCGCGGGCGACGGCATCGGCATCCCGCTGCTCTGGCCGGTCAGCGACGCGCGGGTGATCGCGCCCGTCCATCTGTTCTTCTTCGGAATCGCGCCCGACGCGCGAGGGCTGCTGGACGGCGTCCTGCGGCGCTCGAACGTCTGGGGGCTGGCCTGGGAGCTCGGGATCGTGCTCCTGGCCGTGTCGCTGGCGACCCTGGTGATCCCGGGCCGGCGTGGCGCTTCCACCGCGCCGCGCCTCGCCCGCGCAAGGGCGGCGGCCGGGAGCGCGGCGGCGGCCATGCTGCTGCTCGCGAGCTGTCCTCATCTGGGGGGCAACGTCGTCGAGGACTTGAGGGCGGACGACGACGAGGCCGACGGGCGGATCGCCGGGATGCCCGATCCGCGTCCGGAAGTCGGCCCCGACTCGAGCCTCGCCGACGCTCCGCTCTCGCCCTCCGCTCGGGAATGGATCGTCGAGCACCGTGCCGTCATCCGCGAGGTGGCCGACGGGCTGGGCGTGTCTCCGGTCTCGCTGGCCGGAGTCGTGGCCGCCGAGCGAACGCTTCTGCATGATCCCTTCGACGCCTCCGTCGACGCGCTCTTCAGCGCCTACTTCGCGACCTTGAGCGAAGAGGAGCTCCGGTCGTGGGTCTCGCGGCAGGAGACCGCCTACCAGCGCGCCCTGCGGAGCTCCGGGGACCCGGGCCTGCGGCCCCTCAAGAACCCCTACCTCTGGAGTGTGGGGCCCTCGCAGGTGTCGTTCCGGAACGCCGTCTTCTACGAGCCGCGCCTCTCGCGGCTGCAGAAACGGTCCGAGCGTCCTCTGCGGGAGATCGTGGCGGCCCTGCTCTCCGCGCGCGGCTCGCTCGAGTACGCGGCCGTGATCCTGCTCGACGCTCAGGAGGCCTACGCGCGCTACGCCGATCTGGACGTGCGTGAGCGGCCGGGTGTGCTGGCCACGCTCTACCACCTGGGCTCCCCGGCCCGCCGCGCGATCCGGCTCGGGGAAGAGAACCGCCGGCGGCAGCTCGCGGGCGAGCCGGCCGCTACGCCGCGCCCGAACTTCTACGGCGCCTTCGTGGACCGGCACGCCGCCGAGCTGGAAGGGATGCTGCGGTGAGCGCGCAGCGGATGGCCCTGGAGCACTACGAGAATTTCCCCGTGCTGTCGCGCTTCGTGCCGGCGGAGCTGCGGGCGCCCTTCGCCGCGGTGTACGCCTTCGCGCGCGTGACCGACGACATCGGCGACGAGATCGGGGTTCCTCCCGAGAGGCGCCTGGAAGCGCTCAGGCGCTGGGAGGTGGCGTTCGAGGTCGAGATCCTCGAAGCGGGCGAATCGCGCACCGAGGAGGCGTGGCGCGGCGACTCCGGATCCTCCGATCACGCCCCCGTCCTGGCCGCCGTGGCGCGAACGATCCGGGAGCATGGGCTGTCGCTCGAGCCCTTCCGGACGCTGATCCTCGCCAACCGCATGGACCAGCTGCGCTCGCGGTACGAGACGTATGCCGAGCTCCTGGACTCCTGCGCCCTCTCCGCCAACCCGGTCGGGCGGATCGTCCTGGAGCTGCTCGGGAGCCGCGACGACGCGCATCTCGCGGCCTCCGACGCCGTGTGCACGGGGCTCCAGCTCGCGAATCACTGGCAGGGGATCGGCGAGGATCTGCGCTGGCGCGACCGCCTCTACGTGCCGCGCGAGGACATGGCACGCT
This sequence comes from Gemmatimonadota bacterium, assembly GCA_036556205.1. Taxonomy (GTDB): domain Bacteria; phylum Gemmatimonadota; class Gemmatimonadetes; order JACCXV01; family JACCXV01; genus DATBJW01. The sequence continues at coordinate 42,138 of DATBJW010000017.1, forward strand.
TCGGAGTGCGCGAGGACGACCTGCGGCGAGACCGTCCGGGACGCGCCGTCCGCCGGCTGGTGGGACACCTCGTGGATCGGACGCGCGTCCTTCTGGAGACGGGCTCGGCGCTGCCGGGGGCCTTCGCGCCCCGTCACGCGGCGGTCCTGCGGCTCTTCACGCGGGGCGGGCTGGCGATCCTGGACGAGATCGAGGCCCGTCAAGCTGACCTCCTGCGCGGGCGAATTCGAGTGCCGCGCCGCCGCGCGCTGTGGCTTCTCGCCAGCGAGGAGCTGCGGCTGGCCGCCGCGACCTGGAGCCGGAGAAACGGCGGATGAGCCTGGTCGAGGCCGGCTACGCGGAGGCGGCGCGGCTCGTGCGCCGGCGCGCGCGCAATTTCTACTTCGCGTTCCTGGGTCAGCGGCCCCCCGCCCGCCGCGCGCTCCACGTCATCTACGCCTTCTGCCGCGAGGCCGACGACGCCGTCGACGACGGTCGGCCGGCCGAGGAAGCGCGCCAAGCGCTCATGGCCCTGAGCAGCCGTCTCGGCCCCATCTACGAAGGCCGACCGGAGAGGGCCCGCGACCTGGCCCTTCAGGACGCCGTGCGGTCCTTCGGCATCGAGCGCCGGGACTTCGAGTCGCTCCTGAGCGGGGTCGCTCGCGACCTCGACGCGCCGCGGTACGCGACCTTCGACGATCTCTTCGGCTACTGCTATGGCGTGGCCGCGTCGGTCGGGCTTCTCTGTCTGCCCGTCTTCGGCCGGCACGACGCGCTGGCGCGCCGCCATGCCGTGGACCTGGGGATCGGGATGCAGCTCACGAACATCCTGCGCGATCTGGGCGAGGATGGGGCCCGTGGACGGCTGTACCTGCCGCGGGCCGACATGCGGCGCTTCGGCATCGTGGAGGGAGAGCTGCTGGACCTGGCGTGGAGGGCGCGAGAGGGCAGCCGGCACACCATGGCGCGGGAATCCGCGCCCGGCGCGACCGTTCCACGACCCGACGGGCGGCTGGACCGGCTCGTGCGTTTCGAGGCGGCGCGGGCGCGCCGTTTCATGACGAGCGGGCTCCGGCTGCTCCCGCTGCTCGAGCCGCGCGAGCGATTCTGTCCCTGGATGCTGGCGGCGATGTACGGCGAGGTGCTCGAGGGGGTGGAAAAGCTGGGCGGTGGCGTTCTGGGCCGTCGCGTGGCGTTGTCGAGCGCGCGGAAGCTCTGGTTGGTAGCGCGGGGGATGGTGGGCGGCAACGGCGGGGCACGCCGGCGAGCCTGACGACAAGAGAACCGCAAAACAAAATCGCCGAGGCGAGGCCTCGGCGTATCTCCGTCTCGACCACCCGAGGGCTTGAGGCCGCTATGCGCGGCCTCAAGCCCCATCCTCCTCCCCAAACACGTGCGGATTATACCAGCCCCTTGGGAATAGTCAATACCTTTTCTGCATGACGCTAACAGATTGTATGTGAGTTAGTTGGCATCATCCACTTCATAGTGTAGGTGACATGGCGGCCTTCCGGTGTCTCCGCATCGAGGTTCGCGCCTTCTCCGTTGGTCACCAGCGGCCCACGTGAGGACTGTGGACTGAGCCGGTCGACAAACCATGGCGCCACGTGTGCGCGTTGTTTCCGCCGGAACTGGAGCATACGACCGAATCGGAACCGGATGGGATCGACGTGATCGGAGCCTCGTGGAGCGACGCCGCGGCGCACGATCGCCCACCTCATCTTGAGTCCGCCCGACCACGAGCTTACCTTGGTCTCGCGAGCTCTCGTGGGGCTGTAGCTCAGCTGGGAGAGCGCCTGAATCGCACTCAGGAGGTCGTCGGTTCGAGCCCGATCAGCTCCACCAAATTAGTCCGAAGAGGCGGCGAGTCTGAACACGGCTCGCCGCTTTCGACGTTTATGGGCCCGTACATCTATACGTAAGGTCGGGTTCGCTCATCTCCTCGCGTGAGGCGGGAAGCCCACGAGGTCAGAGGCCTGCTGCTTGCTTGCGTCTGGCTTCGGAATCAGCGGCTCGCTCGAGGAGCAGCGTACGTTCTCGCCCGTTTCGCGTTAGCGATGCCGCGCGCGCGAACTCCGCATGCGCCTCGTCGAAGCGCCCGAGCTTGGCGAGGAGGTCGCCGCGCACGCTCGGCAAGAGGTGGTAGCCCCTGAGGGAGGGCTCCGAGGTCAGCGCATCCACGAGCTCGAGGCCCGCGGCAGGAGCGAACGCCATCGCGAGCGCGACCGCGCGATTCAGCTCGACGACGGGGGAGGGCTCGAGCTGGGTGAGCGCGTCGTACAGGGCGGCGATCCGCGCCCAGTCCGTATCCTCCGCAGCACGCGCCCGCGCGTGACAGGCCGCGATCGCCGCCTGCAAGCCGTACGGGCCGAGCGGACCGCCGAGCGCCTCTGCTCGCTCGAGTGCGGCCAGACCACGACGGATGAAGAGTTGATCCCAGCGCGCGCGATCCTGGTCCAGCAAGAGAATAGGCTCTCCCGACGAGCCGACCCGCGCCCCCAGGCGCGACGCCTGGATCTCCATCAGCGCGACGAGTCCGTGGACCTCGGGCTCCCGCGGAAGGAGCTCGGCCAGGATCCGGCCCAGACGGAGCGCATCCTCGCAGAGACTCGGTCGTACCCAGTCGTCACCGGCCGTCGCCGAGTAGCCCTCGTTGAAGACGAGGTAGACGACCTTGAGCACCGACGACACGCGGGCCGTGAGGTCGGTCCCGCGCGGGACTTCGAAGGGAACGCGCGCCTCGGAGAGGGTCCGCTTGGCCCGCACGATGCGCTGGGCGATCGTGGCCTCGGGAGCGAGAAAGCCGCGGGCGATCTCGGCGGTCGTCAGACCGCCGAGCAAGCGGAGCGTGAGCGCTACCTGCGCCTCCGTCGAAAGCAGCGGGTGGCAAGCGATGAAGACGAGCCGCAGGAGGTCGTCGCCGATGTCATCATCGATCGCGGCGTCGAGCTCCGGCGCGGCCATCTCCTGCCGGGCCTGGAGCTCGTGACCGAGCCCCTGGTGCTTGCGCTCGAGCAGCTTGCCTCGGCGCAGCGCGTCGATCGCACGATGCTTGGCGGTGGCCATGAGCCAGGCGCCCGGGTTGTCCGGGACGCCCGACTCGGGCCACCGCTCGAGCGCGGCCACGAGAGCGTCCTGCGCGAGGTCCTCGGCAAGACCGACGTCGCGCACGATCCGCGCGAGACCGGCGATGAGCCTGGCCGACTCGATCCTCCAGACCGCGTCGATCGCGCGATGGGTAGCCGAATCCGTCACGGCCTCCATCCAACCAGCTTCATCCGCTGCCGCACGGCCGAGGCGTGCGACTACGGCGTCACGAGCCTTTGATCTGCCGTTGCAGCTCGGCATGGTGCTCGACGGCTGCGGGGGCGTAGTCGAAGTCCGACAGCTCGAACACCTGGCGAATCTCGATCTCGGGCTCCCCCTCCATGGGGTTCGGGGCGCGCTTGACCCATTCGATCGCCTCCTCCTTCGACTTCGCCTCGATCAGCCAGAAGCCGGCGATGAGCTCCTTGGCCTCGGCGAACGGCCCGTCGATCACGGTGCGCTTCTTTCCGGAGAACCTGACGCGCGCGCCCTTCGAGCTCGGGTGGAGTCCCTCGGCCGCGAGCAGCACGCCGGCTTTCACCAGCTCTTCGTTGTACCTCGCCATCTCGGCGAGGAGCTCCTCGCTGGGGAGCACTCCCGCTTCCGAGTTCTTGTCGGCCTTGACGATCAGCATGAATCGCATCGACGTGTCTCCTTCTGGTTTCGGATTCGGAGCCGCGCTTCCGGACGGTCTCGACCGGTGTGAACCCTGGCTCTACTGGTACGTCGAACGAGGGTCCGCCCGATCGACACGTCAAGCCGGATTTGTGGAAGCGCTGCTAAATGCCCAAAAATACAGAGCTTGGGGTATTCAGGAGAGAAAGTCCTTTTGGGAGCAAGGCGTACTCCAGCGTCCCACGGGAGGCGCAGGCCCGGCTGGCACCTCCCGTGGGCGCGCGAGGGCGCTGGAGCCCTCGGCCTTCGGACCCTTGCCTACGAGGAGCCCGGCAGGGTGCCGCGGCCAGCCTTCGTGGCGCCCGGCAGCGTGCCACGGCCGGCCTTCGTGGTGTCCAGCGACGTGCGACGGCCGACGTTCGTGGCGCCCGGCAGCGTGCCACGACCGCCCTTCTTGCTCTTGTCGGCCGGCTTCAAGCTCTTGCTCTGGTCATCCTTCACGTGCCACCTCCCTTGATGTGGAGCCGATGTGCGCAAGGCAGATGTCCTGCCAGCGAACAACCGTCCCCGACGCTAAACTCGCGCGCCAATCCGGACAAGGACGAAATCGTGAGGAATCTACTAGTCGAGCCGGACGGAGAAGTGGCCTTCCGGCTCCTCGATCAGAACGGGACGATTCGGGTCAAGCTGGGCGCGAGCGAGGACGGATCGGGGCTGCTTCTGCTGGACGAGACGACGGAGCCCGGCGTCCACGTCGTCGCCAGGCGAGCGGGGACCGCCGTGCGCCCGACCACCACCAGCCTCACCCTGAACGGCGTAGAGGGGCGTCGGGTCGTCCAACCCTAGCCGCGTGGGCAAGGCCCGGGCAGACGCCCGGGGGCCGTCGTCCCTTCCCGCCGCGTCTCCGGCCCCCTCATCCGCCGCCCATCCCCCCGTGGTTGTGGGCCCCCGGGTGCCCCCTTCATCCTGCCGGCGTTTCGTCACGCTCCCCCAGGTGTTGGACCCCGGGCGAAAATGGAGGGATCCATGAAGGTCACGTTTCTTGCGCTCGTCGCGCTCGTGTCGCTCGCCGTCACCGCCGCGGCGCAAGGCTCGGTCGCCGAACAGGCGTCGCAGGCCGAGACGCGGATAGAGAGCTCCGCGGTGCCGATCACGACGTCGTCCGCCGAGGGGCGGCAGCTCTACCTCGAGGCCCAGAAGCTGGCCGACGAGTTTCACTTCACCGACGCCCACGCCAAGTACGACGAGGCGATCGCCGCGGACGGCGACTTCGCGCTCGCCTACTACGGACGGGCGTTGAGCGCGCCGACCGCCGCGGCCTTCTTCGAGGATCTCGAGAAGGCGGTCGCGCGGGTGGACCACGCCTCGCCCGCCGAGCAGCACATGATCCTCGCGCTCCAGGCGGGTACGAACAGCGATCCCGAAGGTCAGCTGAAGCACCTGAATGCGCTGGTGGCGGCGTATCCGCAGGATGCGCGCCCGCACTTCCTGCTCGCCAACTACTACAACGGCCGCCAGGAGTACCAGCCGGCGATCGAGCATTACGCGCGCGCGGTCGAGCTCGACCCCGGCTTCACGCCGGCCTACAACGTGATGGGCTACGCCTATCGCACGCTCGGGCGCTACGACGACGCCGAGCGCGCCTTCAAGAAGTACATCGAGCTGCAGCCGAACGAGCCGAATCCCTACGACTCGTACGCCGAGTTCCTGATGAAGACCGGCCGGTTCGACGAGTCGATCACCGCCTATCGCAAGGCGCTTGGGGCCGATCCGGCGTTCACGTTCTCGTTCATCGGGATCGGAAACGACCAGATCCTGCAGGGCCGCCCCGAGGATGCCCGCGCCACCTTCAAGGAGTTCTACGACAAGGCCGTCAACGACGGCCTGCGGCGGACGGCGTTGTTCTGGACGGCCGCTTCGTACGTGCACGAGTGGAAGCGCGACGACGCGCTGGCGACGATCCGGCGCATGTCGGCCATCGCCGAGAAGAGCGGCGACCTGGCCGCCCTCTCGGGCGACCACGTGCTCGCGGCGGGCGTCCTGCTCGAGACCGGCGGCTCGCCCGACGAGGCGCTGGCCGAGTTCCGCAAGGCGGTGGAGGTCATCGAGCGGGCGGACGTCTCGGAGGATGTGAAGGAGGCCACGCGGCGCAACAACCTCTTTGGGGAAGCGCTGGTCGCGATTCGCAGGGGGGACGCGGCCGAGGCCAAGTCCCTGACCGAGGCCTACCGCGCCAAGGTGGAGCCGCTGAACGTGGCGTTCGAGGTTCAGCAGGTGCACGAGCTGAACGGCCGCATCGCGATGCTCGAGTCCAAGCCCGACGTCGCGGTGACCGAGCTCGAGCAATCCAACCAGCAGGACCCGCGGAACCTCTGGGCGCTGTCGAAGGCCTACGAGGCGAAAGGCGATCACGAGCGTGCTCGCGAGCTGGCCAAGGACACGGCCGACTTCAACCAGCTGAGCTTCCCGTACGCCTACGTGCGCGGCGAGGCCCGCAAGGCCGTGGGCGAGAGCTGAGACATGGGGGGCGCGGGCGCGGCGACCCCGCCGCCCGCGCCCCTCTTTCTTTGGAGAGGAGCCCGTCCTCAGGGCAGCCCGCCCCCGTCTCAGAACCGACCTTCCTTCGCCAGATTTTTCACGATCAGTTCCGCTTCCCGCACTCCCCCGACGCCCTGCGATCCGGCGCGGGGCGTGGTATGTTCATGAGATGACTTCTCGTTTCGCCCTCTGGCCCGTCGGCGCGGCTCTGCTGGCCGTGGGGCTCGCGAGCGCGGGCTGCGTCAAGGCCTACGACCTCGTGATCGACAATCGCACCGTGAGCTCGCTGACGCTGCGCGTCTATTCCGAAGTGGACGGCGGAAAATTCAGCCAGTATCCCGACCGCATCTTCTCCCTGCCTCCCAATCGGGAGTTTCGGCTCGAGCGGGCCATCGTCTCGACGGGCCACGGCGACCGGCGCCTGTTCGAGTTCCGGCGGGCCGACGAGCAGCTCGTGGATTCGTTCGTGCTGACCTACGAGGAGCTCGAGCGCGACGGGGGCCGCATCACGGTGCCGCGCAGCCTGGCCGGGATCGCGCGCGACGCGCCTCCGCCCGCGGGCTACGTGGACTCGAGCGCCAACGAGCGGATCGACTACATCCCGCTCTTTCCCGCCGAGTCCGTGCCCGGCGCGAAGTGAGCCGCGCGTCGGCGATGCGATCCGCCGGGCCGCGCGGCGCGAGCGGGGAAGGCTTCTTCGAGCGGGTCTACGCGGTCGTGCGCCGCATTCCGCGCGGCCGCGTCGCCACCTACGGCCAGGTGGCGGCGTTGCTCGGAAACCCGCGGGCGGCGCGTGGCGTGGGCTGGGCGCTCGCCGCCCTGCCCGCCGCGAGCGGCGTGCCCTGGCACCGTGTGATCGGCGCGACGGGCCGCATCAGCTCGCGCGGGCGGGAGATCGAGGCGGTGCTCCAGGGGCGGCTCCTCGCGCGCGAAGGCGTGCGGGTGGGTCCCGACGGGCGCGTAGCCCTCGAGGCCCGCCTCTGGCGCCCGTCGTCGCGCGTCAGCGCGCCGGCGCGCAGGCGCGGCGGCGGCGCCGGCTCTTCACGGCGGAGCGCGCCGAGCGTAAGTTCCCGCGTATGACCCCTCCCGTCTCCGATTCCGTGGCCGAGGTGGCCGTCACATTGCCCGACGGCAGCGTGCGGCGCGTCCCGCGCGGAACCACGCCGCGTGAGGTGGCCGCCGGGATCGGTCGCCGCCTGGCGAAGGACGCCGTGGCGGCCAGGCTCGACGGCGTCCTCAGCGACCTGGATCGCCCGCTCGAATCCGACGTCGCGCTCCAGATCGTGACCGCCGACTCGGACGACGGCCTCTACGTCTACCGGCACTCCTCGGCGCACCTCATGGCGCAGGCCGTCAAGCGCCTGTTTCCCGAGGCCCGGCTCGGGATCGGCCCGCCTATCGACGATGGCTTCTACTACGACATCGAGGCCCCCCGGGCGCTGACGCCCGAGGACCTGGCGGCCATCGAAGCCGAGATGGAGCGCATCATCGGTGAGGACCTGCCCGTGCGCCGCTTCGAGCTTCCGCGCCAGGAGGCGCTCGAGTACGTACGCAAGCACGGCGAGCCCTACAAGGTGCGCCTGATCGAAGACCTGCCCGAGGGCGAGACGCTCTCCTTCTACGAGCAGGGCGAGTTCGTGGACCTCTGCCGCGGCCCCCACCTGGCCTCGACCGGCAAGATCACGCCCGGGACGTACAAGCTCCTGAACGTGGCGGGCGCGTACTGGCGAGGGGACGAGCGCCAGGAGATGCTGCAGCGGATCTACGCCGCGGAGTTCCGCACGCCCCGCGAGCTGGCCGAGCATCTGGAGCGGCTGGAGCTTGCGCGCCAGCGCGACCACCGCCGGCTGGGCAAGGAGCTCGACCTCTTCAGCATCGATCCCGACGTGGGCGGGGGGCTGGTTCTATGGCACCCCCGGGGCGGGATGGTGCGCCGCATCGTGGAGGAGTTCGCGCGCGAGCGGCACGAGGAGGGCGGCTACGAGTTCGTGTACTCGCCGCACATCGGACGCTCGTGGCTCTGGAAGACCAGCGGCCACCTCGATTGGTATCGCGAGAACATGTACGCGCCGATGGAGATCGACGGGCAGGAGTACTACCTGAAGCCCATGAACTGCCCGTTCCACATCCTGATCTACAAGAGCCGGCCGCGGAGCTACCGCGACCTGCCGCTCCGCTTCGCCGAATGGGGCACGGTGTACCGCTACGAGCGGGGTGGCGTGCTCCACGGCTTGATGCGCGTGCGCGGGTTCACCCAGGATGACGCGCACCTCTTCTGCCGGCCGGATCAGATGCCGGGCGAGATCGATCGGGTGCTGAACTTCTGCCTGGACCTTCTGCGCGCCTTCGGGTTCGAGAAGTTCAACGCCTACCTCTCGACGCGCGACCCGGCCAAGGCCGCGGGCACGCCCGAGGAATGGGTGGCGCCGACCGAAGCGCTGCGAGCCGCGATCCAGCGCGCGGGGCTCCCGTATCAGGAGGACGTCGGCGGCGCGACGTTCTACGGCCCCAAGATCGACCTCAAGTTCGAGGACGCGATCGGGCGCGAGTGGCAATGCAGCACGATCCAGTTCGACTTCGTGCTGCCCGAGCGCTTCGAGCTCGCATACGTGGGCGAGGACGGCAAGGAGCACCGTCCCTACATGATCCATCGCGCGCTGCTGGGCTCGCTCGAGCGCTTCTTCGGGATCCTGGTCGAGCACTACGGAGGGGCGTTCCCGGTCTGGCTGGCGCCGCTGCAGGCGATCGTGATCCCCGTGAGCGACGATCTCATGCCGTACGCCGAGGAGGTGGCCGCGCGCCTCGCGACGCGCCGCCTGCGGGTGGAGATCGACCGGCGGCGCGAAGGCGTGTCCTGGAAGATCCGGGACGCGGAGGTCCAGAAGGTCCCCTACATGCTGGTGGTGGGGAAGCGCGAGCGGGATGCCGGCACGGTATCGGTCCGCCGCCACCACGGCGGCGAGGCGGGCGTGGAAGCGGTCGAGGCGTTTGCGGACCGGCTCGCGCTCGAGGCGGCAGAGCGCGTGATCCCACCGGTCCCGGAGCCCGCTTCCGCCACGTGAAGCCCGAGCGCACGCTGCACCCTGCCACCCTGGCCGCCCAGGCGCTGGGCCACGTCGACCCGGCCACGCGAGCCCTCGTTCCGGGCATCCATCCCTCGACCACGTACCTGCGGGAGCCCGACGGCTCCTACCCGTCCGGACGGGTCTACTCGCGCACCGAGAACCCCTCCTACGAACCGGCCGAGGACCTCATCGCCGAGCTCGAGGGCGGCGCGGGGTGCCTGCTCTTCGGCTCGGGGATGGCCGCGGCGACCGCCGCCTTTCAGAGCCTGGCCCCAGGCGACCACGTGGTCTCGCAGGACGTCATGTACTGGGGCGTGCGAAAGTGGCTGACCCAGTTCGCCGTGCCGTGGGGCCTGGACGTCGACCTGATCCCGGCCGGGGACCTGACGGCTCTCGAGGCCGCGCTGCGACCCGGGCGCACGAAGCTGGTCTGGATCGAGACGCCGGCCAACCCCACGTGGGCGATCACCGACATCGCGGCCGCCGCCGGGCTCGCACACGCCGCGGGCGCGCGGCTCGCGGTGGACTCGACCGCCGCCACGCCGGTGCTCACTCGCCCGCTGGCGCTCGGGGCCGATCTGGTCATGCACTCGGCCACCAAGTACCTGAACGGCCACACCGACGTCGTCGCCGGAGCGCTCGTGACGGCGCAGCCGGACGAGATGTGGGAGCGGTTGCGCGCGCTTCGCCACGACGCGGGGCCGGTGCTGGGTCCCTTCGAGGCCTGGCTTTTGCTGCGCGGCATTCGCACGCTCGTGCTGCGCGTGGAGGCCTGCTGCCGGGGTGCCGCGGCCGTGGCGCAGCGCTTTCACGGCCACCCGCGCGTGCGCGAGGTCCTCTATCCCGGGCTGCCGAGCCACCCCGGTCACGCCGTCGCGGCGCGCCAGATGCGGGGGGGCTTCGGCGGGATGCTTTCGCTGTGCATAGCCGGGGGAGAGAAGGCCGCGATCGACGTGGCGGCGCGCGTGCGCGTCTTCAAGCGCGCGACTTCGCTGGGGGGTGTCGAGAGCCTGATCGAGCACCGCGCGAGTGTGGAGCCCCCGGAGAGCAAGGTTCCCCGCGACCTGTTGCGGATCTCGATCGGGATCGAGCACCCGGACGACCTGATCGCGGACCTGGAGCAGGCGATTGGGTTGTAATCGTAGGCGGGGGCTGCGCGAGGGCGCGGCCGCGTCTCGGGGAGGCCCCTCGACGCGGCGCTGAACGCGATTCCGACCGGACTGAGGGGGGCTTTCGCGAGGCACCCTGCGCGGGTTGCCCCGCGGCGAGGATGCCCTTAGTTTCACCGCGCCAGATTAAGTAGAAGCGTCCGCTTCTCGCCTCGGGCAGTGGGGTTCGCCTGCCCAGGCACGCACGGCCGCCCGCGATCCCGGACTCGCTCGCAGCACTCGACGCTCGAGCGCGGTCTCGTCGCGGCGGCTCCCGAGCGGGCGACGCGTCGTCCGCTTTTTTTGTTTCTCCTGCCCGGCGCCACCTCGGCGTCGGCAGCGCACCAACCCCCGCAGAGGAGGAGAGCTCATCGCACCTGAACCGCGCGTCAACCGCCAGATTCGCATTTCTCCGATCCGGCTGATCGGAGACGAAGGGGAGCAGCTCGGGATCGTGGCCGTGGACGAGGCGCTCCGCATCGCAGAGGAGAAGGGCTACGACCTGGTGGAGGTTGCTCCCACCGCGCGCCCCCCGGTTTGCAAGATCATGGACTACGGAAGGTACAAGTACGAGCAGGCCAAGAAGGACCGCGAGGCGCGCAAGAAGCAGCACAACGTTCAGCTGAAGGAGATCCGCTACCGGCCGAACATCGAGGACCATGACTTCGACTTCAAGACGAACCACGTCCTGGAGTTCCTCAACGAGGGAAACAAGGTCAAGGTCACGGTGATGTTCCGCGGGCGCGAGATGACCCACACGGAGCACGGGCGCGCGGTGCTGGACCGGGTCACCGCCGTCATCCAGGAGGGGAACGCCGGGCACGTGGAGACGCCCCCCAAGCTCGAGGGGCGCAACATGAGCATGATCGTGGCCCCCAAGGGGAGGCACTGATGCCCAAGATGAAGTCCAACCGCGGGGCGATGAAGCGCTTTCGCAAGACCGCCACGGGCAAGGTCAAGCGCAAGCACTCGCACCTGCGTCATATCCTGAACAAGAAAGAGCGCGCGCGGAAGCGCAGGCTGCGCCGCGCCGCGTACGTGGACAAGGCCGACCTCAAGAACGTCACGCGCATGCTGAGCTAGCTGCCCGGCGGCCGCGTCCGTCAGGCCGGCGCCGTCGATCCCGAACCTGACCGGGGCCGAGCGAGCGGCAACCTCATTCCGGAGATCCAATGTCCCGCGTCAAGAACAACGTCCAGCGCTCCCGCCGGCGCAAGAAGCTCCTCGAGGCGGCGAAAGGCTTCCGCGGCGGCCGCTCGAAGCTGTACGTGCCCGCCAAGGAAACGGTCGAGCGGGGCCTCGCCTTCGCCTACCGCGACCGGCGCGTCAAGAAGCGCGAGTTCCGCAAGCTCTGGATCACCCGCATCAACGCCGGGGCGCGCCTGCACGGGCTCTCCTACAGCGAGTTCATCCACGGGCTGAAGGCGGCCGACGTGCGCGTGAACCGCAAGCTCCTCTCCGAGATGGCCGCCGAGGATCCGGACGGCTTCGCGCGGCTCGCCCTCACCGCCAAGCAGAGCCTGGGCTAGCCTGATGCCGCCGGGCGGCCCCGGCCAGCTCCGCGAGCGGCTGCGCGCGATCGAGGAGGAAGCGCGCGACGAGCTGACGCGCGCCGCGACACCCGAGGCGCTCGAGGACGTGCGCGTGCGCTATCTGGGGCGCAAGGGGCGCATCACGCAGGAGCTCAAGTCCCTCGCGAGCCTTCCGCCCGAGGAGCGACCGGGCGTGGGGGAGGCCGCGAACCAGGCCAAGGCGGCCCTGGCCGAGGCACTCGACCGCCGTGCCGAGGTGCTCCTCGCCGAGCGCGAGACCCGCACTCTGGCCGCCGAGCGGCTGGACCTGACGCTGCCGGGGCGGGTGCCGCGCATCGGGCTGCGGCATCCGCTCTCGATCGCGCTCGACGAGCTGCGCGACATCTTCCGCGATCTGGGCTACGAGGTCGCGGACGGACCCGAGGTCGAGACCCCCTACCACAACTTCACCGCCCTCAACATCCCCGAGGGCCACCCCGTCCGCGAGGAGAGCGACTCGATCTTCGTGGGCAAGGACCTGCTCCTGCGCACGCACACCTCGCCGGTGCAGATCCGCGCGATGGAGAGCCGCCAGCCGCCGCTGCGCATCATCGCGCCGGGCCGCTGCTACCGGAACGACGCTCCCGACGCCACCCACTCGCCCGTCTTCTACCAGATCGAGGTGCTGGCCGTCGAAGCCGGGATCACGCTGGGCCACCTGAAGTGGACGCTCGAGCAGTTCGCCCGCGCCTACTTCGGCCAGGGCGTGGGACTCCGCTTCCGGCCCGGCTACTTCCCGTTCGTCGAGCCCGGCGCCGAGCTGGACATCTCGTGCGTCTTCTGCGCAGGCGCGGGCTGCCCCACCTGCAAGCAGTCGGGCTGGATCGAGATCCTGGGTGCGGGGATGGTGCATCCGGCGGTCTTCGAGGCGGTGGGCTACGACCCCGAGGTCGTTTCGGGGTTCGCGTTCGGGACGGGTGTGGAGCGCATGGCGATGCTCAAGCACGGCATCCCGGACATCCGACTCTTCTACGAGAACGACCTGCGCTTCCTCGCGCAGTTCAACTGATGCGCGTCTCGTACGCCTGGCTGCGCGAGCTCCTGCCGGGGCTGACGGTCCCGCCGGCCGAGCTCGCGGATCGGATGACGCGCCTCGGGCTATTGGTCGAGGAGGTGCTCCCGGCCGCGCGCGGCCTGGACTCGGTCGTGCTGGGTCGCGTGACCGGGGTCGCGCCGCATCCATCCGCGGACCGGCTCAAGCTCTGCTCCGTGGAGACGGCTCCCGGCCAGGCGCGCCGCATCGTCTGCGGCGCTCCGGTCGTGAAGGAAGGGGCCTTCTACCCGGTGGCGCTGCCGGGTGCGGCGCTCCCCAACGGCCTGACCGTGCGCGTGAGCGAGATCCGGGGCGTTCGCTCCGAGGGAATGCTCTGCTCGGCACCCGAGCTCGGCCTCGAGCACCTGGGCTCGGCCGAGGGGATCCTCGAGGTCGATCCGAACGGCGGCGCGCCGGGCGCGCCGATCGCGAGCGTCCTGCATCTCGACGACACGATCCTGGTCCTCGAGATCCCCTCGAACCGCCCCGACTGGGAGAGCCACCTGGGTGTGGCGCGCGAGCTGCAGGAGCTCGCGGGCGGGCGGATGCGCCGGCCGGGGGTCACGCAGACGCCGGCGGCCGCCGAGGGCCCGGCGGCGAGCGTCTCGCAGGCGGGTGGCGTGCGGGTCACGCTGCTGGACCCCGAGGGCTGCCCGCGCTACACGGGACGCGTGATCCGCGGCCTGCGCGTGGGTCCGAGCCCGCTCGCGGTCCAGCAGCGGCTCTTCGCGCTCGGCGTCCGGCCGATCAACAACGTCGTGGACGCTACGAACCACGTGCTGCTCGAGGTCGGCACGCCGCTCCACGCCTTCGACCTCGCCCGCCTCGCGGGCGGGGAGATATGCGTGCGTCGCGCGGAACCGGGGGAGCGGCTCGTGACGCTCGACGGGCGCGAGCGGACGCTGGACGGCGAGACGACGGTGATCGCCGACCGCGACCGCGCCGTGGCGGTGGGTGGGGTGATGGGGGGCCGGGACTCCGAGGTCTCGGCCGCCACGCGCGACGTCTTCCTCGAAGCCGCGCTCTTCGACCCCCTGCGGATCCGGCGAGCCGTGTCGCGGCTGGGCCTGCGGACGGAGGCCTCGTCCCGCTTCGGGCGCGGCGTGGACCCGATGGTGGTGCCGACGGGCAGGGAGCGCGCCTGCGGGCTGATCCTGGAATGGTCTGGCGGGAGCGCCGAGCCGGAGGTGGCCGACGTCGGCGCGGCCCCGGGCCCGCGGCCCTCGCTGGAGCTGCGCCCGGAGCGCGTGGCGGCCGTCACGGGCCTGGCCCTCGACGCCGCGCGCGTGCGCGAGGCTCTGGTGGCGGTGGACCTGCCTGTTTCCCGGCGCGACGGCGTCCTGGCGGTCACGGTTCCGGGACATCGCTTCGACCTGGCCCGCGAGATCGACCTGGTGGAGGAGGTCGCGCGACGGGTGGGCTACGACCGCGTGCCGGCGACACCGCTGGCCGATCCCGCGGGCGTGAGACCGCCGGGTGAAGACGCGGCCCTCGCGCGCCTGCGCGACACGCTGCGCGGCCTCGGGCTCGACGAGGCCTGCACGTCCACCTTCTTCGATCCCGCTCCCTTCGGCCCCGGGTTCTTCGAGGGCCGCTTGCTGGAGCAGGTCAACCCGCTGGCCCAGAACGAGCCCTTCCTGCGCCCCACGCTGGCCGCCACTATGGTCGAGGCCGCGAGGCACAACCTGCGGAGGGGCGCGCCCGGCGTGGCGTTCTTCGAGATCGGCCACGTGTTCGCCCGGCGTCAGGCTGGCGACCCAGAGGACGTGCCGGGCGCGGCGGGCGACCTCCCGCGGCTGCCGGGGGTGGACGAACGCGGGCGGCTCGGCATCCTGCTCGCGGGAACCATCGGGGTGCCGCACTGGAGCGGGAGCGGGAAGGAGGTCCCGGCCGACGTGTACGACGTGAAGGGGGTCGCCGAGGCCTTGCTCGGCCCCTCGCGCAGCCTCTCGGCCGCGCCCTCCGGACACGCGTGGCTCCATCCCGGACAGCAGGCGGAGCTGAGAGTCGAGGGCCGCAGCCTGGGCTTCCTCGGGCGGCTCCACCCGAGTGTGGAGCGCGCGCTCGATTTCGAGGTTCCCGTGCTGGTGGCCGACCTCGAGCTCGCGCCGTTTCTGGCACCCCGGCCGGCGCCGCGTTTCGCTGCGCTCTCACCCTACCCGCGGGTCGAGCGCGACCTCGCGCTCGTCGTCTCCGACGCGACGACCGCGGCCGCCGTCGAAGAGCTCCTGCGGCGCTCGGCCCCCGCCGATCTGGTCGAGCTGCGGCTCTTCGACGTCTATCGCGGCGACCCCGTTCCGAGCGGCGCGCGGAGCCTCGCCTTCCGTCTTGTTTTCCAGAGCGCCGATCGTACGTTGACGGAGGACGACGTCGAGCGCGGGATGGCGAGCGTCCGGGCGGCGCTGGCCGAGGCGGGAATCCGCCTGCGCTCGTAACCCGCATCCTTTCGAGCGGCACGGAGCGCGCCGATGGATCAGCCGGACCTCTTCCCGACCTTTAAGACTCTGGATATCCTCGAGAAGAAGATTAGCTTGCTGGTCCAGAAGAACGCGCGGCTGCAGGAGGACAAGCGGATCCTCGAAGAGCGGTACGCCGAGCTCGAGGAGACGTTCCGCCGCCTGCGCAAGGGCAAGATCGACCCGCTCCAGCAGGACGAGACGATCCGGACCCTGATGCGCGAGAAGGACGAGCTCGAGACGCACGCGCGGCACCTCGAAGAGAGGATTCGCGCGATGCTGACCCGGGTTCGATTCTCCGTAAACAAGTAGGGGGCGACGCCTCCTAGCCTGAACGCTCTCAGTTGAGCCGGTCGATGGCCGACAGCAAGAGCCGCATCCAGGTCACGATCCTGGACGAGAACTACAGCGTTCGCAGCGAGGCCGATTCGGAGCACACGCTTCGGGTCGCTGGTCATGTGGATTCCGTGCTGCGCGGGCTGCGGCGGTCTCTGCCCCACCTCGACCTGTACCGGGTCGCGATCCTGGGGGCCATGGAGATCACCGACGAGCTCTTTCGCTTGAAGAGCGGCGCGGAGCACGAGCGGGCCGACCTCAACGTGCGCCTGCAGCGGCTCGCGGCCTCGGTGGACCAGGCAGTCATGGGAGGGACTACGTGACTCATGGGAGGGACTTCATGACTCCCGCGCGGCGCCAAAACGGTGTCGCCAGGCGCGAGCGAGGTCCCGCCGGACGCTGTCGAGTCTCAACACTCCCGGACAGGAGGGTTTGCGAACCGGCCTAGACTGGTGTGCGAGCGATTTGACCCCGCTCCGGTGTCGGTAATGCACAAAAGTTTGATCCTAAGACAAACGAGAGGGAACCCGCCTTCGAGCGTGGATCGCCTGCCTCCTCGCGAGGACTCGAGAAGCGGTCGAGAGGGCTCCCATCATGTGCGAAAGGGTATCAAACTTCCCTTTACCGATCCGGGCGGGGTCTCTTCTTTCTGTGCCCGTCCGACCTGAGTCCTCGCCGGGGGGCATAGCGGGCTAGGGGTCGGCGCTCTCTCCAGCGCGTGGAGAGGGCACCCGCCATGGAACCGACCCAATCCACGCTCGCGGCGGCCGTCGCGGGCGTTTCGCTGCTGGTAGCGGTGGTGTCGGTCACGTGGCTGCTCCTGGCCAGCCGGCGCGCGCAGGGCCGCCTCCGACGGGCGCGCGAGACCGCCGAGCGGCTCGTCGCCGACGCCCGGGGCGAGGCCGACAACCTCCGTAAGGTCGCGACCCTCGAGGGCCGCGAGGAGCTCTTCGCGGCGCGTGCCGCCTTGGACCGCGACGCCGAGCGCAAGCGCCAGGAGCTGGCCGAGAACGAGAAGCGGCTCCAGGAGCGCGACGCCAACCTCGATCGCAAGTTCAGCCTCGTCGAAAAGAAGGACGCCGATCTCGCCGCGCTGGCCCGCGAGCTCGAGAGCCGCGGGCGGCTGCTCACGGGTCGCGAGGCCGAGGTGTCCCAGCTCGTCGAGCGCCACACGGTCCAGCTCGAGCGCGTCTCGGCCATGAGCCGCGCCGAGGCGCGAGCCGAGCTGCTCAAAGGCCTGCGCGACGCCGCCGAGGCCGAATCCCTTCAGCTCGTCAAGCAGATCAAGGACGACGCGCGCCGCGACGCGGAGCGCGAGGCCAAGAAGATCGTCGCCCTCGCCATCCAGCGCTGCGCCGCGGATCACGTCGCAGAGACGACGGTTTCCGTCGTGCATCTGCCGAACGAGGAGATGAAGGGCCGTATCATCGGGCGCGAGGGCCGGAACATCCGCGCCTTCGAGGCCGCGACGGGCATCGACATCATCATCGACGACACGCCCGAGTCGGTCGTGCTGTCCGGCTTCGACCCGATCCGTCGCGAGATCGCCAAGCTGTCGCTCGAGAAGCTGATCGCCGACGGGCGCATCCATCCCGGCCGGATCGAGGAGGTCGTGAAGAAGACGCAGGCCGAGATCGCGGTCCGCATCCAGGAGATCGGCGAGGAGGCCTGCTACGAGGTCGGCATCCAGGGGCTGCACGCCAACCTCGTGAACCTGATGGGCCGCCTCCACTACCGCACGAGCTACGGCCAGAACATCCTCAAGCACTCGAAGGAGGTCTCGTACCTGGCGGGGATGATGGCCGGTGAGCTGGGCCTGGACACGACCCTGGCCCGACGCGGGGGGTTCCTGCACGACGTGGGCAAGGCGCTCACGCACGAGACGGAGGGCTCGCACACCCAGATCGGGTACGACGTGGCGCGGCGGCTGGGCGAGCACCCGGTCGTGCTCAACTGCATCGCCGCGCACCACGACGACGTCCCCCACGAGTCGCCGATCTCGGTGCTGGTGCAGGCGGCGGACGCCATGTCCGGGGCCCGACCCGGTGCCCGCCGGGAGACGCTCGAGGCCTACGTTCGGCGGCTCGAGAAGCTGGAATCGCTGGCGGATTCGATGCCGGGCGTCTTCAAGTCCTACGCCATCCAGGCCGGGCGCGAGCTGCGCGTGCTGGTCGTCCCCGACGAGGTGGACGACCGGCAAGCCAACAAGCTGTCCGAGGATCTGGCCCGCAAGATCGAGGACGGGCTGCATTATCCCGGGCAGATCAAGGTGGTCGTGATCCGCGAGACGCGCTCGGTCGAGTACGCGCGGTGAACTCGCCGCGATGAAGCTGCTCTTCCTGGCCGACATCGTGGGCAAGCCGGGGCGTCAGGCGGCCGAGGCCGGCCTGGCCGCGATGCGCAGCGAGCACGAGATCGACTTCGTGGTCGCCAATTGCGAGAACGCGGCCGGCGGCTTCGGCGTGACTCCCGAGATCGCCCAGGGCTTGTTCGACCTGGGAATCGACGTCCTCACGAGCGGCAACCACATCTGGGACAAGCGCGAGGTCTACGAGTACCTGGAGAAGGAGGCGCGGCTGTTGCGGCCGGCGAACTATCCGCCCGAGAACCCCGGCCGGGGCGTGGCGATCGGCCGCGCGCGGGGGCTCTCGATCGCGGTCGTCAATCTCCAGGGCCGCGTCTTCATGCCCGCCACTGATTGCCCGTTCCGGTTGATGAGCCGCCGGGTGCTGCGTGAGCTGGACGGGAAGACGGACCTGATCTTCGTGGATTTCCACGCCGAGGCGACGGCCGAGAAGATCGCCTTCGGCTGGTACGTGGACGGCCGCGTGACGGCGGTGGTGGGGACGCACACGCACGTGCAGACGGCCGACGCGCGCATCCTTCCCGGCGGTACGGCCTACCTCACCGATGCCGGCATGACGGGTGCGGTGGACGGAGTCATCGGAGTCAAGAAGGAGCTGGCCATCGAGCGCTTCCTCAAGCAGACCCCCAACCGCTTCGAGGTGGCGACCGGGAACGTGCACTGCATGGGGGTGCTGTACGAGATCGACGAATCGGCGCGGAAGGTCACGCGCCTCGAGCCCTTCGACCGCGTGATCGCGTGAGCCGCGACGCGGACACCTGAACCCAGGCGCGCGGGCATGACGGCGAGGATCCTGGACGGAAAGCGGATCGCCCAGGCCGTGCGCTCCGAGGTGCGGGCGCGCGCGATCGAGCTCAAGGCCGAGGGCGTCGTGCCGGGCCTGGCGTTCATCCTGGTGGGAGACAACCCCGCCTCCGCGGTCTACGTGCGCAGCAAAGGCCAGGCCTGCGAGGAGGCGGGCTTCCATTCCGTGACCGAGCGCCTGCCGGCCGGCGCGACGCAGGACCAGGTCCTGGGCCTCATCGCGGCCTTCAACGCCGACGAGCGGATCCACGGCATCCTGGTGCAGCTGCCGCTCCCCGAGCAGATCGACGAGGACACGATCCTCGCGTCCATCGACCCGGCCAAGGACGTGGACGGCTTTCATCCCGTCAACGTGGGCCGGCTCGCGACGGGCCAGGACTGTCTGGTCCCCTGCACGCCGCTCGGAGTGCGCGAGATGCTGATCCGCGAGCGGATCCAGACGCGCGGCCGTCACGCGGTCGTGGTCGGCCGCTCGAACATCGTGGGGAAGCCGATGGTGAACCTGCTCCTGCGCTACGGAGAGGGCGGCGACGCCACGGTCACCGTGTGCCACAGCAAGACGGTGGACCTGGGAGCGATCACGCGGCAGGCCGAGATCCTGATCGTGGCCATCGGCCGGGCGCAGGCGGTGACGCGCGAGATGGTGCGTCCCGGCGCGGTCGTGATCGACGTGGGCATCAACCGGGTGCCCGACCCCGCGCGTCCCGGCAAGACGCGCCTGGTGGGGGACGTGGATTTCGAGGGCGTCTCCGAGGTGGCCGGGGCGATCACGCCGGTGCCGGGCGGAGTGGGGCCCATGACGATCGCCATGCTGCTCGCGAACACGCTCAAGGCCGCCGAGACGGCCGCCGGCGCGCGCGCCGCCCGCTGAGCCCGGGCGCGGCGCGAAGGAGCGGCCATGCGGGGGAGGACGGCGTGAGCGCGACCGACCTGGAGACCCTCGAGCAGCAGGGCGTTCGCGTCTGGTCGGTGGGCGAGCTCGTCCGCGAGCTCAAGCAGCGGCTCGAGACCGAGCTTCCGATGCTGCTCGTGGAGGGCGAGGTCTCGAACCTCGCCCTCCACCCGTCCGGCCACTGCTACTTCACGCTCAAGGACGACGAGAGCCAGCTGCGCTGCTGTCTCTTCCGCTCGGATGCCGCGCGGCTCGCCTTCCTGCCCGTGGACGGGGAGTGCCTGGTCCTCTTCGGCCGCGTCACCGTGTACGGCCGGCGGGGCGAGCTCCAGCTGGTCGTTGCCCGCGCGTTTCGCCGTGGTGCTGGGAAGGCGGCCGAAGCCTTCGAGGCCCTGAAGCGGCGACTCGCCGAGGAAGGCCTCTTCGCGCAGGAGCGCAAGCGCCCCATCCCCTTCTGTCCGCGCGCGATCGGCGTCGTGACTTCGCGCACGGGTGCGGTCATCCACGACATCCTGGCCGTCCTCCGGCGCCGCTCGCCCGCCACCGAGGTCTACCTCTTCCCGGTGCGCGTCCAGGGGGAGGGGGCGGCGCGCGAGATCGCGCTGGCCGTGGAGGCGCTCACCGAACGCTTCCCGATCGAGGTCCTGATCGTGGGCCGGGGCGGCGGCAGCTCCGAAGACCTCTCCGCCTTCAACGAGGAATCCGTCGCGCGGGCCGTGTTCCGCGCGCGCGTGCCCGTGATCAGCGCCGTCGGCCACGAGGTGGACGTGACGCTCTGCGACCTGGTGGCCGATGTGCGCGCGCCCACGCCTTCCGTGGCCGCCGAGCTGGCGGTGCCCGACACGGGAGCGCTTTTGCGGGCGCTCGAGGCCACGACGGCGCGGCTCCTCGAGTGCGAGCTGCGCGGCCGCGCGCGCCTGGCGCGGCGGCTGGACGACTTCCTCGGCCGCTACGGCCTGCGCGCGGTCCGGAACCGGATCGCGGACGGGACGCAGACCACGGACGAGCTCGGCGAGCGGCTGGTCGCGGGCGTGCGGCGTGAGATCGAGGACGCCCGCGCCGCCCTGCGGGAGAAGCTGGGCCGCCTCGAGGCGCTCTCGCCGCTGGCCACGCTGGGCCGCGGCTACGCGCTGGTGGAGCGCCTGCCCGAGCGGAGCCTGGTGCGGGACGCCGACCAGCTCGCGCCCGGCGACGCCGTCCGGCTGCGCTTCTCGAAAGGCGAGGCTCGGGCGCGCGTGGTCGAGGTGGGGGCCGGGACGACGGGCTCCGCCGAGACGGGGTCCGCCCGATCGCGTCGCAAGCCTCTTGCGCGGGACGGGAACCAGCTCACGCTGGAGGGCGACCTGTGACGAAGGGCGAGGCGAAGCCCCCGAAGCCGAGCGCGCCGGAGCCGGAGCTGCGGAAGGACTCCGGGGAGGCTGCGGCCGAGCAGAGCCGGCTGGAGGACGAGCTCGACCGCCTCGAGCGCATCGTGCAACGGCTCGAGCGCGAGGACGTGTCGCTGGACGACGCGCTCGCACTCTTCGAGGAAGGGATCGCGATCGCCCGCTCGGCGCGCTCGAAGCTGGAGGTCGCCGAGGCGCGAGTTCGCGAGATCCTGCGCGATGCAGGTGAGTCTTTCCGCGTGCGTGACATAGACATGTGACGTCTCACCTCACCCGAAGTCCCGATCTCGAGAGCTTCTTCGAGGACGAGCGCGACCAGGTGGACCGGCGCCTCGACTCGAGACTCGAGGCCGGGCCTCCGGGATCTCTCCGGGAGGTGATGCGCTACTCGGCGCTGGCGCCGGGCAAGCGCATGCGACCCCTGCTCGCGATCGCGGCCTTCCGCGCCTGCGGGGGACGGGGCGAGAGCGTTTACGGCCCCGCCTGCGCGCTCGAACTGATCCACGCCTACTCCCTGGTTCACGACGACCTCCCCGACTTCGACGACGACGCCCTGCGGCGGGGGCGGCCGACGAGCCACGTCGTTCACGGCGAGCCGCTCGCGCTGGCGGCGGGCTTCGCGCTGCTCACGGAGGGCCTGGCCTGGATCGCCGAGCAGCCGCCGCCGCTCGCCAGCCCGCTGCTCCGGCTCGTGGCCCGCTCCATCGGCCTCGACGGGATGATCGGCGGGCAGTACCTGGACCTGCGCGCCGAAGGCCGGCGGGTGCGAGCCGCAGAGCTGCTGGAGGTGCACGCCGGGAAGACGGGCCGCCTGATCCGCTCCTCGGTGCTCGTTGGGGCCCTGATCGCGGGGACGCCGGCGCCGCTCCTGCCGGGACTCGAGAGCTACGGCGACCACCTCGGCCTCGCCTTCCAGATCGCCGACGACCTGCTCGACGCGCTGGGGGACGCGGAGCTGACGGGGAAGGCGACCGGAGCCGACGCCGCCGCCGGCAAGGCCACCTTCGTCTCCGCCTTCGGCGTGGAGGGCGCGCGCCTGCAGGCCCGGGCCGCCGCGGCTCTCGCCAAGCGCGAGGTCGCCCGGCTGCCGATCGAGAACGGGCTGCTTCTCGCGATCGCCGACTTCGTGGCCGATCGCGCGCATTGAAGGCCGCCGCCACTCGTATTGACGAGGGGGGACCTCTCGGTATCTTCTAGCCACGTCTAGCCAACCCTCATCCTCACGGCCGCATCCATGAGCGCCACGCCCCACCTGGACCGCGCCGGCACCCCCGAGGAGCTGAAGCGACTCGCGCCCGCCGAGCTGCCCGAGCTCGCGCGCGAGATCCGCGAGGAGATCGTCTCGATCGTGAGCCAGAACGGCGGCCACTTCGGCTCGCCGCTTGGCGTCGTCGAGCTCACGATCGCGCTCCACTACCTGCTCGACTCGCCGCGCGACAAGATCATCTGGGACGTCGGACACCAGGCCTACGCGCACAAGCTGCTGACGGGCCGCCGCGACCGCTTCCACACCCTGCGGCTGAAGGACGGCATCTCGGGCTTCACGCTGCGGACCGAGAGCCCGCACGACCCCTTCGGCGCAGCGCACGCGAGCACGGGCATCTCGTCGGGCCTCGGGATCGCCAAGGCGCGCGACCTCAAGGGCGAAAGCTTCAAGGTCGTGGTCGTCGTGGGCGACGGCGCGCTCACGGGAGGCCTCGCGTTCGAGGGCCTCAACAACGCGGCCGGCCTCAAGACCGACATCACGGTCATCCTGAACGACAACGAGATGTCCATCGCCCCCAACGTGGGCGCCATCCACCACTACCTGACCGAGATCCTCACGAATCCGCTCTACAACAAGCTGCGCGAAGAGGCCTGGAAGCTGACGGGCGGCATCCCCAAGGTCGGGAAGAAGGTGCGTCGCCTGGCCGGGAAGGTGGAGGAGAGCTTCAAGAACCTGGTCGTGCCGGGCACCCTGTTCGAGGAGCTGGGCTTCCGCTACATCGGCCCCATCGACGGCCACGACCTGACCGAGCTCTTGAACTTCCTGCCGCCGGTGCTGGCCATGAAGGGACCGGTCCTGCTGCACCTGCTGACAAAGAAGGGCAAGGGCTACTCGCTGGCCGAGGCCGACCCCTGGGGCTGGCACGGCAAGGGCGCTTTCGACAAGGCGACGGGCAAGAGCGAGCCCGAGCCCGGACTCCCCAAGTGGACGAAGGTCTTCGGCGAAGCCCTCGTGACCGTGGGCCGCCAGGTGCCCGAGATGGTGGCGATCACTGCCGCCATGCCCGACGGCACGGGCGTCAACATCTTCCAGAAGGCCTTCCCCGAGCGCACGTTCGACGTGGGGATCGCCGAGCAGCACGCGGTCGAGTTCGCCGCCGGGCTCACGACGCAGGGGCTGCGCCCTGTCTGCGCGATCTACTCCACGTTCCTGCAGCGGGCCTACGACATCATCGTGCACGACGTCGCGATCCAGAACCTGCCGGTCGTCTTCGCCATGGACCGGGCCGGCCTGGTGGGTCAGGACGGGCCCACGCACCACGGCACGTTCGACCTGGCCTACCTCTCCTGCCTGCCCAACTTCATCGTCGCGGCACCCAAAGACGAGCGGGAGATGCAGGACCTCTTGCTCACGGCCGTCAAGCAGACGGCACATCCCTTCGCGTTCCGCTATCCGCGCGACTCGGTGCCCGGCGCGGCCCGGGAAAAGCGCGAGACCTTCGACGAGATCCGGATCGGAAGCTGGGAAGAGCTGCGCGAGGGGCGCGACGTGGCCTTGCTGGCCGTCGGCACGATGGTGCAGACAGCACTCGCGGTCGCCGACGCGCTGGCCGAGGAGGGTGTCGAGGCCACCGTGCTCAACTGCCGCTTCGTCAAGCCCATGGACGAGGATCTCCTGACGCGCACGCTCCTGCGACACGATCGCGTCGTGACGCTCGAGGAGGCCGCCCTCCCCGGAGGCTTCGGCGAGCGCGTGGCCCGCTTTCTCTCCGACCACCCGCAGGTCGCCGGGCAGGTGGCGCTCAAGTGCCTCGGCATCCCCGACGTCTTCATCCAGCACGCCTCCCGGAAGGAGCAGCTCGAGGAGGCGGGCTTGTCGCCGGCCGCGGTCCGCGCCCAGGTCCTGGCCCTCCTCGCCTCCTCGGAAGTCGAATCCTTCGGTCCGGGACGGGCGTCCGGGGATTGATCCCGTGAGCCGCTACCGGGTGGTCGGCGTCGTGGCCAATCCCCAGCGGCCCGAGGTCCCGGCCACGGTCCGCGAGGCGGTGGACTGGCTCCGCGGCCGCTCCCTCGACGTGCGCTGCGCGCCGGACCTCGGCCGCTCCCTGCCGATCGACCTGCCCGCCTTCGCCTGGGCGGACCTCGCCCGCCAGGTGGACCTGGTCCTCACCTTCGGCGGAGACGGAACGATCCTCTACGCCGCCCGCCACCTGGCGGGCCAGGCGATCCCCATCTTCGGCGTCAACACGGGCACGCTGGGGTTCCTCACGAGCTCCTCGCGGGTGTCGATGCTCGAGAGCTTCGAGCGCCTCTTCGACGGCGAGGGCGCGGTCGAGCCCCACATGACGCTGCGCGCGGAGGTGGAGCGCGCGGCCGAGGCCCGCGGCAGTGGGGCGCCGGCGCGTCGCGCCGCGGCCCTCGGCAAGGACGGGGTCGAGAGCGGAGACGGGACCTTCACCGCGCTGAACGACGTGGTCGTGCACAAGGGTGCCGTGACCGCGCGCGTGCTGGACCTGCGCCTGGAGCTCGACGGGGAAGAGGTCGGCACCTACGTGGCGGACGGGCTCATCCTCTCCACCCCCCTGGGCTCGACGGGCTACGCGCTCTCGGCGCAGGGACCGCTGGTCGTGCCAACCATGCAGGCCATCGTGGCCACCCCCATCTGCCCGCACACGCTGGCCACGCGGCCGCTCGTCCTGCCGGCGGAGGCCGACGTCCGGGTCACGGTGATCGAGCGGCAGGAGCGCGCGGGGCTCGCCGTGGACGGCAATCTCGTGGCCGAGCTGGACATCGGGGACGCGATCCGCGTGACCCGGTCCGAGCACGAGGTACACCTCGTGCGTCTGCCCGACCGCGGCTTCTTCCGCCTGCTCCGCTCCAAGCTGCACTGGGGCGGCCGGACCTCCGAGACATGAGTCGCCGCCCCACGTCCGCCGCGCCACCGGATCGCCGCTGCTCCTGATGCTCGCGTCCCTGCGCATCGAGAACCTCGCTCTCGTCGAGAGCCTCGAGCTCGACCTGGCCCCCGGCCTGAACGTCCTCTCCGGCGAGACGGGCGCGGGCAAGTCGGTGCTCGTGGAGGCGCTCTCGCTGCTCGTGGGGGAGCGGGCGGACCCCGACATGGTGCGTGCGGGTGCCTCGAGCGCGGTCGTGGAGGGGGTCTTCCGCCTCGAGGCGCCCGCGACACGCCGGGCCGTGGCGCGCGCCCTCGGCGAAGACGCCGAGGAGGTGGCGCTGCGCCGCGAGCTCTTCCGCGACCAGAGGAACCGCTGCTTCGTGGCCGGCCGTCTCGCGACCGCGGGGCTTCTGCGGGAGCTGGGGGAGCGCCTGGTCGAGCTCCACGGCCAGCACGAGCACCAGCTCTTGCTGCGCCGAACGGTCCAGCGCGAGCTCCTGGACGCCTTCGGAGGGCTGGAGCCGCAGCGGCTGGCGCTGGAGCGGGGCGTCGAGGACTGGCGCACTCGCACGCGCCGCCTCGAGGCCATCCGGCAGGACGAGCGGACCCGCGCCGAGCGCATCCGGGCGCTCGCGGACGAGGTCGCCGAGATCTCCGCGGCGGGCGTCGACCTCGAGCGCGAGCCGGAGCTCCGGGCCGAGGCGGAGCGGCTGCGCCACGTCGAGGACCGGCTGGCGCTCGCGGCCGGGATCGCCCACGCTCTGGCCGGTGCGGAGCCCGGCGCGCTCGACCTCTTGCGCACAGCGCGCGGCGAGCTGCAGGCGCTGGCCCGCGACGAGCCCCGGTTCGCGACCGCCGCCGGCCGGCTGGCGGCGAGCGTGGAAGAGCTGGCGGACCTCGAGCGCGAGCTTCAGCGCTACCTCGAGGCGCTCACGCGCGACCCCGCCCGACTGGCCGAGCTCGACGCGCGTGAGGCGCTGCTCCTGCGCTTGACGCGGCGCCACGGGCTCGACCTGGCGGGCCTCGTCGAGCGCGAGGCGGCATCCCGCGCGGCACTCGCGGCCCTGGAAGGCGAGGCCGTCGAAGCCAGGGATCTGGAGCGCGAGGTCACTGCCGCCGGGGGCGCGCTGCTGGAAGCCGCGCGCGCGCTCAGCCGGAGCCGCGCCAGGGCGGCCGGAGCGCTCGCTCGCGAGGTCATGCTGAACCTGCGCGACCTCGACATGGGCCGCGGCGACTTCGACGTGGCGCTCGAGCCCCTGGCCGACCTGGAGCCGGCGGGCCTCGAGCGCGTGGAGTTCCGGATCGCGCCGAACGCCGGCGAGCCGGCGGCGGCGCTCTCCTCGATCGCCTCCGGGGGAGAGCTCTCGCGGGTCACGCTGGCGCTCAAGGCGGCGCTGGCGCGGGTGGACCGCGTGCCCACCCTGGTCTTCGACGAGATCGACGTCGGGATCGGCGGCCGCGTGGCGCGCCGTGTGGCCGAGAAGCTGGCCGGGATCGCGGCCACGCGGCAGGTGATCGCCGTCACGCACCTGGCGCAGATCGCGGCTCACGCCGATCTCCACCTGCGGGTCGAGAAGGTCGTGCGCGGGGGACGGACGCTCACGACCGCGGCACCGCTCTCGGGCGAGGAGCGCGTCGAGGAGGTCTCGCGCATGCTGGGTGCGGAGCCCGGCAGCGACACCTCCCGGCGCTATGCCGAGGAGCTGCTCCTGGCGGCCGCCCGCGAGGGCTCGTTGCTGTCGCTCTCCGGCGCCCGCGGGACGGCCCCCGCCGGCAGAGGGGCGGCGGCCCGGAGCGGGCGGGGGGCGCGACCCAGGGGAAAGGGTGCCACGTGATCCAGCAGCCGCACGTGATCCGGCGCACGCGGGTCGCGACCCCGCCCAACGCGCTCTCGTTCGCGCGCATGCTGCTCCTCGCACCCACACTCTTCGCATTGACCCGCCAGGACAGCACCGGCCCGCTGCCGGCGGTGATCCTGATGGGTGCCTCGCTCGGGACCGACGCGCTGGACGGCCTGCTGGCCCGGCGCCGGGGCTGGGTGAGCGACTGGGGCCGGGTCCTGGATCCGCTCGCCGACAAGGTCTACATCGGGGGCCTCGTGCTCTACCTCGCGCTCGAGCGGGACTTTCCGATCTGGCTGGTCGCGCTGGTCATCGCCCGGGACCTGTTCTTGATCGTGACCTCGGCGCTGCTCGTGCGGCGCTACAGCGTCGTCTTCAGCCCGAACGTGTGGGGCAAGGTGACGATGGTGGTCCTGAGTGTGCTGGTCTTCGCCTACGTGCTGCGAGTGGAGGTCGTGAAGCCCTGGCTTCTGGCCGCCGCTGTGACGGGTCTGGCGCTCTCGCTGGTCGGCTACGTGCGCAACGCCGTGGGCTTCGTTCGGCGCGCGAAGGTGGGCGCGGCGTGAGAATGGGAGCGAGCATGCGGGCCGGGCGCCGCGGTCGCGCTTGAGGGAGGCTTTATCTTCGGGCTCTGGAGCATGGCTCCGACGTGCGGGGGTGGCGAAACCGGCAGACGCGCGACACTTAAAATGTCGTGCCCGAGAGGGCGTGCGGGTTCGAGTCCCGCCCCCCGCATGGACTTGGACGCTCGGTGAGTTGGGCCGTGCACGCAACCGACCAATCGCCTTGACGACTCCCGCACCGAGCGGTACGTATCGTCAATTCCACCGCATTCCTCAGGGACATGGGCAAACCCGGCGAAAGCCGGGGGCAAAGCGACGGATCCTCGCTCGTGCTCTATCCCATCGCCCCTGTGGACGTATGTATTCTCCAGCTTCGCAATAGAGGAGGAGGTCATCCATGCGTTTCCGTCCACGTATATCGGCCCCGGTCAGCAAGGGGCTGGTCTTGGCTCTCGGGTTGGCTTTTTCGAGTGCATTGATTGCTTTTGTCGATAGAGACAGCGGTTCTCGGGTTGCGGATCCATCAGCCAAACTCGAGGCCACAATCTTTTCCTATGACGGCCAGGATTTTGTTCGAAAGACAACCACAATGCTCACAGAAGAGGGCAAATCTGCTGCCAATACAAAGCTCGATCGTGACACTCCAGCGTATAAGGCCTTGGTCCAGAAGCATTCCTACACTGGGGATGCGACCGTGTTTGGCCGAAAGTACGACGCCAACTATGCACCGCTTACCAGTGCAGATGGCCAATTGACGGGCGCGCTGTTTGTGGGCGCTCCGAAATAGCAGGTCTTCATCGTACGCGGCCGGGGCGCGACGCGGGCGGCCGACGCTCGCGCTCCGGGCCGGCGTCGGCGCGACGCCGCCCGCGGCCCACGACCTGGCCCCGGCCCCCTCGACCGCGCCCTCTCGCGGTTCGTCCCGTCTCAGCGTCACGTCGCCCAACCGCTCTTGACGGTAGACCAAGAAGACATCCAGCAATGAGAAAGCTCGTCCGGCTCGTCCTGACCGGACTCCCGCTCGTCGTAAGTCTCCTCGCCGGTCTGCGAAACGAGACGCTCGGTCAGGTCATGTCGGACCCGTCCTTAGCGGTGACAGCGGTCGTCACGGGCCTGCAATCTCCCACGACGATGGCGTTCGTGGCGCCGAACGAGTTCCTCGTCCTGGAAAAGGAGACGGGCAGGGTCTTGCACGTCCGCGATGGCGTCGTCGTGGGCACCGCGATCGACCTCGCCGTGAACGCGTCGCACGAGCGGGGCGCGCTCGGGATCGCGCTGCATCCCGGTTTCAACTCGAATCACTTCGTCTACATCTTCTGGACCTGGAAGGGCAGCGGCACGGGAAAAGGGCGCTTGCAGGGGAGCGACAGCAGCGACCTTCTGATGGTTCCGGAGCGCGGCAACCGCATCGATCGCTTCGTCTGGAACGGGAGCACTTTGACGTTCGATCGCAACATACTGCGGCTTGCCGCGCGCGGGTCCGATCATCATGTAGGGGGCGTTCTCTGCTTCGGCCCCGACAGGAAGCTCTATGTCTTTGTCGGGGATCAGAACGTCCGCGGCCAGCTGCAGAATGTCGGAAGCGGCCCAGCTCCCACGAACCTCAACTTCACCGGCGTCATCCTGCGGCTCAATGCCAGCGGCACCGCCCCCGGGACGAACCCGTTCTTCGCGGTCGGCCAGGCTCGCGGGGGGCAGGCCGGGGAGAACATCAAGCGCATCTTCGCGTACGGGGTGCGCAACAGCTTCGGGATGGCCTTCGATCCCGTGGCGGGCAATCTCTGGATCCAGGAGAACGGCGACGACGCCTTCGACGAGCTGGACCTGGTGCCTCCCGGATTCAACTCGCGTTGGGTGCAGAGCATGGGGCCCGGCAGTCGCCACGCTCAGTATCGGAGCATCGAGGTCGCCTCCGGCGAGCTGGACAGCCCGTCGTTCCTTCCCACGAGCCTGGCGCCGACGTTCGCGCAGGCTCAGGCGAGCCTGGTCGACCTGGGCGGCTCCGCACCCGGGGACCCGGCCTTCAGCTGGAAGTTCCCGCTCGGCCTGGCAGGGCTCGGATTCCTGAGCAGCGGCAATCTGGGACCCGGCTACCAGGGTGATCTGTTCGTGGGGGACGTTCTCACGGGACGCCTCTTTAGGTTCGATCTCGACGCGGCCCGCACGGGATTCACCTCCAGCGATCCGCGGCTCGCGGACGGTGTCGCGGACAACGTGGCCAGGGGCGGTCTGACGGAGAGCGAGACGCTGATCGCGGGGAGCGGGTTCGGCGTCGTCACGGATGTCGAAACCGGTCCGAACGGAAATCTGTATGTTGTATCGCTGACGAGGAACGCCGTCTACCAGATCTCCGCAGCACCGTAGCAGATCCGACTCGCGGCTGCAGGGGGTCGGCCCCGTGCACTATCTGGTGATCGAACACTTCCGAAACCGAGACCCGGTCCCCGTCTATCAGCGCTTCCAGGCCCAAGGCAGGCTCATGCCCGACGGGCTGGCGTATGTCTCGAGCTGGATCACCGACGACCTGAGCCGTTGCTACCAGGTTATGGAAACTGACGATCGTCGGTCCCTTGAGCAGTGGATGGCGCGCTGGTCCGACTTGATCGATTTCGAAGTCATGCCGGTACTGTCGTCGCAGCAGGTTCAGGAGCGATTGGCGCCGAAGCTTTCGTAACGCGGAGACCTGTCCCACCCGTCGCATCGGTCTGGCGAGACACCGTCCGAACGCTGCAAGCCTCCGGAGGCCGCGTGGACCTTCTCCCGATGCACGCCTGGCATCCGCTGTTCGTCCACTTTCCTCTGGCGCTCCTCACGGGAGGTGTGGCGGTCGAGGTGGCGGGGTGGCTGGCCCGGCGGCCGTCGTGGCGCAGAGTGGCGCTCGGCCTGCTGACCGCGGGCGTCATCACCGCGGTGCCCACCGTCGCCACCGGGCTCCTCGCCTACGGCCGCGTGGACCACAGCGCGGCTGCGCACGCGCTGATGACGACGCATCGGAACCTGATGCTGGTCGCGGTGGGACTCTTCGCCGTCGCCGTCGTCTGGCGCTGGCGGCTGGGGGATCGCCCGCTCCGGCGGCCCTGGGGCGGGCTCTACGCGCTGCTCGTAGCGGCCGCCACGGGCGTGCTCCTCCTGGGCAGCGAACGGGGGGCGGACCTCGTGCTCGATCATGCGACCGGGATCCCCTCGACCCGCCTGGAGACGATCCTCCACGATCGGCATGCGGGGCACACTCACCATCCGGCGGCGTCCGGGGACGATCCGGTCGAGCGCGTGGCCCCGTCAGGCGGTGAGCGGACGAATGCCGGGAGTGGCGGGACCGATCCCGCGGCGGGGACGGACTCGAGCGCCTCGCATGACGATTCCGGACGGCCCGAGCACGAGCACTGAGCGCGAGCGGAGCGCGGTCGGGAAGAGGGGTGGAGGCGGCGGGCGGAATCGAACCGCCGTATGGAGGTTTTGCAGACCTCTGCCTTACCGCTTGGCTACGCCGCCCCGCTTCGACTGGAGGGACGTCTCAAAAGTAGAGCCCTTCTGACGCAGGTCAAAAGGGCTCGCGATCATGGAGCGGGAAACGGGATTCGAACCCGCGACCCCAACCTTGGCAAGGTTGTGCTCTAGCCAGCTGAGCTATTCCCGCGTGTGGAGCCGAACTTAGGCGGCCATTCGGGGGCTGTCAATCGCGCGCCAGAGACGGCGTGGCTCCCAGCGCGGACTGCGCCGGCAGGGCCACCACCTGGTTCTTTCCCTTGCGCTTGGCCTCGTACATCGAGAGGTCCACGCGCTGCATCAGCTCCTTGTAGTCGCGCTTGTCGTGGGCCGGGTCGAAGTGCGTGACCCCCACGCTGCAAGTGAGGTTCTCCAGGATGTTCCGACCGTCGATCTCGCGGTAGAGATCGACTTCGATAGCGCGGCGGATCGACTCGGCTACCTCCAGCGCCTGCTCGAGCCCTATTCCCGGCAAGGCGATCTCGAACTCGTCGCCCCCGAAGCGCGCGGCCATCCCCTCCTCGCTCACCGCGTCACGCACGATATGCCCGATCGTGATCAGCGTCTCGGCGCCCACCAGGTGGCCGTAGCTGTCGTTGACCTCCTTGAAGTTGTCGAGGTCCATGAAGATCAGGCTGAAGGGCTCTTCCTGGCGCACGAGCTGCTGCAGCTCGAGCGTAAAGTACCAGTCGTTGTAGAGGTGGGTCAGGTAGTCCCGCTTGGAGATCTCCTCCAGGGTCTTGGCGTCGAGCGCCGTCTGGATGTTGACCGCGATGTAGTCGGCGAGCGTTTCCAGCAGCTCGCGGTCGCTCGGCGAGTAGCGGGTGGAGCGGCGCCGGTTGAGCAGCTGGATGGCTCCGATCGTGGCACCCTTGATGATGAGCGGCGTCGAGAGGACGGCCTTGGGGACGAGCTCCACGTCCGCGTCCAGCTCGGCGTCGAAGAAGGGCCCCGTCGGGGGCGTCTCCTGCAGGAGCGTGCGGCCCGTGAGGTAGCTCCGCCCGGCCAGCCCGTCGGAGGCGGCAAACCGGCGGCCGGCCGCTTCCCGGGCACTCTTGCCGAAGGCGGCCGCTACCACGAGCCGGGTGCGGGAGCGGTCCACCGTCCGCGTGCGCAGGTCGAAGGCCTTGGTCTCCGGGTCGTCGAGCAGGATGGCGCCGGACTCGGAAGGGATGAACTCGTTCGCCTTGCGCAGCGCCTCGCTGAATACCGCGACGAGGTCCACCGTGCGGAACTTGGGGTCCCCCTTGCGGCGCAGCAGGTGGGTGTAGGCCTCGGGAGAGGCGGTGTGGATCCGCGAGTTCCGGTTTGGGACCATGCCGACGGGTTGGTGCGGGTGAACAAAGGGAGGCCGTCCCGAACGTAGCCCCGGCCCAGCGCTCTTACAAGGTTCGAGCCAACGAGATGCGCCCGTCGGTCAGGTTCGTCCTTCACATGATATATATGACACTATTCGAATAGATTTGATGATGAAAAAGTTCTTTGTTCGAGGAACCGCGCCAGCACGCGTGGGTAGTCGAGAGGTCTCCCGACGGCGTGCCGAAAGGATGCCGAAGGGAGACCCCGAGATCGACTTCCCAGCCCAGACACCGAAAAGGATCTCATGTCGCATCCCTCGCTGGATTCCGCCTTGGTCTGCGCGCGCTGGCTGCTGGCCGCGCTCGTGATCGGGACGGGACCCACGACTCATTCCATCGGTTCGTCCGCCGTCGGCCGCGACGACATCCGCGCGGAGGCGTCGGGACGCGTCTCGCGGTTCGAGGCCGGCGATCCCATGCACACCCGCCGGATCGAGGCCTATGCGGAGCGCTACGGCATCGAGCCTCGGCTCTCGCGCCAGATCTACGAGGCCGCGCGGGAGGAGCGGGTGAGCCCGGCACTCGCCTTCGGTCTGGTGCGCGTGGAGAGCGGGTTCGATCCCTCGGCCGTAAGCCCCCGCGGCTCCATCGGCCTGACGCAGATCAAGCCCGACACGGCTCGCGAGCTTGCCCCGCATGTGCGATCCAGCGACCTCTTCAGGCCGGGCCTCAACCTGCGCCTCGGGTTCCGCTACCTCCACTCCCTCCTCGAGCGCTTCGACCAGGATGTGACCGTCGCGCTGACCGCTTACAACCGCGGCCCCAGCCACGTGGAAGACCAGCTCGAGCGCGGCCGCAGTCCGGGCACCGCGTTCGCCCGGAAGGTCCTGCGCAACGTTGAACCGGGCTCGCTAGCGACGCTATAATGCGGCGGCCGGCGGGACGTTCCGCCGGCCACGCGCCGACCCGGGGCCCCCACCGCATGCGCCTTGCGTACGCCTCGCTTGCCCTCCTGGCCAGCGCCGGGCTCGCCCTGCCCTGCGTCGCGAGCGCGCAGGCGCTCCGCTACGGGGGTGACGAAGGCCGGAGCGACCGCTACCGGCTCACGAACACCGTCCAGATCCACCAGGAGTTCCAGGGGGCCGCGGCGGACCTCACGGTCCGGTCCCGCGGAGTCGTGGATCTCGTGCTCGAGCGGGCGGACGCCGACACGTTGACCTACACCGTCGTCTTCGACTCGCTGGACCTCGCGTTCGAAGGGGCCCCCGCGGAGGCGCCGGACCTCTCTTGCGTGGTCGGGCGCACGCTCCGGCTCTCGCTCTCTCCCAGCGGGCGGGTCCAGGCGTTCGACAAGCCGGCCGATCTCTGCGAGACCGCGCCCGGCTTCGACCTCGAACGTACGGTGAGCCATTTCTTCCCGCGCCTTCCCGAAGGCGGGGGGAAGTCGGGAGGCGCCTGGGCGGATACGCTCGCGTACGCGGTCTCGCAGCAGGGAATCGAATCGGAGGTGCACGTGATCACGACGTACGCGCCAAAGGAAAACCGCGAGGGATCGGCGGGACGACTGGTGGAAGTTGCCTACGAGACGTTGACCACCGTGTCCGGAGAGGGGGAACAGGGCGGGACTCCGCTCATCCTCGAGGGCTCGGGTCGAGGCTCGGGGACGATCCTCTTCGCAGCCGACGGAGCCGCGTTCTGGAGCTCGACCGGCACGCAGACCCTGGACATCACCGTGAACGTGACGCCCACCGGACAGCCGCCGCTCTCCATCCCGATCCATCAGGAGATCACGGCCGAGGTCGAGCACCTCTGATGCGGGAGCCTGTCAGTCCCATGCCGTCACCCGAGCCAGGTTCTCCCGCGACCCCGCCGGGGTTCGCCACGGCCTACCGCACCCACACGCTGGGCCAGATCGACGCTACGACGGTCGGCCGGGAGGTGACCGTCGCCGGCTGGGTGGATCGCCGGCGGGATCACGGCGGTCTCCTGTTCGCAGACCTGCGCGACCGCTACGGCCTGGCGCAGGTCGTGTTCGATCCGGCGCGCGTGGGGGCGGAGGCAATGCAGGTCGCACAGGGGCTGCGTGCTGAGGACGTGGTGCAGGTCCGGGGCACGGTGCGCGCCCGGCCGGCGGCCATGGTGAATCCCGAGCTCGCGAGCGGCGCCTACGAGGTGGGAGCCACGGGGGCGCGGCTCCTGACCGCGGCCGACACGCCGCCGTTCCCGGTCTCGCGCGCCGCCGGCGAGAGCGAGGCCGCCGAAGATCTTCGACTCACGTACCGCTACCTGGAGCTGCGCCGACCTGCCTTGCGGGAGAACATGCTGACGCGCCACGCGGCGCTGCAGGCCACCCGCGCCCATCTGACGGCCCGCGGGTTCGTCGAGATCGAAACACCCGTGCTCACGAAGCCGACCCCCGAGGGCGCGCGCGACTACCTGGTCCCTTCCCGCGTGCACCCCGGCGCCTTCTACGCGCTGCCGCAGTCGCCGCAGCTCTACAAGCAGATCCTGATGATGGCCGGCTTCGACCGGTACTTTCAGATCGCTCGCTGCTTCCGCGACGAGGACCTGCGCGCCGACCGCCAGCCCGAGTTCACCCAGATCGACCTCGAGATGTCGTTCGTGGACCAGGCCGACGTCTGGCGCGTCACGGAGGACTTGATGGCGCACATCTGGCGCGAAGTGGCAGGGGTCGAGGTCGAGCGGCCGTTCCCGGTCCTTCCCTACGACGAGGCGCTGGCGCGATATGGAACCGACAAGCCCGACCTGCGCTTCGGGCTCGAGCTGACGGACGTGGGCGAGAGCCTGCGCGGGACCGGGTTCCGGGTCGTGGCCTCGGTGCTCGAGCGCCCGGACGGGCGCGGCGTCGTGAAGGCGCTCCGCGTGCCCGGGGCCGAAGCGACCAGCCGGCGCGAGCTGGACGAGCTGACCGAGGAGGCCAGGCGCGGGGGCGCCAGGGGTCTGCTCTGGGCCCGACCCGGCGATCCGCCCGTCTCGTCGGCCGGCAAGAACCTGGAGCCGGATCGGCTGCGGGCGGCGCTCGCCGCCGCGGGCGCCGAGGCCGGGGATCTGGTCCTCATGGTCGCCGACGAAAAGCGGATCGCGGAACGGAGTCTGGGTCGCCTGCGCACGGCGCTGGGCGAGCGCCTGGGCCTGGCCGATCCTCGCGCGCTGCGGTTCCTCTGGGTCTCCGATTTCCCGCTCTTCGAGCCCGTCGAAAGGCCGGCCGGCGACGCGTCCGGTGTCATGCCCAGCCACCACCCTTTCACGGCCCCGCATCCCGACGACGCGGACAAGCTCTTGCGCGGCGAGGACCTGCTGAGCGTGCGCTCGCGCGCCTACGACGTAGTCCTGAACGGCGTCGAGCTCGGGAGCGGCTCGATCCGCATTCACCGTCCCGAGATGCAGGCCCGGGTCTTCGAGCTCCTGGGGATCGGACGCGAGGAGGCCCAGCGCCGGTTCGGCTTCCTGCTCGAGGCCCTGCGCTACGGCACCCCGCCGCACGGCGGCATCGCGCCGGGCTTCGACCGGATCGTGATGCTGCTGGCCGGGGCGTCGTCCCTGCGGGAGGTGATCGCCTTCCCCAAGACGACGCAGGCCAACGCTTTGATGGAAGGCGCGCCCTCCGAGGTGGACCCCCGCGACCTCCGCGAGCTGTACATCCGGGTCGACGCGCCGGCTGGCGGGCCGACGATCCGGCGGCCGCTCGCTTAGCGAACCATTGGGTTTCATGGTGAGCGGGCGAGCGGCCGCCGGCCTCGCTTGACCCCCCGCGGCGGCCTGCGTAACATCCATCTTCTTGGAACGCCACACCCGAATGCCCATCGCCGCGGTTCCCGCCAAGCGCCGGCTCCCGCTCCAAGGAGTCGATCAGCTCCTTCTATTCGGTACGAATGATCGCAACCTCAAGCGGGTGGAATCGCTCACGGGCACGCGCATCGTGGCCCGCAACGAGACCCTCCTGCTGGAGGGCCCCGGCGAAGGCGTGGAGGCCGCCGCCAGGCTGCTGGTGCACATGATGGATCGCGTGCAGACCGGCTCGATGCTCGAGCCCGGCGACCTGGAGCGCCTGCAGGCGGACCTGGCAAGCGCCCCCGACCTCGCCGAGCGGCTGGACGAGGGCCGCATCGAGCTGCGGGGGATCCAGAAGATCATCCGCCCCAAGACCTCGGGTCAGGCGCACTACCTGCGCGCGATCCTGGCCAACGACATCGTGGTGGGGATCGGGCCGGCGGGCACGGGCAAGACCTACCTGGCGGTCGCAGCGGCCGTGGACGCGCTGAACAAGCGAGCCGTCAAGCGCATCATCCTGGCGCGGCCCGCGCTCGAGGCGGGGGAAAGCCTGGGCTTCCTGCCGGGCGACCTGCAGGAGAAGGTGGACCCCTACCTGCGCCCCCTGTACGACGCGCTGGAGGACATGCTGCCGGGCGAGCGCGTGCAGAAGTTTCTCGAGAACCGCATCATCGAGGTGGCCCCGCTGGCCTACATGCGCGGCCGCACCCTGGCCGACGCGTTCGTGATCCTCGACGAGGCGCAGAACGCGACCGTGCAGCAGATGAAGATGTTCCTCACGCGGCTGGGTTTGAACTCGCGCACGGTCATCACCGGCGACAAGACCCAGATCGACCTGCCGGCGCGGGAGGAAAGCGGGTTGCTGCACATCGAGCGGATCCTGACGGGCATCGAGGGGCTGGCCTTCGTCTACCTGCACGACCGCGACGTGGTGCGGCACCCCCTGGTGCAGGAGATCATCAAGGCCTACGCCGCGGCCAGCGACGAGGATCACGCGCGGCCGCGGGCCCGCCGCCGACGCTGAGCCGGAGGCGACCATGAAGGGCATCTTCCAGCGCCGGCCCGAGCTCTCGGCGGCCAGCGGCATCCCCGGAACGGGACCCGGCGTGGGATGGCGCGACGTCTGGCCCCGGCTGGGCATCTTCGCCGGCCTGGCCCTCCTGACGGTCTTGCTCTTCCCGCCGCGCTCGGTGGGGCCCGTGCCGGACGTGCGAGCCGGCATGATCGCGCCCGAGGACGTGATCGCGCCCTTCGACTACCGGATCCCCAAGACCCCCCAGGAGCTGGAGCACGACCGCGCGCTGGCGGCGATCAGCGTGCCGCGCATGTACAGGGCCGCCGAGCCGGAGGGCTCGGTCGCCGAGCCCGTGGACGAGTACCTGGCCAAGGTGGCCCGGATCGCGGACGTCTCGCGGAACGCGAATGGGAAGGGTGGCGCGCGCAAGCCTCCGGCCCGGCCCGGAGCCCAGGACGCTACGCCGGCCGCCGATCTCACCTCCGAGATCGACAGCTACGGCGGCGAGCGCTTCGGGCTGACCGAGGCGGAAATGACGTCCCTGCAGGACTCCACGTTCCGGGACTCGGTGGAGACGGCGCTGAAGCGCGCGGCGCGGGCGGTGCACCGCGAGGTCTGGGTCGTGACACCCGACATGCTCGGCGAGATCCAGGGCGCCACCGTCAGCCTGGTGCAGGACTCGAGCGACATCACCGTGCTGCGGCGCGACCTGCGCACAGCCGCGGACGCCGCGGACAGCGACACCTGGCGCCAGGCCCTCGACGACGCCTCACCGGACGTGCGCGCCGTGGCGGGCAAGCTCGGTAAGATCCTGCTTCCGCCGAACCTGATCTTCCTGCCGCTCGAGACGGAAGCCCGGCGCGAGGAGGCGCGGCGCGACGTGCCTCCCATCAAGGGGGAGGTGCTGGCGGGCGAGCTGGTCGTGGGCGCTCACATGCGCGTGACTCCGGAGCAGGGGGAGAAGCTGGCCGCGCTGCGGCAGGAGATCGAACGCCGGGCGGCGGCCGTCACCGCGGAAGAGGCGAAGCCCCTGCTGGGTCATCTCTTGTTCAGCGCCATCCTGCTGGGGTTGCTCTTCCTGTACCTCTACCTCTACCGCCCCGAGATCTTCGACTCGATGCGGAGCTTCCTCCTGCTGGCTCTGGGGGTGGCGCTCCTGCTCGGCTTCGCGGGGGTGATCTACCACGTCGAGGTCCTGCCGATCTACTTCCTGCCGGCCGGCTTCCTCTCGATCCTGCTCGCGATCCTGTTCGACGGGCGTATCGCGATGGTGGTCGCCGTGATCTGCTCGATCCTGCTCTTCGGCCAGGGCGACATCGGATTCGAGGGCCTGTTCGTGGTCCTGATGGGGGGAATCGGTGGGGCGCTCTCGGTGCGCGTCCTGCGCCAGCGCCACCAGTTCTACGAGACGATGGTCGTGGTGGCCGTGGCCAACCTGCTGGCCGTGGCGACGCTCTCGCTCATGTACCTGTGGCCGGTGCGGGCGACGGTAAGCGCCATGGGCTGGTCGGTGCTCAACGCGCTGGTGTCGGGGCTGCTCGCGATGGGCTTCCTGCCGCTCCTCGAGACGGTGTTCAAGAAGACCACCGACATCACGCTGCTCGAATTGTCGGACCTGAACCGACCCCTGCTCAAGAAGATGGCTCTCGAGGCCCCAGGCACGTACCACCACAGCATCATGGTCGGGAACCTGGCGGAGGCGGCCGCGGAGGGGATCGGCGCCAACTCGTTGCTGGCGCGGGTGGGGTGCTACTACCACGACATCGGCAAGCTGCGCAAGCCCGAGTACTTCGCCGAGAACCAGCGTCGCGGCCTGAACCCGCACGACGGCCTCAAGCCGCGCATGAGCGCGCTGATCATCATCAATCACGTGAAAGAGGGAATCGAGATGGCGCGCGAGGCGAAGCTGCCCGATCAAGTGGTGGACTTCATCCGCGAGCACCACGGCACGACCACCATCTCGTTCTTCGTAGAGAAGGCGCGCAAGCTGGACCCCGCCGCCGAGATCAACCTGGCGGACTACTCGTACCCCGGACCGAAGCCGCGCCACAAGGAGACCGCGATCGCGATGCTGGCGGACAACGTCGAGGCGGTGTCCCGCGTGCTCGTGGACCCCACGCCCTCGCGGGTTCGGAACCTCGTCGAGCGTCTGGTCAAGCGGAAGATCGAGGAGCGCCAGCTCGAGGAGGCGAACCTCACCTTCCACGAGCTGGCCGTGATCCAGGAGAAGTTCACGACGCTTCTGCTGGGCATCTTCCACGCCCGGCCCGAATACCCGACCTTCGCCGTGAACGTGGAGACGGACGACGCCCCGGTCGAATCGCATGCTGCCGAGAGTTACCCTCCACCTCCCGCGCCCGCTTCCTGAGGCCGGACCGCCCCTGCGGTCCCGTGCCTTCGCGCGCGCCCTAGCCCGCGCCGGCGCGCGCGGCGGCGAGGTGAACCTGATCCTCACGGACGCCGCCGAGGTGCGGCGGCTCAACCGCGAGTTCCTGCGCAAGGACCGCGATACGGACGTGATCGCGTTCGACTACACGGAGCCGGAGCGGTCCTTTAAGCCGCGTCGGAACGGACGCCATCCTGGCTTGCCCGAATCGCCGAGTGCGCCGCCTCGCGCCTCGGCCGTCCGACGCTCGATCTGGGGCGACGTCTACGTGAGCGAGGAGGCGGCTCTGGAGCAAGCGCGCGAGCGCGGGATTCCGCCCCGGGAAGAGCTGGCGCGCCTTTTCCTGCACGGTTGTCTGCACTTGCTAGGCTACCGGGACGGCACGCGCGCCGAGCGGGCCCGGTTGGAGACCGTCCAGGAGTCGCTGCTCGCGCACGCGCTCGCGCCGGCCCGCTCCGCCAAACGACGATGAGCTCGCTCGCCTGGCTGGGCCTGCTGCTCGCGGTCTGCCTCGTCCTCTCGACCTTCTTCACCGCCCTGGAAAGCGCGTACCGCCTGGCTCGCCACGGTCGAGGCGGGCCCGGCGCTCCCGCCGAGGTCCCCGACGACGTCCTCAACGCGCTGATCCTGGGGAACCTGGCCGCCAACTTCGGGGCCGCGGCCTCGGCCATGCTGGGCCTGCGCGAGCTCATGGGCGGCGCGCCGGCGCCGTGGCAATGGGCGCTGCTGATCCTCGGGCTCACGCTCGTGCTGCTCATTCCCTGTGAGGCGATCCCCGCCAGCGTCGGCGCTCAGCATCCCGCCCAGACGATCCAGCGCTGGGGACCGTGGCTCGCGCCCTGGCTCCGGCTCTCGCGGATTCCGGCGGCCCTGCTCACGCGGCTCTCGGCCGCGGTCCGCGCGGCGGTCACGCGCGGGCCGCACGCCGCCCAGCTCACGACCGACGACGTGCTTTCCGTGGTCGAGAGCACAGGCGAGCACCTGAAGCTCGAGAGCGAAGAGCGGGACATGGTGCATTCCATCTTCTCGTTCGGAGAGACGCTGGTGCGCGAGGTGATGGTGCCGCGGCCGGACATGCTCGCGGTCGAGGAGACGGAGTCGTTCGCGCGGCTCATGGAGGTCGCCCGCGAGGCGGAGCACTCGCGGCTGCCGGTCTACCGCGGGACCCTCGACCGCATCGTGGGCGTGGTCTACGTGAAGGATCTGCTGGCCCGGCGCTACGGCCTGGACGGCAGGGAAGGGCTCGAGGGGCTGCTGCGCGAGCCGCTCTTCGTGCCCGAGTCGAAGAAGATCGTGGACCTGCTGCGCGAGTTTCAGCAGCGCGGGACGCACCTCGCGATCGTCGTGGACGAGTACGGCGGCACGGCCGGCCTCGTGACCATCGAGGATGTCCTCGAGGAGATCGTGGGCGAGATCCAGGACGAGCACGACGTCGAGGAGCCGCCGTGCGTCGAGCAGCCCGACGGCTCCCTGCTGGTGGACGCGCGGCTCGACCTGGACGACTTCGGCGAGATCGTGGGGGTCCAGCTGGAGGGCGAGGGCTTCGAGACCGTGGGCGGTCTGGTCTACACCCTGCTCGGACGTGTGCCCGAGGTGGGCGAAGAGGTCACCACCGGCGGGCTCTCGATTCGCGTCGAGCGGCTGGCGGGCCGACGCATCCAGAAGCTGCGGGTCGTGCGCCTGCAGCCGAGCCCGGCCGCGACGGAGGCTCCGCCCGAAGACGCGGAGGCCAACGCGTGATCTCGCTCTGGGCGGCCTCCGCGATCAGCCTCATGGCGCTGGCGGTGTTCTCGGCCTGCGAGGCAGCCCTCACATCGGTGAGCCGCATCCGCCTGCGACACTGGGCGGGCAAGCGGCTCCTGGGTTCGGACGCGGGCGAGCTTCTGGAGCGGCCACGCGCGCTCCTGACCATGGTCTTCGTCGGATCCAACCTCTCGCTCGTCGGCTTCGCGCTCTGCGTCACGGCCCTGCTCGTCGGCTACGTCCCCGGGCTAGAGCGCTGGCCGCTGCTCGCGGCCGCGGGGGCCGTCGTGGTGGGCACGCCGCCGGCGGTCCTCCTGGGCGACGTCCTGCCGCGCGCCTTCGTGCACGAGCATGCAGGCCGCCTGCTGGGCGCGCTCGTGGCCGGCGGGCGCGTCCTCAACATCCTCTTCTGGCCCTACATCGCCCTTACGCGCGCGGTGTCCTGGGTGCTCTTCCGGCTGCTGGGAATCCCCTCGCGGCACGAGCGGCAGTTTACGGCCAGCTCGGTCGACAGCCTGCTGCGCGAGGGAGAGCGCGAGGGCCTGGTGGACCGCCACGAGCGCGAGATCATCGGTGACATCTTCGCCTTGGGGGAGACCCCCGTGCGGGAGGTCATGACCCCGCGCACCGACGTGGTCGCGATCAGTCTGGGGGCGTCGCGGGCGGAGACCGCTCGGCGCATCTGGGAGACCGGCTTCTCGCGCTTTCCCGTGACCGACGGCTCGCCGGACAACATCGTGGGGCTGGTGCACGCGGTGGACGTCCTCAAGGCGCGCGAGGGGGAGCGGCTGCGCATCCGGCCGACCCTCTTCGTGCCCGAGACCATGACCTGCGACCAGTTGCTCTATGCCATGCGCCGCCAGCGCATCCAGCTCGCGGTGGTGGTGGACGAGTACGGCGGCATGGCGGGGATCGTCACCATGGAGGACCTGGTGGAGGAGCTGGTGGGGGACATTCGCGACGAGCACGATCGCGAGGCTCCCGCCACCGACGGCGGACAGGGCCTCATCGTGGACGCCGGCACGCGCTTGAGTGACCTGCGGCACCGGCTCGAACAGCGGGTTCGCGCCGGCGCCCCCCCGGCGCCCGGGCAGCCCGGAGACGGCGACGTGGGCGATTCCGACGAGGCGCGGGATGATTCCGTGGCGGCGCACCTGCTGCGCCGGCTCGGGCGGGTGCCCGCGCGAGGGGAGCGGTTCACGGTGGGAGACCTCGCGATCGAGGTCGTGCAGGCCACACCCAAACGGATCCTGCGCGTGCGTGTGACCGGGGCGCCGGCGAACACGCCCGACGGCCCGCGCGCGGATCCCGCCTAGCGCGCCGCGTGGCTCTTGTTCGCACGCGGGCGCTCGTGCTGCGCGCCTACGACTACGGCGACTCCAGCCGCATCTTCCGCGTCTACACGGCGGACTGGGGCCTCCAGTCGCTGCTCGCCCGCGGCGTCAAGCGGCCGCGCAGCCGCCTGCGGGGTGTGCTGGACCTGTTCAACCTGGTCGAGGTCGCCTACGGCAAGCGTTCGGGCCGCACGCTGCACGTGCCGCGGGACGCCGACCTGCTCGCCGCCCATCCACGCCTGAAGAGCGATCTGGACCGCACGCTCGGCTTCGGCGCCGTGGCGCGGCTCGTCCAGCAGCTCTCGCTCGAAGAAGAGGCGAACGCGGAGCTCTTCGAGTTCCTGGCCGACACGGCGGCCGCCTTCGACGCTCCGCATCTGCCCCCCGAGGGCGTGGAGCCGCTGCGCCACTTTGCCTGCTGGCAGGTGTTGGCCCGCAAGGGGTACGCGCCGGAGGTGGATCGTTGTGTCGCCTGCGGCGCCCGGGTGGCCGGAGCGCCGGCCTTCGGCGTGGCCGAGGGAGGTGTGGTGTGCGCGAGCTGCGCCGGTGGGCGGCCGCGGCTGTCACGCGGGGAATACGGAGCCCTCCAGCTCTTCGTCCATGGCGACAACCAGCTGGCGTCGGCCTGGCGGCTGGCACCCGGCGAGGGCCGGCGGCTGGACCGCATTCGCGAGGAGTTCGCGGTCTACCACACCGGCATCCGGCCCGGCGCCGCGCCCG
The DNA here is from genome assembly GCA_036556205.1 of Gemmatimonadota bacterium. Taxonomy (GTDB): domain Bacteria; phylum Gemmatimonadota; class Gemmatimonadetes; order JACCXV01; family JACCXV01; genus DATBJW01. The sequence continues at coordinate 85,692 of DATBJW010000017.1, forward strand.
GGAAGGTGGTTTGACAAAGATCAGCGGCGTTCTCTAGTTTCACTCGGCCACGCTCCGGGAGGCGCGCATCCTCCATTTCTGGTCGGCACCCTTCCATCGCCGCTTCCTCAGCCTCCCACTCCTCGCGCTCGCCTGCGCGGCCTGCGCGCACGGCGGCGGGAAGCCCCCCTCCGACGCCACACGAGATCCTGAAGTCCAGGCCGCGCTGAAGGGCGCCAAGCGCGAGTACCCGCGCCAGCGGGACGCTCTCGAGGCCGGCGTGTACGAGGCGTTCGTCCCCCCCGAATCGATTCCCCCCGAGCCCTCGCCCGCGACATCGGTTCGGGAGGCTCCACCGGACGAGACGGGCCGTCCGGCGACGGCCGAAAGCGGAGAGGATCCCACGACGGAGGAGCTCCTGCGCACCTTGCCCGGGGGCCCGCCGGCGAGCACGCGCGCGTCGATCCCCGCGCGCGCGGCTCCCTCGGCGCCGGCTCCGGAGCTCCCGGCGTCACCCCGCCCGACGGGGAACGATGCCGCCGCTGAAGAGGCGGTGGGCCAGACCGTCGATTCCGGACTCGGATCAGACACGCTGGCCGAGCGTGCTCCGGAGCCCGCTTCCGGGGCCGAGCGATCGGCCGGATCCTACGCGCTCCAGATCGGGGCTTTCACGGACGCCGCGGCGGCCGACCGTCGAGCCGAGGAAGCGCGGTCGCTGGCGGCCGACCTGCCGGTGGAGATCGTCCGGCTCGACGGCTGGTTGAAGGTCCTGCTGGGAAGCTTCGCGACGCGGGAGGACGCAGAGGCGACGCTGCGCGACCTGACGGCGCGTGGGCTGGGTTCCGCCTGGGTGACGCGCCGCGTGCCCTAGGCATGACCGCGCTGCGCATCGTCGGCCTGATCGTGCTCGCTGCCGTCCTGGCCGTGGGCGGCTACCTGCTGTTCCGCGACGACGAGGGGCCGCTCCTTCCCGGAGGCGCGGCCACGGAGTCGCCGGCCCAGGAGGAAGGCTTCGGCCTCGAGCAGAACCAGCCCAACCCGTTCCAGGACGTGACGGCGATCATCTATCAGCTGCCGCGGCGCGAACGCGCGACGATCACGATCTACAACACGCTCGGCGCGCCGGTGCTGACGCTCGTCGACGAGGAGCAGGAGGCGGGCTTTCACCAGGTGCAGTGGGACGGGAAGGACCGGAACGGCAACCGCCTAACGGGCGGCGTGTACTTCTACCAGCTGACGGTGGGGGAGCGGCAGGCGCTGCGGCGCATGGTTCTGCTGCCTTGATTGTAAGCGGGAGCTTCGCGAGTGGCGGGGCCGGTCCTCGGGCAAAGCCCTCGGACCGGCGGCTTCGCGAGTCCGGAACGGCTGGAGGGGAGTTTTCGCGTCACCGGCCCGTGTTCGCGGCGCCGGCTTCTCGCCTTCGCGGCTGGTGGGGGTCAGTCCTCGCGCAACGCCTAGATCGCGTAGATGAGCCGTCCGCAGTTCGGGCAGGCGAGGATTCCGTCGGCGCCCGGCGCATCCATCTGCCCGGTTGGAATCCGCGTGAAGCAGCCGTAGCACGTCCCGTTGCGCACGGCCGCCAGGGGGCGCCGGTACTTCGCGGAGACGCGTTCGAAGCGTCGCAGGATGGAGGGGGCGATCTCCGCGCGCAGGCTCTCGACCCCCGCGTCGATCTCGGCCAGCACGCCGCTCGGCTCGCGGATCGCGAAGCCCATGGCTTCGAGCTTGGCCTGGTCCTCGGCGTTCTCCATCTCGCGACGTAGCTCCAGCAAGTCCTGCAGCACGATCAGGCGTTCGGCCTGGCTCTCCATGTCGCTCCTTCCCACGCGCGCGGTCTCGGATGTGGTCGGCGCGGCGTTCAGACGTCCGCCGCGGTCAAGGCGTCCATGAACTGGTCCACCGAGGTCACGCGCGCGAGCCGTTCCAGATTGTCGGCGTTCTTGCAGAACTGGGCGATCCGTCCGAGAACGGGCAGGTACTGGTTCGAGACTTCGACGGGCGGCGCGACCAGCAGGAACAGGAAGCGCACGGGCTGTCCGTCCACGGATCCGAAGTCGATCCCCGAGAGCTTGCGTCCGAAGGCGACCCGCAGCCGGTCCACCACGAGCGAACGGGAGTGGGGCAGCGCCACACCGCTGCCGATGCCCGTGGATCCCAACTCCTCGCGCTTGCGCAGCAGGTTCAGCAGGATCTCCTGGGCCTTCTTCTCCAGCCGCAGCAGATCCACCATCTCGTGGATCGCGTCGTATTTCGTATCGCTCTCCAGATCGAGCCGGATCTCCTCGGGATGGATGAAATCGGTGAGCTTCATGCCCGCTCCTGGTTGGTCCTCGACGCGCTCAAAAGGCCCGCTGCAGGCGGAAGAGGACGCGCGGCCCCGAGGACGGCGCGTCCAGGTCCGAAAGGCGTTGGGCAAGGAAGAGACCGAGATAGCCGAGCACCGTGACTCCGGATACGCCGACTCCCGCGTCCCAATGCAGGTCCGAGTAGAGGCGCGTTCGATCCCCCTCGTCCACGGCGTTGCCGACGTTCGAAAATACCTCCAGCTGCCAGAGAAGAAAAACGGGTGTGGACCACGACGTGCTCGGCAGCTGGAACGTGTACTCGACGGTCCCCAGGACGCCCCGATCGCCGGCGAGCTCCAGGGTGTCGAAGCCCGGCAGCGACCCCGGCCCGCCCAGATACGTGAAGCGCTGGGGCGGCAGGTCGTCGGTCCCCAGAACGGGCCCGGTCACGTAGACCCGCGCGTTCAACCAGTGGCGTTCCGCGAGTCGCGTGTAGCGTCGCACGTGCAGGGTTCCGCGCCAGAAGGAGACGTCCCCGCCCAGGCCCTGCCAGGCGCGCTCGAGGCCCGCACCCAGGTTCCAGCCCGCCACGCGCAGGGCGGGTGACTGGCTCGAGGCGGTGACGAAGCGTGCGTCGAGAGAGGCGGAGGTCACCCGGCCGTCGAGCACGGAGGGGTTCGGTCGGAAGTCTTCGTCGTCGCCGAAGAGCGTCGTAAGCGTGAAGAAAGGATCCTGGTCGACCGACTCGTTGTGCTCAGACTGCAGGGCCAGCGTCAGGCCCCAGGGCCGGAGGTCGGACGAGGAGGCGGCCAGGCGGACTCCGGCGGCGTCGTAGTAGTTCCGGAGGTCGGTCCGCGTCAGGAACACCCACAGGTCGTTCTCGCGCGCTCCCACCTTCCAGCCGTCCGGAGTGCGCGTGTCGCGGTAGATCTCCGCGGCCAGCTGGAACCGGTCCAGACCCGCGAAGATCTGGGACGCCGCCAGCCGTCCCCAGGGCTCGTCCAGGCGGTTCGTGCGCACGCCGGCAGTGATGTCCAGGGTCGGCAAGGCATTCGGGCGCACGGGCAGGAGCGTGAGCCCGACGGAGGGCGCCCAGCCGTCGACGCGGTTCAGGTGTCCGACGTCCAGGCCCCGGTACCCGTGCGGCGAGACGTCGTAGCCGCTGGGCGCGCCCGCTTCGACGAGGGCCGCCCGGGCGGGCGCCGGCCTCGAAACGGGCGGGGCCAACGAGTCGGCGGGCGTCAGCGAATCGGGGCGAGCGAGCGAATCGGCGCGCGCCAGCGAATCCGGCACAGCCTGTCCTTCTTGGGCGATCAGGGGATGGGCGATGAGCAGCAGGAACAGCCAGGGATTTGATCGTCGGAGCACAGTGGCCGTTCCCGAGAGTTCCCGGTTCCGCGGGCGGGGTGGCGCAGTATAGCAGGCTCCCCGGAGGAGGGTCAAACGCGGATCGTCCGGGGCGCCATGCAGTCTGACTGCGCGCGCGCGCGAGCTCCGTCCGACGCCGCCGCGAGGGATGCCCGCGTTGCCCGGCGCGATCCCGGGCGCCTATACTGAGGTCCATGCGTTGGTGTTCCCCCGATCCCCGCCGCTCACACTCTAACGGGCAAATGCGATGAGACCTGCCGACCTCGAACGCCTTCTGGAGGAGGTGCGGGGCGGTGACCTCGCCGTCCCGGACGCGCTGGCCCGGCTCGCGAACTGGCCGGGGGAGGACCTGGGGTTCGCTGTCGTGGACCACGGGCGCGAGCTGCGCACGGGCATCCCCGAGGTCGTCCTGGCGGAGGGCAAGACCCGTGAGCAGGTGGCGGTCATCGCGCGTCGGATCTGGGCCCGCTCGCGGCGTCTGCTCGTGACGCGCGCCGACGCCGAGGTCGCGGCCGCCGTCCTGGAGGCCATCCCCGGCGCGCGCCACAACCCGATCGCCCGGACGGTGGCGGCGGGTCCCGCCACCCCCAGCGGCCGCGGCGTGGTCGCGGTCGTGTGCGCCGGCACCGGCGACCTGCCCGTGGCCGAGGAGGCGGCCGAGTCGCTGGCCTGGCTCGGCGAGCCCGTGGAACGCGTCTACGACGTGGGTGTCGCGGGTCTGCATCGTCTGGCGGCGCGGCTCGACACGCTGCGCGGCGCCCGCGCCGTGATCGTGGTGGCGGGGATGGAGGGTGCCCTGCCGTCCGTGGTGGCCGGGCTCGTGGACCGGCCGGTGATCGGCGTCCCGACCGCCACCGGCTACGGCGCCAGCTTCGGCGGGCTGGCGGCGCTCCTGGCCATGCTCAATTCCTGCGCGGCCGGCCTGGCGGTGGTCAACATCGACAACGGCTTCGGTGCCGCGTGCGTGGCCCGGCGCATGGTGACGTCGCAGGAGCCCGCCGCCCGGGACGGGCGCGGCCGCAGGCAGAGGGGATGACGAGCGAGGGCGACCCCGGATCGGCCGCGTTCGGGCCCCAGTCGGCGCGCGCCGGCGCTCCCGGCGGCGAGCACCACGTGTTCGCGGTCAGCGACGGGACCGGCGACACCGTGGAGAAGATGACCCGCGCGGCGCTGCTCCAGTTCGACGAGTCCAACGTCATTCTGCACCGCATCAACCGCGTGCGGTCGGTGGCCGAGGTCAACGACGTGCTGGAGCGGGCGCTGACCGCCCACGGGATCGTCGTCCACACCCTGGTGGACGACTCCGTGCGCCAGCATCTGATCCAGCGCGCGGCGCAGGCCGGCATCCGGGCTGTGGACCTGCTGGGGCCGCTGCTGGGTGACCTCGAGCAGCTCTTCGCCACTCGGCCCCGCGTGCGTCCGGGACTCTTCCACCAGGTCAACGAAGCCTACTTCAAGCGCATCGACGCCATCGAGTTCACGCTCAAGCACGATGACGGCCAGGGGCTGACCACGCTGCCGCAAGCCGACGTGGTGCTGGTCGGGATCTCGCGCACGTCGAAGACGCCGCTCTCGGTCTATCTGGCCCACGAAGGCTACCGCACCGCCAACGTGCCGCTCGTGCGCGAGATCGGGCCGCCGGGCGCGCTGTTCGACGTGGACCAGCGCCGGGTCGCCGGGCTCACGATCGACCCCGAGCACCTGCAGACGATCCGCCGCGAGCGCTTGCGGCGCTACCATCATCCCGACGGCAAACGCTACGCCGACCTGCGGAACATCGAGGAAGAGCTGGAGTACAGCCGCACCGTCTTCCGGCAGAATCGTTTGTGGCCGGTGATCGACGTCACCGGCAAGGCGATCGAAGAGACGGCCAACGAGGTCTTGAAGGCGCTGGGGCTCGTCTCCGTGTAGATTGCGGACGGTCGACTCACGCAGACCGAGGTTCGCGATGCAGCTCACCAGGTCCGGCGCGCGCGCCGGGATGAATCCCGAGGAGCGCACCCTGCTCCAGGAACTGGTGCTCCTGCTTCCCAATCTCGTGAAGCTCGCCAAGGGCCTCCTCACCGACCGCCGCGTGCCGCTCCGGCGAAAGCTCCTGCTGGCCGGGCTCGTGGCCTACCTGGTGTCGCCGATCGACATCATCCCGGACTTCATTCCCGGCCTCGGCCAGATGGACGACCTGCTGATCGTGGTGCTCGTCCTGCACGGCCTGATCTCCAGCGTGGGGGAGGACGTGCTGCTCGAGCACTGGCAAGGACGGCCGGACGTGATCCTGCTCATCCGCCGGGCGCTGACCTTCTTCTCCCGCCGGCTTCCCATCCAGCTCGGCACCGAACGCCCCTAGGTCCCGCCGCGAACGCGCGGCGGTTTGTCTTTTCCGTCGGCCGGATATACACTTACAGGCTCGAATGGGGACCCATCCGTGATCCGCAGCATGACCGGATTCGGCCGCGGCGAGGCCAGCGGCGACGGGGTCCGCCTGGCGGTCGAGGTGAAGACCGTCAACCACCGCTATTTCAGCGCGGCCCTGCGCCTTCCCCGCGAGTACGGAGCCCTGGAGCAGCCCCTCACGGCGCGCCTCCGCCAGCGCGTGGAGCGGGGCCATATCGCGGTCAGCTTCGACCTCATGCCCGACGGCCGCGCCGAAACGGACTACGCGCTGAACGCCGAGGTGCTGCAGGGGTACGTGGGCGCCCTGGAGCAGCTGCGCCGGGTCTTCGGGCAGTCCGGGAGCGTGGATCTCGCGCAGCTGCTGGCGCTGCCGGGCGTCGTCGACCGGGCCGCGCGTCAGCCGCTGGCCGAGAAGGATTTCCTCGCGATCGCGACGCGCGCGCTGGACGACGCGCTGGACGGCCTGGTGGCGTTGCGCGAGCAGGAGGGAGCCCGCCTGGCCGAGGACGTTCACGGGCGGCTGGCGTTGATCGAGGCGGCGGTCGAACGCATCGCCGCCCTGGCCCCCGAACGCGAGCGCCGCGAGCGCGAGCGTCTGGGCGCCAAGTTGAGCGACCTGCTTGGCGATCGGGACGAGCTGGGCGAGCTGCGCCTCGCGCAAGAGGTGGCGCTGCTCGCCGACCGACTCGACATCGCCGAGGAAGTCACTCGCTTCCGCGCGCACGCCGAGCTCTTTCGCGAGACGCTCGCCGGAGAGGCGCCCGCCGGACGGCAGTTGACGTTCATCCTGCAGGAGATGCTGCGCGAGGTGAACACCATGGGTTCCAAGGCCAACGACAGCCGCATCGCCCAGGAGGTGATCGCCGTCAAGAACGAGCTCGAGAAGATCCGGGAGCAGGCGGAGAACATCGAGTGAGCCGTGGTACCGCTGCGTCCGCGCGCGAGGAAGCCCGCCCTGCGAAGGGTTCCGCGCCGCGTCCGGTCCGGCAGGCGTTCCCGATCGTGCTCTCGGCGCCCTCGGGCTCGGGCAAGACCTCGGTCGCGCGCGCGCTTCTCGCCCGCTTCCCCGAGCTCGCGTTCGCGGTCTCGAGCACCACCCGGCCGCGCCGGCCCGGTGAGGTGTCCGGGCGGGACTACGAGTTCCTGAGCGAGCAGGAGTTCCTGGCGCGCGCGGACGCCAACCACTTCGTCGAGTGGGCGCGCGTCCACGGCAACTACTACGGCACCCCCCGCTCGGCGATCGAGGGTCCCCTCGCGGAAGGTCGCCACGTGCTGCTGGACGTGGACGTTCAGGGGGCGAAGGCGATCCTCTCGGAGTATGGCTTCGCGGTCACGGTCTTCCTGCTGCCGCCGTCCCTGGACGCCATCGCGGAGCGCCTGCGCGGGCGCGGCACCGAGGACGAGGCGTCGCTGCGAGCGCGGGTCGAAGAAGCGGCGCGGGAGATCCCGCGTGCGCGGCACTATCAGTACGTTCTCACCAACGAGGATCTGGAGGAGACCATCGCGCTCTTCGAGCACATCCTGCGGGCCGAGGAGCAGCGACGCACGCGGATCGCCAACTGGAAACCCTGGATCGAGACGGCGTTCGGAACCGCCGCCGGAGGAGGAAAGCGCGCATGAAGGTCTTTACGCCGGGGCAGATCGCCCGCCATACGGGAAGCAAGTACGTGGGGGTCATGGTGGCTGCCACGTATGCCCGCAAGCTCAACGAGCTGCCGAAGGTGGGCGGCAAGGAGTGGAAGAAGAAGTACACCACCCGCGCCGTCGAGGAGCTGGCCGAGGACCGGCTCCGGTACGAAATCAAGGAAAAGCAGAAGCGCATCGGATAGGCGGCCATGCCGGAGCGACGAGTCGTGCGCGGGGGCGTGACCCTGGGGGTGACCTCGGGTGTGGCGGCCTACCGGGCCTGCGACGTCCTGCGGGAGCTGCGCCGCAGGGGTTTCCGCGTGCGCGCCGTGCTCACCGAGAACGCCCGCCGGTTCGTGGGCCCCGAGCTCTTCGAGGCGCTCTCCGGCGAGCCGGTCGGGACCTCCACCTTCGAGACCCGCGGCCTCACGGGCCCCTATGCCCGCTATCCCCACCTGTTCTTCGCCCGAGACATCGACGTGCTCGCGGTCGTGCCCGCGAGCTACAACCTGATCGGCAAGCTGGCCGCCGGCGTCGCCGACGACCTGCTCACGACCGCGCTGGCGGCCACCGACGCCCGCGTGGTCTTGTTCCCGGCCATGAACGCGACGATGTACGGCCAGGTGGCCCTGCGCGAAAACCTGGCGCGGCTGCGCGCCCGAGGGGTGGAGGTCGTCGAGCCCGACGCGGGGGACCTGGCGTGTGGGGACGTGGGGGAAGGGCGGCTGCCGGCCACCGATCGGATCTGCGCGGCGATCGAGGCCCTGGCCAGCCGTGGGGCCGGCCTGGAGGGCTGGAAGGTGCTCGTCACGGCGGGTCCCACGCGAGAGGCGATCGACCCGGTGCGCTTCCTCTCGAATCCCTCCACGGGTGCCATGGGCTACGCCCTCGCCGCGGAGGCGGCCCGGCGCGGGGCGCGAGTCTTGCTGATCTCGGGTCCCACCCACCTCGTGGCGCCGCCCGCCGTATCCGTGATCCGGGTCACGACGCACGGTGAGATGCGCTCGGCGGTGCTCGAACACTTCGCCGGCCAGGATGCGGTGATCATGGCGGCGGCCGTGGGTGACTATCGGGTCGCGAGTCCCGCGTCCTCCAAGATCAAGAAGGGCGAGGCCGCGTGGAGCCTACCGCTCGAGCGGACCGAGGATATCTTGCAGGAGGTCGGTCTCCGTCGCGACGAGGGATCTCTGCTGGTCGGGTTCGCGCTCGAGACCGAGCGCCTCGAGGAGAACGCCCGGGCGAAGCTCGCCGGCAAGGGGCTCGACTGGATCGTGGCCAACGATCCTTCCGAGCCCGGCGCCGGCTTCGGCGAGCGCACGAACCGGGTCCTCGCGCTGGGGAGGGACGGCGAGCGCGTGGAATTCCCGGTCCTGGAGAAGGCGGAGCTCGCCGCCCGGCTCTGGGATCTTTTCGCCGCGCGGCGGTCCCAGCCGACCGTTCGGGTCTGAAGCCGGGCGCGATCGCCGCTCGGCCGCGCGCGGCGCTCCGAACGCTCGCGCACATCCCTCCATTTCGAAGCCCGCGCGTGCGAAGACCTATGGAAAGCTCCCGAAATCTCTCTTCCAACCGGTGGGATACCGTGTTCACTGCGGCGCCGAGGGCTCTGCCCGAGGAGCCGCCCCGCCCCTCGCGCAGTCCGCTTTTCTGTTAAAATGCCCGGTCCGCGCGAGCTCCTCATCGGCAAGCTCTCCCGGATCCAGTCCTTCGGGGAGAAGACGCTCTTCTTCGTGGACGAGCCGTCCCGCCCCCGGGCGGCGAGTGCCGACGCCACGGGCGGCGCCCCGGATGCCACCGATATCGAGGTCGGTGCCCCGGACACCGCTGGCGAGGTCGGTGCCCCGGATGCCGCCGACGCCGAGGTCGATCGCCGCTGGCGCGAGCTCGAGGCCAGGGTCTCGGTCTGCACGCTCTGCCGCCTCTGCGAGACCCGCACCCATGCCGTCTTCGGCAGCGGCACGCGCCACACGCGCCTGTTCATCCTGGGCGAGGGCCCCGGTGAGCAGGAAGACAGGCAGGCCGAGGCGTTCGTCGGCCCGGCCGGCCAGCTCCTCACGAAGATCCTGAAATCGGTGGGCTTCGAGCGCGACCAGGTCTTCATCACGAACATCGTGAAGTGCCGGCCGCCCCGGAACCGCGCGCCATTGCCGGACGAGGCCACGGCCTGCGCCCCCTACCTCCGGGCGCAGCTCGAGATGGTGGACCCGGTCGTGATCCTGACGCTCGGCGCCTCGGCCACACACTCCCTGTTGGGGATCGCGATCCCGATCTCGAAGCTTCGCGGACGCGTGCACCTGCACCAGGGCATTCCGGTGATTCCCACCTATCACCCCGCCGCGCTCCTCCGGAACCCCGAGTACAAGCGCCCGACCTGGGAGGACGTGCAGCTCCTGCGGCGAGTCTACGACGAAGGGCTCGCTCGGCGCGCCGCGGTGCCGAGCTCCGCCGCCGGATCGAAGCCGCCCGAGCCGGCGGCGGCGCCGCAGCTGGAGCTCGGAGCATGAACGTCTCGGGCCTTCCCGTCGGACTCGAGGCTCCTCAAGGCCGGGTCGTCCCGCAGTCCGCGGAGGCCGAGGCCGCCGTGCTGGGGGCGATGTTGCTCGACGCCGCGGCCATCGGGCGTGCCCTCGAGACGGGCCTGCGCGAAGAGGACTTCTACCACGATCACCACCGGACTCTCTTCCGCTCGGTTCTGCGTCTCTACGATGCCCGCCAGGCCGTCGATCCCGTCACCCTGCGCGACGACCTGCGCCGACACGCGGAGCTGGATCGCGCCGGGGGAGAGGAGTACCTGGCGGAGCTCGTGTCCGCGGTCCCCACCACGGCCAACGTCGAATACCACGCGCGCATCGTTCTCGAGTACGCGATCAAGCGGCGGCTCATCGCCGTGGGCACCGAGATCGTCGGGGACGTCTACGAGCGGGCGGACGAGCCGGACAGCCTGCTGGACCGGGCCGAGAAGCGGATCTTCGAGATCGCGGAGCGGCGCCTGCGCCCCGGATTCGTCCACATCAAGCCGCTGCTGCACCAGACGGTCGAGCTGCTCGACCGGATCAGTCAGAACCCCGACGAGGTGACGGGCGTGCCGTCGGGCTTCCGCGACCTGGATCGCCTGACGGCCGGGTTCCAGCTCTCGGACCTGATCATCGTCGCGGGCCGGCCGGGGTCGGGCAAGACCTCGCTGGCGCTCAACGTCGCCATGCACGCCTCGCTCGAGCATCCGTTCCCGGTCGCGGTCTTCTCGCTCGAGATGTCGCGCGATCAGCTCGTGCAGCGCATGCTCTGCTCCGAAGCCCGGGTGGATTCCAAGAAGCTGCGCTTCGAGTGGAAGCGGCCGGAGCGATTCAAGTACATCATCGACGTCGTGAATCGGCTCTACAACGCCAAGCTCTACATCGACGACACGCCGAGCATCTCCGTGCTCGAGATGCGCGCCAAGGCGCGACGGCTCAAGAGCGAGGTGGACCTCGGGCTCATCGTCGTGGACTACCTGCAGCTGATGGAGGTGGGCCCGGGCTTCCGGCGCGCCGAGAACCGCCAGCAGGAGATCACGGTCATCTCGCGGGCTCTGAAAGCGCTGGCGAAGGAGCTGAACGTTCCCGTGCTGGCGCTCTCCCAGCTCTCGCGCGCCGCGGAGCAGCACCCGGGGCCGCCCCGGCTCTCGGATCTGAGGGAGTGCGTGACGGGCGACACGTTGGTCGTTCTCACAGACGGTCGACGGGCTCCGATCGCCGAGCTCGAGGGACGGACGCCCGACGTCTACGCGATCGGCGCCGGCGGGCGCATCGTTCGCGCCAGGGCCGATCGCGTCTGGCGCGTCGGCCGGCGTCCGGTTTTCGAGGTGCGACTCGCCAGTGGACGACGGATGCGCGCGACCGCTCGGCACAGGCTTCTCACGGGGGATGGATGGAAGAGGCTCGAGGCGATCGGCCTCGGCGAACGCGTGGCGATCGCACGACACGCTCCGGAGCCTCTCGCGCCGGACCGCTGGCCGGGGGAACATCTGATCCTCCTGGCCCACCTGATCGGAGATGGGAGCTACCTCAAGCATCAGCCGATGCGGTACACCACGGCGTCCGAAGAGAACAGTCGGGCGGTAGCCGATTCGGCCAGCCACGCTTTCGGTGCCGATGTGAAACGCTATGCCGGACGAGGCAACTGGCACCAGCTCCTCATCAGCGGCAACGGCAATCGTTGGCGGCCGGCGGGGGTGAATCGCTGGCTTCGTTACCTGGGGGTGTTCGGGCAGCGGTCATTCGAGAAACGGGTGCCTTCTGTGCGACCGAATACGAATACGGATACCCTCCCGCCTCAGGTGTTCACCCGGATCCGGTCTCGTATGGCCACGGCGGGCATCTCACAGCGCCGGATGGTCGCCCTACGCGGGACGGCCTATGGGGGGGCTTCGCACTTCATGTTCGCGCCGTCTCGAGGGCACGTGCAGCAGTACGCGGAGATTCTCGGCGATGAGGACCTCGAGCGCGAGGCGACCAGCGATCTCTTCTGGGATCGCGTCGTAAGTGTCGTCGCCTGCGGCGAGGAAGACGTCTACGACCTGACGGTTCCAGGGCCAGCTTCGTGGCTTGCGGACGGCATCGTGTCCCACAACAGCGGGAGCATCGAGCAGGATTCAGACCTGGTCCTGTTCCTGTATCAGGAGCAAGACGGCGGAAAATCGGAGCGCGGGGGATTCGAGACGCCGCTGGACCAGACGACCCTGGTGATGGATCTGATCGTAGCCAAGCACCGGAACGGCCCCACGGGCTCGATGAAGCTCGTCTTCAATCGCCCCTTCACGCGCTTCGAGAGCTACTCCGGCCGGACCGAGTTCTGAGCTATGTCCTTGCGTCGCGACTCGCGCGGATCCGGCGGCCCTTGAACCGCCCTCCCCGCACCCTCTACTCGTGCGTCGAGTGCGGCACGTCCCAACCCCGCTGGGCCGGGCGCTGCCCCGCCTGCGGCGCGTGGAACAGCCTCGTCGAAGAGAACGCCCCCCCGACGCGCGGACGCGCCGCCGCGACGCGCGAGCCGGTCGAAGCACGTCCTCTGGGTCGGGCCCAGGCCGCCGCGGAAGCCCGCCTGCCGACGGGCTTCCCCGAGGTGGACCGGCTGCTGGGCGGCGGGCTCGTGGCCGGCGGCACCTGCCTGATCGGTGGCGACCCGGGGATCGGGAAGTCCACGCTGCTGCTCCAGGTCGCCGCGCGTCTCGCGGCCGAGCGGCCTGGACTCTACCTCGCGGCCGAAGAGGGTCCCGACCAGATCGACGCGCGCGCGGGCCGCCTCGGGCTGCAGGCGCCGCGATTGGACGTGCTCGGCGCCGCCTCGCTCGAGACCTTGCTCGAGGCGCTGGAGGCCGGCTCCTACGCCTTCGCGATCGTGGACTCGATCCAGCTCCTGCGCGGCGAGGCCCTGGCCGGCGGCCCGGGAAGCGTGGGGCAGGTGCGGGAATGCGCGGCGCGGATCGCGGAGGCCGCGCGCGCGAAAGGGACGGCGGTGGTTCTCGTGAGCCACGTGACGAAGGAGGGCGGTCTGGCCGGGCCCAAGACGGTGGAGCACATGGTGGACGTGGTGCTCGAGTTCGAGGGCGACGCCCAGCGCGATCTGCGCATTCTGCGCTGCTCCAAGAACCGTTTCGGGCCGACAGCCGAGGTGGCCGTGTTCGCCATGACCGGGGCGGGCCTCGAGATCGTCGCCGACCCCGCGCGCACGTTCCTGACCCAGGCCCCCGGGGCCGAGGGCCCCTCGGGCTGTGCCGTGACCTGCCTCCTCGAAGGCAGCCAGCCGCTCTTCGTCGAGGTCCAGGCGCTGGTCGCCCGGAGTGCCTACGGCACGCCCCAGCGCGTCGCGCAGGGGCTGGACGCGCGGAGGCTGGCGCTGCTGCTCGCCGTCCTGGAGCGGCGCGCGGGGCTCGGCCTCGGCGCTTCGGACGTGTTCGTGAAAGCCGTGGGCGGGCTGGGCCTGCGAGAGCCGGTGGCGGACTTGGCGCTCGCCGTGGCACTCGCCGGCTCCCACGCCGACCGCGCGACGCGACCGGGATGGATCTTCCTCGGCGAGCTCGGCCTGGGCGGCGAGCTGCGAGGCGTGCCGCGTCTGGGCCGGCGTCTCGAGGAAGCCGCGCGGCTTGGCTTCCGGGGTGCCGTCGTCCCGGCTGCCGGCGAACGGGTGGCCGCGCGCGCGGCCGGGCTGCGCGTCGTCCAGGCCCCCGACCTCTCGTCGGCGCTGCGGCTCTCCTTCCCTGCGCCCGCCCCGGGCGGCGACCGGCGCGCTGCGCGCCCGCGCGGCTCGGAGGCGGAGGCCGCCGAAAGCCTTGCGCGTCCGGTCGGCGCCGGCTAAGGGGTGGCCGTGCGATTCGTCCGCGTCCTTTACGTGCTGCTCGTCCTCGGCTCGGGGGCGACCCTGCTCTACCTGGAGCCTCTGCCGCACGGCGTGGTGCTGGTGGTTGCCGGGCTCCTCGTGTTGCTGGCGAGCTTCCTGCTCGAGGTGCGCCTGCGGAGGAGCACGATTGCGGCCCGCCAGACGCTCGCCGGAGGCGGCGGCCTGTTGCTCGGGCTCCTGATCGGGATGGCCACGCTGGCCGCGATCGACGAGCTCCCGCTGGTCGCCTTGTTCGCCCGCAACCAGGCCTATCTCGCCAGCGCGGTGGGCCTCTTGTTCCTGTGCATGCTGGGCTACCTGGGGCTGGTCGCGGGCCATGTCGTCGCCCGCGACGCGGCCCAGCGGCAGGGCATGGAAGAGGATCTCGCGCCGCGCACGCGCTATCTGCTGGGCGAGAAGACGCTCGTGGACGGTCGCGTGCTGCGCCTCGCCCAGTCTCCGCTTCTGGCCGGGGAGCTCGTCATCCCGCGCTACGTCGTGGACGGCCTGCATACGATGGCCGCCTCGCGCAACCCGCTGGAGCACTTTCGCGGTGAGCGCGGTCTCGAGAACCTGCGCGCGCTGCAGCAGATCCCGAACCGCGCGGTCCGCATCCGCGAGATCGACATCGCGCGCGGCGAGGTCGAAGGCTTGCTCGAGTTCGCGCAGCAGCCCGACACGCGGGTCGTCACCCAGAACGGTGAGCTCCTGGCCGAGGCCGCGCGACGCGGCATCCCGGCAGTGGACCTGAACGGGCTCGCCGATCTGCTCAAGCCCGACATCGTGCAGGGGGCGGAGCTCGTCGTGAAGCTCGTAAAGCCCGGCAAGGAGCGGGACCAGGCAGTGGGGTACCTCGAGGACGGCAACATGGTGGTCGTCGAGAACGGCCGCGAAGAGCTCGGGCGCACGGTTCGCATCGTGGTCACGGGGATTCACCAGACGCGGGCCGGCACGCTGATCTTCGGGACGCGCCGCGATCTCGCGCCGGGCCCCGAGGTGGGCCGTCCTGAAAGCCTGAGCGCCACATCCGATCCGCCGCCGACGGCGGTCGTCGACGGGGATCCCGTGTCGCACGTGAGCCAGGTGGCGCGGGTCGACGTGACCCGCCCACCCGACCCCGACCCGCGCCACATGCCCGCCTCCGAGAGCGTGGGCCCCGGCCCGCTCGGCGGGCGATGAGGGGTAAGCCGGCGTCGGAGCCGTCCCTGGGGATCGTTCTGGCGGCGGGCGGCGGCGGAGTCCGGATGGGGGGCGCGAAGAAGCAGTTCGCGCTGCTGGGCGGCGTGCCGGTGTTCGTACGCGCCCTGCGTCCGTTCCTGACGCTGCCGGGCCTGGCGCGCGCCGTGGTCGTGCTGCCGGGCGAGGAGTTGGCGCGCGGGCGGGCTCTGCTCGAGGTCGAGGCGCCCGGGAAGGGTGTCGAGATGGTCGCGGGCGGCTCGAGCCGCCAGGAGTCGGTGCGGCTGGGGCTCGAGGCGCTGGGGGAGACCGAAGCGGTGCTCGTTCACGACGCCGCCCGCCCGCTCGTCACCCGTGAGCTCGCCCAACGCGTGGCCGAGGCCGCCCTCGCGGGGGAGTCGGTCGTCCCCGTCGTTCCGGTGGCGGACACCCTCAAGCGTCTGGATGGAGGCTGGCTCTCCACGGTCGCGCGCGGCGGTCTTTTCGCGGCGCAGACGCCGCAGGGGTTCCCGGGCCGTCTGCTGCGCGAAGCCCACGCGCGCGCCCGGACGGAGGGCGTGCGGGCCACCGACGACGCCGCGTTGCTCGAAGCCTTCGGTCTGGCCGTGGTTTCGCTGGAGGGGGAGGCCACGAACCTGAAGCTCACGTCGCCGGCGGACTGGGAGCTGGCCGAGGCCCTGATCGCGGCCCGCGAAGGCGCTGCCCGGGAGATCGGCCGCGCGCCGCGCACGGGCATCGGCTACGACGTGCACCGACTGGAGCGCGGTCGGCCCTGTGTGCTGGGCGGGGTTCGGATCGAGTCCGACCGCGGCCCGGCCGGTCACTCGGACGGCGACGTGCTCGTGCACGCGGTCATGGACGCGGTGCTCGGCGCGGCGGGCGAGCCGGACATCGGTCACCGCTTCCCGGCCGGGGACCCGCGCTGGGCCGGGGCCGACAGCATCGGGTTGCTGGAGCGCGTCAGGGAGGCGGTCGCGCCGCACTTCGAGGTCCTGTTCGTGGACTGCTGCATCGTGGCCGAAGCGCCGCGCGTCGCGCCGCACGTTCCGGCCATGCGTGCCCGGATCGCGGCCGCGCTCGGCATTCCGGCGGCGCGCGTGAACGTCAAGGCCACCACGGCCGAGGGCCTGGGTGCGATCGGGCGCGGCGAGGGCATCTGTGCCCAGGCCGTCGCCACGCTTCGGGAGCGGGGAACGGGGGAACCATGATCAGTCATCTCGCCTGCAGCCGCTGCGGCGCTCAGGCCTCGCACCGTGAGGTGAATCACCTCTGCTCCTGCGGAGCGCCGCTCCTTGCGCGCTACGACGTCGAGGCGGCGCGCCAGACGCTGACCCGCGACGCCCTGCGCGAGCGCCCGCCGACGATCTGGCGCTTCCGCGAGCTCCTCCCCCTGGACCTCGACGAGGAGTCTCTCACGCTGGGAGAGGGCGGCAGCCCCCTCCTCCACGCGCGTCACCTGGGCGCGCGCCTCGGGCTGCGGAGGCTGCTCGTCAAGGACGAGTCGCAGAACCCGACGGGCTCGTTCAAGGCGCGCGGCATGGCCGTGGCCGTCTCGAAGGCTCGCTCCCTCGGGGCGCGGGCCGTCTGCCTGCCGAGCGCGGGCAACGCGGGCGGAGCGGCGGCCGCCTACGCCGCCCTCGCGGGCCTCGAGGCCCACGTCTACCTGCCGGTGGACACGCCTCCGGCTTTCGAGGCCGAGGCCCGCGCGGTGGGCGCCGTCGTCCAGCGCGCGGGTGCGTCCATCGCCGAGGCGGCCCGGGAGATGGCGCGGGCCGCCCTGAGCGAGCGCTGGTACGACCTGTCCACATTCAAGGAGCCCTACCGCGTGGAGGGGAAGAAGACGATGGGCTTCGAGATCGTGGAGACTCTGGGGCGTCTGCCGGACGCCGTCATCTATCCGGCCGGCGGTGGGACCGGGCTCGTGGGGCTCTGGAAGGCCTTCGACGAGATGGAAGCGCTGGGATGGGTCGGCTCCCAGCGCCCGCGCATGTTCGCGGTCCAGGCCGAAGGCTGCGCCCCGCTCGTGCGCGCGTTCGAGGAGGGAGGCGACACGGCCCCACCCTGGAGCGCGCCGGCCACGCGCGCGCTCGGCCTGCGCGTCCCCCAGTCCCGGGCCGACTTCTTGATTCTGAACGTGCTGCGCGCCTCCGGTGGCGCAGCACTCGCGGTGCCCGAGGAGGCGATCGCCGAGGGTGAGCGCCTGCTGGGGTCGGAAGGACTGCACGCCTCGCCCGAGAGCGGCGTCGCGGCGGCGGGGCTGGCACGGCTGGTCTGGGAGGGGCGGTTGGACTCCGACGAGACGGTGGTCCTGATGCACACGGCCGGGGGCGCCAAGTACGCGGCGGCGGGCGAGGAGAAGGCCCCGGAAGCCCGGGCGCGGCCGACCGCTCCCGCGAGGGTCGGCCTGACGGGTGACGGGAGCGAGGTGCCCGTGGCCGGGGCGGCGGCGACGGGGGCGTGATCGCCTACTTCGACATGTTCTCGGGCGTCTCCGGGGACATGATCCTGGGCAGCCTTCTCGACGCCGGTCTCGAGCGCGAGGCCCTGCTCGAGAGCTTGCGAGGCCTGCCGATCGGCTCCTTCGACCTGCGGGTCGAGCGCGTGCGCCGCGGCGCCCTCGCGGCGACGCTGGCCGCATGGCGCTTCGAGGATACGGCTCGACATCGGCACCTCCCCCAGATCGAAGCCCTGATCGGCGAGGCCGGGTTCCCCCCCGAGGTGGCGCGGCGCAGCGTGGACGTGTTCCGACGCCTGGCCGAGGCCGAGGCGCGGGTCCACGGGATCGCTCCCGAGGAAGTGCACTTCCACGAGGTGGGCGCCCTCGATGCCGTCCTGGATGTCTGCGGCGCGGTCGCGGGCCTGCGTCTGCTGGGGGTCGACCGCGTCGCGGCTTCGCCGTTTCGCACGGGGACCGGCTACGTTCGGACGGAGCACGGCCGGCTCCCGGTTCCCGCTCCCGCCGTGGCGTTCCTGGTCCAGGGGTGGCGGCTCGAGCCCCTCGACGTGCAGGCGGAGCTCACCACGCCTACCGGCGCCGCCCTCGTGACCACGCTGGCCGAGCCCCCCGGCGGGCCCCCCGAGCTCACCGTGGCACGCACCGGCTACGGCGCGGGGAGCCGCGACGAGTCGGACCCTCCCAACTGCCTGCGCGTGATGCTCGGCGAAGCGGTCGAACGCGGAGCGGGGCCGGGTCAGCTCGAGCGGCTGGTCACGCTCGAGACGCAGATCGACGACATGAACCCGCAGCTCTACGGCTGGCTCGAGGAGCAGCTGTTCGCCGCCGGCGCTCGCGACGTCTTCTGCACGGCGATCGCGATGAAGAAGGGCCGTCCCGGCACGCTCGTCACCTGTCTGGCGGATGAGCGAACGGCCGCGACGCTGACGGATGTGCTGTTCCGGGAGACGACCACGATCGGCGTCCGCAGCTGGATCGTGCAGCGTCGCGCCCTGGAGCGCAGCCTCGAGAGCGTAGCCACGTCGCTCGGTCCGGTGCGGGTCAAGCGCGTCCTCGGCGCGGACGGGCGCACCGAGCTGCGGCCGGAATACGAGGACTGCCGGCGCATCGCCGCCGCGCGGCGACTGCCCCTGCGCGAGGTGCTCGCGCGCGTGGCGGCGGAGGCGGCGGCGGGCGTGGCGGAGAGCCGTCGAATCGAGTAATGTGAGAAACCTTTTCCCGACGGTGACGGTATAGGAGGGGCCCGACTCGCCGGGCTTCGCAGGCCGCGTCCAGGGGGACGCCGGCCGTTTCGCGTGGATTCCTTCAGGAGGCTGCATGAGTCGTTTCGTCGCGATCGCGTTCCTCTTGATTTTGGGCCGGTTGGGGGCCGCCGCCACCCCGGCCGCGGCACAGCAGTCCGACGCGCCGATGGTACACGGCGCCGAGGTGCGCATCTCGGCCAAGAAGTGGGACGACGCGGAGCGTTTCCTCAAGGAAGAGGCGCTCGTCCAGTTCCCGAACAGCCCCATGCTCTGGTACTGGCTGGGCGTGGTCTACGCTCAGGGCACGAGCCGCGACACCGAAGAGGCCGCGAAGGCGTTCGGGAAGGCGAACGAGCTGGCGGATCCCGAGGACACCGAGCTCAAGGGCAAGATCGACGCGGCGGTCAAGGCGATCTGGGCGCCGCTCGTGAACTCGGCGGCCAAGGCCGCCGACGCCGGCGACTACGCCAAGGCCGAGACGCTGCTCAAGCAGGCCATCGAGATCAACCCCGCGGGACCCGAGGCCTACATCAACCTCGGCACGGTCTACCTGAAGCAGGACAAGTGGGAAGAGGCCGCCGAGGTCTACAAGAAAGCCGCCGAGCTCCAGCCCGACAACCAGACGCTCAGCTACAATCTCGGGATCGCCTACCACCAGATCGCGCGCGACGCCAAGGCCAAGGGCGACGGTCCGAAGGCCAAGGAGAACTACCAGCTCGCCGAGGCGACCTACAAAGCGTACCTGGCGAAGAAGCCGGACGACGCGGCGATTCTCAACAACCTGGCCGCCGTCTACCAGGAGCAGGGCGATGAAGCCAGGATGCGCGACGTCCTGGGCCAGGTGGCCGGCTCCGAGACGGCCACCCAGCAGGACTATCACAACGCCGGCCTGGCCGCCCTGAAGGGCAAGGAGTACGACAAGGCCGAGACCGCGTTCAAGAAGGCGCTGGAGCTGGTGGACTCGTCGGACCCCGAGTCGGTTCAGGTGGCACAGTACTCGCGCGAGAACCTGGGGCTGACGCTGATCCAGGTGAAGAAGTACGACGAGGCGATCAGCGTGCTCCAGACCCTGCTGGCGAGCAAGCCCGACAACGAGACGGCCGCGACCGCGCACGAGTACCTGGGGTATGCCTTCCGCGAGGCCGGGCGTAAGGACGAGGCGATGGCCGAGTTCGCGAAGTCCGAGGAGCTGAAGAAGGGTGGAGGGACGACTCCGTAGATCGGATGCGGGGTTGCGCGAGGGGCATGGCCGGTCCTCCGGCAAAGCCCTCGGACCGGCGGGGCGCGCTCCCGCGCGGACTTGAGGGGAGTTTTCGCGAGCGGGCGTAATTCAGTGGTAGAATGCCAGCGTCCCAAGCTGGACGTCGCCGGTTCGAGTCCGGTCGCCCGCTCCACATCGCAGCCCGGCGCACGGGCCAGCCGGGTCCAGCACCCCGAATCGCCGGATGCTCGATTTCCGGCGATTCGCGTTTCGGACATCTCCGCCGGGCGGCAGGTGATCGGGTTCAGCTTGACTCGTATCAATCAGTTGCCTAAGATCGGCTGAACTCATTTCTCGGCAGCTCCTTTCTTTCCGATCATAGAGAGCCCCCCGGTGAACGGCGCCCACCTCGCAGAGCGCAAGTTCTATTTCCTCCTGCTCGCCTGGGGGCTCCTGCTGGTCCTGTTCCTGTGGACCTTGAGCCCGCTGCTCTCGCCGCTGCTGATCTTCGGCCTGCTGGTCTACCTGCTTTCGCCGTTCTACGGCACGAAGGTCTACGGCCGTATCGTCATCTCGCTGGGCGTGCTGACGGCGCTCTGGCTGGTGCGGTCGTTGGGCTGGATTCTGACGCCCTTTGTCCTGGCCTTCGTCCTGGCCTACATCCTCAACCC
The DNA here is from genome assembly GCA_036556205.1 of Gemmatimonadota bacterium. Classification (GTDB taxonomy): domain Bacteria; phylum Gemmatimonadota; class Gemmatimonadetes; order JACCXV01; family JACCXV01; genus DATBJW01. The sequence goes on from DATBJW010000017.1 coordinate 106,439, forward strand.
GGTCGTGACGCGGGTCGAACGGCGGGGATTGGGACGTTCCGCGGCGACGGGAGTCGTGCTCGGGACGTTCCTGCTGATCGCGGTTGTGGCGGGCATCGTGCTGGGTCCTGTCCTGAGCGCGCAGATCGCCACCTTCGTCAGAAGGATCCCCGACTTCCTGACGGGCGCCATCGAGTGGGCGCGCGCGCTCCTCGACAAGGTCTCCCGCATGCCCATCCCGGGGGTGAGCCGCACGAACCTGGGCGACATCCTGAACATCGACACCCGGGACCTGGGGCCCTTTCTGGCCGCGCGGCAGGAGGCGATCCGGCGCTACCTGCTGACGGGTGCGGCGGGCGTCGGGAAGGGGATCGGCATCGCCCTGCAGGTCGTCTCCTTCATTCTCGTCACTCCCATCGTGACCTTCTTCGTGGCCCGCGACTTCGATGCCATCGTCGGCGCGGTGTCCCGGCTGATCCCGGTGCCGCAGCGCTCCGGCGCGGCCCGGTTCTTCAGCGAGTTCGACGTGCTGCTCGGCAAGTTCCTGCGGAGCCAGCTCCTGGTCTCGATCATCGTCGGCGCCATCATCGGGGTCGGCTTCTGGATCGTCGGCTTCCCGTACGCGCTGTTGCTGGGCGTGATCGCCGGCGTCTTCAACATCGTGCCCTATCTGGGGATGGTCCTGACCGTGACCCCGGCGGTCCTGATCGCGCTCGTGTCGGGGAACGTGGCGGTAGATCTGCTCAAGGTCGTGGGGGTCTTCGCGGTCGAGCAGGTGCTCGAGAACATCATCTCCCCCCGCATCGTGGGGAAGAGTGTCGGGCTGCACCCGGTCTGGGTGATGCTCTCGATCGTCTTCTTCTCGTTCTTCTTCGGCCCGATCGGCCTTCTGATCGCCGTCCCGATGGCAGTGGCGCTCAAGCTTCTGCTGGGAAGGCTGGTGTCGATCTACGCCTCGTCGACGTACTACCTGGGCCCCGAACCGGCGATCGGCTCGAGCGGGGCGCCGGTCGGCCACGGCGAGATCGGCCCGCGCGCATACGCAGACGACGAGGAGACGCCGTGATCACGCTGCGTGAGGTCGTGTCGGGCTCGCCGGCCGCCGGCCTCGGGCTCGCGGCCGGCGACCAGCTGGTCGCCCTCGACGGCGAGCCGTTGGAAGACTTCCTCGACTGGAACTTCCTCTCTGCCGAGCCGGCCTTCACGCTCGAGATCCTGTGCCGCGGCGCGATCCCCGTGCGGAAGGTCCTGCGGGTGGAGCGCGACCTGGAGCATGACTTCGGGGTCCTGCTCGAGCCGCCGGCCATCAAACGTTGCACGAACAAGTGCGACTTCTGCTTCATCGACCAGATGCCGAAAGGCCTGCGCCGGTCGCTCTACGTCAAGGACGAAGACTACCGCTACTCTTTCCTGTACGGGAATTTCGTCACCACGACGAACCTGAAGGAGCGGGACTTCCAGCGCATCCTGCGCTACCGCCTGACCCCGCTCTACATCTCCGTCCACGCCACCGACCCCGCCGTTCGCGAGCGGATCCTCAAGAACCCCAGGGCGGGCGAGCTCCTGCCCAACCTGACGCGATTGGGGGCGGGCGGCATCGCCTTCCACACCCAGGTCGTGCTCTGCCCGGGGATCAACGACGGCCCCGTGTTGCTGCGCACGTTCGACGATCTGCTGCCGCTGGGGCAAGCGCTGCTCTCGATCTCGGTGGTCCCTGTCGGGCTGACGGCGCACCGGCAACTCCTCCCCGGCGTGGCGGCGGTCACCGCGGGCTACGCGACCCGGGTGGTGACCGCGGTCGAGGCCTACCGCGCGCGGCTCGACCCGTCGGAGGCCGCCAAGATCAGTCTCGCGGACGAGTTCCATCTGCAAGCCGGCGGAGAGCTGCCCCCCGCGGAAGCCTACGGCGATTTCGAGCTTGTCGAGAACGGAGTTGGGATGACACGCCTGTTCCTCGAGGAGTTCGCAAGCGCGCTGCCGGGCCTGGTCCGCGGCCGAGGGCGCCGGGTGGCGCTCCTGACCGGCCGTCTCATGGGGCCCGTGCTGGAGCGCGCCGTCGTCCCGGCCCTGCGGACGCGGGGCTGGCGGCCCGCCGTGGTCGAGGTCGAGAACCGGCTCTTCGGCGCGAGCGTGACCTGCGCGGGCCTGCTGGCGGGACGCGACCTGCTCGAAGCCGCGCGCGCCGTGGGCGCCGACGTGACGCTCTACCCCCGTGATTGCCTCAACATCGACGGTCGCCTTCTCGATGACGTGTCGCAGGAGGAGCTGGCCCGGGCGCTCGAGACGCCCATCCTCGCTTCCCGGTACGTCGTCGAGGAGCTCAACGAGGCGGCCGCCGCCACTCCGGCTCCCCGCCGCCGCTCCCAGCGCTCGCGACTGGCCCTCGTCACCGCGGGCTGAGGACGTCATGGCGCTGCCGCTCGTGGCCATCGTCGGACGGCCGAACGTCGGAAAGTCCACGCTCTTCAACCGGCTCGTCGGTCGCCGCACGGCGATCGTGGACGATGTTCCCGGAGTCACGCGGGACCGCATCGTCGCGACTACCGACTGGAACGGGCGCGTGTTTCAGATCGTGGACACGGGCGGTCTCGTTCCCGACACGCACGAGCCTCTCGAGCGCGAGATCGCCCACCAGGTCGAAGCCGCGATCGGCGCCGCGGACGCGATCCTGTTCGTGCTGGACGCTCGGGCGGAGATCACGGCCGTCGACGAGGACATTGCGCGCCGGCTGCGTCCCGAGAGCCGCAAAGTGCTTCTCCTCGCCAACAAGCTGGAGCGGCCCGGCGACGCGGCACAGGCGGCCGAGCTGCACGCGCTCGGCCTGGGCGACCCGCTGCCGGTTTCGGCCCTGCAGGGACTGGGGACCGGCGACCTCCTGGACCGGCTGGTGGAGCTGCTCCCGCCCGGCGACGACGGCGAGCCGTCGGCCGCGATCCGGATCGCGGTCCTGGGCAAGCCGAACGTCGGGAAGTCGAGCTTCGTGAACCGGCTGCTGGGCGAGGAGCGCGTGATCGTCTCACCGGAGGCCGGGACCACCCGCGACTCGGTGGACACGCGCCTGTTGTGGCAGGGGCGCGAGATCCTGCTCATCGACACGGCCGGCCTGCGCAAGAGCGCCCCGCGCGAGTCGGGGATCGAGTACTACACGTACCTGCGGACCCTCGCCGCCCTGGAACGCTCGGATGTCTCGGTGATCCTGCTCGACGGGACCGAGCCGCTCTCGCGCCAGGACCTGCGCGTGCTCAACCTCGTGGCCGAACGGGGGAAGGGGCTCGTCGTGGGAGTCAACAAGTGGGATTTGGTCGAGGCCGAGACCGGGACCGCGGAGGCCTACGCGCGCGCGTTTTGCGAAGCCGCGCCGAGCCTCGCCTTCGCACCCCTCGTCTTCCTGTCCGCGCTCACGGGGCGGCGCGTGGAGAAGGCGCTCGAGACGGCGCTGGAGGTGGGGGAGACGCGCCGGCGCCGGATTCCCACCGCCGAAGTGAACCGCGTGCTGGGCGAGCTCGTCCGGCGCACGCCTCCGCCCTCCCACCGCGGGCGGGCGGTGCGCCTGCTCTACGCGAACCAGGTGTCCGTGGAGCCGCCGACCTTCGTGCTCTTCACGAACGATCCGGAAGGGATCGCCGAGAGCTACCGCCGCTTCGTGGAAAGAGGCATGCGCGAGGCGTGGGGCTTCGCGGGCGTGCCGCTGCGCTTCATCTATCGTGCGGACGCAGGGCGGCGCGCGGCGCGCGCCGGGCGTTGAGGTGGCCCTTCCGATCGGGGCCGTCGGCGTCGTGCTCGCCGCCTATCTGATCGGCTCGTTCCCGACGAGCTACCTGGCCGGGCGCCTGTTGCGCGGGATCGATCTGCGGCAGGAGGGAAGCGGAAACCTGGGCGCCACGAACGTCTACCGGGCCCTGGGCCTGCTCCCGGCCGCCGCGGTCATGGCGCTGGACGTGGCCAAGGGATTCGTCGCGGCCGCCTTGTTGCCGCGCGCGGCGGCAGCGGCGTTCGGTGGGGGCCTCCCGTCGGCTGTGCTGGCGGTCGCGTGCGCCCTGGCGGCCATCCTCGGGCACGTGTTCCCCGTGTGGCTCGGCTTCCGCGGCGGCAAGGGCGTGGCGACGGCCGTGGGCGCCTTCCTGGCGCTTTCCCCGCTGGCCACGCTGGGCGCGGTCCTGGTCTGGCTCGTCGGTGTCCTCGCCGTCCGGATCGTGTCCGTGGCCTCGCTGGCCCTCGGCGTCTGCCTGCCCCTCTTCGTCTTCGCCGAGCAACGCGGCCGTCCCGACGCCGACCTGCTCGTGGGATTCGGGGCGCTGGCCGGCCTCTTCGTGTGGTGGACGCACCGTGAGAACCTGCGGCGGCTGGCTCGCGGAGAGGAGCGTCCGATCTCGCGGGCGACCAAGGGGTCCGTCTGACGGCGGCTCCGGGACGCGTGGGGGTGCTGGGTGCGGGCGCCTGGGGGACCGTGCTGGCGAACCTGGCCGCCGGGAACGGCCACGACGTGAGCCTCTGGTGCCGCCGCCCCGAGCTGGCGGAGCAGATCGCCCGCGAGCGCCGCAACGTCGCTTACCTGCCCGACGCCGCGCTGCACCCCGCCGTGCGCCCGACCGCCGATCTGTCGGAGGCGCTCGGCGGAGCCGCTCTGGTGCTCTCGGCGGTCCCTTCGCACGGCACGCGCGAGGTCGCGACCCGCGCGGCCGTGGCGATCGAGCGCGAGGCGATCGTCGTCAGCGCCACGAAGGGAATCGAGAACGAGACCCTGCTGCGGATGACGCAGGTCTTCGAGCAGGTCCTTCCCGCGCCGCTGCACGCGCGGCTGGGTGTTCTCTCGGGGCCCAGCTTCGCGCGCGAGGTGAGCGCGGGCTGTCCCACGGCCGTGACCCTGGCCGCGCGCGACGAAGCGCTTGCCGACGAAGCGCGTCGCTACCTGGCGGGGCCGCGCCTTCGGATCTACACCTCGACGGACGTCGTGGGCGCCGAGCTCGGAGGGGCCCTCAAGAACGTGATCGCGATCGCGGCCGGGGCCGCCGAGAGCCTGGGAGCCGGAGCGAACGGCCGCGCCGCTCTGATCACGCGCGGCATGGCGGAGATCTTTCGCCTGGGCGGAGCGCTCGGCGCCGAGCCGCTGACCCTGTCGGGCCTGGCCGGCATGGGCGATCTGATTCTGACCTGCACCAGCGCCACGAGCCGGAACTACAGGATCGGGCTCGAGTTGGGCCGGGGACTGGCCCTGAGCGTCATCCTGGCCGACATGCGCGAGGTGGCCGAGGGTGTCAGGACCGCGAAGAGCGCCTATGACCTGGCTCGAAGGGCAGGGGTGGAAATGCCTATTGTAAATGAGGTTTATGCTATTTTATATAAAGGCAAGTCTCCAGCGAGCGCGCTGAGCGACCTCATGTCACGCGAGTCCAAAGCGGAGTTCTGGACATGACCGATGCCGGGGTGGATGGAGGGCGGGGAGGTGCCGACGAGAAAGCGGGCCTGGCCGTGAACCAGACGGCGGCATCGCGTTCCCTCGGGCCGATCGCGTCCAAGGAGTACTATTCGATCGGCGAGGTGTGCGAGATCACGGAGCTGAAGCCGCACGTGCTGCGCTACTGGGAGTCGCAGTTCCGAATCCTGAACCCCTCCAAGAACCGGGCCGGCAACCGGGCGTACCGGCGGAAGGACATCCAGCTGATCCAGCTGGTCAAGCACCTGCTCTACACGGAGAAGTTCACGATCGAGGGAGCCCGCCAGAAGCTCGAGGACATCCGGCGCGGCAAGGAGACGGGTGTCGAGCTTCCATCCGACGAGGCGCGCACGCTGGAGCTCTTGCGCGACCTGAAACGAGAGCTCGACGACCTCGACCGGCAGATCGAGGCGTTCCGCGGCGGCAAGTGAGAGGCGACGTGCCCTCGCTTGCAGGACTCAGGGTCCGGGCGTAGATTTTTTCCCGCCCTTCGCGGCGCCGATGCGCCGCCATCCTCGCAGCTTTCCGTCGGGGCGTAGCGCAGCCCGGTAGCGCACCTGAATGGGGTTCAGGTGGTCGCAGGTTCAAATCCTGTCGCCCCGACCAGTCTAACACGCGGCCCTGCATCGTGATACGGTGCGGGGCCGCGCTGCTTGCGGCGCGCGCACTATCCGAGTTTTGTCCGAGTTTGATCGTTTTCAGGGGCATAGCACGGCCCAAGCCTGTAGCGCAGCCGCAGCGGTGATTAGAGACAGGCCTGCCCAGAAGAGTTTCGGGTGTTCCTTGGCATGGATAGGGAACGCGACTCCAGGGTCGTCCATGCCGAATTCTCTCCGTTCCCTCGCGGTGTAGGGGAGGCGGACGCGCAGCCCGAAGGCAATCATCCACGTCCCCCCCAACCCCATTAGAAGCGCGAGCAGTTCGCGGATCATCGACGGCCCTCCCTATACTCTCGCCGCCGTGACAGAACGTCAGCCTGCATCTCGAGGTTCGCCTTCTGGTAGCTCCGGCGCATCGTCTCCACGTTCTTCCATCCGCCCCGCGCAGAGGCGGGCCAGCGTCACGCTTCCGCTGCGGAGCTCCTCGGCTCCTTCGACCAGCTTCTTATGCTCTCCCGCTGCCCACTTCTTCGCCTTCTCCTCGTCCTGGTCGCCAAGCGACCTCCAGCGGTAATCGCCTCGCCCTCCGCGGAGGCTCGGGTCGTAGACTCGGCCGTAGAACTTGCCCCCCGGTCGGCGCTGCGCGACCAGCACTCTGTTAGCGCGCTCTCCGACCGAGTAACGAAACAACTTGGGATGCCTGCTCATCGCTCCTCCTCCTTTCTGGCCTGTCGCTCGAGTACGTCGGCCTCCCTAGTGAACACCACCGCACGACGCCGCAGATAGTCGGCGAGAGCTCGTGCGACTCCAGGCGGTACGTGCGCCTCGCCGCGCCGATACGCTTGGAGCGTCCGGTACGCCCGGCCCGTGGCGCTCCCCACGTCGCCGAGCGTCGCCAGGGCAACGTCGAGGGCCTTCAGGTATGCACGCGTAAGGCGCTTTCCCATGTTGCACAATTTTGTGCATGGCTACCTATCCGTCGAGTAGCATCGGCCTTGGCCCGCTGGCGCCGTGCGCGCAGCACGACGCCGGCCAGGTCCGGACCGCCGGGATGAACGGGCTCGGGCGGCGCAGTCGAGATCTTCTCCAGCGCCCCGAGCAGGATGCGTGGGCGGTGCTTCGTGCCCACGTTCTCGAGCCGCGCGAAGGCGGCCCGGCTATCCCGCTCCACGGCGACGGCCGGATGGGCGCGGAGTTGGCCGAAGCGGTCCGCGACGTGAGCGCCGTCCTTCCCGATCCGGGCGCGGGCCTCCTCCGTCCGATCCCACGCCCCAGCCGCCAGGGTGAGCAGGCGGACGTGATGCGGCTCGAGGAGCTAGCCCTCGACCACGTTGCGCCACCATGCGCGGGTCGCGGTTGCGAGGTGGCGCGGGGCCGGGGGTGTTTCGGCAGTCACTCAACGGCTCCGGGCAGATTTTTCATTGAACGGGGGAGCGTTTGTTTTGCGCGCGCCTAACTGCGGGGGGTCCCGCGTGAGGTTGTGAAGATGCGCACCCCATATCCCCCCTGGGGCTGCCAGCGCGACCCTTCTTGCCGCTGGACGGCCAGAGTAAGTAGGCTTGGGCGATAGCAGCCGCCCTCGCGTGGATCGAGGGTCAACCACGCAACGCGAATGGAAGGGAGGACGTGAATGCGAAGCCTACGCGAGGTCGTGCTCATCCTGTTCGGGGCCCTGGGCATTCTGGCGCTAGCGCATCAGGCCCTGGAGCCAGAGGCGCTGGAAGCGGTTGCCATTCCGACCACCCAGCGAGATGTCGAAGTCGGCGAAGTAGTCACGAGTTCACCGACCTTCGTGCTCGTGCCGAACTCGTCCGTCACCATCGACAACGGCTCGAGTGCTCGCAAGGTGGTTGTCACGTTCAGCGCGGAAGCGAGGGTAACGGGCGGGAGCATAGAGCTTGGATACTCTCTAGACGGGGCAGCATGCTTCAAGCAAGCGGGCCCTACGGCGTTCTCTGCCAACGAGGCCGGTGACTACGAGGCTGCCACTGCCGTCCACGTCATCCCGCTCGGGAGTGGTGTGCACACGATCCGACCGTGCTTCAGGAGCCTACACGCAGATCTCGTGCGCCTGCGGGACCGCGTCCTGATCGCCGAGGGGCGGACGAAGTAGAAGGGTTCATGAGGAACGACTTGCCGACCGGGGCACGTTCGCGCGTTATTGGGGTCGTCAGGCAAGCGAGCCGCCACCCGCTCGCGGAACTCGAGAAGGCGGCTGATGGCGTAGTCCAGGGTTCGGTTCATGGGGTGCGCCCCGGCCGCAAGCGGTTGCCGGCGTCGGTTGCGGCGAGCAAGGCGGCCACGTCGTGCACGGCATCACGCGCGACCGTTGCGATTCCGAAGCCCGAGCACCACGGCTCGCCGGGCCTGCGGGCGCAGTAGCCGCGATCACCTGTCGCGACTTCCACGAGCAGCCCGCCGTCCGGGCTAACGACGTGCCACAACGGCTCGACCCGGCGAGGCTTCATCGGGCGGGTACCTGTTCGAGTTTCTGTCCGAGTTTTGACCGGAAACGGCCGTAATCGGTTCTGGCGAAGCCGTCAGCACTCGGTCTAACTTGTTGTGGGATTAGTAAGGTGCCGGAGGTGGGCTGTCCCGAACGGGAATGGGGTTCAGGTGGTCGCAGGTTCAAATCCTGTCGCCCCGACCAGTCTAAAGGCGTGGCCCCGCATTTGTGATTCGGTGCGGGGCCGCGTTGTTGGCCCGAGTGCGTGATCCGTCGATTCGCGGATCACGATGGCACGGGAAATCAGCGGAGGAGCAGCAGGGTGGGTGATCCGAGGGAACCCGAGAAAAGCCTTGCAGAGCGCGGCCTCGAAGCACTACGCAGGAAGGAGGAGGCGGCGCAGCGGGAGGCAGACGAGAAGAACAAGGCCGCGATGGAAGTTTTCCGGCGCGGCGCGAGCTATCGCTTGGCAGAGGCCACTAGCGCCCGGGACCAAATACCCACGAGCGTCTGGCAGTCTGTCCATACGGTGGAGAGCGCCCAGGAGCCCCAGAGCCGAGCCGTGCTGACAGAATATGAGGGGCTCACCTTTCTGTTTCACAGCTCCGTGGGGGATCCCAGTGTCGGAGCCAAGCTCTACCTGGCCTATCGGGAGGACCAGCAAACTCTTTGGAAGCACTCCACTCAGGAGATCACGGAGCTCGCCGACATCGGAAAGGCGGTTCTCGAGCTTCGCAAGAGAGGTGTGATTCCGGGAGGATCGCCCTAGCGCCAGCTGTCGCGCCGACCAGCTTGCAACGCGGCCCCGCATCGCCCTCGGTGCGGGGCCGTGTTGCTGACGGCTACGGTGAGGTCGGGGCCGGCTGCTGCGCTGACGCCGGAGGCGACGGCTGCGTCACGGTGTAGCCGCGAGCCTCCAGGCAGCCCTGGTACGCCTTGTCGTATGCGGCGGCGGCGCTTTCCTGTGCCGCCTCTTCGCGATGGCCCTGACGCCGCTTCTGGCGCTGGCGCGCGCCGGCGGCCGCGGCACCCGCCGCGGCTCCCTCCTGCGCTTCGTTCTTCCGATACTCGTCCTTCGCTTCATCGGACACGGCGTCGTAGCCGGCATACTGTTCACCGCGCACCTCGGCGCCGACGGCGCCCGCGGCCGCGCCGGCAGCCGCGCCGCGTGCGCGGGCACCGACCTCGGGCTTGGCCGGCGCGGCGGGCGGGGCCGGGGTATAGCCGGTCGATTTCGTGGCGGCGGCCTGGCACTCACCCGTGTCCTTCTGCATCAACTCCGGGTTCTGCCCCTTGGCTGGTTGAACCGTGACCTCCTGGGCGAGGGCGGGTGCCGCGACGAGGATCGCGGTCGCCATCGACAGGATCCAAACTGCGGGCTCACGTCGTCTCATCGGACTCTCCTGGGTGGTGCGCTGAAGAAGCGCATCGCCGAACGGAAGGGCAAGCCCGAACCTGATCCGCGCCGGCTCACGGCGACGTCCGCTCGTCCGTCAGGGCGTGCCGCCTCCATCTGGGGGCGGATGCCCAATGTGTCCCCAGGCCCTATCTTGGCGGACCGGTCCTGGCGCTGCCTCGGCACCCGCATGGACCGAAGCACATCCGAAGCAGCCAATCCGGAACCGTCCCGGGACGCAGGCAGGAGAAATGACTCAACCTCGTCCCATCCAAGCTATTGACCTGTCAGCTGTTGCGGCAGTCACTCCGCTTCCGCACCCGCTCACGCCCTATGACGACTTGATCGTCAACGTGTGTCCGACGGGACCTCTCCTGACGAAAGCCGTGACGCCTCACGTCCCGATCCAGCCCGAGGAGGTGATCGACGACGTCTGCCGGTCGCTCGAGCTCGGCGCCTCCATGGTGCATCTCCACGCCCGCGATCGCCGCGGCCGCCCGACCTATCGGGCCGAGGTCTACGAGGCGATGATCCTGGGCATCCGGCGCCACTTTCCCGACGCCGTCATCGGAGTGACCTGCATCGGGAACGACTTTCCCGAGCTGGAGAAGCGTGCCGAGGTGCTGGAGCTCGACGGCGCGGCGCGCCCCGACCTGGCGAGCCTCGCGCTGACCACCTTCGACCTTCCGAGCGGGCCCAACCCGAATCCGCCGGAGGTCGTCACCGCGCTGGCCGAGCGCATGCGCGCGCGTGGCATCAAGCCCGAGCTGGAGTGCTTCGACGTCGGCATGGTGGCCACGGTGGCGCAGCTGGTGCGGAAAGGACTCCTGGAGCCGCCTTTCTACGTCAACCTGCTGCTCGGCGGCCGCTACACCTGCCCGGCGACCGCGCGCCATCTCTCCCTCATGGTGGACGATCTGCCGCCGGGCACGGTGTGGGCCGCGGCCGGGATGGGGCAGCGGCAGCTGTCCATGAACACCCTCGCGATCGCGATGGGCGGCCACTGTCGCGTGGGCCTGGAGGACTCGATGCACTGGCTGCCCGACTCACGGGAGCTGGCCACGAACGAGCGTCTCGTGAAGCGCGTGGTCGAGATCGCGCGGATCTTCGGCCGGACGCCGGCCGGCCGGTCGCGCGTGCGGGCGATGCTCGGCCTGCGGGCGGCCTAGCGGTGCCGGACGCCCACCGGGCCGGGAGGTTTCCCACCGAGCTTCTGACTGGCCTCGACCTTCTGAGCCGGTTGCCGGGCATCCTCCGGCGGCCGGTCACGCTGGCCGAGGCGCACGCCACCCTCGAGCGGCGCCTGGCGCAACGGGAAGCCGCCTTCCTCGACATCCTCGCCCGATCGGTCTACGCGTATCCTGAGAGCCCCTATGCCACGCTGCTGCGCGCCGCGGGCTGCGAGTACGGCGACGTCCGGCGGCTCGTCGAAGCGAACGGTCTCGAGGGAGCGCTCGCGGAGCTTCACGTCCGCGGGGTCTATCTCACCGTCGAGGAGTTCAAGGGCCGGCGGCCGGCGGTTCGGGGAAGCACGGTCGTGGCGGTCGATCCCGTCCGGCTCCGCAATCCTCTCGTGGCCGGTCAGATCGCGGCCCGGACCAGCGGCAGCCGCGGGACCGGCACGCCCGTGCTGCTGGGCCTCGACTTCGTCCGCGACTGTGCGGTGAACACGATGCTCAATCTGGAAGCCTGGGGGGGGCTCGGGTGGCGCAAGGCGATCTGGGAGGCGCCCGGCGCGGGTGCCACGTTCCGGCTCCTCAAGCACAGCAGCTTCGGAGCCCCGGTGGAGGCCTGGTTCTCTCCGATCGACCTGGCCGCGCCCGGCCTCCACCACCGCTATCGCTGGGGCGCGCGAGCCCTCCGCTGGGAGAGCCGTCTTCTGGGAGTGCCGCTGCCGCGGCCGCAATCGGCGCCCCTCGACGACCCTCTCCCGCTGGCGCGCTGGATCTCGCGCGTCCTGAGGGAGGGCGGCGTTCCGCATCTCTTCTCGCTCACGAGCCCCGCCGTCCGGCTCTGCCGGGCGGCGGGCGAGGCGGGCCTGGACCTGCGCGGAGCCCGCATCATGCTGAGTGGCGAGCCGATCACCCAAGCCCGTCTCGAGGCGGTGCGGGCGGCCGGCATGGAAGCCTTCCCCCGCTACGGCAGCGTCGAATGCGGTCCCGTGGCCTACGCCTGCGGCCGGCCGGAGGCGCCCGACGAGGCCCACCTGCTGGGCGACCTGCATGCCTTGATCCAGCCCCGGCCCGGCGCGAGGGGAGGGGTGCCCGCCGACGCCCTGTTCATCACCTCGCTGCGGCCCACCGCCCCGTTCGTGCTGCTCAACGTCTCGATGGGCGACCGCGCGGCGCTCGGGCCGCGGGCCTGCGGGTGTCCGCTCGAGCGGCTGGGCTGGACGGTCCACCTGCGGGACATCCGGAGCTTCGAGAAGCTCACGGGGCAGGGGATCACCTTCCTGGACACCGACGTCGTGCGGGTCCTCGAGGAGGTCCTGCCCGAGCGCTTCGGCGGCGCCCCGACCGACTATCAGCTGGTCGAGGAGGAAGAAGAGGGAGGGGAGCCCGTCCTGCGCCTGCTCGTGCACCCGGACGTCGGACCCTTCGATCCCTCGGCCGTGGCCGAGGTCTTCCTGAGCGCGCTCGGCACGGGCGACGGGGGAGAGTGGATGATGGCCCAGATCTGGCGGGACTCCGGCACGCTGCGCGTCGAGCGGCGCCTACCCCTGAGGACGGTTTCGGGGAAGATCCACCACCTGGTCGCGCGCGCACCGCAATGAAGGCGGCGATCGCCGGAGGCCGTGCAGTTGTGGGATCCGGTCAGTCGCTGAGGCCAGCCAGGTGTCTCGGCTTAGCGACCTGTTTGTGAGGGGGTGCCTCGCCCGCCTCGGCCGGCAGGAGCCGAAGGCGTCGCCATCGTAGGAGCGGGAGGATGCGAACCTCGGCCACGACCCGGGCGGGCACGCAGCCCGTCTTCTCGATGACGCGCCTCGAAGCGCGGTTGCCGGGAGCCACCGTTTGCCAGGTCCTGACGAACCCGTGCTCGCGCGCGTAGCTCATCCGTGCGCAGACGAGCGCCGAGCCCACGCCCGCGTTGCGCTCCGGAGGCACTACGTAGAGGTCGCTCAATCGAGCGGTGCCGGTGGGGAGGGCGAGCCCCACGGAGTCGAGCTCGGGGTCCAGGCGCTCCGCAAGCCACGCGTAGCCGATCGGACGCCCCTCACGCCGGGCGATGAAGCACACGCGACCGCGTGCGGCCGCCTCATGGAAGCGGGCGCAGCGCCGCGAGCCGGCGATCGCGGTCAGAGCCTCCCAGTCGGTGGCGAAGCGCTCGATGGAAACGCCCGCGGGAGGCGGTGTCTCCAGCACGTCGGTCAGGTTCCTCTCGACGACGAGGAGGCGGCCCCCCATGAAGATGCGGCCCAGCGGCCGGACACGGAGTTCGCGCCAGACTCCGCGCAAGCCCTCACGCCGCCACGCGGCGAGCGCGTCGCCGGGGAACGTGCGGACATCGCGCAGCCCGCGCGCGAGGCGGCCCGTTGTCCCGCAAGGTGAGTTCACGAGACGGCCTTAAACAGGAGCGGGCAGCGACATGCGACGCTGCCCGCTTTCGTGTTCCAGGGCCCCCGCGGACTCGTCCGCGGGGCGCCTCGTCAAGCCGTGGCCGGGCTGGCCGCCAGCTTCTTGCCGACGATCTCGGAGATGTAGCCGAAGAAGGCTCCCAGGATCATGGAAACGGAGATCATCAGGGAGGCCTTGGTCAAGCTGCCGCCGCCGCCGGCCGCTACCCACGTCGCTGCCCCCAGGAAGGCCCCGGGGATGAAGGAGAGCAGCGGAACGTTCGCCTGGACGCACATCATGAAGGCGATGACGCCCACCAGGAGCGCCAGGATCAAGTTGCTGCCGCCGCCGACTTTCGCGAAGATCAGGAGCGCCAGGAAAGCCCAGAAGTTGCCCGATAGGTTGGAGGCGATCGTCTTCTTGAGACCCTCCGTCCCCCCGCCCGCCGCGAAGAACGCTCCCCATGCCACGATCCCGGCCCAGACGATCAGCCCCAGACTTGTGGTGCCGACCGCGAGGAACGTCCAGATGGCGATCAAGACTCCGATGGCGATTCCCAGCGCCGTATACAGCTTCATCGTCTCCTCCGTCTCCTCCCAGGGGAACACCGACATCAAATCACGTGAGCGGACGACCATGCGGCTGGGCACCGACCCCCGGCACTTCCGGCGCACACCTCCTGCTTCGCGTCCCCTCCGGTACCAACGATAGCCCCGTCCCGCCGGACCTGGAAAGCCTTTTGAAGGCCCCGCGGGACGAGGCCGGTCCCCGCTCAGCTCGACGTATGTAAGCTGTTGAGCGGCAAGGTCCACGTGATCCGCTCTCCGTGCGAGACCCCGAAGCGCTCGGAGCTGACGTTCCCGCCCCCCGTGAGCCCCGCGACGAGCCGGTACGAAACCCCGGGTTGGAGACCGCCCACGTCGAAGGTCTCCGTCTGGCGCGGCCCCACCTGCCCCAGCAGCCGACGCTCGCCGTTCGCGGAGACGAGCTCGACGGAGATCGCGCGGCCGGGGCTCTCGGTATTCTCCACGACGATCACGGCGCTGCCTCCGCCACCGGCCGCGGCGGCGGCTCCGGCCGAGGACGACCCGCCGCTCGCGCAGGCGAGGGCGATCCCGATCGACGCCATCAGGCCGGGGAAGCCCCAACGCAGACCCATCGTTGCACCGCGGCCGCTCATGGCTGCCTCCCCTTACCAACGCGGCGGACCGGACGGCCCGCGTCCGGTCCGCCGGTTCCATGAAGCCCGACCTCAGCGCGGCAGGACTTCGTCGCGGGGGATCGGGTACACGTCGTGCACGACGTCGAGGCCGGGGATGTCGATCGGCAGCTCGCCGAGCTTGCCGTAGCGCCGCATGTCCACCCACCGGTGGCCGCCCTCGAAGAGCAGCGAAAAGAGCTTGTTGTAGAGCAGCTCGTCGAGCGCGTTGGCGGCCGACAGGTCGGCGCGCGCAGCCAGGCCGCCCACCTGGGTACGGATGCAGTTGATGTCGGTGGCGGCCGCTCCCACGTTGCCGAGCCCGATGTTGGCCTCCGCCCGCAGCAGGATCAGCTCCTCGTTGCGGATGATCGGGATCGGGCTCCCGGGGCCGCTGTAGACCAGGAACGTCAGGTCCGACGTGTGGTCCTGCAGCGTCTTGGGATCGGTCCGGAAGAGTTTGCTCTGAGCCCGCAGGTCCGGGCTGCCGTTCGCCTGCAGCTGGGCGAGGTCGGGCAGGCTCGGGTGCGCCCGGATGTCGGCCGTGGCCGGGTCCTCGAAGATCCCGTTCACGATGTCACCCGCGGAGGTGCTGTGGGTGAATGCGGGGCCTGTGTTGAAGCTCCCGCAATCCACGATGAAGGACTGGCCGAGGGCGCTGAGGGCCGAGGCGAAGTTCCCCCGGTAGACCTCGACCCGGGCCTTCAAGGCGCGATTGAACGTCAGAAAGGTGGTGGGGGTGTCGAAACCCGCGAACCCGCTCGTGAGGTCGAAGGGGAACGCGCTGCCGCCGGCCTGCAGGTGTCCCTGCGCCTCGTCGAGCAGGTCGGAGATCCGCTGGAACACCACGTCCTTGGATTCGATCGGCGCCAGGAAGCCCACCGGCTGGTTGAGGTCGATCACCGCGCCGTTCGTGTCGTGCGTGTTGATGACCAGGAGCAGGTTCCAGGCCTCGAAGGTCTGGGCGAACCCGCGCAGGGCCTCCTTCTCGGCGTCCGTGATGGAGGTCGCCGCGTCGAGCGCGTTCAGCAGGATGTAGCCCGTGCGGATGGCCTCGTACTGCTCGAGCCAGTGGTCGCCTCCGAAGGCCCGGCTGCCGGGGTCGAAGACGGCCTGCAGCATCTCGCTCACGAAGCGCGGGTCGGACCCGTCCAGGTCGTAGGCCTCGCGTCCCAGAATGCCCACGTCCCGGATGTAGTCGCCATAGTCGAGCCGCGAGGCGATGAGGATGCCCGTGGCCGCGGCCGCGAGCTGGGATCGCGACGGGTCGGCGGGCAGCTCGCAAAGGCCGCTCGTGCAGTCGAGGGTGGGGTTGTTGAAGTCGGGCACGAACAGGTCGCCCTTGCAGCCCGCGAGGAGCGGCAAGGCGAACAACAGGAGCAGCGGTCGGATTCGCATGGTGACCTGGACCCCCTGGTCTGGGTGTCGGAAGCTGCGGGGCGCGGTCATCGGATCAGAACCCCACGTCCACGGTGAGCCAGAAGCTCCGGCTCGGTGGGAAGGGGGCGACGTCGATGTTCCGGCCGATGGGCTGGTTCCCGAAGTTGCTGACCTCCGGGTCGAGCCCGTTGTAGGGGGTCGAAGTCAACAGGTTTCGTCCGCTGACGCCCACGCGCAGATAGCTCACCTGCTGGCCGAAGAAGCCGTTCTGGCCGAGCGCGGGCGCGATGTCGTAGGACAGCGAGAGCTCGCGCAGCTTCAGGAAGGAGCCCGACTCGACGAGCGGCCGCGTCCACGTCCCGAAGACTCCCAGGCGGCACACGCCCGGGCTGTCCGAGTCCACGTCCTCGGGGGCCGGGCAGCTCTCCCCGTCGGCCAGCTCGTAGTCCGCCGAGTTGCCTCCCGCGTCGTAGAGGAAGTTGGTCAGGTTGATGATGTCCCCGCCCTTCTTCCAGTCCAGCAGGAAGTAGAGGTTCACGTTGTCGAAGGTGAGGTCGTTCGTGAACGACCACGTGAAGTCGGGAGCCGCGTCACCCAGCTTGACCACGATCGGAATGCCATCCGCGTCCACGCCGGCATTGCCCACGATCTGGGTCGCCGACTCCCCCTCTTCGATCCGGAAGGAGCCAAGGGACGTGGCGAAGCCGCGCGCCTCGAACGCCGGGACCGGCAGGTCGGTGATCTCGCTCTCGTTGTGGTAGAAGATCGTCCGGAAAAGCCAGTTCACCCGCTTCGAGAGGAGGGGCGTGAGCGAGAGCGCCACCTCCACCCCCCGGTTTCTCAGCTCGCCGCCGTTGAAGATCTGCGTGTCGAAGCCCGAGGAGGGCGGCAGCGTCCGCTCGAGCAGCAGGTCCGTGACCGTCTTCTGGTAGACCGAGAACTCAAGCGTCGCCCGCTCGTTCAGCATGGTGGCGTCGAAGCCCAGCTCGACCTCGCTCTGGCGCTCGGGCTCGATCTGCGGATCGCCGGCGATCACGTCCTCGTCGATGCTGGTGCCGGTCTCGCCGTCGATGTTGTCCGAGGACTCGGGCGTGAACTTCTGTCCGAAGAGCGGCCGGTTGCCCGTCTGACCGAAGGCGCCGCGCAGCTTGAACTCGGAGAGCCAGGAGGCGAGATCGTGGAAGCGGTAGCTGGCCGAGGCCTTGGGATAGACGAAGAACTTGTCGTCGTCCCCGTTGGCGCTGCTCCGGTCCGCGCGCAGGCCGGCGGTCAGCAGCAAGCGCTCCTGCAGAAGCAGTAGCTCCTCCTGCCCGTAGATGCCGAGCTCCTCGATCCGCTGGCGGTCCTGGTCCACGTCCACGCTCGAGCCCTGGTCCACGTTGCCCTGCCCGGGGATCAGGTCACGGGTGGTC
This sequence comes from Gemmatimonadota bacterium, assembly GCA_036556205.1. GTDB lineage: Bacteria > Gemmatimonadota > Gemmatimonadetes > JACCXV01 > JACCXV01 > DATBJW01. The sequence continues at coordinate 123,837 of DATBJW010000017.1, forward strand.
GTGCGGGTCAGGTCGAGGTCGCTCTCGCTGTACTGGAGTCCGCTCGTGAATGTCGAGCCGAAGGCACCGCCTTCCGGTGAGTAGGTCCAGGCCAGGTTGCCGCTGGTGTTGAAGTTGGTGTTGTCCCCTTCGGTGAGCACCGATGTGCCGGGCAGCCCGTCCTGGGGCTCGAACTCGAGGTCGGGCGGGAAGACCAGCTTGTCGTCCTGGCTGAAGAAGTCCGCCCCGACGTCGCCGATGATCTGCAGGTTGTGACGGCCACTGGCGATCAGGTCGTAGGTCCCGCGCAGGGACCCGATGAACCGGAAGACCTCTTCGTCGTTGGTGAGCAGGTCGCGGGTCTGGACCGGGTTGCTGCGCTCGAAGGGGTTGTCGGGGTAGTTGCCCGCGGCGTCGGGCTCCAGGTCCGCGAAGTTCGGCGTGAAGGGCAGCACCATGTAGAAGCTGGTGCCCGTGTTGTCGTTGTTGGAGAGCGCCCGACCCGCCTTGCTGTGGATCAGGTTGCTGGAGACGTTGAAGCCCAGGCTCGAGCCCACGCGCTGGTCCAGGTTCAGGCGCAGGGACTGCTTGTCGTAGCCCGTCCCCTGCATGATGCCCTCGTCGCTCTTGATGAGGCCGGCCGCGTAGTAGCGGGTGGCCTCGGTGCCGCCGCTCAGGTTGGCGCTCGTCTCGAACGACAGGTCGTTCTGGCCGTAGAGGATGTCCTCGTAGTCGTGGGTGCCGCCGCTGTTGAAGGCGGCAGCCGTGGCGCCGTTGTTCGGGCCGAACTGCGCGATCGCCTCCTCGACCGTCTCGAAAGACCGCGTCCCGAGCTTCTCCGCGTCGTAGGAGGAGCCCAGCCGTCCGCTGACGTTGAACCTGGGCTTCCCTTCATTGCCGCGCTTGGTCGTGATCACGATCACGCCGCCGGCCGCCTTGCCGCCGTAGATGGCCGCGGCCGAGGGTCCCTTGAGGATCTCGACGCGCTCGATGTCGGCCGGGTTCAGGTCGGCGATGCGATTGACGGGGTTGTCCTGCGGGTCGCCCGAGCCGCCGCCGGTCGCGTCGGTGATGGCGTCGGCCCCCGACTGGATGGCCTGGTTGCTCATGAGGACGCCGTCCACCACGTAGAGCGGGTCCACGTCGGCGTTGATGGAGGTCACGCCGCGCAGCTGGACCTGGGCGCCGCCCCCCGGCGCGCCCGAGTTCGTGGACACGACCAGGCCCGGGACCTTGCCCTGGAGCTGGTTCTCCACCGTCTGGGCCGCGACGCGGTTGATCAGGGTGTCCGGGACAACTCCGACGGCGTTGGCGGCGTTCCGGCGCTGCACGGTGGCCGCGATTCCGCTCACGATCACGCCCTCGAGCTGCAGCACGTCCTCCTCCATGGCGATCGTGACCGTGTTCTGGTCGGCCGGCACGGTCTCCGACTCGCTCTTGTAGCCCAGGAAGTTGGCCCGCAGCTCCACGGGCCCTTCCGGCACGCTGATGACGAAGTCGCCGTTCCCGTCCGCCAGCACTCCGAGCTGGGTGCCTTCGATATAGACCTCGGCCCCTCCCAGGGGCTCGCCGGTCCGTTCGACGACGACCCGTCCCGAGACCTGGCGCTGGGCGCTGAGCGTGGGAGCCCAGAGCACGAGTGCCAGCCCTGCGAAGATCAGTAGCCGACGCTGCATCGCCTCTCCTCCGGTTGAGGTGCGGGTTGCGCCGTACCGTGTGATGTCGAGGGTGAGTCTGCGGATCGTAGAGCGTGGGTCGGAAAGGTGTCAAGAATGTTGAAAGGGGGGCCGGACCCCCCCCGGGGTCGCTGCGGCGGACTTTCCGATGCCAAGGAAAGCTGGCGAGCGGTGCCCACTCGCTCTTGAGGAAGCCGGGAGTGCGGAGAGGTCGGCCGACCGAAGACGAACGTCAGGCCCGATTCAGTCGATGCGGACTGGAGCGGGGTGCAGGATGCGGCCGCCTGGAGCCCGGACCGCAGCGTCGAGTGAGTCCACATCCCAGACCGCGAGGGCCACCGCATCGTCGCCCTGCCGGAAGGTATGGAGATCGGTCTCCGAGAGCGCGCGCTCCTTGGTGGCGCGCCCCCGGACGTCGGCGCGGAAGGGGTGTGTGTGCCACGTGCCCACATAGTCCTTGACCCCGTCGCACGTTCCGTCCGCCCAGAACTGGCCCTGCTTGAGGTCGGCGGCCTCGGTCCAGCCCGTCACATGGAGGGTGTCACGCTCGACGCGGCCCTGGAGGCAGCCCAGATACTCCAGCTGGGTCGGTCCCCCCGTGCCCAGCATCTGCTCGAGCTGGTTCATGTCGGACACCTCGTCCCAGTGGCGGTTGTTCGCCAGGAACAGGCGGTTCATGGAGTCTCGAACGGCGGCCGGGATGACCACCGCGTCGGGAGCCTGGCGTGTGAAGACCGCCGCACCCGACTCGGAAACGCGAAGAACCGTGGAGACCACCAGCACCGTCGCCGAGGCCGAGCACCCGGCCACGAGCGCGCCCCAGAGCCGGGCCAGCGCCCGTCGCCGACCCCGGCCGTGCGTCAGGTCCTCGAAGATGCGATAGATGTGGCTCATGGCGTTCGTGAAGGTCGTCTCGATCGTATCCCGTCGCCGGGGACCGCTTTGATACGCTCCGGCAGCGATCGGGTTCCGCAAAATCTACAGCAGGAAGCATGCCGCTCGCGGCGGATGTCCGAGGGCGGTGGCCCTTGGGGAGAGGGGAGGGCAGATTCAGTTGAAGCCTTGCGCTGCAGTTCTCGTCTCAGCCCCGCGTGACTGCGTTCGTGGTGCGATGCGTCGTGGGGGCGATGGAGAGCCCGGTATGATGCCCATCGCAACCGACCTTTCAAAGAAAGTGTTCGAGAGCCGTCGCCATCGGGCGTTGCCCGCTGCTGTTGTGGCCGCTCTGGTCGGGATGGCGGCACAGGGCGCCGGCGCACAGGAGCTGACCGAAAATGAGCGGCTTGGCCGCTCCATCTTCTTCGACACCGAGCTCTCCCTGCACCGCAACCAGGCCTGCGCCGCCTGCCACGGTCCGGAGGTGGGGTTCACGGGACCGATCGCGGCGATCAACGCGGCCGGCTCGGTCTACGAGGGCTCGATCTCCGGTCGATTTGGAAACCGCAAGCCACCCTCCTCCGCCTACGCGACGCCCAGTCCGGTCCTGTTCCCCGAGTTCGACGAGGAGGAGAGCGAAAAGGCCGCTGCCACCTTCATCGGAGGCAACTTCTGGGATGGTCGGGCTACGGGAGAGAAGCTCGGGAACCCGGCTGCGGATCAGGCGCAGAGCCCGTTCCTCAATCCCGTCGAGCAAGCGCTGCCCGACAATGCGTGCGTCGTGCATCGGGTGTGCAATCCCGCGAATCCCGCGGAGTATCCCGTGAGCTTCGAGGGCGTCTGGGGTGACGAGTCCTGCGACATCTCGTGGCCGTCGGACGTCGACTCGGCCTGCTCGCAGGAGGATGGGCACGTCGATCTCAGTGCGGACGACCGCGCCCGGGTCGAAGCCGCCTACGACGCGATCGCCTTGTCCATCGCGGCCTATGAAGGCTCTCCGGCGTCGAATCGCTTCAGCTCGAAGTTCGACGCCTGGCAGGCGGGGCTCGTGGATCTCTCGAAGCTCGAGCGCCAGGGCTTCGACATTTTCAAAGGCCAGGCAAAGTGTTCGAATTGCCACGTGCTCGACGATGGACCGAAGGGGGAGCCTGCGCTCTTCACCGACTTCACGTACGACAACCTCGGCGTCCCTCGGAATCCGGACGATCCCTGGTACACCATGGCCGACTTCAATCCCGCGGGCTTCGACTTTCTCGATGAGGGACTGGGCTCATTCCTTGCCATGCGCAAGGACTACGCCAGGTATGCCGCGGCGAACCTCGGAAAGCAGAAGGTCCCCACGCTCCGAAACCTGGACAAGCGGCCGACACCCGACTTTTCGAAGGCCTTCATGCACAACGGCTATTTCAAGACCCTCGAGGGCGTGGTCCACTTCTACAACACGCGGGACACGAAGCCCGTCTGTCCGGACAGGTTCACCACTGAGGCCGACGCCCTCGCCGCAGGCTGCTGGCCCGAGCCGGAGGTCTCCGTCAACGTGAACACCGCGGAGCTGGGGGACCTGAAGCTGACTCCCGCTCAGGAGGCCGCGCTGGTCGCTTTCCTGAAGACGCTGTCCGACGGCTTCGTGCCCGAGTAGGCAGAGCGGGCCCCGGTTCGAGTCCTCGAAGAGCCGCCCGGGTTATACTGGAGGCCACCGGTGGCCGCTGCCCCGGCGAGAGCCGCCGCCGCCGGCCTCGGCGGCCAACGTCCGCCGCACCTCGCCCTTCACCCTGGTTCCTGCGAGAGGTCCTGCGTGAAGCCTGCGCCAATGGACGAGGCTGGACCGGGAGCCGCGATGGGGCCGAGCCCCGTCAACGTGCTCGAGTTCGAGGAGCTCGCCCGCGCCCGGCTCACCCCCATGGCCTACGACTACATCGCGGGCGGCGCGGGAGACGAGGTGACGGTGCGCGCGAATCGCGAAGCCTTCGCGCGCTGGCGATTCCTGCCGCGGGCGCTCGTGGACGTCTCGCGGGTGACGACGGAAGTCGAGCTGCTGGGCCAGCGGCTCAGCTCTCCCGTGCTGGTGGCCCCCACCGCCTTCCACCAGCTGGCTCACCCGGAGGGCGAAGCGGCGACGGCGCGGGCCGCCGCGGCCTGCGGCACGGTCATGGTGGCCAGCACGATCGCCAACCTGAGCGTGACCCAGATCGCGGCCCAGGCGCCGGGCGGGCGGCTCTGGTTTCAGCTCTACATCCATCGGGACCGCGGCCTCACGCGCGAGCTCATCGAGCGCGCCCAGGCGGCCGGCTGCCTCGCCCTCTGTCTCACCGTGGACACCCCCTTCCTGGGCCGGCGCGACCGCGATGCGAGAAACGCCTTTCGCCTTCCCGAGGGGTTGGTGATGGGCAACCTTCGCGACGCGCGGCTGGATGGAGCCGAAGAAGGCCTGTCGGGCCTGCTGGCCTACTCGCACCAGTTCGATCCCACGCTGGACTGGTCCGCGGTCGAGTGGCTGGGCTCGGCAACGCGCCTGCCGGTCGTGGTGAAGGGGATCCTGGATCCGATCGACGGAGCGGAAGCCGTGCGGCGAGGAGCGGCCGCGGTGGTCGTCTCGAACCACGGCGGCCGGCAGCTGGACGGCGCCGTCGCGACCCTGGACGCGCTGCCTGCGATCGCGGACGCCGTCGCGAGCGACGTGCCCGTGCTCATGGACGGCGGCGTGCGGCGGGGAACCGACGTCTTGAAGGCGCTGGCGCTGGGCGCGCGAGCCGTGATGGTGGGCCGGCCGGTCCTCTGGGGCCTCGCCGCCGACGGTCAGGCCGGCGTGGAGCGCGTGCTGTCACTGCTGCGGGCCGAGCTGGAGCACGCCATGGGCCTGGCCGGCCGGCCCGACCTCTCGAGCCTCGACCGCTCGCTGCTCGTTCCCGCTCCGGGCTCCTTCAGAGCCGACCCCCGCTCGCCGCTGTAGGCGCGGCCGCGCGACCCGGTGGCGATCTACGGTGCGCGCCGCCGGCTACACCTCTGACGACGCACGAGCCGGCGATCTACGGGTGCGCGCTGCCGGCTAGCCCTCTGACGACCGCGCCGCCCTTCATCACGAACGTCACCCGCTCGAGCTCGGTCACGTCCTGGAGCGGGTCGCCCGCCACCGCGATCAGGTCGGCGTAGAGCCCGGGGGCGACGGCCCCCACGCGGTCCGACCAGCCCAGGAGCTCGGCCGCCCCGACCGTCGCGGCGCGAATGGCGGCGAGCGGCGTCATTCCCAGCCGTACGAGATCCGCGAACTGCTTGGCGTTGGTACCGTGCGGGAACACACCGGCGTCCGTGCCGTAGGCCACCTTCACACCCGCGGCGAGCGCGCGCCGGAAGTGCTCGTCTCCCTCCTCCGTGATGTGGCGCGCCTTCGCCAGGATCTTTTCCGGGTAGCCCAGGCGGCCGAACTCGGCCACGACGTAGCGGCCGACGTAGACGGTCGGAACCAGGAACGTGCCGCGCTCCTTCATGAGACTCAGGCCCTCGTCGTCGATCAGCGTGCCGTGCTCGATGGACGTGACGCCCGCGCGGACGGCGCGCTGGATCGCCTCGGCCCCGTGGGCATGCGCCGCCACGCGCTTGCCCCACATGTGCGCCTCGTCCACCGCCGCCGCCATCTCGGCCTCGGAGTACTGTGGCGCGCCGACCGATTCCTCCTCGGAGAGCACCCCGGCGCTGGCGATGAGCTTGATCACGTCCGCGCCGTTTTTGATCTCGAGCCGGATCAGCTTGCGGATGTCGGCCTCACCGTCGGCGGTGCCCTGGAACTGACCGAACTTCAGATACGGCGAGAACCCGATGACGTCGTTGTGCCCTCCAGTGGCGCCCACCGCCAGCGTCGCAACCTGCATGCGCGGGCCGGGCACCAGGCCTTCATCGATGGCCTTCTTCAAGGCCACGTCGATGAACTCGGCCGCTCCCACGTCGCGGACCGTGGTGAAGCCGGCTTCGAGCGTGCGCCGTGCGTAGACGTTGGCGCGCACCGCGTAGTCGATCGGGCTTCGGCGAAAGAGGCCTTCGTAGTAGTCGATCGGATCGCCGCCGGCGACGTGCGTGTGGCAGTCGATGAGACCGGGAAGGAGGGTCGCGCCGCCCAGATCGACGACCTCGAAGCCGGCGGGCACCGCCAGCCCCGATCCGACGCTCGTGACGCGCTCGCCCTCGATCAGCACGACTGGATCGTCCACGACACGACCCGCGCGGACGTCGAGGAGGTGCGCGGCCCGGACCGCCACGCGCCGGGGGGTCTGCAGGCTGTCGGCCGCCTGGGACGAAGCCACGGCCGGAGTCAGGGCGAGCAGGGCCGCCGAGGAGAGCAGCGGCAGCCGGCGGCGGAGAAGGCGGGCGGGCTCGAGTGCCGAACGTCGAAGTGTCGTTCCTTTCACGGCTGCCTCGTCCCGGCTGAGGTGGGTGTCTGCGGCTTGTAGACCCGGCCGCCCTTCATCACGAAGGTCACGCGCTCGAGCTCCGTCACGTCCCGCAGAGGATCGCCCTCTACCGCGATCAGATCCGCGTAGAGTCCCGGGGCGAGCCGGCCGACCCGATCCGACCAGCCCATCAGGTCGGCCGCGTTCACGGTGGCCGCCCGGATGGCCTGCATCGGGGTCAGGCCCCAGCGCACCATGTGCGCGAACTGTTTGGCATTCCAGCCGTGCGGGTAGACGCCGGCGTCGGTGCCGAAGGCGACCTTCACCCCCGCCAGAACGGCTTTCCGGAAGTTCTCCCGCTGCAGACGGCCGATCTGCCTTTCCTTCTCGAGGATCTTCTCCGGGTAGTTCAAGCGCCTGTACTCGGTCAGGATGTAGTCGTCGTTGTAGATGTCGGCGACCAGGTACGTTCCGCGTTCCTTCATGAGCCGGATGCCTTCGTCGTCGATCAGGCTGCCGTGCTCGATCGACGCCACGCCCGCGCGGACGGCGCGCTGGATCGCCTCCGCCCCGTGGGCGTGGGCCGCCACGCGCTTGCCCCACATCCGCGCCTCGTCGACGGCCGCGGCCATCTCCGCCTCCGTGTACTGGGGCGCCCCGGCCGACTCCTCCTCGGTCATCACGCCGGCCCCCGCGATCAGCTTGATGAGGTCCGCGCCGTTTTTGATCTCGAAGCGGACGAGGCTGCGGATCTCGTTCACGCCGTCGGCGATCCCCCGAAGCTGACCGAAGCGCAGGTAGGGCGAGAAGCCCACCAGGTCGTTGTGACCGCCGGTCGATCCCAGAGCCAGCGTCGCGACCTGCATACGCGGACCCGGGACGAGCCCCTCGTCGATGGCTCTCCGCAAGGCCACGTCGATGAGCTCGCCCGCTCCCACGTCGCGCACCGTCGTGAAGCCCGCCTCGAGCGTGCGGCGGGCATAGACGTGGGCCCGCACGGCGTAGTCGATCGGGCTCTTGCGGAACAGAGACTCGTAGTAGTCCGCGGGGTCGCCGCCCGTGATGTGCGTGTGGCAGTCGATGAGGCCGGGGAGCAGGGTCGCGCCCCCGAGGTCGACGACCTCGAACCCGGCGGGCACGTTCAACCGAGCGCCGACGGCCGTGATCCGCTCGCCCTCGATCAGGACCACCGGATCGTCGAGGACGCGTCCTTCGGCGGCGTCCACCAGGCGAGCCGCCTTGACCGCGACGCGGCGGGAGGATCGGGCGGAGTCCGGTACTTGCGCGGGAGCCGCAAGGAGAGGGAGGAGCGTGAGCAGCAGGCCGAAAAATCCGATCAGCCCGCCGCGCGTCACGCGTATCTCCCAGTGGCCGGCTCGAACGGATCGCGCGCGGCGGCGGACTCCTGTCGGACGCCGGGCTCGAGCCGCACGAAGTTCTCGAGGATCAGCCTGCCGCAGGGGGTCAAAATGGACTCGGGATGGAACTGGACGCCTTCGAGAGGAAGCGCGCGATGCCGCAGGCCCATCACCAGGCCGTCCGCGGAGCGTGCCGAGACCTCGAGCTCGGGCGGCAGGCCTTCCCGATCCACGATCAGCGAGTGGTAGCGGCCGGCCAGGAAGGTCTCCGGGAGGCCCGCGAAGATCGTGCGGCCGTCGTGACGCACCTGGGCCGCCTTGCCGTGCACGAGCTCGGGGGCGGCGACCACGCGCCCGCCGTAGACGAGGCCGATCGCCTGATGGCCCAGGCAGACACCCAGCAGGGGAGTCCGGCCCGCGAAGGCGCGGACGACGTCGGGCGTGACGCCCGCGTCCTCGGGGCGCCCGGGTCCGGGCGAGATCACCACGTGGGAAGGCTCGAGGGCAACGAGCTCCGGAATCGAGCGCTCGTCGTTCCTGACCACCACCAGATCGTGCCCCAGCTCGCCCAGCAGCTGCGCCAGGTTGAAGGTGAACGAGTCGTAGTTGTCGATGAGCAGGATCACGGCGCCGCCTCCGCCGAAGACCGGCTCCAGCTCTCGGCCAGCTCGATCGCCCGCAGGAGCGCCCCGGCCTTGGCCGCGGTCTCCTCGAACTCGCGCTCGGGCACGGAGTCGGCGACGATTCCGGCGCCCGCCTGGAGCACGGCACGGCGGCCGCGGGCCATCAGAGTGCGAATCGCGATGCAGGAGTCCAGGTTGCCGGCGAAGTCGAGGTAGAGGACCGCCCCGGCGTAGACGCCGCGCGGGACGGGCTCGAGCTCGTCGATGATCTGCATGGCGCGCACCTTGGGCGCGCCGCTCACCGTGCCCGCGGGGAAGCAGGCGGCGAGCGCGTCGAAACGGTCCAGCTCGGGCCGCAGGCGCGCCGAGAGCGTCGAGACCAGATGCATCACGTGCGAGTAGCGCTCGACGGCCATCAGCCGGTCCACGCGCACCGAGCCCGTCTCGGCCACGCGGCCCAGGTCGTTGCGGCCGAGGTCCACCAGCATCACGTGCTCGGCCACCTCCTTGGGGTCGGCGCGGAGCTCTTCCTCGAGCGCGAGATCCTCGTCCTCGTCGGAGCCGCGCCGGCGAGTGCCCGCGATCGGGCGGTACCGCAGATCGCGGCCCTCCACTTTCACGAGCGTCTCGGGAGAGGCTCCGAGGACGCAGGTCTCGCCGGACTGCACGAAGAACATGTACGGCGCGGGGTCGACCGTGCGCAGCGCCCGATAGACCTCGAGCGGATCGGCCGCGAGCTCCGTCTCGAGACGGCGCGAGAGCACGATCTGGAAGGCGTCGCCCGCCCGGATGTGGTCCTGGGCGCGCCGCACGGCCGTCTCGAAGGCCGCGCGGTCCGGCACGGAGCGAGCCTCGGCGCGGCGCGTTTCGCCGGCCGCCTGGACTTCGGCCCGGACCGCCCCTCGGAAGCCGTCGTCGCTCTCCAGCAGGACGGACTCGATCTCGCGGACCTCGGCGCGCGCCGCTTCCCAGCGCTCCAGCAACTCGCTCTCGCTCGCGGCGTCGCCGGTCGCGATCAGGCTCCCCACGTGCAGCCGCTGGCGGGCGTGGTCGAAGGCGGTCACGGTGCGAAAGAAGAGAAGCAGGGCGTCCTCCGGCTCCTCCGTCGCGCGTGTCTCGGCGCCCAGCACCGGCTCGAACCAGCGCGCGCAGCCGTACCCCACCCAGCCCACCGCGCCGCCGATGAAGGGAGGCAGCCCGGCGAAGCGGGGTTGGCGCAGCGGCCGCAGGCGCTCGCGGGCCGCGGCCAGAAACGGGATCGCGGGAGCCGGCCCCGCGCCCGGCGGGACGGAGCCGGAGGCGAGGATCCGCTCCCCGTCGGCCGTCCATTCCCGCACCTCGCCGCCCCGGGCCGCGAGGCGCGCGTACGGGCGGCTGCCCAGGAACGAGTAGCGGCTCACGTTCTCGCCGCCCTGGATGGATTCGAGGAGGAACGCCGACGCCGAGCGATTCCGCAGCCGCAGGAAGGCGCCCAGCGGCGTCGTGAGGTCGGCCAGCAGCGTGCGCACGACGGGCACCGCCTCGTAGCGGCGCGCGAGTGCCAGGAACTCGCCGGCCGTCCCGGGCGGCGTCAGGATCTCGGGGCGCGGGCCGGCCGGTTTGCGTTCGACATTCGTGGCGGTCATCTTAGCGGCACCTCCCAACCGATCTCCCATGGAGCGTCTGCTCTTCCTGGCCACCAACGACGACGGCTACCTCGCCCGCGGTCTCGAGGTCCTGGTCGAGACGCTGGAGCCCCTCGGCGACGTGTACGTCGTGAGCCCCGACCGCGAGCAGAGCGCCACGAGCCACTCGCTCACGCTGCACCATCCGTTGCGCGTGCGGCAGTTCGGGGAGCGCCGCTACCACGTGGACGGCAGCCCCACCGACTGCGTGCTGCTGGCCGTGCACGGCGACTTCCTGCCCCGGCGCCCCGACTACGTGTTCAGCGGCATCAACCACGGCGGCAACATGGGCGAGGACGTAAGCTACTCGGGAACGGTGGCGGCCGCGATGGAGGGGACGATTCTGGGGATCCCGTCGGTCGCGATCTCGCTCGTGGGCGGCGACGTGGCGCTGCTCGAGGGCTACCGTGAGACAGTGGAGGGGATCGCGCGCGAGGTCGTCTCCACGCCGCGCGACAAGTCGTTCCCCGAGGACACGCTGCTGAACATCAACCTGCCGCCGCTCCCGGCCGGCGAGGTCAAGGGCATCCGGGTCGCACCGCTCGGCAAGCGGGTCTATGAGAATCCCGTGCTGGTGGACAAAGACCCGCGCGGGAAGACCTACTACTGGATCGGCGGCTCGGGCCCCACCTGGCGGGGCGAGGAGGACACCGACTTCCGCCGCGTGGAAGAGGGGTACATCGCCATCACGCCGCTGCACCTGGACCTCACGAACTACAAGACGATCCAGGACCTGCGGAAGTGGGAGACCTTCGAGCCCATGAGGCGCGGTTGAGCGGACCCGGTCGGGAAGCGGCCGCCGAGACCGAAGCCGAGCCGCGGGCGTTCCGCCGCGCCCGCGAGCGGATGGTCGCGGCGCTCGCCTCCCGCGGCATCACGGACGAGACCCTGCTCGCAGTCATGGCCCGCGTTCCTCGCCAGTGGTTCGTTCCCGAGGCACTCGCCGGGAACGCCTACGGCGACCACCCGTTGCCAGTCCTCGACGGTCAGACCGTCACCCAGCCGCACACCGTGGCACTCTGCGTCCAGGAGGTGCGGAAGGTGGGAGGCCAGAAGGTTCTCGAGGTTGGGACTGGAACCGGCTATCAGGCGGCGGTGCTGGCGGGCGTGTGCCGGCAGGTCTTCTCGGTCGAGCGCAACGCGCGGCTGGTAGCGCTCGCGCGTGCCAACCTGGACCGGCTGGGTGTCACGAACGTCGCGCTGCTCCGTGGTGACGGCTCGATCGGCTGGTCACGCTACGCGCCGTATGACGCGATCGTCGTGGCGGCCGGGACGCCGGAGGTGCCGGCCGCTCTCCTGGCCCAGCTCCGGCCGGGAGGCCGCATGCTGATCCCGCTGGGAGCCCCCGGCGCGCAACAGCTCACGCGCGTCACCCACGAAGCGCACGGCGCGCGCGCGGAGGCCATCGCGTCGTGCTCCTTCGTTCCGCTCGTTCCTTCGAAGGGCTGATTTGAGAAACGTGCGCGGAGATCCTATCTTGACGTCCTCGTCGGGGCGTGGCTCAGCCCGGTAGAGCACCTGGTTCGGGACCAGGGGGTCGCCGGTTCAAATCCGGCCGCCCCGACCAGTTCAAGCCCTTACGGCTGCGGTAATTAGCGGTAGGGGCTTGTTGCTTCCAGAGCTCTGAAATGGTCGTTGTGGACGGTTTGTAGACGGTCGGCACCCCCGGTAGCCCCCGCATCATCGCCTGCGAGTGCTCGTCCGAGATGTGTGCATAGAGCTGCAA
>DATBJW010000018.1:0-2659 GCA_036556205.1 Gemmatimonadota bacterium
AGCTCCAGGAACTCGTCCGTGCCGAAGCCGTAATAGTCGGAGTAGCCGCCCCAGATGGTGTTCGGGTTGTACTTGCGTGAGACCGCGGGGCCGATGCCGTCCTTCCACTTGTAGATCGAGGCGTACGAGCCGCCTGGCCAGCGGATGAACGGCGGCGCCAGTCCCTCGAGCGCAGCCCGCAAGTCCGGGCGCAGCTTGCCGCTGGCGCGTGCGCGGGCGCGCATGAGCGAGATGAAATCCACGAGCACGGAGCCCGTCCCCGTGGCGACGATCTCGAGCGACGCCTGCGGATCGGCGGCGGGGCTGGTGAACTCGAACTGGACCTCCTGCCATCCCGCCCGGTTGGTCGTCGTCTGCAAGGGCCGCTTCGCGAGCTCACGTCCGGCGGCGCTCCTGATGCGCAGGCTCACGGCCAGCGTGCCCCGTTCGGGACGGAGCCACAGCGAGCCGTCGTACGGCTGTCCCGCTTCGACGTAGAGCCGGCCCTGACGTATTCCGGCCGCGCCGTTCCGCGCCGAGAGGCGCACGCTGTGCTCGCCCCGCTCGAACGTCGTTGCCACCAGAGTGGCCTCGCCATCCTTGCCGAAGGGCGTCCAGTAGTCCGTGAAGTCCTTGCCTTCGAAGCCCTGGCCACGGACCTGCTCGGCGTAGAGCCCGTCGACGACCGAGTGGTTGATCTCCTCGAGAAACTGGCCGTAGATGCGCTCGTCGATCGTCCCCGCGACACGATCGGTATCGACCAGCAGCACGGCAACGCCCGATTGCGCGGCGGAGGCCGCCGTGGCGGCGAACCCGCAGGCGAGCCAGACGGCGAGGCCGGTGACCAAGGGCAGAGGGTATTCCGGGCAGGATCCTGATGCAAAGATTCCAGAACCCTGTCCGCCCCCTCCCGCGTATTGGAGTGCGAGGGCTGGCATGTCCAAGAAGATGAAGTGGTCTGTGGTCGGGGCCAGTGTCGTGATCCTGGCAGGAGGAGGCTTCGTCTACGCTTCCCGGACCAAGGACACGCCCAACGGGGCCGACCAGCTCCCGTTCCGCCTCGGAAAGGTGCAGGCCGAGGATCTCCAGGTGAGCGTCCGCGAGGTCGGGGTCGTCGACCCCGAGACCAAGGTGGACGTCAAGTCCGTCGTCTCCGGCCGCGTCGTCGCCATGAAGGTCCGCGACGGCGCGGTGGTCAGGGCGGGCGACGTGCTGGCCGAGGTCGAGCCCGACGTGACACAGGCGCAGTCCCTGTCGGACGTGCGTGCGGGCGTGACGCAGGCGGAGGTGTCGCTCAAGGACGCGGAGCGGCAGCTCGCCGCCCAGCAGCGGCTCTTCCAGGACGGCCTCATCGGGAGCGAGACGCTCAAGGACTTCGTCACCCGGCGCGATCTGGCCGCGGAGAGCCTCAACGCGGCTCGCAAGCGCTACGACATCGTCGAGGGACACGGCATCCCCATCTCGGCCGACGGCGTGGCCCAGCGGGCCCGGGTCACGTCTCCGATGGCGGGGGTCGTCATCACCAAGGGCGTCGAGCTCGGCGAGACCGTCACCTCCGGCGTGTCGTCCTTCAATGCGGGCACCGTGCTCTTCACCGTCGCCGACCTCAGCACTCTGCTCATCAAGGTGAACCTCAACGAGGTGGACATCGCCAAGGTGAAGGTCGGCCAGCCGGTGAGGATCACGCTCGATGCCTACCCGCAGACGACGTTCACGGGCAGGGTGACCTTCGTGGCGCCGGCGGCCAAGCTCCTCGAGAAGATCAAGGTCTTTCCGATCGAGATCGCGCTCGACGAGCTTGGCGACGTCTACCGCACGGGCATGAGCGCGAACGTGGAGATCCTCGGAGAGAAGAAGGACAAGGCGGTCTCCGTCCCCCTGGAGGCGCTGCAGCGCAAGGATGGAAAGACCGTCGTCTACCGGCTCAAGGACAACCTCGCGCCCAAGATGGTCGCCGACGCCAAGGAGGGCCTCGGCGGCCGCGCCAAGCACGTCTGGCTCTCCGACCACTGGAAGGACTACTACGACGTCGTCCCCGTCACCGCCGGCATCGCCACCCTCGAGCGGGTCGAGATCCTCTCCGGACTCGAGGGCACGGAGAGGGTCGCGCTCGAGGACCCGACGAAGAAGAAGGTCGAGAAGGACGATGACAACTAAAGAGGTCGAGCACGAAGAGCGAGAGCTCGTGAAGCCGGACGGCGGAGCGAAGCGACGGTGTCCGGCAACTGAGCGCATCATCCACACGCAGGGCCTCACGAAGGTCTTCGGCGCCAACGGCGCCGCCGTGCACGCCCTGCGCGGCATCGACCTCACGGTCGAGCGCGGCGAGTTCGTGGCCCTGGTGGGGCCGTCGGGCTCGGGCAAGTCCACCCTGATGGCGATCTTCGGCTGCCTCGACTCGCCGACGGCAGGCACCTACGCCCTCGACGGCGTTCCCGTGCAGGGCCTCTCCGGTGCGGCCCTGGCCCGGATCCGGAACGAGAAGATCGGCTTCGTCTTCCAGACCTACAACCTGCTGCCCAAGGCCTCGGTCGCGCGCAACGTCGAGCTGCCGCTGCTCTATGCGGGGAAGGGACGCAAGGAGCGGCGCCGGCGTGCCCTGGAGCTGCTCGAGCAGGTCGGGATCCTCGAGAAGGCGGACGCCCTGCCGGCGCAGCTCTCGGGCGGGCAGCGCCAGCGG
>DATBJW010000019.1:0-2436 GCA_036556205.1 Gemmatimonadota bacterium
GTCCGCTCGGTGACGCCGATCGACGTGCGCCTGCTGCGGCAGCGCGGACAGCTCGACCTCGACCTCACCCGGGACGCGCCGGTGGCGGTGCGCCTGAGCTACTTCCAGGAGAACCGGCAGGGCAACCGCGGGTCGGGCACCGCGTTCGGCTTCGGCAACGTGGTGGAGACCGCGGAGCCGATCGACTACCGCACCCGCGACCTCGGCCTGACCGCGGAGTGGACGCACGCCTACGGGCTGGTGCGGGGGGCCGCGCACTTCAACCAGTTCACCAACCACATCCCCGTGCAGACCTTCGACAACCCGTTCCGCGCCACCGACTCGACCGATGCCTCGGCCTACCAGGCCCCCGGCTCGGCCTCCATCGGGGGCGCCTCGTTCGGGCGCATCGCGCTGCCGCCGGACAACAAGGCCATCACCGGGTCGCTCGGCGCCGCCTTCAAGTTCTCCAAGAAGGCGCGGCTCAGCGTGGACGCCTCGCTGGGTCAGTGGACGCAGAACGAGGGGTTCATCCCCTTCACGACCAACAGCGCGATCACGGTGCCGTTCCAGGCCACCGACCCCTCGCGCCTGCCCGCGCCCAGCCTGGACGGGAAGATCGACGTCTTCTCGTTCTCCTCGGCCTTCAACGCGCGGCCCGTGCGCGGGCTGGTGTTCAACGCCCGCTTCCGGCGCTACGACCTCGACAACCAGACGCCGCGCATCGAGTTCGAGGAAGGGTACGTGCGCTTCGACGGCGTGTGGGAGGACATCCCGCGCATCAGCGTGCCCTACGCCTACACGACCGACAACGCGATGGCCAGCCTGTCCTACAACCTGGGCCCGGTCACGGTCGAGGGCGGCTACAAATACGACCGCTGGCTGCGGGAGTTCCGCGACACCGGCGAGACCACGCAGAACACGCTCTACGGCTCCGCCAACGTGCGCCCGGCGAGCTGGGCCGTCCTGCGCGCCACCTACGAGCGGGGCAGCCGCGGCTACGACCACTACGACACCGGCCACTCCGAGCACGCCTCGTTCCTGCACTCGGAGGGCGGCATCACCAACCTCGAGTCGCTGCGCCGCTTCGACCAGGCCGAGCGCGACAGCGACCGGCTCATCAGCTCCCTGCAGCTCTCGCCGGGCGGCAGCGTGACCCTCGGGCTCGGCTACGTCTGGGGCCGCGACGACTACGACACCACCCACGGGCTGCTCGAGGCGGACAGCAAGGCGTTCTCCGCGGACGTGGACTACACGCCGACGGCGCGCTTCAACGTCTTCGCGTTCTACACCCGGGAGGAGTTCTCGAACCTGCAGCGCGGGAGGCAGAGCGGCGCCACTCCCTCGGTGAACCCGCTCGACGACTGGACCTCGAACGTCAGCGACAAGGCGGATTCGTTCGGCGGCGGCTTCAACGCCTCCCTGATGCCCGAGAAGCTGGACCTGAAGGTGCTCGGCAACTACCAGAAGGTGGACGGCAACAACGACTTCAGCACGCCGGACGGCGGGGCGCCGGCCAATGCCCGCCGCGCGCTGGGCGGCGTGCTCGACATCGCGGCGTTCGACGACACGCGGCTGTGGTCGGTCAACGCGGAGCTGGCCTACCGGCTGAGGGGCGGCTGGACGGTGGTGCTCGGGAGCTGGCTCGAGGACTACGAGCTCGCGGACGCCACCGCGGTGGGCTCGATCAACTACGTTCCCGGCGGGCTCTTCCTCGCCGGCAACGACGGCACGTACCAGGGCCGGGTCATCTACACCCGGCTGTCGTACGCGTGGTAGGAGGACGACGAATGACCACCAGACGTTTGGCGACGACGTTCGGGGTGCTGGCGGCCGCGGCCGCCGTGTGCGGCACGCGCACCGCCAGCGCCACGGTACCGATGATGAAGCAGGCGAAGGGAGCGGGAGTGCAGGCGACCGACTGCCTGTACTGCCACGGCGAGAAGATGCCGAAGAAGGAGGCCTCGACCCTCAACGACCGCGGCAAGTGGCTGATGGCCGAGAAGGACAAGAGAAAGGCCAAGGAGGTGGACGGAGCCTGGCTCAAGGACTACGTCGAGCCGAAGAAGTAGCCGCTCCCCGTCCGTGAACGCGAGCCCTCCGGACCGTCCGGGGGGCTCGCTTCGTGCAAGGGACGAGATCAGGAGGAGGAGAAGGATGAAGAGCGGGCGGAAAGTGACGGCGACGGGCGTGGCCCTGGCGGCGGCGCTGGGACTCTCGTTGGGCACCGCCTCGGCCAGCATGCCGATGGTGAAGAAGGCGAAGGAGCTCGGCATCACCTCGGTGACGAGCTGCCAGTCCTGCCACGTGGACAAGCTGCCGAAGAAGGACGCCCACAAGGTCAACGAGCGGGGCCAGTGGCTGCTCGACCAGAAGGCGAAGAAGAACGCGAAGGAGATCGACGTGGCCTGGCTCAAGGACTACGTCGAGAAGAAGTAGCACCGAGCGGCTCTCACC
>DATBJW010000020.1:0-36936 GCA_036556205.1 Gemmatimonadota bacterium
CAAGACGGTGACAATCGACGGCGTGTGGTCGATCGTGGGATCGTCGAACATGGATGCGCGCTCGACCGAGATCAACGAAGAGAACAATCTCGCGGTCGCCGATCGGGAGCTCGCGCGGGCCATCGAGGAGGGGATGCTTGCGGACATGCAGGTGTCCCGCGAGATCCTCCTGGAGGAGTTCCGCCGTCGCTCCGTCGTCGAGCGGCTGAAGGAGCGCGTTTGCTCGCTTCTGCTCGAGCAGTACTGAGTGTGCGGCTTGGTGCCATCGGCCGCTCCCCCGCTCGCCATGAAAACCAATGGCTCGCTAAGGGGAGCGGCCGCCGTCCCCAAGCCGTCGATCCCGATTCCTGCCGAATCGAACCGTTGAACTGGGAGGTCGAGATGATCAAGCTCATGGAATTCCACCGCTCGGGGAACAGCGTCAAGGTGCGGATCGCCCTCAACTACAAGGGCATCCCCTTCGAGACCGAGGAGATGTCCGGCGCGGACCGCTCGCCTCTGATCCGGGCCGCCAACTGGCCTTTCGTGCCGGTGATCGTGGACGGCGACGTCGTGATGCGGGATTCGGAGGCCATCCTCCAGTACCTGGAGGCGAACTACAGGGACCGGCCCTCGCTCACGCCGGCCACCGCCGAGGAGATTCGTCAGGGCGATGCGCTGCTCGCCGAAACCCGGAGCCGGGTGGGGCCGATCCTGGGGCGAATGTACGGTCAGGGGATGAAGGCGCCCGCCGATCGGGATCCGCGGGCGCTGGCGGGAATCGGAGACGAGCTCGTGAAGGCCGTCGAGCCGCTCGAGAAGGCGCTCGAGGGGAAGAAGTTCCTGCTGGGGGACAGGATGTCCTACCACGACATCCTGATCGCCGGTGCGCTGTGGATGACGCGACCGAGGCCGGAGTTCATCGCGGTGAGTCCGATCTGGGCCTTCTTCGCCGAGCACATCTCGCTGCCCGCGCGGTTCAAGAACCTGCACGCCTGGCTGGACCGCGTGCTGGCCTACGACAGGGAGCCGGCGGGCGCGAGCGCCTGAGGTGCGGCTCCGCAGACCCCGCGTGCGCACTGCGCGTGACGTCCGCTTCGAGGCGGGACGGTTGGCTTCGCCCCCCGCGCCCGAAGACGGCTGGCTCGAGAAGATCGTCAAATACGTGCCGACGGAGATCGTGGGCGCCTACATCGCCATCGCCGCGGTGCTGGGCGAACCGCAAGGGAAGGCCGACGAGAGAGCCCTCTGGCTCTTCTTCGCGGTGCTGCTGACCCTTACTCCGCTCTACATCCTGGTGGCAGCGGCACGACCGGGCCTCCCGCGCCCGTCCTACCAGGCCTTCGCGGCCACACTGGCCTTCGCCGCGTGGGTCGCGGCCATGGGCGGGCCGTTCCGCACTCTCGCGGGCTACAACTCGCGCTATGCGGTGGCGCTCATGATCGTCGTGACGCTTGCGCTGCCGCTGCTGGAAAAGATCTGGCCGGCAGGCGAGGTCAGGTCGTCGCTCCCCGGCCCGTGATCAGGTTGTACACGATCGCGATCAGAGCGAAGACCAGAAGCAGGTGCACGACCGAGCCCAGGTTCGCGACGAAGAACCCCAGCGCCCAGAGCACGAGCAGGATGATGGCGATGGTCCACAGCATCTCTTCCTCCTTTGGGGGAGCGACCCGACGGACGGGTCGAGCCAGACGAGCCCGATGAACCGGATCTCCCGCTCGAGGGCTCGCGGGCCCTCTGGCGGGCAAGAGGCGTTCCACTTGGCGCTGTCCGTCGCAAAACGATGGCCGGAAAGGCTTTCCCCGAATGGAGCCGAAGAGCCTCCGCAAGCGGAGACGGGCAGGATCTTCACGGTCTCCCTGGAAGGAAATGCACGGAGCGTATGTCCACCTTCTACCCGTGAGCCTCTATGGCTGAAGCACGACCGGGATCCCGCCGCGCTTCGACTCTGAGCATCGCCGCTCTCGTCGTGGCCAACATCTCGGCGCTCCTGCTCCTGGCGGCGCCGCTCGGGGCTGGCTTCCATCTCTGGGATTTCGGCAGGGGATTCGACCTCATGCGCTGGGCCGTCTACGCCAGCGGGCTGGCCCTCGTTCTGGCGCTGGGCGGGATCGTGTGGGGGTTGGCGCGCTCCAACCGTTCGAGCGTCATGCTCTCGGCCGCGGCGCTCGCGTTGGCGGTCGTCATCGGCGGCATCCCCCTCTTCCAGTACCGCACGGCGCGAATCGTCCCGCCCATCAACGACATCACGACAGACATGGAGTCTCCCCCCGACTTCGTGGCGGCTGGCCGCGGAGCCGAGAACGGCGCCGCCGGGGCGCCGTACCCGGGACAGGAATTCGCCGACGCCCAGAGTGCGGCCTACCCCGACGTCCGGACGCTCGACCTGCCGCAGTCGCCGGACGAGGTGTTCCGCGCGGCACTCGAGGTCGCGCGCGGCATGCCGGGGTGGGAGGTAGTCCTGGCGGACTCTTCCGCGGGCCGCATCGAGGGGACGGCGACGACCCGCTGGTTCAGATTCAAGGACGACGTCGTCGTCCGCATCCAGCCCGGCGCGTCGGGGACGCGGGTGGACATTCGTTCCCGCTCGCGGGTGGGTCAGAGCGACGTGGGGGCGAACGCGGCGCGGATCCGGGCCTTCACGGCCCGGCTGAAGGAGCGGCTCGGCCCTGCGTAGTCAAGCTGACCGTCGAGCGCTGGATGCCGCTGCGCACGGCCACCAGCAGCTCCGCGTTCTGAATCGCCGCACCCGCGGCACCGCGGATCGTGTTGTGCACGAGCGCGCTGAACTTGAGATCGAGCACCGGGCAGGGCCGCACGCGGCCCACCACCACGCTCATCCCCTCCCCCTCCATCCGATCGCGCCGCGGCTGCGGGCGGTCCGGCTCCGAGCGCACCACGATGGGCCGCGCGGGCGAGGTCGGCAGACCGGGCACCGGCTCCGGCCCGCGGAACTCCTCGAACGCGCGCACGGCGTCCTCCGGCGAGGCGCGCTCGGCTAGCTTCACGGAGATCGCGAGCAGGTGCCCGTCGCGGACCGGGACGCGATGGACGAGCGCGCTCACCGGAAAGGACTCCGGCTCGACGGCTTCCCCCGACAGCCGCCCCAGGATCTTGAGCGTCTCGCTCTGGATCTTCTCTTCCTCGCCGCCGACGAAGGGGATCACGTTGTCGGTCACGTCGAGCGAGGCCACCCCGGGATAGCCGGCTCCTGACAGCGCCTGCAGCGTGGCAACCGTCACGCCCTGGATCCCGAAGGTGAGCTGGAGCGGCCGCAAAGCCAGGGCCAGCCCGATGGTCGAGCAGTTCGCGTTGGCGACGATCGAGCCCGTCCAGCCGCGGCGCGCACGCTGGACATCCACGAGATCCAGGTGATCGGCGTTGACCTCCGGGATGATGAGCGGGACGTCCGCATCCATCCGGTGGTTGCGCGCGTTGGTCAGGACGTCCATTCCCGCCTCCGCGAAGCGCTCCTCGATCTCGCCCGCCACGCCGGCGTCGAGGCCCGAGAAGACGAGCTCCACGTCCATCGCCGCGGGCTCGCAGGGAACGACCGGCAGGTCGCGCGCGGCATCGGGCAGCGGCTCGTCGAGGTACCAGCGCGTCGCCTCGGCGTAGGGCCGGCCCGCGGAACGGTCGGACGCCGCGAGGGCCCTGAGCGCGAACCAGGGATGATCCGCCAGCATGCGCACGAGCCGCTGACCCACCGCACCCGTGGCCCCGAGCACGCCCACCGGGATCTTCTCCGCGCGGGCCTTCATTTCCGGCCATCCCTGGACGGCGCCACGACGTCGCCGTGGATCGCCCGCACCGCGCGCTTCAGGTCCCGCGAGGCCACCGCCATGGTGATGTTGAGCTCCGAGGAGCCCTGCGCGATGGCCAGGATGTTGACCCTGTGCCGCCCGCAGGCGCTGAAGACCTTGCCCGCGATCCCCACCTGACCCTTCATCCCCGCTCCGACCGTCGCGATGATGGCCACGCCGTCCTCGACCTGGATGTTCTGCACGTCGCGGCCGTTGCGGCGGCCCACGTGCAGGACCGACGCCAGGTGGCGCACGGTGCGGGCGGTCTCGGAGGACGGGATCGCGATCGTGACGTTGTACTCGGAGGAAGCCATCGAGACCATGTACAGGTTGACGCCGATCGCGGCCACCTCGGAGAGCACCCGGGCCACGAGCGCCGGCGATCCGACCAGCCCCGTCCCCTCCACGGTGACCAGCGACAGCCCGTCGATCGAGGAGACGATGAGCGGGTTCGGCGAGCGGCTGCCGCGCGCCGTGATCACCGTGCCGGGCGAGTCGGGCCGCAGCGTGTTGCGCACCCGGATCGGGATCGAGCGCCGCATGGCGGGCAGCATCGTGCGCGGGTGCAGCACCTCGGCGCCGAAGTGGGACAGCTCGGCCGCCTCCTTGTACGAGATGTGCGGGACCACCCGCGCGTCGGGAAACAGGGTCGGGTCCGTCGTGCAGACCCCGTCCACCTCTTTCCAGACCCAGATCTCGCGCGCGCCCAGGCCCGCCCCCAGGATCGCCGCGGTGTAGTCGGAGCCGCTGCGCCCCAGCGTGGTGGTCACGCCGCCGCGCGTGCTCGCGATGAAGCCGGTGACGACCGGGACCTCCCGCCGGCGCAGGAGCGGCAGGAGCACGCGCCGCAGGCCGCGGTTCGTGGCCGCGAAGTCCACCTGGGCGCGGCCGTGGTCCTCGTCGGTGATCAGGAAGCTGCGAGCGTCCACGTAGGCGGCCGGGACGCCGGCGGCCGCCAGGGCGGCGGCCACGATCCGGCAGGAGAGCCGCTCGCCGACCGATACGACCACGTCCAGCGAGCGGCGGGAGAGCTCGCCCAGGAGCGATATCCCCCGGTAGTAGTCCTCCACCTCGCGCACGAGTCCGGCGATGCTCTCGCGCGCGGCCTCAGCCTGCGCGGGCTCGTCGAAGAGACCGGCGGCGACCGCCCGGTGACGCTCCTCCAGGCCGGCCAGGCCCCGCTCCACGGCCGCCCGCTCCCCGCGCGCCGCCAGGCGCGCGATGCGGATCAGCTCGTCGGTGACGTCGCGCAGCGCCGAGAGGACCAGCACCGGCTGCTTGCGCCGGTGGGCGCGCACGATCCCGCACACGTGCCGGATCCGGTCCGCGTCGCCCAGGCTCGCCCCGCCGAACTTCATCACGATCATGGGAGACAGCTCCCCGAATACCATCGTCGCTGATCATCCGCCGACACCGGAGGCCGCCGCGGGCTCGGGGCTCGTCGCGCGGAGCTCGGCCAGGTGCTCCCGCACGAGGGCCTCGTGGGTCTCCTCGGCGAGAGCGACCCGCGGGGCGACCTTCCAGAATCTGGGCCGGAAATGCGTCCAGCGGGAGAGGACGGCCTGCGCACGCTGGCTGCCGGTCGAGTGCACGTGGCGCTCGACCAGCGCCAGCAGCAGCTCCTCGTCGATCCCGCCCGTGAGCCGCTCGATCCCCACCGTGGAGTCCTGCACGCGCCGCGCGAACTCGCCGAACTCGTCGAGCACGTAGGCGACGCCGTTCGACATCCCCGAGGCGAAGTTGCGCCCCGTCTCGCCGAGCACGACCACGACCCCCTGGGTCATGTACTCGCAGGCATGGTCGCCGACCCCTTCGACCACCGCGCGGGCGCCGGAGTTCCGCACCCCGAAACGCTCGCCCGCGCGGCCGGCCACGAAGAGGCTCCCGCCGGTGGCCCCGTAGAGCACGGTGTTGCCGACCAGGACGTTCTCCTGGCCGGCGGCCGTACCCGCCGCGGGCCGGATCACGATCTCGCCGCCCGCCATCCCCTTCCCCACGTAGTCGTTGGCTTCGCCGTCCAGCAGGATCCGCACGCCGGGTGCGAGAAAGGCGCCCAGGCTCTGCCCGGCCGAGCCCTCCAGCTCGAGCTCCACCGTGCCGGCCGGCAGGCCCGCCGTCCCGTAGCGGAGGGCGATCTCGCCCGAGATGCGTGTCCCCACCGCGCGGTCCCCGTTCCGCACGCGCCGGACGAACCCGACCAGGACCCCGCTGTCGAGGGCGGCCCGCACATCGCCGAGCAACCGGTCGTCGAAGGACTCGGCCGGCGGCAGGTTCCGTCCGAGCGAGGAGTGGAGCGGCCGGCCGTCGTCGGGAACCCAGAGGAGCGCCGTCAGGTCGAGCGCGGCGGCACGGCCCTCGCGCGCGCGGTCGTCCGGCTCGAGCAGATCCATGCGGCCGATCACCTCGTCCAGGCCCCGGAAGCCCATTCCAGCCAGGAGCTCACGCACCTCGAAGGCCACGTGAACGAAGAGGTTCCAGACGTGGTCGGGCGTGCCGGGAAACTTGGCGCGCAGGTCCTCACGCTGGGTGGCGATCCCGACCGGGCACGTGTTCAGATGACATTGCCGGGCCATGCGGCAGCCCATCGCGATCAGGGCCGCCGTGCCGAAAGCGTACTCTTCGGCGCCGAGCAGGGCCGCGACCAGCACGTCGCGGCCGCTCTTGAGCCCGCCGTCGGCGCGCAGGCGGACCCGGTCGCGCAGGTCGTTCAGCACGAGCACCTGCTGGGTCTCGGCCAGCCCCAGCTCCCACGGCATGCCGGCGTGCTTGATCGAGGAGAGGGGCGAAGCACCCGTACCCCCCTCGTGCCCGGAGATGTGGATCACGTCGGCGTAGCCCTTGGCCACGCCGGCGGCGATCGTGCCGACCCCCTCCTCGGCCACGAGCTTGACCGATACGCGCGCGCGATCGTTCGCCTGCTTCAGGTCGTAGATGAGCTGCGCCAGGTCCTCGATCGAGTAGATGTCGTGGTGCGGTGGCGGCGAGATGAGCGGCGTGCCGGGCAGCGTGTGACGGAGTGCCGCGATGTAGCGCGAGACCTTGTGCCCCGGCAGCTGCCCGCCTTCGCCGGGCTTGGAGCCCTGCGCCATCTTGATCTCGAGCTCCTGCGCGTGGGCCAGGTAGGCCGGAGTCACGCCGAAGCGGCCCGAGGCCACCTGCTTGATGGCGCTGTTGGCGTCGCGCGCGGGGTCCACGGGCCGGAAGCGTCGCGGGTCCTCGCCGCCCTCGCCCGTGTTGCTCTTGGCACCCATGCGGTTCATGCCCACGGCCAGCGTCTCGTGGGCCTCGGGCGAGAGGGCGCCCAGCGACATGGCGCCGGTCGTGAAGCGCCTCAGGATGGCCTCGACGGGCTCGACATCCTCGACGTCCACCGGCGGGCGAGTCCGCTTGAAGCGCAGGAGCTCACGCAGCGCCGTGGCCGGCTGGCTCCGGCTGAGCGTCAGGTAAGCTTCGTAGTCCTCGCGCTGTCCCGACCCGGTCGCCTTGAAGAGTGCCCTGGCGACGGCCGGGCTGAAGCCGTGCGCGTCGCCGTCGCGGCGGAAGCGGAAGAATCCGCCCTCGGCCAGGCCGGCCGCCTGCGTCGCGTAGGCCGCCTCGTGGCGCTCGAAGAGGTCCTTGCCCATCTCGCGGAAGCCGATCCCGCCCAGGCGGGAGGGCGTGCCGGCGAAGCAGCGGTCGGCGACCTCCGCGCCGATCCCCAGGGTCTCGAAGATCTGGGCGCCCTGGTAGGCCGAGAGGGTCGAGATCCCCATCTTCGACATGATCTTCAGGATCCCCGTCTCGAGCGCGGTGGCGAAGCGGCGCCGCACGTCTCCCAGGGACAGGCCCTCGAAGGCGCCCTTGCCGTGCAGATCGTCGAGCGTCTCGAAGGCGAGGTAGGGGTGGACGGCGCTGGCGCCGTAGCCGATCAGGCAAGCGAGCTGGTGGACGTCCCGCGCCTCGCCGGTCTCGGCCACGAGGCTCGCCCGCGTGCGCTTGTCGCTTGCGATGAGGCCGTGGTGCACCGCGCCCACCGCCGCGAGCATGGGGACGGGTGCCCGCTCCTCGCCGGCCGGGCCGTCGCTCAGGACCAGGATCTCGGCGCCGGAGTCGATCGCCGCCTCGGCCTCGGGGGCGAGCCGCGCGAGGGCGCGCTCGAGACCGTCAGGTCCCTCGTCAGCCGGGAACGTGGCGTCGAGCGAAGCGGCGAGCGGCCGCCCATCCCGCTTCAGGTCCAGCAGCGCCTCGACGTCCGGCCCGCTCAGGATCGGACCCGGCAGGTGAACCAGCCGCGCGTGCTCGGCGGTCTCCTCGAGCAGGCTCCTGCGCCGGCCGAGGTAGACGTCGAGCGACATCACGAGCTTCTCGCGGATCGAGTCGATCGGGGGGTTCGTGACCTGCGCGAACTTCTGCCGCAGGTAGTGATAGAGGAGCCGCGGCCGCCCGCTCAGCGCGGCGGGGGCGGTGTCGTCGCCCATCGAGCCCACGGCCTCGGCGGCGGTCGCCACCATGGGCTCGAGCACGAGCGAGATCTCCTCGCGCGTGTAGCCGAAGAGAATCTGTCGGCGGACGAGGTCGCCCTCCGCGCCGCGTCCGGGCTCACGCGTCTCGAGCCCCACCGTCCGGGTGACGGGAATCTCCGCGCTCTCCAGCGCGCGCGGCACGCGCACCAGGTTTGCCTCCAGCCACTCCCCGTAGGGCTGACGGAAGAGCGCCCCGCTCTTCACGTCTTCGTTGGCGAGGAGCTTGCCGCTCTCGGTGTTCACGATCAGCATCTGACCGGGTCCCAGGCGCCCGCGGCGCACCACCCGGCGCGGGTCGAGCGGCACCATGCCGGCCTCCGACCCCAGCACGACCAGCCCGTCGGAGGTGACCGCGTAGCGCGCGGGGCGCAGACCGTTCCGGTCGAGTGCGGCACCGACCACGCGCCCGTCGCTGAAGGCGAGCGCGGCGGGACCGTCCCAGGGCTCGGTCAGGCAGGCGTGGTACTCGTAGAGCTGCCGCAACGGGAGCGGCATGTCGGGCATGTTCTCCCAGGCTTCGGGCACCAGCATCATCAGGGCCTGCGCGACGTCGCGGCCCGAGAGCGCCAGGCATTCGAGGACGTTGTCCAGCGAGGCCGAGTCGCTGCCGCCGGGCTGCACGACGGGCAGCAGCCCGCGCACGCGCTCGCCCCAGAGCGGCGAGGACAGCTCGGGCTCGCGGGCCCGCATCCAGTTCCGGTTCCCCTGGAGCGTGTTGATCTCGCCGTTGTGGGCCAGCATCCGGAAGGGCTGCGCCAGCCGCCAGGCGGGGAACGTGTTCGTGGAGTAGCGCTGGTGCAGCACGGCGAGCCGCGTCTCGAAGCGCGGATCGGTGAGATCCTCGTAGAAGGCCGGGAGCTGGCGTGCGACGAAGAGACCCTTGTAGACGAGCGTGCGGTGGGAGAGGGAGGCCAGATAGAAGTCCTCGTGGCCCCGGCCCACGGCCCAGCGCTCGACCGCGCGGCGTGCCAGATAGAGGCGGCGCTCGAGCTCGTCGCCGGCGAGCCCGTGCGGAGCGGGGACCAGGACCTGCTCGATGCGTGGACAGGTGGCCGCGGCTTGCTGGCCCAGGGCGCCGAGCCGCACCGGGACCTCGCGCCAGCCCAGGGGCTCGAGCTCCTGCGCGCGCAGCGAGCCTTCGAGCGCCTCTCGACACGAGGCGGCGACACCGGCTTCATCCGGCAGGAAGACCATCCCGACCGCGATGCTTCCGGCCGGGCCTCCGTCCCAGCCCATTCGCAGCGCCTCGCGCGCGAAGAAGCGCGCCGGGACCTGGAACAGGACACCCGCCCCGTCGCCCGTCTTCGTATCGGCGCTCACGGCGCCGCGGTGGGTCAGGTTGGCGAGCCCCAGGAGCGCGAGACGCAGCACCTCGTGCGAGGCGGGTCCCCGCAGCGAGGCCACGAAGCCCACGCCGCAGGCGTCGTGCTCCTGCTCGGGCCGGTAGAGGGGCGGGAGCGTCGATGCGCCCGCTCGGTGCCGTCGGGACATGCGTGGATCTCCGCCGCTTGGCTTGCGGCTAAAAAAAATCCACCGCCCTTCTCGGGAGCGGTGGATCGGGACCGGTTGCTCTGCTTCTCTGTCTAGCTTTTCCGCCTTCGGTCCGGACCCCCCGCTCCACCTTCCGCAGTCGTAGCCGTCGTGGTCGTCGCGGCGGCGGCCGCCGTAGCCGCCGCCAGGATGGCGATTCGCGTGAGGATGGACGCCGCCGTCCGCGTGCGCAGGAGCGCGCCTACGCGCTTTCGAGCTGTGGGGGCGAAGCGTGCGGGGGCGGGATGTGTCATGTGTGCGTCGATGTCGTCGGGAAGGGGCGCCGTTCAGGGTTCAATGCTTGTCCAACGAACGAGCCGTGCGAGCCACCCAGGCCGGCCGCGTGCGCCGCGACCCTTGACCCTGCCCGACCCGTGTGATAAACATACACGTTCAATGAGAAATTATGCAAGAACAATCTTGACGGCCGGCGATGCGGCCGGCGCGAGGCTTCCCTCCCCCTCGCCGACGAGGCCTCTCTCCCCCTCGCCGGCGGCCGCCCGGGCAGGCGTCCTCGGTGCGACCGGCTACACCGGCCGCGAGCTGCTGCGCCTGCTGGCGGGGCATCCGCGGCTCGAGCTCGCCTTCGCCTCTTCGGAGAGCACGGCCAGCCTGCGCCTGCTCGGCCGCTCGGTCGCGCTCGTGCCCGCCGCCAGGGCGCTCGACCTCGAAGCCGACCTGGTCTTCTCGTGCCTGCCTTCCGGGGAGTCGGGGCCGGCCGCCGCGGCCGCCGCCGAGCGTGGCGCGCGCGTCATCGACCTCTCGGCCGACCTGCGGCCTCCGGGCACGGGCGCCGTCTACGGGCTGACCGAGCTCTACCGCGAACGCATCCGGGAGGCCTCTCTGGTCGCCAATCCCGGCTGTTACCCCACGGGCGTGCTGCTCGCGCTGGTACCCCTGCTGAGGCTCGAGCTCGTAGCGAGTGGCATGCCGATCGTCGTGGACGCCGCTTCCGGAGTGACGGGCGCGGGCCGCACGGTACGGCCCGAGCTCCTCTTCGGCGAGGTGGCCGAGGACTTCCGAGCCTACGCGACCGGGAACGTCCATCGTCACCTGCCCGAGATGCGCTGGGCCCTGGAGGCCGCGGGCGGCTTCGACGTCCCGCTGGTCTTCACCCCGCACCTGCTGCCCGTGCGGCGTGGGATCCTGGAGACCATGCACGTGCCGGTCCAGCCCGGGGTCACCGCCGCCGACGTGCTCGCCGTTTGGCAGAGCGCGTACGGCCAGGAGGCGTGCGTGGAGCTCTACCGCGAGCGCCCACCCTCTCTGGTGGATGTGGTCGGGCGCAACGTGGTGTGCGTGTACGCCAGCGACGTGGCCGGCGTCGGCGGGCTGGTCCAGCTCGTCGCCGCCTTCGACAACCTCCTCAAGGGCGCTTCGGGTCAGGCCCTTCAGAACGCCAACCTGATGCTCGGCTTCGACGAGACGCTTGGCCTGCCGCTATGAATCGCCGGCTCCGCATCCCGTCGCTCCGTCCCCTTCCGCGAAAGCCCGCAGGCGCCATCCGGTGAGCTCCGCTGTGAAGACGCAGGTCGTCAAGCTCGGCGGAGGCCGGCTCGACGACCGGGGATGGCTTTCGGCGTTCGCCGAGGCCGCGCGGCCGCTCGCCGCCCGCTCCCGCCTGTGCGTGGTGCACGGAGGCGGTCGCGCCGTCACCGCGCTGCTCGAGCGGCTGGGCGTGCGCTCGACCTGGGTCGGGGGGCTGCGCGTGACGAGCGACACCGACCTCGAGGCCGTGCGCATGGCGCTCTCCGGCTCGGTCAACAAGAAGATCGTGCGCGCGCTTCGCGATGCAGGTGTCGAGGCCGTCGGTCTCTCCGGCGAGGACGGGGTGCTGTCCGCGCGGGTCGCGCGGCAGGGGGCGCTGGGCCGGGTGGGTGAGCCCCACGAGGTCGGTGTGGCGCTCCTGGAAACGCTCCTCGCGGGGGGCCTCGTGCCCGTGGTCTCGCCGCTCGCGCGCGGTCCCGACGGCGAAGGGCTCAACGTGAACGCCGACGAGGCGGCGGCGGTGATCGCCGCCGCACTCGGCGCCGACTCGCTGGTCTTCGTCACGGATGTGCCCGGCGTCCTCCTCGACGGCCGTCCGCTTCCCCACGTGGCCGCGCCCACGCTGGGCGCTCTCGTGGAGCGGGGCGCGGTCCACTCCGGCATGCTGCCCAAGCTGAGCGCGGCCGAGAGCGCGGCGGCGGCGGTCGCCGACGTTCGCATCGGAGACCTCTCCTGCCTGCTGGATCCCACTCTCGGATCGCGCGTCCTGGCGAGCGAGGCCGCCTGAGCGCCCCGGCCATGAGAGCCGCGCGTCAGGCCGGGCCGCGCGTCGGCGCCGTCTCCAAGGCCGAGACGGGCGCGGGCGCGCCGGTCGCCGGCGAGAGCGCGGCGGGACCCTGGTCCTGGAGCTGGATCGAGGACGGCGTGGCCGCCCCGGCCGGCTTCCGCGCGATCGGTGTGGCCTGCGGCCTCAAGCGCGATGAGAAGCTGGATTTCGCCATCGTGCGCAGTGATCCTCCGGCCGCCGCGGCGGCGATCTTCACGACCAACGTCGTGAAGGCAGCACCCGTGCTCTACGATCAAGAAGTCCTGCGCGCGGGGCGACCCGTCTCCCTGGTGGTCGCCAACAGCAAGGTGGCGAACGCCTGCACGGGCGACGAAGGGCTGCGCGCCGCGCGCGAGACGGCCGCCGCGGCGCTGGCCGAGACCGGCGCGTCGGGAGCGGCGCTGGTCCTCTCGACGGGGATCATCGGGCGCCAGCTCGACATGGAGAGGATCCGGACCGGCATCCGCCTCGCAGTGGCGGGCCTCGGGCCTTTCGCCATCGCCGACACCGCGGCACAGTCCGGGCGGCGCGCGCGGGGCGCCGACGATGCCGCGCAGGCCATCCTGACCACGGACACCTTCGCCAAAGCTGCCGCGCTGCGGGTCACGCTGCACGGCGGCGCCAGCTTCACGATCGGAGGCATGGCCAAGGGCGCGGGCATGATCCACCCCGACATGGCCACGATGCTCGCCGTGCTGACGACGGACGCCGCGGTCGAGCGCTCCGCGCTCCAGGCCGCGCTGCGTCACGCCGCCGACCGCTCGTTCCACGCGCTCAGCGTGGACGGCGACACGAGCACGAACGACACGGTCCTGCTCCTGGCCAACGGGCGGGCGGCGCCCGGCGGCGAGGGCCATCGGGCCACGAACGGGTCTCCCGCCCGAGCCGCCCGCCTGAACGGCGCTGCCGGGGCCGTATCGCTGGTCGAAGGCGGGCCGGGCTACGTCGCCTTCCGCGAGGCGCTGACCATCCTGTGCATCCGGCTCGCGCGCTGGATCGCCGCGGACGGCGAGGGCGCGCGGCGCCTGATCGAGATCCGCGTGGCGGGTGCGGCGACCGACGCAGCCGCCCGCGCGATCGGGCGCGTGATCGCGACCTCTCCGCTCGTGAAGACGGCCCTCGGCGCGGCGGACGCCAACTGGGGGCGCATCGCGGCCGCGGCCGGCAGGAGCGGCCAGGCCGTGGATCCCGAGGCGCTCGGCGTCGGCTTCGCTTCTTCTCACGGAAGCGTCGAGGTCCTGCGCGACGGCGGGCCGCTGGAGCACTCGGAGGCGGAGGCGGCCCGGATCCTGGCGGCAGACGAGGTGCAGGTCACGGTCGTCGTGGGGTGCGGACCCGGAACGGCGGACGTCTGGACCTGCGACCTCTCCGAGGCGTACGTCCGGATCAACTCCGCCTACCGCACCTGAGCGAGCCGCCCGCCGCGATCCCGCCCCTGGGGCTGGTCGGGGCGGGCCGCACCGGCCGGGTGGTGGCCGAGCTGGCCGGCGAGCGCGGGCTCGAGCTGGCCTGGATCGCACGCCGCCGCGAGGGCGGGGTGGAGGCGCTGGACGACGCCACGTTCCGCCGCGCCAGGGTGGTGGTCGAGTTCTCGACCCCCGAGGCGGCGGAGAGCACGCTCGAGCGCTGCCTCGCCTTCGGCGTGCCGGCGGTCTCGGCCACGACCGGGTGGCCGGAGCGCCGCGGCGCGCTGGCCGAACGCTTCCGCGCAGGTGGTGGAGCGCTGGTCTACGGCGACAACTTCTCGATCGGCGTGCACGTCTTCCTGCGGGCGGCGGAGGAGGCGGCCCGCGGGCTCGGGCGCCTTTCCGACTACGACCCGTACGTCCAGGAAGCGCACCATCGGGGCAAGGCGGACGCGCCCAGCGGAACCGCGCGCGCGCTCGTCGAGCGCGTCCTTCCCCACCTCGCCGGCAAGCGGCGCTTCGTGCTGGCGAGCCCGGGCCGGGATCCGCTCCCCCCCGACGCCCTCTCCGTGGCGGTGACGCGCGCGGGCTCGATCCCGGGCACGCACGTGCTCGCCTTCGACGGACCGCACGATACGCTCAGGCTCACGCACACGGCTCGTTCGAATCGGGGGTTCGCGGCGGGGGCGTTGCTCGCGGCCGGCTGGATCGCCGGAAGGCCCGGCGTCTGGTCCGTCGCCGAGATGTTCGATAACCTCACGCGGGAAGGAGGCTCCACGTGACTCCAGCGACGCGCTTTCGCGGGCTCGGCACGGCCCTCGTGACGCCGTTCGCGCGCGACCACACGGTGGACTACGCCGCCGTACGCCGCCTGGCGGAGCGGCAGATCGAGGGCGGCGTGGACGTGCTAGTTCCGGCCGGGACCACGGGTGAGGGGGCCACACTCACGCCCGACGAGCACGTGCGGGTCGTCGAAGAGGTCGTGCGCACGGCGGACGGGCGGGTGCCCGTGCTCGCGGGCTCGGGCGCCAACTCCACCCACGAGGCCGTGAACCTCGCGACCCGGCTCGCGGCCGCCGGCGCGGACGGCCTGCTGCTCGTGACGCCGTACTACAACAAGCCGACGATCGCCGGGCTCGAGCTGCACTACCGGATCGTCTCCGAGGCGGTGGGCGTCCCGATCGTGCTGTACAACGTCCCCGGGCGCACCGGCCTCAACCTGACGGTGGAGCACACCCTGCGTCTGGCCCGTATCCCGGGTGTCATCGGCATCAAGGAGGCGTCGGGGAACGTGCTGCAGATCCTGGAGCTCCTGATCCGGCGTCCCGCGAGCTTCCTCGTGCTCTCGGGAGACGACGCGATCACGCTCCCTCTCCTGGCCGCCGGCGCCGACGGGGTGGTGAGCGTGGTGTCCAACGAGGACCCGGCCGGCATGTCGCGGCTCGTGCACGCCGGGCTCGAAGGCGACCTCGCGACGGCGCGCGCGGTGCAGGAGCGGCTGTTCGAGCTCATGAACGCGAACTTCATCGAGTCGAACCCCGGCCCCGTGAAAGCCGGCATGGCCGCCATGGGACTCCTGGACGAGGTGCTGCGGCCGCCGCTGGCTCCCGTCCTCGAGGCCACGCGGGCGGCGCTGCGGACGGCGCTCGAGAGCGCGGGTCTGCTCGGAGCGCAGGCGAGCGAGAGCCGTGGGTGAGCCCTCGGAGAACGGCGACGCGCCCGGAACCGGCAGCGGGCAAGCGAGCGGCGATGCGTCGCCGGCCGCCCTGCGCCCGCGCTGGTCGCTGTGCGGGCGGAGCATGATGGACGCCGCCGCGGAGCCACAGAACGGTGGGGAAGGCATGTCCGACCTCGAGCGGCGCATACGCGAGCTGGCGGAGGAGCGGGATCCGGCCTCCGAGGCCGTCCGCGCGGCGGTGGACGAGCTGCTCGCGCGGCTCGAGTCGGGAGAGGTGCGCGCCGCGGAGAAGACGCCGGCGGGCTGGCGCGCCAACGAGTGGGTGAAGGCGGGCATCCTGCTCGCCTTCCGGGTCGGGAAGATCGTGGAGCTCGCTCCCGCCGGCCCGCTCGCCTTCAGCGACCGCGACACGCTCCCGCCCCGGCGCATGCCGGCGGGCGTGCGCGTCGTGCCGGGGGGGAGCGCCGTGCGGCGGGGGGCCTACCTCGGGCCCGGGGTGGTGATCATGCCCCCGGCCTACGTGAACGTCGGGGCCTACGTCGGCGCCGGCACCATGATCGACAGCCACGCGCTGGTCGGCTCCTGCGCTCAGATCGGGGCCCGCGTGCATCTCTCGGCCGGCGCCCAGATCGGGGGTGTGCTCGAGCCCGTGGGCGCGCGGCCGGCGGTCGTCGAGGACGATGCCTTCATCGGCGCGCTGGCCGGCGTCTTCGAGGGCGCGGTGGTGGGGCGCGGGGCCGTCCTGGCGGCCGGCGTGATCCTCACCGCCAGCACGCCGGTTTACGACCTCGTGCGCTCGGAGGTCCATCGGGGTACCCGCGAGGAGCCGCTGGTCATCCCCGAGCGGGCCGTGCTCGTGCCCGGCTCGCGGCCGGCCTCCGGCGACTTCGCCGCCGAGCATGGGGTCGGCCTGATGACGCCCGTGATCGTGAAGTATCGGGACGAGAAGACGGACGCGGCGACGGTGCTGGAGAGCGCGCTGAGGTGATCCCCGGCGGCCCGCGGAAGCCATGAAGCGTTACGACGCCGCCTATTTCCAGCGCTGGTATCGCGACCCCCGATCCCGCGTGGCGTCGCGCGCCGACCGGGCGCGAAAGGTGCGGATGGTGGTGGGCATCGCGGAGCACGTCCTCGAGCGCCCGCTGCGCTCCGTGCTGGACGTCGGCTGCGGCGAGGGGGCGTGGCAGCCCATCCTGCGGCGATTACGGCCCGGAATCCGTTACCTCGGTGTGGATCCCAGCTCCTACGCCGTGCGCCGGTTCGGACGCAGCCGGAACCTGCGGGCGGGCGGGCTCGCCGAGCTCGACGAGCACCACTTCCGCGGCCGCTTCGACCTGGTCGTGTGCTCCGACGTGCTGCACTACCTGCCGCCGCGCGAGCTCGAGCGCGGCCTGCGCCACGTGCGTGAGCTGGTGGGGGGCGTTGCCTACCTGGAAGTCTTCACCGCCGCCGACGGGTTCGTGGGCGATACGAACGGGTTCCGCCGCCGGTCTCCTTCCTATTACCAACGGGTGTTCCAGCGCGTCGGGCTCGTTCCCTGCGGGATGCAGTGCTATGTCCCGCGGGAGCTGGCGGCCCAGGCGCCGGCTCTGGAGCGGCTCCCCCGGTGACCCGCTAGTTCCTACTTCCGCGGCTCGTACGCCTTGCCCGGCGTGCCGCCGAGGACGAGCAGCGTCACACCGTCTTTGCCCGGAACGATCTTGCGCTTCTGCTTTGGGCCCACGCGGGCCAGCATTCCCGGCTCGAGCTTCCAGCTCTGGCCGTCCGCGTGGAGCGTGGCGCGCCCGTCCAGAACCACGTAGACCTCCTCCTGGCCGTCCTTGGCGTGGTCGTGCTCGGGGTAGTCCGTCCAGTTGGGCGGCAGCTTCTCGACGTTCATGCCCCATGCCGTCACGCCGAGTCCCTTCCCCGCATACAGAAACCGACCGATGTGATTCTCGAGCTCGTTGAAACGCTTGACCGTCACGTCAGCCATGTGCCCTCCTCACTTGTGCAGTCCCCCTCGAGCTCATGCCCCCGCCCGGAACTCGCAATAGGGAGGCTTCCCCTCCTCGAACAACACGCAGAACACGCTGTCATGTCTCCAGCGTTCATGCCAGAGGGAAACAACCGTGCGATCGCGAGGGGAGAGCTTCGGGTAGCGCAGATCCGCGATCCGCGAGCTGTGCGTATGCACGGTGCCGGCCCACTGCGGGGGCCCGCAGGTCTCGATCGAGAGCGTCGTCACGCGGGAGCCCACGCTCACAGAGTCGGATTCGACGGGGCTCGCACCGAGCGAGTCGGGGAGGGCCACGAGCGACTCGAGCGGTGTCGCGCGGGTGATCTTGAAGGTATCGCCCCTGAGCTCGCCGCCCAGGCAGGCCACGAGCTCGCGGTTCTCGCGCACGCTGTCGCTCCAGAGCTTCCGGAGGACGGGGCGGACGTTCAGCGAGTCGATCGTGATCAGCCGGACGGCCGGGCTCTGGGCGACCACCACCCTGGGGATCGCCGGCAGAGCAGCGAGTCCCAGAAGCACGGCGAGCAGGGGCGTGCGGGTCGCGCGTGGCATCACGGCGGAGCTCCCTCCCAGGCGGTCCGCGGATGCGCTGGCCGCGACCCTACTGGTCGAATCCTTCGTCCATGTCGCCCTCGTCCTCTTCGTCGTCCGAGGATTCCGCGCCAAAGTGGTGGACGGCGGGGCCTCTGGAAGCTTCCAGCAGGCTCTCGTTCGTGAACGCGATGTGGACCGTGGCGGCGACCGGATGCCCGTCCTCCGTCGCGGGCAGGAACGTGCTCGCCCGAAGCGCATCGGCCGCGACCTGGTCGAGCTCGGGATCGAGCCTGGTCACGATCACGACCGAGGAGGGGTCCACGGCTCCCGTCTCCGTGACCCTGGCGCGGAGGAATCCCGTGCCCTCGATCGCGCGCCCTTTCAGCTCCCTGGGGTAGGCCACGCGGGGCATGGACGCGAGCCGCGGCCCGATCGGCACCGACCCGGGCTCTTCGGTCGCCGGCGCGGGCTCTTCGGTAGGGGTTGCAGGCCCTTCGGTCGCCGGTGCCGGCGCGGGTTCCTCCGTGGCCGGCCCGGGCTCTCGGGCGGCGCGTGCGAGCCCTGCGGCCGGCGGCGCCGGCTCTGGCCGGGCCCCCGGCGCCACCGTGGAGTCGCCAGCCACCGGAGCCGGCGCTTCCTTGAATCGGAACGCGTAGGGGATCTGCATCACGACCCGCACCGCCCGTCCGCCGCTCCGTGCCGGCGAGAACCGGCTCGCGACCAGGGCATGGGCGGCGGCCGCGTCGAGCCCGGGATTGAGCGATCTCACGACTTTGACGCTGGACGAGTCCACCTGGCCCGAGGTGTCGATCGCGGCCTGCAGGACCACGGTCCCCTCGATGCCCAGGCTCTTGAGGGAGTCGGGGTACGCGGGCTCGACCGCCGTGATCATGCGCGGAAGCTGGGAGCCGGCAGCCGGCGGAGGGGTTCGCTGGCCCTCCTCCGACTGGGCGAAGGACCGACTCGAAAGGCCGGTGGCCAACAGGGCGGCGACGACGCCCAGATGGCGAGAAAGAAGGAACGGGAGTCGGCGAGTGCGCCTCATCCGGCGAGCGTACCATGAGGCCCCTCGGCCGTCAAGCTGGTGCCGGAAGCGGATCCGACGCTACGAACACCTTGGTCGCCCACAACCAGCGGCTCCCGCGCTTGCGGAGCTGGACGACCCCTCGCTCGGCGAGCTCCTGCAGCAGGTCGAGTCGGGGAGCGAGGTCCGGCCCGAGAGGGTACCACTCCTCGTCCAGCTGGGTGACGCCGGCGAAGCGGGCGCGCGCCGCGGCGAGCGTTTTCGCCTCGTCCGCCAGCGTGAGCACCGGAAAGAAGAGGCGGCCGCCCGGCTCCAGGAACTCGGGCGCCTGCTCGAGGACCTTCGTGATCCAGCGCGTGCCGTCGTCCCCGGCCTCGCTCGGCACCTGGGGCGGGTACCAGCTGGAGCTGCGGGCGATTGCCTCGGCCACGGCCGAGACGTCGTCCACGATCAGGTCGAACCGGAGCCCTTTCCACGGCTCGAAGAGGCTGCCGCAGCGCACGTCCAGGTCGGCGCCCAGGCGCTCGGAGTTGCGTCTGGCCAGCTCCACCGCCGCCTGGCTCAGGTCGGAGGCGCCGATGCGACCTGTGGGCAGGACATGTCGGCGCAGGACGATGGCCACGATGCCGCATCCGCAGCCTAGGTCCAGCGCGGAGCGGTCGGTCGCCCGGGCGTGGCGGCGCAAGGCCCGCAGCAGGAGCCGGGTCGTGCTGGTCGGCTGGAACACGGCCGCCGACGTCTCGACTCGAACGGGCTCCGCGGGGCCGAGCTTGTCATCCGTGTAGACGTAGGTCGCCTGTGGCTCGGTGCCGGCGGAATGCCCGGCCGCGCCGAGCTCGGGATCCCGGGAAGCGCGCTGTGCGTTCCCCATCAGGCGATTCTGTACGAGGCCTGATCCATCCGGGAGTGGAGGGCCTCGATAACCATCTCGGCCATCTGACTGGTTCCCACGCACCGATGCTCCGCTTCCGGCAGGGACTCGCCGAAGATCAGGTCCACGGTGTGCCAGCCCGCGCGCAGCGTCTCGTCCACCGCCTCTTCGACGGCGCGGGCCTCGGCCTCCCAACCGAAAGCGTGCCGCAGCATCAGGGCCGCGGAGAGAATCGTGCCGATCGGGTTCGCGCGGCCGGTGCCGGCCAGCTCGAAGGCCGTTCCGTGAACGGGCTCGAACACGCCCGTCTTCTTGCCCAGGCTCGCCGACGGCAGGAGCGCGATGGAGCCCGCGATGCCGCCCGCCAGGTCGCTCAGGATGTCCCCGAACAGGTTCTCGGTCAGCAGCACGTCGAAGCGAGCGGGGTCACGGACAAGTTGGAAGGCCGCGTTGTCCACGTACAGGTGCTCGAGCTCGACGGCCGGATGCCGCTCGGCGACCTGCTCGACCGTGCGCCGCCAGAGGCGCGAGACCTCGAGCACGTTGGCCTTGTCCACCGAGGTCACGCGTCCCCGGCGCCGCTCGGCGATCCGGAACGCCACCTCGGCCACGCGCTCGATCTCGTCGGTCGAGTAGACCATGGAGTTGAGCGCGCGGTCGCGCGCCGCGCCGTCCGCGCTCTTCTCGCTCGTGATCCCGCGCGGCTCGCCATAGTAGAGCCCGCCCGTGAGCTCGCGCACGATCATCAGGTCCACGGGCCGGAAGCGCCCGGCACGGTACGGCGTGGCCGGCGCCAGGAAGGGCTCGACCCGGAGCGGCCGCAGGTTCGCGAAGAGCCCGAGCCGGCGCCGCAGCGCCAGCAGTCCGTCTTCGGGCATCTTGCCGTCGGAGGCGGCCGGGCCCCCCACGGCGCCCAGCAGGATCCCGTCCGCACGCTCGCACGCCTCGAAGACGTCGGGCGGCAGGGGCGACCCGGTCTCGGCGATCGCGGCGGCGCCGATCGGCCGCGTGTCGAACTGGAACTGCCGGTCGAAGGCGTCGGCCACGGCCTCCAGCACGTCCCGGGCGGCTCCCACCACCTCGGGCCCCACGCCGTCTCCGGGCAGCAGCAGCACCCGCTTGGCGTCGTAGGA
The DNA here is from genome assembly GCA_036556205.1 of Gemmatimonadota bacterium. GTDB lineage: Bacteria > Gemmatimonadota > Gemmatimonadetes > JACCXV01 > JACCXV01 > DATBJW01. The sequence continues at coordinate 20,771 of DATBJW010000020.1, forward strand.
CAGCGACCACTGGTCGAGCTCGAACAGGGAGCGTTCACCGCTGGTCATCGAACCACCGTTCCTTTCTCGATTTCGGATCTTCTCAGCTCGCTCGCGAACATGCCTACCTCCGCGCACCTGCTGCGCCGCTCCAGGCCGCTTCGGATTCGCCCGCTGGCTCGCGCGCCTGCCGCTCGAGCCAGGCCCGTCCGGCGGCCGAGAGATAGGCCCGCGCGCTGCCCATGACGACGTCGGTGTCGGTCGCCTGCCCTACGAAGCGGTTCCCGTCGAGGGTGATCTGGACCCGCGCCTCGCCGAGCGCGTCGCTGCCGCCGCCCACCGCGCGCAGCTCGTAGCTCTCGAGCACGGGCTCGACGCCCAGGATCCCGGCGATGGCGCGGCAGACCGCATCCACCGGCCCGTCGCCCGTGGCCGAGCCCTCGGCCCGCCAGCCGTCACGCGCCAGGGCGACGGTCACCGCGGGCAGGACGCCCGTGCCGCTCGCGACGCGCAGAGATTCGATGTGGAAGGGCGAGCGCTCGCGCTCGCGAGCGGCGTCCTCGACGAGCGCCACCAGGTCGCGCTCCGTGACCTGCTTCTTGCGGTCGGCCAGGTCGCAGAAGCGCGCGTAGACGTCCGCCAGCTCGGCCTCGCGGGGCGCGTAGCCCAGCTCGCGCAGGCGGCTCCGGATGGCGTGCTTGCCCGAGTGCTTGCCGAGTACCAGCCGCGAGACGGGCGCCCCCACCGCGGCCGGCGACAGGATCTCGTACGTGCGCACGTTCTTCAGCACGCCGTCCTGGTGGATGCCCGCCTCGTGCGCGAAGGCGTTCTCCCCCACGATCGCCTTGTGCGGCTGGACGCGGACCCCCGTCAAGCGCGAGAGCAGCGAGCTCGTGGGGTAGAGCAGCTCGGTGCGCACCTCCGTGTCCAGGCCGAGGCTCGGGTCGTGGATCTCGATCGCCATCACGACCTCCTCGAGCGCGGCGTTCCCCGCCCGCTCCCCGATGCCGTTGATCGTGCACTCGACCTGGCTCGCGCCCGCGCGCAGCCCGGCCAGCGAGTTCGCGACCGCCAGACCCAGGTCGTCGTGGCAGTGGACGCTGAGGGTGGCGCGCTCGATGCCGGGCACCGAGCGGCGCACGCGGCGGACCAGCGCCGCGTAGCGATGGGGCAGCGCATAGCCCACGGTGTCCGGGACGTTCAGGACGCTGGCCCCCGCCTCGAGGGCCGCCGACAGCACCTCGCACAGGTAGGCGGCGTCGGTGCGGGTCGCGTCCTCGCACGAGAACTCGACGTCCTCGACGTGGGCGCGCGCCTCCTCGACCGCCGCAACGGCCGCGCGCAGCACCTGCTGGCGCGTCATCCTCAGCTTCGAGACCAGGTGGATGTCGGACGTGGCGATGAAGGTGTGGATGCGTGGCCGGCGGGCGCCGCTCAGCGCGGCCGCCGCGCGCGCGATGTCGCCGGAGCGGGCGCGGCAGAGAGCGGCCACGGCCGGACCTTCGACCTCGAGCGCGATCCGCCGCACGCCCTCGAAGTCGCCCTGCGAAGCGGCCGGGAAGCCGGCCTCGATCACGTCCACGCCGAGCCGCGCCAGCTGCCGCGCGAGCTGGAGCTTCTCGCGCGCCGTCATGCTGCAGCCCGGCGACTGCTCCCCGTCGCGGAGCGTCGTGTCGAAGACGTGGACGCGGCGCGTCATCCGGACACCTCGCGCGCGTGCCCGTTGCCCGCAACACTCTCCTCGGGAAAGCGATCCCGCAGCTCGCGGTAGGCCGCGTTCAGGTGGTTCTCGACGGTCTTGACGGTGATCTCGAGCTGCTCGGCGATCTCGCGGTGCGAGCGGCCGCCGAGCCAGCGCAGCTCGAAGACCGCGCGCCGTCGCGGGGACAGGTTCCGGACGGCCTCCTGGACGCAGTCATAGTGCAGGCTGGCCGTGAGCTGCCGCTCGGGATGCTCGGCGGCCAGCACGACGTCGCTCAGCGAGACGACGTTCCCCCAGTTCTTCTGCCAGCGCAGGTGGTCGATCCAGAGGTTCCGCGCCACGCGCAGCAAGTAGGCCGGAAGGCGCGACTCGTCGAGCGGCCGCTGGCGGGATTCCCAGACGCGCAGGAACGTCTCCTGCGCAAGGTCCTCGGTCTGCTCGGGAGGGCAGCGCCTGAGCAGGTAGCGCCGGATCAGCTCGTAGTGACGCTCCCACATGAGGGTGAACGCGCGCTCGTCACGGGCGTGCGCCTCGGCCGCGCCGTTCGACGGGAAGCTTCCGTTCGCAGCGGCCATCTCGGGCGGCGGACGTTGGCGCCTGCCGTTGCGGGAACCGTTGTCTCCGTTGTCGTCTCTTGCGCTCATGGTCGGACGTTCATGGTCAGACCTCCACCGCCTCGGGCCGGGGCTCGGGCGCCGCCGCGGCCTTCCGGCCGCCGGTCTCGGGCAGCCAGGCCATCATCTCACGCAGGCCCTTGCCCACCTGCTCGATCTGGAGCGCGGCCTGCTTCTTCCGCAGGTCCTCGAGCTTCCGCGGAGTGCCGGGGCTCGTGAACTCGTCCGCGAATCGCCCGGCGCGGATCTCCTCGAGCAGCTGTCCCATCCGAGCGCGCACCTCGGGCCCGATCACCCGCGGCCCCCGCGTCAGGTCGCCGTACTCAGCCGTGTTGCTGATCGAGTGGCGCATGGCGGCGAGGCCGCCCTCGTAGATCAGGTCCACGATCAGCTTCATCTCGTGCACGCACTCGAAGTAGGCGATCTCGGGCTGGTAGCCGGCCTCGACCAGCGTCTCGAAGCCGGCCTGGATGAGCGAGGTGAGCCCGCCGCAGAGGACGGCCTGCTCGCCGAAGAGGTCGGTCTCGGTCTCTTCCGGGAACGTGGTCTCGATGACGCCCGCGCGTGTGCTCCCGATCCCCTTGGCGTAGGCCAGGGCGGTCTGCGCCGCGTGGCCCGAGGCGTCCTGGTGCACCGCGAGCAGAGCGGGCACGCCTCCCCCGTCCTTGAAGACGCGGCGCAGCAGATGCCCCGGGCTCTTGGGCGCCACCATCACCACGTCCACGCCTTCGGGCGGCTGAATGCGCCCGAAGCGGATGTTGAAGCCGTGCGAGAAGAGGAGCGTCTTGCCGCGCCGCAAGCTCGGGCGGATCGAGCGCTCGTAGGCCGCGGGCTGAAGCTCGTCGGGAAGCAGGATCGTGATCACGTCGGCCTGCGCCGCCGCCTCGCCGGTCTCCAGCACCTCGAGCCCGTCGTCCTCGGCGAGTCCGCGAGACCAGCTCTCGGGCCGCAGCCCGACACGGACCTCGAGCCCGCTGTCGCGCAGGTTCAGCGCCTGCGCCCGGCCCTGGCTGCCGTAGCCCAGGACGGCGATCCGCTTTCCGGCCAGAGGGGCGAGCGAGGCGTCGGCGTCGTAGTGGATCTTCAGCATGGTCCGTTCCTCTCCTGGCTGTGAATGGCCGAACCCACGGCGGCCGGCTGCGGCTCGCCGGCTTCGCCGCCGGCGCTCAGGTCGCGCACCTCGAGCACGTCCGGGACCCCCGCGATCCAGAGCGGGAGCCGCGCGACCACGCGCGGCGCTCCCGCGACCACGACCGCGAGCGTGCGGTTGCCGCTCGCCGCGTTGCGGGCTCCGATGGCCGAGCTCACGACGGCGCCGCGCCGCGACACGAGGACGGAGATGCGCGTCAGCAGATCCACCGCGTCGGTCGCCCGGATGGCGAGCAGGCGCTCCTCGCGCGCAGCGCTAGACGGCGGCGACAACGGGTTCCTCGTCGAGCATCTCGTGGTTCGCCCCGCCGACCGGGACCATCGGGTAGACGTTGGCCTCGGCCGTCACGTGGCAGTCGAGAAGGGCGGGACCCGGCTCTTCCAGGCAGGCCACGAGCCTGGCGCGCAGCTCGGCCGTGCCACTGCGCGCGTCGACGCGCGATCCCGCCCAGCCGTAGGCGCGCGCGAGTCCCGCGAAATCGGGGTTGAACAGTGCCGTCGCAGAGTACCGCCGCCCGTGGAACAGCTCCTGCCACTGCCGCACCATGCCCAGGAAGCCGTTGTTCACGACGACGACCTTGACGGGCAGCTCGTACTCGACGGCGGTGATCATCTCCTGCGAGGTCATCTGCAGGCTGCCGTCCCCCGTGACGAGCAGGACCGTGCGGCCCGGAAAGGCGATCTGCGCGCCGAGCGCGGCCGGCAGGCCGAAGCCCATGGCGCCCAGCCCGCCCGAGGTGAGGAAGGCGCGCGGATGGCGAATCGGCAGGAACTGCGCGGCCCACATCTGGTGCTGGCCCACATCGGTGACGGCGATGGCGGCGGCATCGTGCTCGTAGAGCGCGTCGGCCACCGTCCGCATCAGGAGACGCGGGTCGATCGTCGGCGTCCCGGCCTCGGGCGTCAGGGTGCCCGCGCCTTCCCGCTCCCACGCCCGCATCCGCTCGAGCCACTCGTCGCAGGCCGAGGGCCACGGCGTGGGCAGCGCCTCGAGCAGGGCGGACAGCGCCTCGCGGGCGTCGGCCACGATCGCCACATCGGCGCGGCGGACCTTTCCGATCTCGGCCGGATCGACGTCGAGGTGGATCGTCTTCGCTTCGGGTGCAAAGGCGTCGAGCCGTCCGGTCACGCGGTCGTCGAAGCGCGCTCCGAGCGAGAACAGGACGTCGCAGCCATGGGTGGCGAGGTTGCAGGCGCGCAGGCCGTGCATGCCGACCATCCCGAAGTGGAGCGGGTCGGTCGGCTCGAGGCAGCCGAGCCCGTTCAGCGTCGAGACGGCGGGAATGCCGGTCCGGCGCACGAGCTCCCGCGCCTCGCGCCAGGCGCCCGCGAGCTTGACGCCTCCGCCGACCAGGAAGAGCGGGCGCTCGGCTGCGCGCAGCAGCTCGAGCGCGGCCTCGACGTCACGCGGGTCGGGTTTCGCACGGCGCTCTTCGGCGATTCTCCCCGCGGCCGCGGCTCGAGGCTGGGCGGGGAGCCCCACCGGAGCGAGCGAGGCCCGGTCGGACGCTTCCGAAGAGACCTCGCGCACCCCGTTCCACCGCGAGGCTCCTCCGTTGCGCCCGCCGGGCATGAATCCGTTCGACGATCCATTCGATTGGGCCGCGTGCGCACGGCGCCGGCTCGGCGTCGCCGGGCCGCCGGTGTCCTTCGCGCTGCGCACGCCGACGTCGGGCACGGCCGCCAGCGTGACGTCCTTGGGCAGGTCCACCAGCACGGGCCCGGGCCGGCCGCCGCGCGCGATCCGGAACGCGCGCCGCAGCTCGTCGCCGATCCGACGCGGGTCGCGCACCTGGACGCTGTGCTTCGTGACCGAGTACGTGAGGCCGATCACGTCCGTCTCCTGGAAGGCGTCCGTGCCGATGAGCCGCGAGGGCACCTGACCGGTGATGGCGACCAGCGGGATCGAGTCCATCATCGCGGTGGCCAGGCCGGTGACGAGGTTCGTCGCCCCGGGTCCGCTCGTGGCCATGCAGACGCCGACGCGTCCGGTCGCGCGCGCGTAGCCGTCGGCGGCATGGACGCCGCCCTGCTCGTGGCGCACGAGCACGTGCCGGATCGGCCCCTCGAAGAGAGCGTCGTAGATGGGCATGATCGCGCCGCCGGGGTGGCCGAAGACCACTTCCACGCCCTCGGCGACCAGGGCCTCGACGACCAGGTCCGCGCCACGCCGGTCCGTCACAGCTTCCCTCCGTCCTCGAAGGCCAGCGTTCGCGGCCGGCCCGCCGCGGCGAGCGGCTCGCGCGCCAGCTCCGTCCAGCCGGAGCGGTTGGGCTCGGGCAGGCCGTTGCCGGCGAGGGCGGGTGCGGAGCCTGCCACCCGGGACCCCGCCTCGCGGTGAGCCGCGCCTCGCGATGGGCGGCGGCCTTTCGGATCGGCCGGGGCCGCCGCACGGCCCTTCGCAGCGGACGCCGCGACCTCGAGAACCGCACCCTGCGACCCCGACGTCACCATGGCCGCGTAGCGCAGCAGGTACCCCGTGCGCACGCGCGGCGAGGGGGGGCTCCAGCGCCGGGCGCGGCGCTCGAGCTCCGCGGGCGCCACTTCCATCTCGAGCGTGCGCGCCTCGAGGTCGATCGCGATCACGTCGCCGGGCTCGAGGAGCGCGATCGGGCCTCCCGCCGCCGCCTCGGGAGAGACGTGACCCACGCAAGCGCCGCGCGTCCCGCCCGAGAAGCGGCCGTCGGTCACGAGGGCCACCGACTCGCCGAGCCCGCGGCCCATGATGGCCGAGGTCGGGGCCAGCATCTCCTGCATGCCGGGGCCGCCCCGCGGACCTTCGTAGCGGATCACGACCACGTGGCCGGGACGCACGAGCCCGGCCTCGATGCCCGCCACGGCATCCTCCTGCGAGTCGAAGATCAGGGCCGGCCCGCGGTGGCGGCGCATGGCCGGGGCGACCGCGGCGGTCTTCACGACCGCGCCATCGGGTGCCAGGCTGCCGAAGAGCGCCGCCAGGCCACCGCGCGGATCGTAGGCGCGCTCGAGCGGGCGGATGACCTCGGGATCCAGGATCCGAGCGCCTTCCACGCTCTCGCCGATCGTGCGCCCGCTGACCGTGAGGCAGTCGGTATCGATCAGACTTGCCCGCGCCAGCTCGGCCAGGATCGCCGGGATGCCACCCGCCCGATCCACGTCCTCGACGTGCCACCTGGACGAGGGGGCCACCTTGCACAGGCACGGCGTGCGGTCGGCGATCTCGTTCAGCCTCGAGAGGGGGTAGTCGTGCCCGGCCTCGCGCGCGATCGCCAGTCCGTGGAGCACGGTGTTCGTCGAGCCGCCCATGGCCACGTCGAGCGCGAACGCGTTGTCGAGGGCGGCGTGCGTGACGATGTCCCGCGGCTTGAGGTCGCGCTCGACCAGCCGCAGGACGCTGCGACCCGCCTCGCGCGCCAGCTCGCGGCGGCCTTCGGTCTCGGCCAGGCGGGTGCCGTTCCCCGGCAGGGCCAGGCCGAGCGCCTCGTTCAGGCAGTTCATCGAGTTGGCGGTGAACATTCCCGAGCACGAGCCGCAGGTCGGGCAGGCGTGGCGCTCCAGGATTTCGAGCTCCTGTTCGTCGATCTTGCCGGCGCCGAGCGCGCCCACGCCTTCGAACACGGAGATCAGGTCCACGACCTGGCCCGCGGGCGTGAGGCCGGCCGCCATCGGCCCGCCGCTCACGAACACCGCCGGCACGTTCACCCGCACCGCACCCATCAGCATGCCGGGCGTGATCTTGTCGCAGTTCGAGATGCAGACGACGCCGTCGAAGCAGTGCGCGAGCAGCATCGTCTCGAGCGCGTCGGCGATCAGCTCGCGCGAGGGGAGCGAGTAGCGCATGCCGCCGTGGCCCATCGCGATCCCGTCGTCCACAGCGATCGTGTTGAACTCGAAGGGAACGCCGCCCGCCTCGCGCACGGCGTCCTTCACGATCCTGGCGAAGCCCTGCAGGTGGACGTGGCCGGGGACGATGTCCACGTACGAGTTGCAGATCCCGATGAAGGGTTTGCCGAAGTCCTCGTCCCGCAGCCCGACGGCCCGCAGCAGGCTCCGGTGCGGGGCTCGCGAAGTGCCCTTCTTGATCGTGTCGCTGCGCATCAGCTCGGTCTCCGATCCGAAATCGCCTTCATGCCCGGTGGTAGTCGCGTCGGCCCGGTCTGATCGGCAGGCTGCGGTCGGGCCCGCTCGCCAAGGAAACCCATTGGCTCGCTCAGCCCGCCGCAGCCTGCCTTCATTCCGGCGGTGGTCGGGCCTGCTCGCCATGAAACCCAATGGCTCGCTAGGCCCGCCACCACCGGCCGTAGCACGTTCCCCCCCTTAACTGTTCATCATCACCGCAACGTCCCGAGTCGGCGTGAGGGTAAAAAAAATCCACCGCTCGTCGTGGGAGCGGTGGATCCGCCTGCTCGAGGGTCGCGTCGCCTAGCCTACGGCATCCCTCCGTGCGAACTCACCGCTGCACCCCTCAGAATGAGCTCGAGCCCGCCGAGCCCGAGCAGGGGCAGTCCTACGCGGATAATTCGCACCGTAAGTCGCGTGAGGGAGTCCGACCGGGAGCCGCAATCGCGCGCACGTCGGTCCGGCGTGGCCCCGGGGGCTCCGCTGCCGGATGTCGCGATGCGCGGCGACTGGCTCATGATTCGTTTGGGCTCCACTTGCGTGAACGCCGGGGCTGGCAGGCGCCCGGCGTCGTTGCTACCTGACCGATATTTATTCAACGGGTCCCGGCGGCACAAGCCTGTCAATGGCCGTGACTCGGGACGTGGCTCAAAAAGATAACAACGATCCAGCTCCCGCCGCCCCCCAATCCAGGCCCCCCGGTCGGAGCGTTCGCCGGCTTTCAAGTTGCGGCAGGCCAACGGACTTGAGCCTTCAGGGAGCCTGCATGCCCGCCGCCCGCTCCAGCGCCTCGAGCGTGGCTTCGGCCTCGACAGGCGGATTCACGTGCGCGCCGCGGGTCCCGGCGCGGTCGCCCAGGTGATAGGCCAGCGTCGCCTCGCTGAACTTGATCCCGTGCGCGGTGGCCACCACGACCGCGCTCTCCTGGCGCCCGATCGTGCCCTCCTCGACGAGCTGGATCCATCCCGCGACGGCCACGCCCGAGTTGGGGCAGATGCTGACACCCGAGGCGTCCACCAGCGCCTTGGCGTCCATCATCGCGGACTCGGAGACCTCGATCACGACCCCGGCACTCCGCCGCACGGCAGCCAGCGCCTTGGGCGCGCTCACCGGATCCCCGATCCGGATGGCGGAGGCCTGGGTCGGCGCGGCGCGCACCGGCTCCACGCTGTCGCGGCCTTCGCGGAACGCCCGGGCGAGCGGCGCCGCCGCCTCCACCTGCACGCCGGCCACGCGCGGAACCCGGGAGATGAGACCCAGCTCACGCAGCTCGAAGAGGCCCTTGGCGATGGCCGACACGTTGCCGGCGTTGCCGACCGGGACGACGACCCAGTCGGGGGGTTCCCAACCCAGCTGCTGCAGCATCTCGAAGGCGATCGTCTTCTGGCCTTCGAGACGGATCGAGTTGAGCGAGTTCAGGATGTAGAGGCCGTGGCGCGCGGCGAGCTGCTCCAGCAGCCGGATGCAGCCGTCGAAGTCGGTGTTCAGCCGGATCGTGCGCGCGCCGCTCGCGATCGGTTGGCTCAGCTGCTCGGGCGTGATGCCGTCCCTTGGCACGACGACGAGCGCCCCGAGCCCGTCCACACGCGCGGCGTAGGCCGCGAGCGCGGCCGAGGTGTCGCCGGTCGAGGCGCAGGCGACGGCCGCCACGCCCAGGTGGCGCGCCCACGAGACGCCCGCGGTCATCCCGCGGTCCTTGAAGGAGAGGGTCGGGTTCTCGCCTTCGTGCTTGACGTGGAGCGGTCCGCTCCGGAGCCGCCGGCGGAGCCCGGGCATTGGGTGGAGCCCGGTGTGCCCCTCGTACAGAGTGATGACGTCCCGCGCCGGGAGGTCGGGGAGGACCAGCTCGTGGTAGCGCCACACGCCGCTCGCGTGCGGTCCGGCGAGCGAGGTCAGCCGCTCGGCGAAGAGTCGCTTCCAGGCCTGCGCGTCGTGGAGGGCTGCCAGGCGCTCGAGGTCGTGGCGGACCTCCAGCAGCCCGCCGCAGGCACACCGGTAGCGGATCTCCTCGAGCGGATGCGTCGCCTCGCAGCGGATGCAGACCAGGCGGGAGAAGGCGACCCCCGGGGAGGCGGTGTCGTCCTGGCGGGCCTGTCGGGCGGTTCCGGGCATCGAGCGTCCGCTGTGAGTCGTCGAGGGTTTGCGTCCGGCTCGAGCGGGGCGGGAGCCGGCCGCCCGGGCGGGCGCGTGCTACGCCGCAACATACGCGCGCCCGGGGTCGTCCGTCACCCTCACGCGCGGGGGAGCGCGACGCCCAATGCCCGCACCGGAACACGCCGGCGGGCCCGGGTACCACGATCTTGCGCGCCGTGGCCGTTCCGCATAACTACTTCGGAACAATCCGTCCGTCGTGGTGCTTTGCGGCATATTGCAGCCACGTTAAACAACTGCTAAAAAGCCTCCGCGTCCCGCGTGCTTTTTGGCACCGGGACTTTTTTCATGCCCCCTTCGAATCCTCTCGAGCTGCGCGTCGGCCTGATCGGCTTCGGGACCGTGGGCTCCGCCTTCGCCCGGGTCCTGGCCGAGCGGAGCGCCGACCTCGCGCGCCGCTACGGGCTGCGGCTCGCCCTCGATCAGGTGGCCGTCGCGCGTCCGGACGTCGCCCGCTCGGGCGCCGGCGCAGCCCGCGTGCATGGCGATCCCTCCCGTCTCGCGGCCGATCCCGACCTGGACATCGTCGTGGAGGCGACCGGTGCGCTGGCGGCGGCGGCCTGGCTGCGATCCGCCCACGGGCGGGGCGCCACGGTCGTGACCGCCAACAAGCAGGCTCTGGTCAGCGACCCCCTCCTGCTCGAAGCGCTCGCGCGCCACGACCCGCGGCTTCTCTGCGAGGCGGCCGCCGGCGGTGCGGTGCCCGTGGTGCGTGCGCTGCGCGAGTCGCTGGCCGCCGACCGGGTTCGAGAGCTGCGCGGCGTCCTGAACGGCACCACCACCTTCGTGCTCTCGCGGCTGGCGGAGGGCGGCTCGCTGGCCGCCGCGGTGGCCGAGGCCCAGCGGAAGGGCTACGCCGAGGCCGATCCGTCCTACGACCTCGAGGGCCGCGACGCGGCCGCGAAGCTCGCGATCCTCTCTACGCTGGCCTGGGGTGAGCCGATCGGGCTCGATCGCATCGCCATCCGCGGCCTCGAGGAAGACGTGGAGCACACCGTGCGCGCCGCCCGTCAGGGCGGGCGCCGCGTGCGACTCGTGGCGCGCGCCAGAGAGATCCCGGCCCCGGCTGCCGGCTCGACGACCGGCGCCTCGACACCGACCGCCCTCGAGGCCACCGTGGCCGCCGAGACGCTGGAGGCGACCGACCCTCTGGCCGCGACGGACGGGGTCGAGAACGTGGTCGAGGTCGAGGCCGCGCTCGCGGGACGGCTGCTCTGGCGGGGTGCGGGCGCTGGCGGCCGCGCCACCGCCTCGGCCCTGCTCGCCGACACGCTCGCCGCCGCGCGGGCGATCGCCGCCGAGCGCTCGGCCAGGCCGGAGGAGGCCGTGCGATGAGCCCTCCGGCTTCCGGCACGTCCCCCGTCGTATCCGCCGCCCGTCCCGCGGAGAACGGCACGTTCCCGCGTCCGGTCCCTCTCGCCTGCCGCATCTGCCGGACGCCCCACGAGCCGGCACCGGTCGCGATCTGCCCCGACTGCCTCGGCCCGCTGGACCCGGTTGCCGACCCGGCGCGGCCGCTCCCCGACCGGCAGGCCATCGCTCGCCGGCCGCAGTCCATCTGGCGCTACCGCGAGTGGCTGCCGTTCGAGGGCGAGCCCGTCCTCTCACTGGACACGGGATTCACGCCCCTGCTCGAGTCGCCCGCGCTGGCCCGCCGTCTCGGCGTGGCGCGGGCCTGGGTGAAGAACGATTCCGTCTCCCACCCCACGCTCTCCTTCAAGGACCGTGTCGTGGCGACGGCCATCAACGCGGCGGTCGCCTTCGGCCTGGACACGATCGGCTGCGCCTCGACCGGCAACCTCGCCAACGCCGTCGCCGGGCAGGCCGCCCGGGCGGGGCTCGCGGCGTGGATCTTCGTTCCCGACGACCTGGAGATCGGCAAGATCGTCGGTACCGCGGTCTACGGTCCGCGGCTCGTGCGCGTGCGCGGCACCTACGACGACGTGAACCGTCTCTGCGCTCAGGTGGCCGACCGCTTCGGCTGGGGGATCGTGAACGTGAACCTGCGCGGCTACTACGGCGAGGGCTCGAAGACGCTGGCCTTCGAGATCGCGGAGCAGCTGGGCTGGCGGCTGCCGGACGCCGTCGTGGCGCCGATGGCGGGAGGCTCGCTCGTGACCAAGCTGCAGAAAGGCTTCCGCGAGGTGCTGGCGGCCGGGCTCGCGCAGGGGTCGCCGCCGCGACTCTACGGGACGCAGGCCGCGGGCTGCGCCCCGATCGTGAGCCTGCTCGAGAAGGGCGGCGAGCGGATCGAGCCCGTGATCCCGCGCACGATCGCGCGCTCGATCGCCATCGGGAACCCGGCCGACGGCCTCTTCGCCGTCCGGGCCATGCGCGAGACTGGTGGCTGGGGGGCGGCCGTGACCGACCCGGAGCTCGTGGCCGGGGTGCGGCTCCTGGCCGAGACGACGGGTGTCTTTACGGAGACCGCCGGCGGCGTTACGCTGGCCGGAGCGCTGGCGCTCGCCCGCGGCGGGCGTCTGCGTCCGGACGACGAGGTCGTGCTCTGCGTCACGGGCAACGGCCTGAAGACCGTCGAGGCGCTCGAGGGCGCGCTGCCGGACGCGCCCGTGATCGAGCCCCGGCTGCGCGAGGTCGCCGCGCTAGCCGAGGGCAGCTGAGCACCATCCCTCGAGGGGGAGCAGGAAGGAGAGCCATGGGCACCGTCGAAAGCGCGCAACGTGGCGGCGCGCGCGCGGGGGCCACCGTGCGCGTCCCGGGATCGACCTCGAACCTGGGTGGGGGATTCGACTGCGTGGGGGTTGCGATCGACCGCTGGCTCACGGTCTACGCGCCCGGTCAGGAGCCCGAGCGCGACGAGCCGGGGCGCAGCGGGCTCACGCTCGAGCGGCACGGGACGCTGGCCGAGCTTCAGGACCCGGCCGAGCTGGACCTGATCCACGTCGGCTTCGCGGCCGCCTGCCGGGACGCGGGCATCGAGCGGCCGCGGAACCTCCACCTCGAGGCCTATTCCGAGATCCCGATCGGGCGTGGGCTCGGCTCCTCGGCCTCGGCACTCGTGGCCGGCGCCGCGCTCGCCGACCACCTGCTCGAGCTGAGGCTCGACGACGAGCGCCTGGCCACGATCTGCGCCGACCTCGAGGGCCACCCCGACAACGTCACGCCCTGCGTCTTCGGAGGGGCCGTGCTCGCGCTGCGCTCGTCCGCCGGCGAGCTGGCCGCCGCGCGTCTCGACGTGCACCTCTCGCTGGCCTTCGTCTTCGCGGTCCCCGACTTCGCGCTCTCGACGAAGCGGGCCCGCGCCGTGCTGCCCGAAAGCGTGCCGTACGCGACCGCGGTCTCGGCCGTGGCGCGGGCCGCGGCCCTGGTCGAGGGACTGCAGCGAGCCGACGAGGCCATGCTGGCGGTCGGCTTCGACGACGTGCTCCACGTCCCCCACCGGCGACCGCTGGTGCCGGGCTTCGACGACGTCTGCGCCGCGGCGGCGGGTGCCGGCGCCTTCGGCGCAACGCTCTCGGGCGCGGGCTCGGCCGTGGTGGCCGTCACGCCGCACGAGCGAGCGGCGGCGGTCGGCGAGGCCATGTGCGCGGCCTGGCGCTCGCTGGGAACCGGCGCCGAGTGGTTCCAGAGCGCCGGGCAGGTCCCGGGTGTCTCGATCTCTCTGACCCGGCCGGCCTGGATCTCCGAGGCCGCCGAGAGCTCCACCTGAACGAGGAAGGACCGAGGTCCCCATGTCCGTCACCCTTTCGCTCCCCACCGTCCTGGCTCCTCTGGCCGGCGGCCAGCGCACGCTGGCGGCCAGCGGCGAAACGCTTGGCGCGGTCGTGGCCGACGTCGCCCGTCAGTATCCGCAGCTGGCGCCGCGCCTGCGAGACGAGGAGGGCAACCCCTACCGCTTCGTCACCTTCTACGTGAACGACCAGGACTGCCGCTTCCTGGGCGGGTTCGACGCCCCGCTCGTCGACGGCGACGAGGTGGCGGTCGTGCCGGCCATCGCGGGGGGCGCCGGCCAGGGCCTGCTCGCCGAGGAAGGATCGCGCGCTCGACGCTGATCCGATCACACGTTCAGAAACTGCGCGATCCGCGCGACCATCGCGCGCGGCGAGACGCGCAGCGACTGGACCAGGACCTTGTTCATGATGCCCGGGATCACGATGCGCTTGCCCTTCAGCATGCCCTGATAGCCCGCTCGCGCCACGTACTTCACGTCCTTCACCATCGGTCCCTTGAAGAGCCTCGACTCGCCGGCTCCCGCCGTGGCCCCGAAGCCGGTTCGGGTGGGCCCCGGGGCGAGGATCGTCACGGTGACGCCGCGCCCGGCGAGCTCGGCCGCGAGCGCTTCCGAGAACGAGAGCACGTAGGCCTTGGTGGCGTAGTACACAGCCATCCCGGGACCCGGCGTGAAGCCGGCGACCGAGGCCACGTTCAGGACCCTCCCCCTCCCGCGTGCCAGCATGCCCGGCAGGACCAGCTTGGTCAGGTGGGTGAGCGCCGCGACGTTGAGCTGGATCATCTCGCGCTCGCGCTCGAAATCGGTTTCGACGAAGGCGCCGCGCAGCCCGAAGCCGGCGTTGTTGACGAGCGCGTCCACCGAGAGGCCGCGCTCGGCGACGGCCCGTACGATGGCCGCGGGCGCTGCCGGGTCCGTGAGGTCGGCGGGCACGGCGACGCAGCGCACTCCACGCCGCTCCTCGAGGTTGCGGGCCACTTCGGCGAGCTTGTCGGCGCTGCGCGCGACGAGCACGAGGTCCCACCCGTCCTGCGCGAAGAGCTCCGCGAGCTCCCGTCCGATCCCGCCCGACGCGCCCGTGATGAGGGCCGTGGACCGATTGGCCGCGGTCGTGTGACTCATCTCATTACCGTCCTTGTGATTGGACCGATTGGTCCGTTGCCGGCCCTTGACCCGCGGGGCACCGCGGTACGGCGCGAGCGCCCTGGCGCGCCGCGCAAAAGGCCAAGGGTCTGTACATACACCTAAAATGGCGGAGAAAATTCCCGCTTTGACTCAGTCGGGATGGGCGACGGCCACCGTCGCCGACAGGTCGGAGAGCAGGCGCTCGAATCGCTTCCCCCCGAGCGCCCCCGTGACCTCGGCCTGAGCGCGCTCCCAGAGGGGAAGGGCCTTTTCCATCACGGCCAGGCCTCGCGGGGTGAGCTCGACCTCGCGCACGCGCCGATCCTGTCCAGGCTGGATCCGGATCCATCCCCGTTTCGACATGAGTTGCAGGTTGCGGGTCAGCGTCGTGCGATCCGTAACCGCGCGCGCGGCCAGTTCCGAGACCGTCACCTTCCCGTGTAGCTGGATCACCGTCAGCAGGGAGAGCTGCGTTGCGCGCAGGCCGGCCTCACGCAGTCTCTCGTCATAGAGCTGGGTGACCGCCCGGGTCGCCTTCCGCAGATTGAAGCATGCGCAGCGGGTGAGGGCCCTGGCGGTTTCACGTCCTGCCTGTTGCGTGCGTGTCATGGGTGAGAGTATATACACCTATCTAGGCGGGTGTCAAGCTCCCCCACCCTGCTCGCCGGTGAGCCCGACGCCCGCACCGGCCTGGAATCCGGAATCGAGCCGAATGTCTCTGCCGACCTGCCGGCCCGAACGGCCCGGCAGAATGCCCGTGCATCGGCCTCGTCGCGTTGATCGCGACTCTTCGACTGTCCGCCCCGCTGCCCCATGGGCTCCATGGAGGCGAGCGGGGGGCGGGCCGCTCGGCGACAGGCCAGATCCATGTCAGCAGATCCTTACGCGTGAGGTCGTACGATGAAGCCAAACGCGCATTTTTTGGGAAAGGTCGCGGTGATCACCGGGGCCTCGAGCGGCATCGGCCGCGCCACCGCACTGGCTTTCGCCCGCGAGGGCGCCGCCACCGTGCTCGCCTCATGCTCTCGTGAGCGGCTCGTGGGCGTGCGAGACGAGATCCTCCCCTTGACCCCCGAAGTCCTGGTCGTCCCCACCGACGTCTCGTCGCGGGAGGAGGTCCGAGCTCTCGTGGACACGACTCTGACGCCGGCTGGGGAGGATCGATATCCTCGTCAACAGCGCCGGCACCGCGCTCGTGGGCCCGATCGCGCGGGACGGCTTCGTGGAGGACACGGAGCGTCTGCTGGCGGTCAGCTTCTACGGCACGGTGCACGGCACGAAGGCTGTCTTGCCCGTCATGCAGCGGCAGGGCTCCGGCCACATCGTGAACATCTCGTCGGTGGTCGGCAGAAAGGCCTTTCCGGAGTTCGGGGCTTACTCGATCAGCATGCACGCCATCGCCGCCTTCTCGGACGCCCTGCGCCAGGAGTTGCACGGGAGCGGCATCTCCGTCTCGGTCCTGCACCCCGCACTTGCCCAGACGGGGCTCTTGAACGGCACCGACCCGGCGGACCTACCTCCCCCCTTCCGGAAGTTGACGCCCATCTCGGCCGAGTCCGTCGCCGACGCCGTGTTGAAGGCCGTGCGCAAGAGGTCCGCGAGGGTCGTCCTGCCCTCCGCACCCAAGCGGCTTCTGCTGGCGGATGCGATCTCCACG
>DATBJW010000021.1:0-2175 GCA_036556205.1 Gemmatimonadota bacterium
ATCTCCTGCGCGGCCGCGTTTCGAGGCGTCCCGGCGTCGCAGAGCAGCACCCGCTTCCGCGCCCGTCCCAGGATCAACGCCGCGGAAAGACCCGCCGGCCCGCCACCCACGATGACGACGTCGTGCAGCATGTTCGTGCTCTCCTGGCCGGGCCCCCGGGCGTCGTCACGTTACGGAAGGCGAGCGTCCGAAAAGAAGGGTACGACCCGAAGCGCGGATCGTACCCGCTCGGCTGTGCGTACCCGTGCCCGGCGGTCGAGGACCGGGCCGGGAGGGCGCCGTCTAGAAGCTGTACTCGATCCCCACCAGCGGCGTGAACGTGTCGCGCAGCCCCGCCTCGTTCAGCTTGAACAAGGCGTTGAAATCGGCGAGCAGCTTGCCACCCAGGTTGATCTTCAGGCCCACCGCGCCGTCCACCACCGAAAACGAGCCCGTGTCGAAGTGGATGTTCGGGAAGGTGGAGCCCACGTCGATGGTCCGGAAGGTCGTGGAGTTCAGGCGCGGGGAGTCGATCACGTAGCGGCCGAGCACGTCGAACGCGATCGTGAACTTCTCGGTCAGCCCGATGTCGAGGCCGGCCGCATAGAGCACCTGGTCGGGCATGTCGCCCTTCTCGCCGGTCATCACGTTGCCGGCGAGCACGCTGTCGCCGTTC
The DNA here is from genome assembly GCA_036556205.1 of Gemmatimonadota bacterium. Taxonomy (GTDB): domain Bacteria; phylum Gemmatimonadota; class Gemmatimonadetes; order JACCXV01; family JACCXV01; genus DATBJW01. The sequence continues at coordinate 656 of DATBJW010000021.1, forward strand.
CACTGGTAGGCGACGTTCAGGTGCGGCGCGAAGTTCCTGCTGGCCACCGAGAGGGCCAGGAACGGCTTCACCCCCGGCGAACCCGACCCGAGCAGGTCTTCCTCGTCGGCGGTCGGGATGCGCGAGTCCACGCCGATCGCGACCGAGGTCTGGCCGCTCTTCACCACCGTGGACTTCAGGCGCAGGATCACGTCGCCGAGGCCGCTGGCCGTCCCGGTCGCCGCGAAGCGCCGCGACCCGCCGAAGCCGCCGTTCGCGTCCCGGAAGAAGTGCACGGCCGGCGTGCCGGCGGTGCCGATCCGCTGGACGCTCGCCTCCGACGCGACGTCGAGGTCCACGGTCACGAACGGCACCGCCACCGAGAGGTCCACGTTGTCGAGCAGGCCGAAGGTGAAGAACGCGGTGGTCTGGCCGACCCGGGCGTCGATCGAGTTCAGCGTGGTCACGACGTCCGCGCGGCCGCCGGAGAAGGGATTGTCGTGGGTGAACACGGCCGGGATCTGGTCGAGGCTCACGCCCTGCAGCGTGTCGAACGTGAAGAGCTGGTAGCTGAAGCCGACCGAGAACTTGCGCTTGCCGATCGTCTCCGCGCGCTCGGCCAGGATCGGGCCGAAGCTCTGCGTCGAGCGCTGGAAGACGCCGAGCGTGGGGTCCAGCTCGTAGGTGAAGCCCGAGGCGGACGACGGAAGCGGCACCGCCGCGAGCTGGCTCGCGAGCGCGATGTTGAACTGGGTGAACTCCGCCTGGAACGCGCTGTTGAAGTGCGCGGAGTGCGTCTCGCCGCTCGGCAGCCGGGCCTCGCTGTCCACGGTCAGGCCCGTGGGGCCGTACAGCGTCGGGATCAGGAAGGCCAGCTTGTCGCCGGCGGACTGGGCGTGGGCGGGCACCCCGATCAGGGTCGCCGCCACCGCCGCGAGCACCGTCTTCGTCGCCATCAGCGCTCCTTTCGCCTGCGGACCGCATCGGTGTGCGGCCCGCGCGGGCGCGGGAGTGTAACACACACTTCGGAAAGGGTTTGACGGAGCGGGCCCGGGCCGCCGCGAGGCGCGGCGGCGGCCCCCGCCAGCGGAAAAGGCGCCGAAGACCGCGTGTTATGATCGCGAACCCGTCGACTTCAAGACGCCCGCGGAGCCTTCGCGATGCTGACCCGGATCGGCAAGTACCAGATCGTCGCGAAGATCGGCGCCGGTGCGATGGGCGAGGTGTACCGGGCGCACGACCCGGTGCTCTTCCGGGACGTCGCCATCAAGACGATCTCGGCCGCGCTCGCCTCGGACCCGGAGCTGCGCCGGCGCTTCCACCGGGAGGCGCAATCGGCCGCGCGGCTGAACCACCCCAACATCGTCACCGTCTACGACTTCGGCGACGAGCAGGGCCAGCTCTACATGGCGATGGAGCTGCTCGAGGGCACCGACCTGCGCGACCTGATCGCCCGCCGGGCGCTCCGCTCGCTCGACGAGAAGCTGAAGATCCTGGAGCAGATCGCGGAGGGCCTCGCGTTCGCGCACGCGAAGGAGGTC
>DATBJW010000022.1:0-31281 GCA_036556205.1 Gemmatimonadota bacterium
GGGGTGCCGTTCTTGCGGACCACGCCGTCCACGACCGCGTAGAGGAGCGCCTCGGGGTCGCCCTCACAGGTGGAGCGGATCTCCTGGCCCAGCGTTTGACCCATCTCGCGCGTGTAGGCCAGCTCGAGGCTCCGGTTGTCGAGCGAGATCAGCGCGAGCTGCGCCAGAATCCCCGCGAAGTTCTTCGACGACTTCCCGGACTCCAACCAGGCGTCCCGACAGGTCATCACGATGACGTCCTCGACGGGCAGCTCGGCGGGCCGCGCCGCGGGCTGGGCGGAAGCTTCCTGGGCGTCCGCCTGCGCGCGCGCGCCGCCGGCGAGCACGGCGAGCAGCGCCAGAGTCATGCTGAGCGTTCGGATCACGGCACTTCCCTCCTCCCTTGGGACCATGCGTGTCTGGCGGGGATCAGTTGTCATCGCCGGTCGCGCCGCCCACGACGGCGCCTCCCACTCCACCGATCACCGCTCCCTGGACGGCCCCGTCCAGTCCGTCCGTGAGGAGTCCCACTCCGGCGCCCGCGGCGGCGCCCGTCGTGGCCGTCTTGCGGGCGTGTTCGCCGCCTTCACCCTTGCTCGTGACCGCGCCCGCGGCGCCGCCGATGGCCGCCCCTTTGACCGCCCCCTCGAGCCCGTCCGTCAGCAGGCCGACGCCGCCTCCGATGGCGGCACCCTGCCTCAAGCCCTTCTTCTGGGCTTCGGCGGGCGCGGCGGCGAGAACGAGCAACGCGGCGACGCAAATCCCGGCGACTGCGAATCGTCGTCTCATGAGTCCCCTCCTGGAGAAGTCGCAAGCTCGCGAGAACTAGCCTCGCGGATTCCCCGCCCGATGACAAGCCCCGAATAGCGACCCCGATCGGGCGCGACGCCGGGCCGTCGACTGGTCAAGCCAGAAAGCTGAAGATCAGGAAGCTCGCGGGGGGATCGCGCTCCGGGAGTCGCCGGCCAGGGCCGACGGACGCTCCACGCGCACCAGCCGGAGCACGGCCGGCCCGTGAGAAAGCCAGGGCCAGCGGCCTTCCCTCTCGGTGCGGGGCGTCTGTTGCAGGATCGCGGCGAAGCCCTCGCACCAGGCGGCGGGGGCGCAGGAGTAGCAGACGTCGCGATAGAGCACTCGATTGATGCGTCCGCACCAGGCGCACTCGCCGACCGGGGCGGGCTCCTCGACTTGCAGGCCAGTGGAGTAGCTCGGCGTTCTGACCTGCCCGAGACGGGTGAGAGTCGAGATGAAAATCATGCCGCTCCTGCCGGGGCTGAAGGGCTAAAGCGCCTCCTTCATTGTCGCGCCCCGCCCTCGGCTTTTTCATACGTCGAGCGACCGAGGGAGCCGTCCGGCCGGCACCCCGGGGGTAGTGCCGAGGGCGTAATTATCCAGAGAAGGGATAGTTACGGCTGAAGGTTGATTTCGGCTCCTTTTCGGGCTATCCTCACTTTCCCCGGCAGTCCGCCCCTCGCGGAATGGACGGGAAGCGGCGCTCGTCCCACCCCTGGCCCCATGCCTCTCGAGCACTTTCATCCCGCGGTCGCGCGCTGGTTCGCGCGGCGTTTCCCCGACGGACCCACGGTCCCCCAGGTCCGGGGTTGGCCGGCGATCCGGTCGGGGCGGCATACGCTGATCGCCGCACCGACGGGGTCGGGCAAAACACTCGCGGCCTTCCTCTGCGCCATCGACGAGCTGGCGCGCCAGGGCCTCGAGGGCGGCCTGCCCGATGAGACGCGGGTGGTCTACGTCTCGCCCCTCAAGGCCCTCTCGAACGACGTGCGCAAGAACCTCGAGGAGCCGCTGGCCGGGATCCGCGAGGAGCTCGTTCGCATGGGGGCGGGCGACGTCGAGATCCGCACGCTCGTGAGGACGGGCGACACGCCGCCGTCCGAGCGGCAGGCGATGCTGCGGCGGCCGCCGCACATCCTCGTCACCACACCCGAGTCGCTCTTCATCCTGCTCACGACCGAGCGCGGCCGGGGGCTCCTGCAGACCACGCGCACGGTGATCGTGGACGAGATCCACGCGGTCGCCGACGACAAGCGCGGCTCGCATCTGGCGCTCACGCTGGAGCGGTTGGAGCACCTGGTCGGGCACGGAGCATCGGGTGACAAGCACACAGGCAAGCCGCCGGTTCGCATCGGCCTCTCCGCCACACAGCGGCCGATCGAGGAGGTCGCGCGCTTCCTGGTGGGGACCCGACGGTCGGAGGGCCCCGACTGCGTGATCGTGGACGAGGGACATGTACGGGAGATCGACCTGCGCGTCGAGATCCCGAGCTCGCCTCTCTCGGCCCTCATGTCCAACGAGGTCTGGGAGGAGATCTACGACCGGCTGGCGGAGCTCATCCTCGAGAACCGCACGACGCTGGTCTTCGTGAACACGCGCCGACTGGCCGAGCGGCTCGCGCACCATCTCTCCAAGCGGATCGGCGAGGACCTCGTCACATCCCACCACGGGAGCCTCTCGCGCGAGCGCCGGCTGGACGCCGAGGAGCGTCTCAAGGCGGGGCGGCTGCGGGCGCTGGTCGCGACGGCGTCGCTCGAGCTCGGCATCGACATCGGCTCGATCGACCTGGTCTGCCAGCTTGGCTCGCCGCACACGATCGCGGCCCTGATCCAGCGCGTGGGCCGCTCGGGCCGCAAGATGGGCTCGCCGGCCCGGGGCCGCCTGTTCGCGCTCTCGCGCGACGAGCTGGTCGAGTGCGCCGCTCTCTTGCTCGCGACCCGGGAGGGTCTTCTCGACCGGCTGATCGTCCCCGAGCGCCCGCTCGACATCCTGGCCCAGCAGATCGTGGCCTCGGCGGCCACCGGAGACTGGGACGAGGGCGATCTGTTCGAGCTCCTGCGCGGCGCCTACCCGTACCGCGCGCTCTCGCGCGAGGACTACGACGCCGTGCTCTCCATGCTGGCCGGCGGCTACGCCACCAAGCGCGGCCGGCGCGCGGCCTGGATCCACCGGGACGCCGTGAACGAGCGCATCCGCGGCCGCCGCGGGGCGCGTCTCGCGGTCGTCTCCTCGGGCGGGGCCATTCCCGACACGGCCGACTTCCAGGTCGTGCTCGAGCCGGAAGGCACCTTCATCGGCACGCTCAACGAGGATTTCGCCATCGAGTCCATGGCGGGCGACATCTTCCAGCTCGGCAACAGCTCGTGGCGCATCCTGCGGGTGGAGTCCGGGCGCGTGCGGGTGGAGGACGCGCGCGGCCAGCCGCCGACCATCCCCTTCTGGCTCGGCGAGGCGCCAGCGCGCACGGTCGAGCTCTCGGGCCTCGTGAGCCGCGTGCGCTCCGAGGTCGAGCAGCGCCTGCCGGAGGGCGGCGCGCCTTCGAACGGGAACGGCGCCCCCGCGGAGGAGGCGGCCGATCGCAGACCCGGCGCCGCCAGCCGCTGGCTCGAGGAAGCGGTCGGCCTCGAGCGCGGCGCTGCCTTCCAGATCGAGGAGTACATCGCGGCGACGAAGAAGGTGCTCACGGTCGTTCCCACCCAGGAGACGCTCGTCCTGGAGCGCTTCTTCGACGAAGCCGGGGGGATGCAGCTCGTCGTCCACTCGCCCTTCGGCGGCCGCATCAACCGCGCCTGGGGGCTGGCGCTGCGCAAGCGATTCTGCCGCTCCTTCAACTTCGAGCTGCAGGCGGCCGCCAACGAGGACGCGATCGTGCTCTCGCTGGGGCCCCAGCACTCCTTCCCGTTGATCGACGTCTTCAACTACTTGAGGACCGCCAGCGCGCGCGACCTGCTCGTCCAGGCGCTGCTCGCCGCACCGATGTTCAAGACGCGCTGGCGCTGGAACGCGGGACGCGCGCTCGGGATCCTGCGCCAGCATGGCGGGCGCAAGGTGCCGCCGCAGATCCAGCGCATGCGCTCCGAGGACCTGCTCGCCGCCGCCTTCCCGCAGGCCGCGGCCTGCCTCGAGCACATCACGGGCGACATCGAGGTGCCCGACCATCCGATCGTGCGCCAGACGGTCGAGGACTGCCTGGTCGAGGCCATGGACATCGACGGTCTGGAGGCGCTGCTGGGCCGGATCGAGCGCGGCGAGCTGCGGCTCGTGGGTCGCGACGTGCCCGAGCCCTCCCCGATGGCGCACGAGATCCTGAACGCCCGGCCCTACGCCTTCCTGGACGACGCCCCGGCCGAGGAGCGCCGGACGCTGGCCGTCGTCACGCGGCGCAATCTGGAGTACCGCACGGCCGACGACCTGGGCACGCTCGACGCCGACGCCATCGAGCGCGTGCGGCGCGAGTCGTGGCCCGAGCCCGAGAGCGCTGACGAGGTGCACGACGCGCTGACGTGGCTGGGGGTGGTGACCGATCGCGAGGCGGAGCCCTGGCGCGGCCGGCTGCTCGAGCTCGAGGCCGAGCGCCGGGCGACGCTCGCCCGCGTGGCGGGCAAGGACGGCGAGGCGCGGGCTCTGTGGGTGGCGGCCGAACGGCTGCCGCAGGCGAGCGCCCTCTACGGCGCCCTCGACCTGCAGGCGCCCATCCAGGCGCCCGAGCGTGAGCGCGCGCGGAGCTGGGAGCCGGAGGCGGCGCTCGTGGATCTCCTGCGCGGGCGCATCGAGGGGCTGGGCCCCGTGACGGCGGACGAGCTCGCCGCGCCGCTGGGGCTCACCCTCCACGAGGTGGACGCGGCCCTCGTGGCGCTCGAGACGGAAGGCGTGGTCCTGCGCGGCCACTTCACGCCGGGGCTCTCCGAGGCGAGCGGGGCGAGCGGGGCGACCCGCAAGCCCGGCGCCGACGACGGCTCCGTCGGGGACGGGGCGGCGGCGCCCCTCGAGTGGTGCCACCGCCGCCTGCTGGCTCGCATCCATCGCTACACGATCGACCGGCTGCGGGCGGAGATCGAGCCCGCGAGCGCCGCCGACTTCATGCGCTTCCTCTTCACGTGGCAGCACGCGGATCCCGGGGCGCGCCTCGACGGTCCACGCGGGCTGCTCGAGGTCCTGGCTCAACTCCAGGGCTACGAGGCGCCGGCCATCTCCTGGGAGCGCGACATCCTGCCGGCGCGGGTCGCCGGCTACCAGCCGGCCTGGCTCGACGAGCTGTGCCTCTCCGGCCAGGTCGCCTGGGCGCGGCTCGTGCCGCCTTCCCCCGCGACCGCGGAGGACGGCCGGGAGCGGCCCCGCTCGGGTCCCGTCCGCAACTCACCTGTCGCCTTCTTCCTGCGTCAGGACGCCGAGACCTGGACGGCTCTGGCTCCCGCTTCACACGTGAGCGGGGAGGGGCTCTCTTCCGACGCATGGGCCGTCGCGACGGCCCTGCGGCTGCGCGGCGCGTCCTTCATCCAGGACCTGGCCGGGCGCACGGGTCTTCTGCTCTCGCAGATCGAGCGGGCTCTGGGCGAGCTCGTCGCCCTGGGACTCGTGACGTCGGACTCCTTCTCGGGCCTGCGCGCCTTGATCTCGCCCCTCGCCCGGAGGCCGCGGCGGGCGCGCCCGCGCGGCGGCCGTCCCTCGAGAGGCGTCAGCTCGCACGTGGCCGGACGCTGGTCGCTGGTGCGGGAGGCGTGGGGTGACGGTCCGGGCTCTCCGGCGCAGGGTGAGACGGCCGCGTCGCCCGCGGACGGCGAGCGTCTCCGCGAGGAGAGCGTCGAGCGTCTCGCTCGTCAGCTCCTCGCGCGCTACGGCGTGGTGGTCCGGCGCATGCTGGATCGCGAGCCGTTGCTGCCACCCTGGCGCGAGCTCCTGCGCGTCCTGCGCCGGCTCGAGATGCGCGGGGAGATTCGCGGCGGCCGCTTCCTGCAGGGCGCGGCCGGCGAGCAGTTCGCGCTTCCCGAGGCGGTGGATCTCCTGCGCTCCGTGCGCCGGCGCGAGCCCGGCCCGGAGATGCTGACCCTGAGCGGAGGGGACCCGCTCAACCTGACGGGCCTCGTGACGCCGGGGGCGCGCGTTCCGGCGGTTCCCTACAATCGCGTGGCGTACCGCGCGGGCGTCCCGGTGGCGGTCAAGGAAGGAAAGGAGATCCGGCTGCTGAGGGATGCCGAGGAGCCGGGTGAGGAGGCGCGTCTGCGCGCGGCGCTCGAGAGACGCCTCCCCGAGGCGGCCTTCGCCCTGGGGTTGCACGGCGCGACCGAGTTCACGACGTTGGACCGTCGCTCAACCTCAACGGAGGGGAGAACATGACCGCCCAGAGAGTCGCGCAGCTCTTCGGGATCGTGTTCCTGCTGATCGGCATCCTGGGCTTCGTCCCGGGAGCCACCCCCAACGGCATGCTCATCGGCGTCTTCCCCGTCAACGCCCTGCACAACGTGCTCCACCTGCTCTTCGGGGTGTGGGGATTGATGTCCGCCCGCAGCTTCACCGGGGCCGTGACGTACGGAAAGGTCGGCGGCATCATCTACATGTTCCTCGCCGTTCTGGGCTTCCTCTCGCCGAACCCGATGGGTCTGATTCCGATCGGTGGCGCCGACGTGTGGCTGCACGGCGTGCTCGGGATCGCCCTGGCGTTCGTTGGATTCACGGCCAGGGAGGCGACTCGGGCCTGACCGCTCGACGATCGGCGGAACGAGACGAGGGCGGCTTCCGGTGGAGGCCGCCCTCTCGCGTTTCAGCGAAGACCCGCTCGAGATGACGGGATCCTCCTGGACCGAGACGCGGAACGTCACGCCGGCTCGCCCGCGTGGCGGTGCCGGTAGGCGCGCACCTTGGCGCGGTTGCCGCACACGGCCATGTCGCACCAGACGCCCGAGCGGTTTCGGGTGTGGTCGTAGAAGGCCCAGTGACAGTTGTCCGCGCGGCAGGCCTTGAGGCGGCTCCAGGTCCCGTCGGCCATCGCCGCGGCCACGGTCCCGAGCAGCGCGCCGAGGGCGCCGTCCACGCCGGACGACCGGGGCTCGAGGCGCGAGCTGCCGTCGGCGGCGAACCGCAGGGAGAGCCTGGCCCGCTCGGCGGCTTCGCTCAGAATCCTGGCCGCCTCCGGGCTCGGCTCCTCGCCGGCGTTGGCGCGAAGGAGCCAGCGCAGGGCCTCTCGGACATCGATGGCGTTTTGCAGGTCTCGCGCGGTCACGCGCTCGGGCACGGGCAGGCCGTGCTGACCCAGCCATTCTCGCAGCTTATGGGGACCATCCAGATCCTCAACGCGGGCTTCGACTTCCGTGCTCGGTAAGTGCAGGGTGTTCACGAAGGCGCGGACCGTGTCCAGCGCTCCGGGAGCTCTATCCTTCAGGTTCTCCGACACCTCTTATTCCTCTTGACAGGTTACGGTAACTTGCTATATACTTAAGCCGGTTATCGGGGAAACGCAAGGCCCGCAGTTCCGGGCCGCCTACATAGAGGAAAGGAGACCTCCCGTGAAACGGAACCCCGGATTGACCCTGGTCCTCGAGGTGATGTTGATCCTGACGCTCTCGTATGGGCCGCTCGTTGCTCTCTCGCTCTGATCGGACCCGACGTCAACTCGAAAGGAGACGACCCATGGCGCTAGCCCCCTACGTAGCGGAGCACATCTCCCGAATCCCGACCCTGAAGAGCGACGGCGTGACCGGCTCGGACTGGAAGCCGGTCCGGAGCCACCTCGGCATCCGCGCCTTCGGGGTCAACGCGTACGTCGCCGGCAAGGCCGGGGAGGAGCTCGTCCCCGAGCACAACGAAGTGGCCGACCCGGGCTCGGCAGGTCAGGAGCACGAGGAGCTCTACTTCGTGGTCAGCGGCCGCGCCGACTTCAAAGTGGCGGGCGAGACCCTGGAGGCCCCGGCCGGAACGTTCGTGCTGGTGCGTCCGCAGGCCTCGCGGGCCGCGGTCGCGCGCGAGCCCGGGACCACGATCCTGATCGTCGGCGCCGAGCCCGGCGTGGCCTTCGAGGTCTCGGCGTGGGAGAGCCGGCGGCTCGAGGCGGCCGGGCGGTGACGGGCAAGACGGCGAGGCGCGGGGAGCGGCGACGGCGTCGCGACTCGCCCGCCGCCATTCGACTGATCGGCCCGGCTGGAGAGCGCGTGGACCTGCGCCGGACGCTTCTTTCGCACGGGTGCGCCCAGCTGCCGCCGATGCGGATCGATGAGAAAGCGGCGTCTCTGGACCTCACGCTTCCGCTCGCTCGCGGGAGCGTGCGCACGATCCGGATCGCGCCGGCCGGCGCGACCAGGGTCGGAGGCGACCACGGAGCCGGGGCGCCGGCCGCGAGTGTCGAGATCCTGGGTGCCTCGGCGAGTCCGCGGGCCGCGCGATCGGCGCTGGCGGCGGCGCGCCACCTGCTGCGGCTCGACGAAGACTTCTCGGGCTTCTACGCCGCGGCGGCATCCGACCCCGAGCTGGCGTGGGTCACCCAGGGGGCGGGGCGCATGCTGCGCAGCCCGACCGTCTTCGAGGACGTGGTGAAGACGATCTGCACGACCAACTGCGCCTGGTCCGCCACCGAGCGGATGGTCTCGGCGCTGGTCGAGCACCTGGGCGAGCGCGCGCCCGGCGCGCCGGCCACGGGTGTCGAGGGGAGGGCCTTTCCCACTCCGGCGGCCATGGCCGAGGCCGGGGACGATTTCTATACGCGTGTCGTCCGGGCCGGCTACCGCGGGCGCTACCTGCGCGACCTGGCGCGGGCTGTGGCGGAAGGTGAGCTCGACCTGGAAGCGCTCGCCAGCGCCTCCCGCGAGGAGCTCCCCGACGACGAGGTCCACGCGCGGCTGCTGACGCTCCCGGGGGTCGGGCCCTACGCGGCCGCGCACGTGATGCTCATGCTGGGCCGCTACTCGAGGCTGATCCTGGACTCCTGGACGCGCCCGACCTACGCGCGGCTCGCGGGCAAGCGCCGCGTCGCGGACCGCACGATCGAGCGGCGCTACCGCAGGTACGGCCCCTATGCGGGCCTCGCCTTCTGGCTCTTTCTGACCCGCGACTGGGTGTGAGGCGATCATGACCGCGTACGCTGGAACGTTGGCCTCGCCGGGCGTGCTCACGATCGGTGTCGACGAGTCTCCCCCTCCGCCGCTCAATTTCGGCCTCCCGGGCTCCCCGGACTTCGTGGGGTTCGAGGTCGACCTCACGCGCGCGATCGCGCAGCGTCTCGGCCTGGGCGTCACGTACGTGAGCGAGCTCTGGAGCCGAATCCTCGAAGACTTGCGGCAGGACCGCCTGGATCTGATCTGCACGGCCGCCACCGTCACTCCGGAGCGATCGAAGGTGGTCGACTTCGGCGATCCCTACCTCGACACGGAGCTCGTGATCGTGGTCAAGAGCGACGGCCGCCTGCCGACGTCCGCCGACCTGGCGGGCGCGGACGTCGGAGCGCGCATCGCGACCGTGGCCGAGGAGTGCGCCCGGGCGCGGCTGGGCCGTGCCCGCATTCGCACCTTCGACTTCAACACGGACGCCTACGCCGCGCTCGAGACTGGCGAAGTGGACGCCGTGATCGACGACCGGCCGATCGCGACCCATTTCGCCCGCTCGCGGCCGGGCCTCGAGATCGCGCGCGTGATCGAGGGCACCGGATCGCACTACGCGCTCATGTTCGCGAAGGGAAACGACGGGCTGCGAGAGGCCATGAACCGCGCCCTGGCGGAGCTGCGGGCCGATGGAACCTACGAGCGGATCCACGGCACCTGGTTCGGAGAGGAACCGGCCCCCATGGCGCTTCACGAGAAAAAGGAAGCGGCGATGATCGCGCGCATCTGGCATGGCCGCACGCGGGCCGAGCATGCCGACACGTATCTGGACTACATGAAGCAGACCGGCGTCCACGACATCCGGAATTTGCCGAGCAATCTCGCGGTCCAGGTCTGGCGGCGTTTGCGAGGCGGCGAGGCCGACTTCCTGTTCGTGTCCTGGTGGCCCTCGCTGGAATCCATCCGCGGCTTCGCGGGTGACGACCTGGAGCGGGCGGTCTACTATCCGCGCGATCGCGAGTACCTGCTCGAGCTCGACCCCAGGGTCGAGCACTACGAGGTGATGGTGGACGAACGCTAGCCCGAACGATCGAGGAGGCCCGCCGATGATCGCTCGCATCTGGCACGGACGCACGCGCGCCGAGCACGCCGACGCATATCTGGACTACCTGAAGGAAACACCGGTCGGCGATGTCCGGGCCGTGCCCGGCAACCTGGGCCTCCAGGTCTGGAAGCGCGTCCAGGGCTCCGAGGCGGAGTTCCTGTTCGTGTCGTACTGGCCCTCGCTCGAGGCCGTGCGCGAGTTCGCCGGCGAGGACCTGGAGAAGGCGGTCTACTATCCGAGGGACCGCGAGTATCTGATGGAGCTGGAGCCCAACGTGGCGCACTACGAGGTGGCGCTGGACGCGCGCACGCGCTTCCCCACCGTCCACGAATAGAGCGCCGGCAGCAGGAGCAGAACGAGCGGCGTGGAGGTGAGCAGCCCGCCGATCAGCACGATCGCGAGGGGTCGCTGGAGCTCGGCCCCCGCGCCCAGCCCCAGCACGAGCGGCACCACCGCCAGCGACGCCGCCAGCGCCGTCATCAGCACCGGGCGCATGCGCACCCGTCCCGCTTCGATCGCCGCCCTGCGCGGATCCATTCCCTCGGCCACCCGGTCGTTCGCGTACTCGATCAGGATCACGGCCTTCTGCACCGAAAGGCCCAGGTGGGCCAAAATCCCGATCAGCGACGACACGTTGAGCGTCGTGTTCGTGATCCAGAGCGCCGCGAAGCCGCCCAGCAGGGCGAGCGGGATCGAGAACAGGACGAGCGCCGCCTGGCGGCCGGAGTCGAAGGCCATGTGCAACACGATGAACACGAAGAGCAACGACAGCCCGAAGGCGAGCAGCACGGTGTTCTGCACCTGCTGCTGGCTCCGGTAGCTGCCGGCGAACTCGAGTCTGTATCCGCGCGGCAGGTCGAGCGCGGCGGCACGGCCGCGGATCCCCTCCACGACCGCTCCCAGGTCGCGCCCCTCCAGCGTGGCGCCGAGCTGAACCCGCCGCTGGCCGTTCTCACGCGCGATCTGGTGTGGGCCCTCGGACCGTACCAGGCTCGCCACCTGGCGCAAGGGCACGCGCCCCCCGTTCGGCGTGGCGAGCAGCAGCTCGCCGATCCGCTCCGGGTCGTTGCGATAATCCTCGGCGACGCGCACCATGATCGGGATCTCCTGTCTGGCGCCGGGGAACACGGACGTCACCGCCCGCCCGCCCATCGCGAGCTCGACCGCCTCGCCGATATCCGCGCGGGTGAGCCCGAAGCGTGCCGCCGACACGGGATCCACGCGCACCTCGAGTTGCGGCAGCCCCACGGTCTGCTCCTCACGCACCTCGGCCACGCCAGGCACGCTCCGCACGAGAGCCGCGAGGCGCTGCAGGCGGTCGGTCAGAACCTCCAGGTCGTCACCGAAGATCTGCACCACCAAAGGCCCGCCGCCCGCGCTCCCGCTCTCCAGGCTCTCCTCGAGGCGCTCCGTCATGGGCGAGGTCAGGAGCACGCGTGTGCCCGGCGCCTCGCCCACATGCTCGCGCAGCCAGGCCTCGATCGCCTCCACGCTGTGCGTGCGCTGCGCGAAGGGAACCAGGGTCACCGTGATCTCGGAGTTGTTGGCCCCCTCGGGCTCCTCCGACGCCTCGGGCCGCCCGGCCCAGAAGAAGGCCTGGGCGACGTCCGGCGCTCGGTGAATGACCTCCGAGACGCGCTCGGCCACCCGCGCCGTCTCGGCCACGCCGGTACCGGGCGGCGTCTGTGCTTTGACCATGATCATGCCCTCGTCCCACGGCGGCAGGAACTCGGAGCCGACGAAGGGGACGACCAGAAAGGTCGCGACGGCCAGCAGCAGACCGGCGCCCAGCGCCGGCCAGGGATGCGCCACCACCCGTTCGAGCGCCGGGTCGAACACGCGGTGCAGAGGCGTGAGCAGGGGGCTCTGGCGGATGCCGCGCGCCACCCGCCGCGGCAGGAACGTGTAGCAGAGGGCGGGGGTCAAGGTCATCGAGATCGCGTAGCCCACGAACATGGCCGCGATGACCGTGAACCCGAAGGGACCGAAGATCCGCCCCGCGATCCCGGGCAGGAAGAAGATCGGCACGAACGCGGCGACGATGATGAGCATCGCGTACGTGATCGGCCGGCGGACCTCGAGCGTGGCCTGCACGGTGGTCTCGACGTCGTCGCGGTCTCGGTCCTGCTGGAGGCGTCGAAAGATGTTCTCGGCGTCCACGATGGCGGAGTCCACCATGATCCCGAGCGCCACCGCGATCCCACCCAGCGACATCACGTTCACGCCCACGTCGAACAGGCGCATGGCCAGGAAGGTGATGCAGACCACGACCGGAAGCACGATCGCGATCAGCAGCGTCGTCACCCAGTCCCAGAGAAGCAGGAAGATGACCGCCACGACGGCCAGGCCGCCCACGAGCAGCGCGTCGCGCAGGCTGCCGATGGCCGCGTCCACGAGCTCCGTCTCGTCGAAATACGTTCGGATGCGAACGCCGGGCGGGAGCGCGGGCTGGATCTCGACCAGCGCCTGCTTGGCGCGCGCGATGATGGGCCCGGTGTCGGCCCCGAACTGCGTGATCAGCGTGCCGCCCACGACCTCGCGTCCCTCGGCCAGCGCGATCGAGCGGCGCAGGAGCGAGCCCTCGCGGATCTCGGCCACCTCGGGCAGCAGCACCGCGCGCCCGGCCCGCTCGCCCACGACGATCGTGCGCAAATCCTCGATCCCGCGCAGGCGGCCGCCCGGCCGGACCAGGACCTCGCGGGATCCCTCGGGCACGATCGTCCCGCTGAAGGGAGCGTTCGCGCGCTCGACCGCCCGGGCCACGTCGGCCAGCGAGAGCCCGTACGCCGCTAGGCGCCGCGGGTCGGCCGCCCCCTCGTAGGTCCGCACTTCCCCGCCCACGTTCAACACGCGCAGCACGCCCGGGATCGCGAGCAAGGCGGGGGCGACCGTGGCGTCCGCCGCGGTGCGCAGCGTCCGCAGGTCCACACCGGATCCGGGGGGCGCCTCGAGGTAATACTGAAGAACCTGGTTGATCGAAGAGGATGGGTTGCCGATCGTGGGCGGGCGCGTGCCGTCGGGGAAGTCTGGCTGCGCCTGACCGACGGCCGCCGTCACGCGCTGGGTCGCGTCCTGCAGGCTCGTGGACCACTCGAAGGTGACCGCGACCTGGGCCAGCCCCTGCTGGGCGGTCGAGCGGACCGTCTGCGCGCCCAGGAGGCCCCGCAGCCGGCCCTCCAGCGGGCGCAGCACCAGCGTCTCCATCTCGTCGGCGGAGAGTGCGGGGTTCTCGACGAAGACGTTGAGGGTGGGGACGTCGAGACGCGGGAGCAGGCCCCGGGGGAGCGTGGGGAAGACCGCCAGCCCCGCCAGCGCGAGCAGGGACACCACGCCGATCAACAGGAAGCGGTTCCGGATCGAGAAGAGGACGATCCGGCGGATCACTACTCCTCCCCGAACGGGTCGCGGTCCCCGGACGAGAATTGGGCCAAGGCTTCACGTCCCCGCATCTACTCCTCCCCGAACGTGACGAGGCCCTTGAACGAGAAGCCGGCTTGCTGGAGCTGGTAGGCGCCGCGCACGACCAGCGGCCCGCCGGGATCAACGCCGGAGAGGATCGCCATCGAGTCGCCCGGGGCCGCCCGAGCCTGAACCGCGCGCCGCACGTAGCCCTTGCCCGCCGGGACGTACACCCACTGCCCCAGCGAATCGCGCACCACGGCCGAGCCGGGCACGAGGACGGCCTCTTGCCCCGCGCGCGTCTCGATCCGGACGCGCACGAACGCACCGGGCCGGAGCCTCCCATCGGGGTTCTCGAGCGGCACGCGCGCGCGAACGGCCTGCGTGGCGGAGTCCACCTGCGCGTCCACGGCGGCGATCGAGCCCGCGATCGGAACGGAGTCGCCCGGCAGCACCACCTCGGCGCTCATCCCCGAACGGATGCGCTCGGCCATCTCGGGGAACACGTCGGCAAAGACGATCACCCGCGAGAGGTCCACGATCTCCACGATGGGTGTCCCGGCGTCCACGATCTGCCCCACTTCGGCCAGGCGCGCGGTCACGAGGCCGGCGCGCGGAGCGCGCAACTGGACCGACCCGGAGAAGAACTCGGGACTGGTCAGGGTAGCCACCGACTGGCCGCGCCCGACCCGGTCGCCGGGTGCCACGGCGATGGACTCCAGACGGCCCTGCGCGGGAGACGAGACCACGGCGCGACCCGCGGGATCGGCGCCGATCGTGCCGGTGGTCTCGATCCAGTCCCCGAAGCCGTGGTGGGGAGGTACCTGCACCTCGAGCCCGATCAGGTCGGTGGAGACGGAATCCACGAACACCGTGTCGCCCGCCACCCGCACGTGCTGTGGCGACCCGACGGCCGGCCGGCCGTTCCCGTCCGCCGCGCCGGCCGGGCCGGAACGGCCGCACCCACCGGACCCGAGCGACGCCGCGAGCGCTGCGGCCAGTGCCGCGCCGCAAACGGGAACCCGGCCCCTGCGACCGCGCATCAGCTCTCCTCCAGCAAAGGGTCGAAGTCGCCGGTCGCCCGCCGCAGCCGCAGCGCCGCCTGGGCGGCCCGCAGCCGCAGGTCCACCGCGCGGCTCCGCAGGTCGATATAGGAGCGGCGCGCCTCGAGCCACAGCACGAAGCCCGCGGCTCCCTGCTCGGAGTTGACCCGCGCCGCCGCCTCGAGCCGCTCGGCGCGGGGGAGTGTTTCGGCCTCGAGGTCCGCCAGGATGCGGCGCGCCGCCGCGTACTCGGCGAGCGCCGAGTTCACCTCTCCGGCCAGGGCGAGCGAGTCCGCGGCCACCTGGAGCAAGGCGGCGTCGGCCTCGGCCTCGGCGGCCGCCACTGCGGGGCCGGCCTTGGTGAACAGGGGAAGCGCGATGCCCGCGAGCGCGAAGAGCTTGAACTCGCCTCCCGTGTCCCGCTCGGCCCGCACGCCCACCCGCGGCGCGGCGCGGCGCGTGGCGCGAACCACATCCACCTCCAGCCGGGCGGCCTCGGCGCGGGCGCGCGCGGCCGTCAGCGCCGGCGCTCCCTCGCCCGACAGTTGCTGGAACGCGGCGGGAAGCGAGATCAAACGCTCCCACTCCGACGCCGACGTGCCCGCGAGAGAGTCCGGCAGCGCCGACGGCTCGCCTGGAGCGGTGGCGAGGAGCGCCTCCAGGCGGGCCCGGGCCGAGCGAGCCTGGCCGTCCGCCTCGTCCCGCCGGGCTTCGGCTTCCCGCACCAGGACCTCGGCCTGAAGCGCCGGCAGGTCGCCCGCCAGCGCCAGCTCGGCCCGCCGGCGCGCGTGCGTCTCGAAGCCGCGAGCCACCTCGAGCTCCTCGGCCGCCAGGGCTCCGCGGTCGAAGGCCGCCAGCAGATCGGCGTAGGCCGAGGCCGCCTCACCCAGCAGGCCGGCCCGCGTGAGCCCGCACTCGCCGGCGATCACCGCGCGCTCGGCGGTTCCACTCGCGCGCACCGCGGAGACCTGACCCGACGGACGCAGCGGGAGGGCCAGCTCGAGGCCCCCCACGACCTCGTCGAAGGGACCGGCGCCACCGACGTCGGCCTGGACCTCGGGGTTGGGGCGCTGGAGCCGGTCGCGCGTGCGCTCCCCGCTGGCCCCCGCGCGCGCTTCAAAGGCCCGCAGCGATGGGTGACGGTCCAGGACCGCGCGCAGGATGACAGGGAGCCTGTCCCCCGAGAAGGTCACGAACGTGGAAACAGGTGACGCTTCGGCCACGGCGCCCGGCTGCGTCTCGGGGCAGGCACCGCCCTCCTGAGCAGTCAGCGAGGCGGACCAGGAAAGACCGACGAGAAGACCCAACGCAGAGAAATGCGGGGCGAAAGCCGGCATCGTGGCGTTTTACCCCCAACGCTGGGCTTCGGGCAGCCGGCCGTTCTGACCGGCAGAAACCCTGGTGCATGATGTGGAAACGGTCGTCCTGGCGGTGGAACTCGGCTCCATTCTACGAAATTCCTACAGTCAGGGCACGGCTTCCCCCCTGGGTGCGTGGATGGCACGCCCTATGCTTAACGGGTATGGCGTGGCGCCCGAGAGGCGCAGGATCGAAACCGAGGTTGCCGGAAGGAGTCGTTCGTGCAGGCGTTCGTCCAGGACTTCACCACCGCATCCAGCACCACGCGCGACAACGCAAGACGCTGGAACGTGGAGATCCACCTGAGCCCCGGGGGGATCGTCCGCGAGCGGACGTCTGGAGAGGACTGGCGCGACGCTGTCGAGAGTGCCCTGGCCAGGAGCCGGATCGTGGCGGGCCAGGTGAGCGGGATCGTGGCCTACCCGATCCCCGGCGCAGCTTGATGAACCCGCGCGTCGGCCCGTCCGGGCAAAACGGCCGACCGAGACCGTACTAGAGAAGAGAGGAGAGGAGTCGAACCCCGTGAACGCTCAAACCAATCTCTACGATTGTCCGGTCTGCGAGCGGGATCCCTGGAACTGCACCTGCGTCAGCAAGGAGCGGGCGCGGCGGATCGCCTTCGTGATCGGATACCCCTCACCCGCGAAGACCGTCGCCGAGACCACCGAGGAGCTCCTCGCCGCCGCGGCCATCCCCGAGAGCTGACCCCGCGCGCGCGCCGGTCAGAGCGCCTCCAGCAGGCGCTGGACCTCGGCGAGCGCGTTGTAGTGGACGAACCCCGCCCGCACGAATCCCTCAGGCTCCAGTCCCAGCCGCCGCACGATCTCGACCGCATAGAAGTTCCCGTGGCCCACGTAGAGACGCTCGCGTCCCAGGCGCGCCGCCAGCCGTGACGGCGTTTCGCGCTGGGAGGTGAAGGCGAAGGTCGCGACCCGTCCCTCCACCGCCGGCAGGCCCCAGAGCCGCAGGTGCGGTCTGGCGGCGAGCCCCTCCAGGAAGTCACGCGCGAGCTCACGCTCCCAGGCCCGGATCGCGGGCCAGCCCACCGAAGCGATGTACTCGACCGCCGCCACGAACCCGGCCAGGGCCTCGTGCGAGCGCGTGCCGGTCTCGAAGCGCGAGCCGAGCGTGCGCTTCCCCGCCGGCCTGACCTTGTAGGGGCGCAGCCGCTCCAGCAGCTCGCGGCGCGCCCACGCCAATCCGGCGTGCGGCCCGAAGAACTTGTAGGGCGAGCAGAGGAGGACGTCCGCCCCGGCGGCGCGCGCGTCGATCGGCCCGTGGGGCGCGTAGTGCACGGCGTCCACCCAGGCCAGCGCCCCCACGCCGTGCGCGAGCTCGGCCACGCGGGCCACGTCCACGATGGTTCCGACCGTGTTCGAGGCCCAGGGGAAAGCGACCACGCGCGTGCGGGGACCGAGCAGCGAGGCCAGATGGTCCATGTCCAGCGTGCAGTCGTCGTGCACGCGAGCGACCTTGACGGCGAGCCCGATGTCCTCGGCCAGCTGCAGCCACGGCGAGATGTTCGCGTCGTGGTCCAGCTCGGTGACCACGACCTCGTCGCCGCGCGAGAGCTCGCGGCCGAGCGCGCGCGTGAGGGCGAAGTTGAGTGTCGTCATGTTGGGCCCGAAGATCGTCTCCTCTGGCGCGCCGCCCACGAAGCGGGCGGCGGCGGCGTGCGCCGTGCCGATCAGCTCGCCGCTGAAGCGACTCGTCTCGTAGAAGCCGCCCACGTTGGCGTTGTGCCGCTCGAGGTAGCCCGCCATGGCGGCGATCACGGCACCCGGGACCTGGGTGCCGCTCGGCGCGTCGAAGAAAGCGGCGCCGGAGGCCAGCGCGGGGAAGCGATCCCGCACGTCGGGGCCGGCTGCCGGCCGTCCGGCGGCGACGGACGCGCGCGGCTCGGGCGCGAGGCGCGCGCCCTCGACGGGTATCACAGGCTCCGCCGCATCGCGGTGGCCGAGGCCGGACAGACCCGCCGGACCTGCTCGGACTCCGGAAAGCGCGCGTCCACCACGTCGCGCTCGACCGGCGTCCAGCCCCGCCCCGCGAAGAAGGGCGCGGCCGTCTCCGTCAGCAGGAAGGCCTCGCGGATGCCCTCGTGCCGCGCCTGCTCGAGGGCGTGCTCCAGCAGGGCTTCACCGAGCCCGCGTCCGCGCAGGTCGGGCCGCACGGCCAGCGAGCGCAGGAGCACGGCACCGTTCTCGACCTCGATGGCCACCGAAGCGGCCGTTCCCGTGGCGTCGGCCATCGCGAAGATGCGCACGTTGGCCGCCGTGAGACCCGCCGGGTCGAGGCCCGCCGTCTCGAGCAGCGCCGACACCCCGGGCAGGTCGGCCGACTGCACGCGCACGAGCGGGGCGTGGTCCGCCGGCTTCTTGGCGGAGATCATGTCGCTCACGAGCCGCACCTCCTTCTCGAGCGTGGCACCCTGCCCGCCACCGCACGACTCCCCCCCGAAGTCCGCGATCCGCTCCAGGCCGACCTCCGTGAAGCCCGCCGCCGAGAGCGCCCGAGCGTACTCCGCCTCGGTCATGGCTCCGGCCTCGCAGGCCGACCAGCGGGACAGGTCCGCGCGCCAGGCCGCATCCGGCTCGGACGATCCCGCGATCACGACGTCGGCCACGACGAAGCGGCCGCCGGGCTTCAGGACCCGGAACGCTTCGCGGAGCGCCAGGGCCTTGTCGGGCGAGAGGTTGAGGACGCAGTTCGAGATGATGAGGTCGAACGCGGCGCCGGGAAGCGGGAGGGACTCGATCTCGCCTTTCAGGAACTCTACGTTCGTGAGCCCCGAACCCCTCAAGGCCTCCCGGGCCCGCTCCAGCATCTCGTCGGTCATGTCCACGCCCACCGCGCGGCCCCGTGGCCCTACCATCCGGGCGGCCCTCAGCACCTCGGCACCCGCGCCGCAGCCCAGGTCGAGCACGGCCTCCCCCGGTCGCGGGTCGGCCACGGGGAGCGGGTTGCCGCAGCCCCAGCCAGGAGCCTGGCCGGTTGCCTCCTCGGCCGCGGCTTCCGGGCCGCAACAGGTGACGCCGGCCGGCGGCCGCGTCTCGGAGCAACCGCATCCACCGCCCTTCGCGGCGGCGGCGTAGTGCCTCCGCACGGCCTCCTTGAGGGTCGAGCCCTGATCCGTCATGGACTCCTCCAGGTTCTCATCTACTCCCATCGCCGGCCCGCCACAAGCTCCCGGACCCGCACGCGGATCTCGTCGCGGATCTCCCGCACCCGCGCGGGGGGCTGGCCCTTGGGATCGTGGATCGTCCAGTCCTCGCGCCGCAGGCCCGGGACGACCGGACATTCCGCTCCACACCCCATGGTGACGAGCAGGCTCGACCCTTCGACCAGCCGCGGGGTGAGCGGCTGCGGAGGGCTGTCGAGCTTCAGGCCGACCTCGCGCATCGCTTCCACCACCTCCGGGTGCACGCTCGCGGCAGGACGCGTGCCCGCCGAGACCGCGCGCGCATCGGGCGGGCCCGAGGCGTTGAAGAACGCGGCCGCCATCTGGGACCGGCCGGCGTTCTCGACGCAGGCGAAGACGACCGTCTTCACGCGCCCGGGGCGTCGCTCTCGCCACCCGCGACCTTCGGCGGCGGGCCCATGACCTGCTCGACGCTCCGGCGCTCGAGCGGCCCGAAGCCGAGCTTCGCCAGTCCCGGGCTCACGCGCGCCGCGTCGCCGACTACGACGATCAGGCTGGCGTCGGGATCCAGGGCGGCGCGGGCCGCCGCCTGGACCTCGGCCGGCGTCACCTCCAGCACGTGTCGCACGAACGTGTCGTAGAAGTCGGGCGGCAGGCCGTACACGACGAGCTCGAGCATGCGTTCGGCCAGGTCGCGGGTGGTCTCGAACTGGCCCGGGAACGAGAGCGCCACGTAGCGCTCGGCCTTCTCGACCTCGTCCGCGGGTGGGGTCTCGTCGCGGATGCGCCGCAGCTCGCGCAGGAACTCCGTCACCGAGGAGTCCGTCGCGGCCGTCTGGACCGCGGCCCCGGCCAGCACGGGACCCGGCCCGGCCCGCCAGTCGAAGACCGAGCCCGCGCCGTACGTGTACCCGTGCGCCTCGCGCAGATTGGCGTTGAGCCGCGAGCTGAAGGACCCGCCCAGCAACGTGTTCAGCACCTCGAACCGCACGTAGTCCGCGGTCGTGCGCGGGGGGCCCACGCGGGCCACCCGGATCTCGGACTGCTCCGACCCCGGCCGGTCCACGAGCACGATGCGCGTGCGCTCCACCTGCGGGGCGGGGGGCAGGGCGGGACGCTCGACCCGCGGTCCGCGCCAGCCACCGAACGCCGCCTCCAGCGCCGGGCGCAGCGCCTCGGCCGTGACGTCGCCGGCCACGACCAGCGCCGCGTTGGCCGGCGAGTATTCCCTACGGTAGAAGCGCAGCAGGTCATCCCGCGTGATCCGCTCGACGCTGGCCGCCGTGCCGCCCACGCGCCGGTGATAGCGGTGCCTCTCGGGGTAGAGCTCGGCCGCCAGCGCCGTGGAGACGAGCACGGCCGGCACGTCGCGTCCCTGGAGGAAGGCCGTCAGGCGCTCGTTCCGCTTGCGCGCGAGCTCGCCCTCCGGGAAGGACGGATGAAGGACGACGTCGGCCATGATCGTGAGCGCCGAGTCGAGCCGCGAGGCCGCGACGTGGAGGCTCACGAACGAGGCGTCCCATCCGGCCCCGGTCCCCAGGTCGGCGCCCAGGAGCTCGAGCTGCTCGGCGATCTCAAGCGCGTCGCGGCTCCCGGTCCCCTCGTCCAGCATGTCCGCCGTCAGGCTGGCCACGCCGGCCTCGTCGGGCCCCTCCGACGCGGCACCCGAGAGCAGCGCCAGATCCACCTGCACGACCGGCAGCGCGTGGGCTTCGACCAGTCGCACGGCGAGGCCGTTCGAGAGCGTGAAGGACTGGACCTCGGGGAGCCGGAGCTCGGGAGGTGAACCCGGAGCGATGGGCGGCGGACCGGCGGGCGGCGGCCGGCCCGGCCCGTGCTCCTGCGCCGCCGCGCCCCTCGGAGCGGACGTCGCGGCGCACACGATGGCCAGTCCCAAGAGGATCGGCGCGCGCGCCGCCGCGAGCCCTTTCACGGGTGCTCCTCCACCCCCACGCTGGAGCCGGGCAGACCGAGCTGCGTCTCTCCCCGAGGCACGACCGACACGAGCACCCGGCCGGCCCCGAGGTAACGCCGCGCGGCTTCTTGCAGATTCGCGGCCGCCACCGCGCGGTGAGCGGCCAGCGTCTGGCCGAAGTAGCCCGGGTCGGCCGTGTAGAAGTCGTTCGTGGCCAGCCCCTTCGCGCGCCCGAGGTCGGTCTCGAGGCCGTCCAGGAAGCCGGCCTCGTAGAGGTTCACGGCCCGTTCCACCTCGCGTGCCGTCGGCGGCTCGCGGCGCAGGCGCTCGAGCTCCTCGTCCACGATCGTCAGGATCTCCTCCAGACCGTGGCCCGCGCGAGCCGTCACCTGGATCTGGAACTGCGAGCCGAGCTTGCTCGAGCTCTGGAAGGCGCTCACGTCCTGGGCGATCTGGAGGTCGTAGACGAGGCGGCGGTAGAGCCGCGAGCTCTTGCCGCCGGCGAGCAGGACGGATAGGACGTCCAGCGCGGCGTCGCCCGGCGCGTAAAACGCGGGCGTCATCCACGCCGCGTAGAGCCGCGGGAGCTGGACCGAGTCCTCGTGGAGCAGCCGCGTTTCGCCCTCGAGGGCGGCCGGGGCCGCAGAGAACGGAGGGGGCCGGGGTCCGCCCGGGATCGCCGCGAAGTGCTTCTCGACGAGCGCGCGCACGGAGTCCGCGTCCACGTCTCCCGCCACGACGAGGGTGGCGTTGGCGGGCGTATACCAGCGGCGGAAGAACGCCTTCACGTCGTCCAGGCTGGCGCCCGACAGGTCGGCCATCGAGCCGACCGTCGGCCAGTGATAGGGGTGGCCGGCCGGCCAGAGCGACTGCCCCAGGAGCAGGGGCGCCAACCCGTAGGGCGCGTTGTCCAGCCGCTCGCGACGCTCGTTCTTCACGACGTCGCGCTGGACGTCGAGCTTCGACTGATCCAGAGTCTCGAGGAGCGTGCCGAGCCGGTCGGCCTCCAGGAAGAGCGCCAGCTCGAGCGCGTTCGAGGGCACCACGTCCTCGTAGAGCGTGTAGTCCTGACCCGTGGAGCCGTTGTTGTCGCCGCCCGCCTGCTCGAGCCACACGTCGAAGGCGCCCTGGGGCACCTGGGCGGAACCCTCGAACATCAAATGCTCGAAGAGGTGGGCGAGGCCGGTCCTGCCCGGCTCCTCGCGGCCCGAGCCCACGTGGTAGAGGACCACCACCGCGGCCATGGGGACGCGGTGGTCCTCGTGGACCACGACCTCGAGGCCGTTGGCGAGGGCGAAGGCGGTGTAGGGCACCGCGACGTCGGCCCTCGGCCCGAGGCTGTCGGGAGCTGACA
This sequence comes from Gemmatimonadota bacterium, assembly GCA_036556205.1. Classification (GTDB taxonomy): domain Bacteria; phylum Gemmatimonadota; class Gemmatimonadetes; order JACCXV01; family JACCXV01; genus DATBJW01. The sequence continues at coordinate 22,110 of DATBJW010000022.1, forward strand.
TTCCCGGGAGCCCGGGTGATCCGCTGACGTTCCGCCCTCCCGGCGCCGGGGATTCCGCCGCTCGGATCGGAGCAGCCGGAGAGCCCGGCCAGATGGAGACCGCCACCAGGAGCCCGAGCAGCCCGCCCGTTCCGCCCCGTGCGGGGAAGGCGTGGGATCCCTGGTGTACAAGCCTTTCGGGACGCAGGCCACGGGCGGTGACGAGCGGCATGACGGACTCCTCCGATGAGGCCTGGACACCCGTCCGGGCTGGAACCACGTCCCAAGCTTGGACACGGCCTTGTCCGGCGTCCAGCGCGGCGGGACGAATCGCACCCGGCCCTCGACGTTACCCTTGGCGCACCCCAACGTTTCCCGAGCCTCGCGCGTCTTTAGGGAGGACGGAATGAACGATGAGGCCCGGCTCGTCGAACGCGCCCGCGCGGGGGACGCGCACGCCTTCGGCCAGCTGGTTCGGCGCCATCTGAGGGCCGCCTACGCGGTCGCGCTGGCCGTGATGCGGGCACCCGCGGACGCCGAAGACGTCTGCCAGGACGCCTTCGTGACCGCGCTCGAGCGGCTCGACGACTGCCGCAGTCCCGAGCGGTTCGGGGCCTGGCTGCTCCAGATCGTTCGCAATCGGGCGCGCGACGCCCTGCGGCGCGACGTCGTCCGGCGGGCGGCTCCGCTCGACGCCGTCGCGGAACGGCCCGGACCGGAAAATCCCGCGGCGGACGCCGAGCGAGCCGAGCTGCGCGAGCGGCTTCTCGAGGGCCTGGCCACGCTCACCGAGGTGCAGCGCACGGTGGTGCTCCTCCACGACATGGAAGGCTGGCGCCACCGCGAGATCGGGGCCGAGCTGGACTTGCCCGAGGGAACCGTGCGCGCGCACCTCTTCCACGCCCGCCGGGCGCTTCGCGCGCGACTGGGCACCGGCCTCCGACAGGAGAGCTGACATGGAAACCGACGAGGAACCCGAGCGGATCGATCTCTCCCCGCTGGATCCCGCCGCCGATCCCGAGCGCTGGGAGCGGCTCGTGGGCCGGGTGCTGCTGCGAGCCGCCCCCGAGCTGGAGCGCCGCTCCGCGACCGGCCCTCTCACCTGGGTCGCCGGCTGGGCGATGCCGGCCTTGCCGCTGGCCGCGGCAGTCGCGGCCCTCGCGCTGGCGGGGCTCGCCTCGGCCAACCACGCCGGCGCCAGCGAGGCCCTGACCGCGCCGGTCGTGCAGGCGCTGGGCCCGCCGGAACCGGCCTACACCTGGCTCGCCGAGGCGCGCTCGCCCGCGGCCTCGGATCTGATCCGCGCCATCCAGGAGACGCCATGACCGACGAGCGGCCGGGTGCCCGGCGCTCCAAGCTGATCGCCGCCGCCGTGCTCGGCGCCACGCTGGTGGCGGGCACGCTGGCCGGCGCCGCGGCGGACCGCGTGCTCGGCCGGCGCGGAACCCCGGCCGCCGATCCGGGCCGCGATCCCTGCGCCGGAGCTCCGGGCGGCGTGACCGTGTTCGACGCGCTGGACCTCTCGGCCGAGCAGCGGGGACAAGTGGATGCGATCCTCGAGCGTCGCCGCGGCGAGATGGACGTGCTCTGGCAGGAGGCTCGGCCCCGGATGCGGGCCCTGGTGGACTCGACGGAGGCCGAGATCAAGCAGGTCTTGAGCCCCGAGCAACGGCTGGAGTTCGACCGCATGCGCGAGGAGGGGCGGAAGCTCGGGCTGAAGCGCCAGCGCGACTGGAAGGCGGACTCGGCCGGCGCCACGGCTCCTCCCGGCGCCCCGGGCGATCAAGCCGCTCCACGATGATGCCGCGACGATGGGCGTCCGGACGCGCTCCCCGCGGGGAGGGCGCGCCTTCGCCGCGCGCGGCCGCGACCGCACGGCATCCTGCTGGTGGACATCCCGCAGACCTTCCATTCCGGCTCGGCATGGCAGTCGTCATCGCCTTGCTCGTCGCCTCCCGTGACGCGCGGGCTCAGGGGCCGGTCGAGACCCCGCCGGACTCGGCTCTTCCCGCCGCCGACACCACCGCCGGGACCGACTCCACGAACCCCGCCGCCGGGGCGCCGGACGCCCGAGCCCGCGTGCTCCCGCCGCTCGATCTGCGGATCGCGGGCGCTCCCGAGATCACCCTCGAGGAAGCCGTCCGCCGCGCCGTCGCGGTGAGCCCGGCCGTGGCGCGCGACGAGGGGGACGTCGTCGCGGCGCGAGCCGCCGAGCGCTCCGCCTTCGGGGCGTTCCTCCCGAACCTGTTCTTCGACTCGGGCGCCACTCTGGCCTCGACCCAGCGCATCAACACCGTGACGAACACGACCGAAAGCGGCTCCAGCACGAGCTATGCGGCGGGGCTCAGCAGTTCCGTGGACCTCTTCAGCGGCGGAAGGCGGACCGCGCAAGTGCGAGGCGCCCGGGCCGAGCGGGCGACCATCGAGGCGTCGCTCGTGTCCGACCGCTTCGCGGTCGTGCTGGCAGCCAAGCAAGCCTTCTTCGACGCCCTGCGCGCGGTCGCGCTGGAGGCCGTCGCGGGCCAGCGCGTAACACGCGCCGAGGAGGGGCTCTCCGCCGCCGCGAACCGCCTGGCCGTGGGCTCGGCCACTCTGTCCGACAGCCTGCGCGCTCAATTCGAGCTGACCGACGCCCGCGTCGCGCTGCTCCAGGCCCGGAGCGACCTGACCACGACAACCTACGCGCTCGGCCGCGTCGTAGGCATGGACGGACCGGCGAGCCCCGTCCTGCCGGAGACGCTGGAGCCCGTGCCCCTCCCGCTGGCCGAGTCCGAGATCGTCGAGCTGGCCGTCGCCGCGGCACCCTCCGTCCGCGAGGCCGAGGCCCGCCTGCGCTCGGGTCAGGCCGGCGTGGATGTGGCCCGCTCCCAGTACTTCCCCACGCTGCGCCTGGGGGGCGGCTACAACTGGCTGAACCAGGATTTCTCGGTGGACGGGGGAAACACGAGCTGGCGGGGCGTCCTGGAGCTGTCGTACCCGCTGTTCGACAACTTCCAGCGCGAGGAGGACGTCGCGCGCGCGCGCGCCGAGGTCCAGGGCGCCTCGGCCGAGGTGCCCGACGCGCGGCGGGCGGCGCGGGCCGAGGCGGAGCGCCTGCTGTCGACGCTGAGGCTCACCGAGCAACAGATCGAGCTCGCGCGCGAGAACGTGCACGTGGCCGACGAGGACCTGCGCGTCCAGAGCGAGCGCTACGCCCTGGGCTCCACGACCAGCCTGGACCGGATCACCTCGCAGGTGAGCGTGGCGCAAGCCCAGGCCGACCTGGTGGCCGCCTACTACGAATACCAGGTGGCGCGGGCGCAGCTCGAAGCGCTCCTCGGGAGGGAGCTGTGAGCGGGCGGACCCCGAAGGCCGCGGTCCTCTGGCTGGCCCTCGCGACCGCCGTCGCCGGCTGCACGCGGGGGGCCGAGACGGCCGGCGCCCCCACCCTCCAGACCACCGCCGTCCAGCGTCGCGACCTGGACGTGCGGGTCGAGGCCTCGGGCACGGTCGAGCCCGTGCGCGTCGTGGAGGTGAAGTCGCGCGCCTCCGGCGAGATCCAGAGGATCCACGTCGAGACGGGCGACGAGGTCCCCCAGGGCGCGCTTCTGGCCGAGATCGACCCGCGCGACGTGCGGAACGCGCTCGACCAGGCCGAGGCCGACCTCGAGGCGGCGCGCGCGCGCGTGGCGGTGGCCGAGTCGCAGTTCAAGCGCACGACGGAGCTCCGCAAGGCGCGGGTCGTCACGCAGCAGGAGGACGAGGCGGCCGACCTCGAGCGGGCCGACGCCCGGGCCCAGCTCGTGAAGGCGCAGACGAACCTCGAGCTGGCCCGGCAACGCGAGGGCGACGTGACGATCCGCGCGCCCATCGCCGGCACCGTGATCGAGAAGGACGTGGAGGAAGGAACGATCATCGCCTCGGCCAGCCAGAACGTCTCCGGCGGCACGACGCTCTTCCGCATGGCGGACCTGCGGCAGATGCAGGCGCGGGCGCTGGTGGACGAGATCGACGTCGGCCAGGTCCGGCCGGACCAGCCGGCGCGCGTGACCGTGGAGGCCTATCCCGGACGCGCCTTCCCGGGGCGCGTGCTCAAGGTCGAGCCGCAGGCGGTGGTCGAGCAGAACGTGACGATGTTCCCGGTCCTGATCCTGCTCGAGAACGACGAGGGCCTGCTCAAGCCGGGGATGAACGCCGAGATCGAGGTCGAGGTCGCGCGGCGGCCGAACGCGGTCGTGGTGCCCAACACCGCCGTCACGACCCCGCGCGAGGCGCCGGCCGTGGCGGCGGCGCTCGGCCTCGACGCCCCGCGGGTTCGTGAAGCGCTGGCTGGCGAGCGGGTTTCGCGCGCCGCGGCCGGCGCGTTGGCCGGCCAGGCCAACCGGCCCGGAGTGGTCTTCCTGCAGGGCTCCGGCGGCCCCGAGCCCCGCCGCGTCACCCTGGGCCTCTCCGACTGGGACGACACCGAGGTCGTGAGCGGTCTCGAGCCCGGCCAGCAGGTCGTGATCCTCTCCGTGGCGCGCCTCCAGCAGCAGCAGCAGGAGTTCCAGCAGCGGGTTCAACGGCGCAGCGGCAACCCGTTCTCGACGTCCACCGGCGACGGCGCGACGGCGCCGGCCCCGGCGGGCGGCGGCGCGGCCCCGGTCCCCGCCGGAGGCGGCCGGCCGTGATCCTGGGCGAGATCTTCCGCGTGGCGCTGGAGTCGATCCGCGTGAACGCGATGCGCTCTTTCCTGACGATGCTGGGCATCATCATCGGGATCGCGGCCGTCATCACCATGGTCTCGATGGGTGTGGGGGCGCGGGAGCGCGTGGAGGAGCAGGTCCGGAGCCTGGGCACGACCACCCTCACGATCCGTCCGGCTCAGCTCTTCTTCGGCGGCGTGGGGCGCGGGGTGTCGTGGCTCACCCCGGAGGACGCCGAGGCCCTGCGGCGCGCGGGCGGCCCGATCAGGGCGGTGGCGCCCGAGATGGAGGGGCGCTACCAGGTTCAGTACGGGGAGGCCAACTCGAACCTGGACGTGCTCGGCACCTGGCCGAGCTACTTCGACATCCAGCGTCACAGCCTCGCGGCGGGACGTCTCTTCACCGAAGGCGAGGAGCGGGGGCGGCGCCGGGTCGCGGTGCTCGGGGCATCCGTCGCGGGCGAGCTGGGCCTGGCCGACGGCGGGCAGCTCATGGACCAGACCGTCAGCATCGGCGGCGTCTCGTTCCAGGTCGTCGGCATCCTGCGCCCCAAGGGGGCCGTCGGCTTCATGGACCCCGACGACACGGTCTTCATCCCGTTCACCACGGCCCAGTTCCGCGTCTTCGGCAACGACCGCATCCGCGCGATCTACGTCGAGGCGGCCGGCGAGGCGGAGATGGGCCCCGCGCTCATCGAGATCGACCGCGTCCTGCGCCGGGAGCACCGCCTGCGACCGGGCGCCGAGAGCGACTTCTCGGTGCGCGACCAGTCCGCGCTCGTGGCCACTTTCCAGCAGACCACGCAGACCTTGTCCTATCTGCTGGCGGGGATCTCGTTCGTGTCGCTGGTGGTGGGGGGGATCGGGATCATGAACATCATGCTCGTCTCCGTCACCGAGCGCACGCGCGAGATCGGCGTCCGCAAGGCGCTGGGGGCCAGGCGCCGGGACATTCTGCTCCAGTTCCTGGTCGAGGCGCTCGTCCTCTGCCTGAGCGGCGGCGCGCTGGGCATCGGCCTCGGGGCCCTGGCCGGCGTCCTGCTCCAGCGCTTCGCGGGCTGGAACGCCACCGTGGTGCCCGAGGCGGTCGCCCTGGCCTTCGCCTTCTCGGCGGCGGTGGGGCTCTTCTTCGGCATCTGGCCGGCCCGCCGCGCGGCGGCCCTGGACCCGATCGTCGCGCTGCGCTACGAATGAAGGGGGGCGTCCACGCACGGGCCATCCATCGGAGGTGACGCAATGCCGAGCTCGTTCGCCGTACGCGCATCCGGACTGTCGCTCAACCTCCTGCGCATCGCCACGGGTTTCTGCCACGCGCAGCACGGCGCCCAGAAGCTGCTGGGGGCTTTCGGAGGCATGGGGGACTCGGGCGGGGCGGCGCCCTTCATGTCCATCTTCTGGATCGCGGGCGTCATGGAGACGATCGGCGGAACTCTCGTGGCGCTGGGCCTCTTCACCCGACCCGTCGCGTTCCTGCTCTCGGGCGAGATGGCGGTCGCCTACTTCCAGTTCCACGCTCCCCGGGGATTCTGGCCCATCCTGAACCACGGCGAGCTGCCGGTGCTCTACACCTTCATCTACCTGTTCCTGGCGGCGAACGGCGGCGGGAATCTGAGCCTGGACGGCCTTTTCAGGCGCAAGCCCGCGTTGCCGCCGCCGGCGGCGGAGACGCCTTCGCAATCGTCTTGAGGGCCGTCAGGGGGTTTCGCTCTTCGGCCCGATCCCGCCGCCTGGTCGCCTAGCTGCTGGGCTTCTCCGGCGGCGGCAGGCGCGCGTAGAAGTCCTCCTGGAAGCGGGGAGCGTACTCCTCCAGCAGAGCCTTCACGCGCGCAGGATCGTCCGCGGCCACGATCAGCCCCGCATGGTGGCGCTTCTTCAGGCGCCAGACGACTTCGGGGGCGTCGTAGGCCGAGGTGTCGGGCCACTCCTGCCGCGCCAGGCAGATCAAGCTGCCCGCGTAGCCGCTCCGGATCTCGGGCAGGCGGTAGGGGTGCTCGGCTGTCGCGGTCTCCACTCGGGCCCACTCGCGCCACAGGCTGAGGCCGGTCGCGGCCTCGACCACCTCGGCGATGTGGGCCCCCGCCACCCGCGCCGCGATCTCCAGGAAGTAGAAGCGCCCGCCGTCCGCCTCCTTCCCGGCCGCGCCTCCGCGTATGAACTCCGCGTGCGTGACGCCCTGCACAAGCCCCAGGGCGCGGATCAGCTCGCCGTTCAGGCGCTTGAGCTCGACCTCGTCGGCTCCGCCACGCTCGAGCGTGCGTGTCGTGAAGACGCCGCCCTCGTGGGCCACCCGCATCGGAGGCTGGCCATAGCCGCTCACCACCGAGAACAGGACCTGCCCGCGGCAGACCACCGAATCGACGTGGAAGATCTCGCCCGGCACGAACTGCTCGAGCACGTGAAAGGACTGCTCGTCGCCGAGGCTCTCCAGCAGCGGCCACAGCTCCTCGGCGGACTCGACCTTCTTGATGCCGATCGCGGCCGCGGAGGAGCGCGGCTTCAGCAGCCAGGGCGGCGAGACCCGGGCCGTGAAGTCGCGCAGTGCGTCGTGGTTGAAGACCGGCGAGAAGTCGGGCACCAGGAAACCCCGCTCGCGGGCCTGGAGCCGCATGGCCAGCTTGTCGCGGAAGTAGCGCGCCGTCGTATCGCCCATGCCCGGGACACGCAGGTGCTCGCGCAGCGCAGCCCCCGTCTCCAGGTCGAACTCGTCGAGCGGGACGACGCGGTCCAGGACGCGCGTCCGCGCCAGATAGCTGACTCCGCGGATGACCTCATCCCGGTGCGTCAGGCTGGGCATCATCAGGAATTCGTCGATCGACTCGCGGGGCCAGGGCTCGTTCTCCAGCTTCTCCGTCGTCAGGAAGATGACCCGCCAGCCGCGGCGCTTGCACTCGCGCAGGAACTCCTCGCCCTTGAAGTAGCTGGCCAGACAGAGGATGGTGCCGTTCTCGAGCATGGGCGGTCCGGGGACGGGAACGCGCCTCCCCGCGGAACCGTGGACTCCGGGGCGGAAGCGCTTACAATGGAAAAGGCGTGAGGACGAGCAAGGAGGCAAGATGTCCGCATCTCCGCCGGACGTGGACCCCTCGACCCGCAGCGAGGCGCCCGCCCCCCTCGTACCTGCCGTAACTCGCACACGCGCGATCGGCGACGGGTTCGAGGCCGGCGCCATCGGCGCCGTCGTGGTGGCCGCCTGGTTCCTGCTGATCGACACCCTGGCGGGACGTCCCTTCTACACGCCGTCGCTCCTGGGAACGGCGCTCACGCGGGGCGTCGAGCAGGCGCTGCGCGTTCCGGAGGTCTCGGTGGGGATGGTCTACGCCTATTCCGGAATCCACTTCGTTCTGTTCATCCTGTTCGGTATCCTGGTGGCAAGCCTGGTCGTCCAGTACGAGCGCACGCCCGTGATCGGTTACCTGCTCGTCGTGGCGGCCGTCGTCTTCGAGCTCGCGTTCCTGATCTTCATCCTGGCCTTCGCCGAGCCGCTGCTGGGGGGGATCCCGTGGTGGGGCGTGCTGGTGGGCAACGCGCTGGCCATGGTGGCGATGGCGCTCTACTTCCGGGCGCGCCATCCCCATCTGCGCACGATCCGCCTCCCGGTGAACTAGCGTTCTCCCATGTCCATCACCGTGCGATCCGCCCGGCCCGCCGACGCCGACGTCCTGCTCGGCCTGATCGATGCGCTGGCCGACTACGAGAAGCTCGCGCGCCCCGACGCCGAGGCGCGCCGGCGACTGATCCGCGACACGTTCTCCGATCACCGGCGCATCCAGGCCTACCTGGTGGAGGCGGACGGGCGAGTGGTGGGCTACGCGCTCACGTTCGAGGCCTATTCGAGCTTCCTCGCCAGCACGACGCTCTTTCTCGAGGACGTGTTCGTGCTCCCGGAGCACCGGCGCGGGGGCATCGGGACCGTGGTCATGCGCCATCTCGCGCGCGAGGCGCTGCGCCGCGGCTGCGGGCGCATGGAATGGATGGTGCTGACCTGGAACGAGCCCGCGATTCGCTTCTACGACAAGCTGGGCGCCAGGCGGCTGGACGACTGGATGGCGTACCGGCTGGCGGGCGAGGATCTGGCGCGCGTGGCGGCCGGGCAGGAAGGGGTGGAGCCGGCGGCGGTGTGAGCCCGGCTCAGCCCGCCGGCGCGCGCGATCGCGCCAGCTCCCGCATCGGCCGAGTGCTTCCCCCGTAGCGCGCGGCGGTCATCTCGGCCAGGATCGCGAGCGCGGTCTCGGCGGGCTCGTGGCCTCCCAGGTCGAGCCCGATCGGGCCCCGCAGGCGATTCAGCTCCTCTTCCGTCAAGCCCGCCGCCTGCAGCCGCTCGCGCCGCGCCGCCTGCGTCTTGCGCGATCCGATCGCTCCCACATAGGCCGCGGGCGAACGCAGCGCCACACGGAGCGCCGGCTCGTCGAACTTCGGGTCGTGGGAGAGAACGCACACGTAGGTTGCCGCGTCCAGCCCGATCCGCTCGAACGCTTCCTCGGGCCAGCCCTGGACCAGCTCGTCGGCGTCGGGAAACCGTTCGCGGGTGAG
>DATBJW010000023.1:0-9078 GCA_036556205.1 Gemmatimonadota bacterium
CTTCAAGAGATCCGGGCCGACGCGAGGCCACAAATAAAGCTTGCCAAGTACTTCTTCGTCTCTGCTCTCGTGTTTCTGGCGGCTATGGCTGCCTTGAGCATTATCGCTGCCATCGTCAAAGCTACGCTAAGGTGATCGTGATCCTGCCATTTACTAGCACAGTTACTAGCACAGGACCCTCGTGATGTCGAGCCCACGTTGCGGCCAAGAGCTTGTGCTATTTGAGGATAGAGAAGTGGAGCTGACCGGGATCGAACCGGCGACCTCCTGGTTGCAAACCAGGCGCTCTCCCAGCTGAGCTACAGCCCCAGGGCAGGATGTTCTGCGTTCAGCGCGCCCTTCGGGGAAGGCGGCCGGCCCCCATCATCGGGAAGGCACGCGCTCCCCGCGGTCGCGGGCGCGTCGGGAAAACTGGTGGGCCCGGGTAGAGTCGAACTACCGACCTCGCGCTTATCAGGCGCGCGCTCTAACCACCTGAGCTACGGGCCCCGACGAGACGTTGAAGTTATCCGTTTCGGGCCCGCCTGCCAGAGCCCGAAGGCAGCCGATCCGCAGGCACCAGCCCCGGAAGTCTCCCCCTACTCCTTGTAGAACAGGCTCAGCACCTGGTGCCGCGGGTCTTCGGTGCCCGACCACACCTTTTCCCGGAACAAGCCTTGGATCATGTAGTCCCCGGACCGCAGCGGGACGTAGCCGGCCGCCGCGAAGTCCTCGGGCTCCATCCCGTACCACTCGGGCCCCGTCTCGCGGTCCCAGAAGACCAGGGTGCCGCGCGGCGAGTCTCGCAGGAGAGCGAGGTTGGCCGCCTTGTCTCCAGTGAGCGCCAGGCCGTAGTGGGGGTCGCAATCGAATTGGATGCACATGTAGGCCTGGCTCCAGATCAGCCGGCTCACCGGGCGCTCGTGCTGCCGGAACCAGCCATACATCTCGGAGACCGCACGAGCGTCCCTGGCCCACGGCATCGCGTCCACGTAGAGCAAAGCGTCCTTCGCCGACACGGCGAGCACGACCACGGTCAAGGCGGCGCCGACGCCACGGAATGGCCTGAACCACCCGGAGATCCCCCCGAGCGGCCCACCGATCGTCCGGCCCCGCCCGCCGATCGGGCTGACCTGCTCCGCGATCGTCCCCAGCCACCCGGCGATCGTGTTCCAGCCGACAAGCGTCACGAGCGCGATCGCGGGCGCCACGCACACGAAGTAGCGCGGATAGCCCGCCGTGCCCATGAGGCCGTAGAGCCGGAGCACGGAGTGGACGACGAACAGGGTCAGGATCGCGGACGTCAGCATCCCGAACCGGCGGCGGAGGAGAAGCACCGCCAGGCCGACGAGAAACGGAATGGAGAGCCAGCGGCCCACGATCTCGGCGCGATGCCGCCAGTAGTCCCAGAAGCTCCCCGTCCCGTAGGTGGCCGAGGTCGCCGACCAGTTCGCGGGCCAGCTGTGGAGTATATAGAGCGGGTCCCTCGTGATGAGGAAGGCGACCAGCCACCACGCGAGCGTGCCGCTCGCCAGCCAGAGCGTCGAAGGCAGCCGTCGCCACCAGGGCCGCGCGTCGCGCCGGTCGAGGAGCACCCACACGCCCCAGAGGACGCCCAGCACGAATCCTTCGGGGCGCACCAGCGCAAGCAGCGAGGCCACGATCATCCCCGCCCTCACGCGCCCGCCCACGTGCAGTCGGAGCGCCACCGCGAAGACCAGCGCGAAGAGCGGCTCCGTCATGGTCTCGCTGGCGAGCAGCAAGAAGGAGGGCTGGAGCGCGAGCAGCGGGATGGCGAGCTCCGCGCGCTCGAGGCCCAGGTCCTGCGCGAGACGCCAGGTCTGCCAGGCCGTGACGAGGCAGATCAGGACCGTGAAGTACTTCGCGGCTGGATAGCCGAGCTGGGCGGGGAACGAGTAGAGAAACGTGAAGAGCGGCCGGCCCCAGACGTTCACGAAGAGCTCGGGGTGAGCCCACGCCCAGCGCGCGCCGAGAAAGTGGTGGCCGCCGTCCTGCTGGTAGCTGTCGGGGTAGAGCAGCACGAGCGCCGCACCCGCGCCCGCCAAGGCCGCGAGCCACCAGGCCGCTCGCATCAGTCGCTCAGCTCGGTGGGTCGCCAGAGCCTCCCGGCCCCGTGTAGTGGGCGACCTCGTTCTCGAGGAGCACGTACTTGTAGTCGCCGTCGCCGTTCCCCGTGCACGGCAGGTCCTGCCCTTCGGTGAACTGCGGCGAGTGCTCGCGTCCCGAGCCCGAGGACGGGTTCCCGTCCCCCTTCACCCAGAAGCGAATGACGTGCGCTCCCGCGAGTGGGCGGGGCGGGTCGTAGTTGGGACCTACGCAGACTCCCTCGGCGAAGCTCGTCAGGGTGGTGTCGATCGCCAGCTCGCCGTCGTCGTCCGTGGCGCGGCTCGCGACCGTGTAGATGGCGTCGTCCACGCCGAGCTCGATCAGGTACCGCCGATTCGGCTTCAGTCCCCGGGCGTGGAGCTCGAACGAGAGCTTGGGGCCGCTGGGTGAGTACCACACCGTACCCGTGGCGCCGCCGTCGGCGGGAGGGATGGGGCGGAACTGGGCGTCCTTCTGGACCAGACCCACGCGCTGCATGCCGGGCCTGGTCAGGCTCTCCAGGGTCCCCGGCTTGCTGCGCATCAAGAGCACGAAGACCGCCACGGCGATCAGCGGGATGAGCAGTACCCTCAAGAGCTCGCGGACCGGGAAGGGCGGCGTCGTCCGGCCGCCCGCTCCGGCATTCGGCGTGGTCGAATCCACCCGCACTCCTCCCCGCTGACGGTTCCCCGCCGGATCCCGCGGCAGGAGCGTACCCGGGCGCCCGGGCGCAGCGACGCGCAAAGATATCCGCCTGCTGCCGGACACCGCCAATTTCGAGAAGGAAGGTCGGAAAGGAGGAACGGGAAGCGAGGAAGGACGGGCGCGCCGCTAGTACCCCATGAAGCTGGCGGGCGAGGCCTCGGCGAGCCGGAGCTCGTAGGAGCCGTCGCCGTTGCCGGCGCACGGCAGCTTGTCGCGCCCGGCGGGTCGGGTCGGGACGCCCTGCGCGTTGCCGGGGCTCGAGACCCGGGTCCCATCGTCCTGGATCCAGACGCCGATCTTGTGCCGGCCACCGATCGGTGTTGGAGGATCGAAGTCCTTCCGGGAGACGCAGATGAGCTCGCGGAAGGAGTCCAGGGAACCGTAGCCCCGCAAGCCTCCGCCACCGTCGGCCAGCATGCTCGAGATCGCGTACGTCTTGCCGTCCACGTTGAGGAGCAGCCGGTACACCCGCTCGGGACGCAGGCTCTGAACGCGCACGAACCAGTCCAGCCTGTTTCCCGAGGGGTTGTACCAGAAAACCCCGTTCGCGCCGCCACGCTCGGCCGGAATGACCTGCCAGGTCGAGTCTCGCTCGAGGAGCTCCAGCTCTTGGAAGCCCGCGGGCTTGCGAAGCGGCACGGCCGCCGCCTGCGCCGCCTGCTGCGCGCGCACCGCGGCCACGACCTCCGGCACGCCGGCCTTGCCGGGCGAGTTCTGGCACGACGCCATCAGCATCAGGGCTGCGATCAGCGGCAGCGCCGGCGCGTCGGCCGCCCTGCGGAGCCGCACGGCCCGGCGCCGCCCGCCCTGCAACCTCGGGCGCGGACGGTCGGCGTCCCCACCATCCAGGTCCTTGCCCATCCGGCGCCACGTCAGGTGCTTCAGGGAGTAGCCCGCCACCATCAGGTAGCCGAAGGCGAAGAGGCACAGGAACGGCAGGCCGCCGTACTCGTGGAGATGGATCGCCACCCCGATCGTGGCCAGCGTGTAGAGGCCGAGCCCGAGCTCGACCGCCGTGCTCCAGGTCACGGGGCTCCGGTAGCGCTTCTCGCGCCAGTCGCGGAACTTGCCGATCAGGTCGTACTTGGGTGTGCGCACGAAGGTGCTGCGATAGCCCAGCAGGCCCTCGAGCGCGGCCTTCGTGTTGTTCACGCCCAGGCCGATCGAAGCTCCCAGGAACAGCGGGAAATAGGCCGCCCGCCTGCGCCAGTTCATGTTCGTGGCGCGCTGAGCCGTCCAGTAGTAGGAGAACGTCCCGAACAGCGTGAAGAGGAAGTACGCCGAGACGAACCAGGGGATCCGGCTGTCGAAGCGGCTCGACACGATCACGACGGGCAGGTTCAGCACCCCGACCAACAGGAAGAACGGGAACACGATGTTGCCCATCAAGTGCACCGTCCCCTGCACGCGGATCCAGAGCGGCAGGTCGGCCTTCCAGAGACGCGGCAGGAGCTTGCGGGCCGTCTCCATGGAGCCCTTGGTCCAGCGGAACTGCTGGGTCTTCATGCCGTGGATCTCGGCCGGGATCTCCGACTCGCAGGTCACGTCCCACAGGTACTTGAAGCGCCAGCCCGCCAGCTGGGCCCGGTAGGAGAGGTCCAGGTCCTCGGTCAAGGTGTCGTGCTGCCAGCCGCCCGCGGCATGGATGCAGCGCGTGCGCCAGATGCCGGCCGTCCCGTTGAAGTTCATGAACAGGCCGCCCCAGTAGCGGGCCGACTGCTCGACCACGAAGTGGCCGTCCAGGCCCAGGGCGGCGGCGCGCGTCAGGATCGAGTACTCGTCGTTCAGGTAGGTCCAGCGGGTCTGGACCATGCCCACCCGGGGGGACGTGAAGTGGGGCAACGTGTCGCGCAGGAAGTCCGGCGGGATCAGGAAGTCGGCGTCGAACACGGCGATGAACTCGCCGCGGGCGCGGTCCAGGCCGTAGGCCAGCGCCCCGCCCTTGAACCCGACCCGGTCCGTCCGGTGGAGATGGACGATGTCGAAGCCCTTGCGACGGTACTCCCGCACCAGCTGCCGGCTAAGCTCGAGCGTCTCGTCGGTGCTGTCGTCCAGCACCTGGATCTCGAGCAGCTGGCGGGGATAGTTCAGGGCGCAGGCCGACCGGATCAGCCGCTCCACGACGTAGAGCTCGTTGAAGATCGGGAGCTGGATCGTGACGGTCGGAAGCCGATCGTCGGGAAGCGGATCGACGGCCTCGTGATGCAGCCGCCTCCGGAAGAGCGACACGAGGATGTAACGGTTCAAGCCGAAGGTCGAGAGGACCAACAGACAGAGACCGTACAACACCAGCACCAGTTCGGGACCCATGCCGATTTGCTTCCTCCTGGGAACGAGAACCCGCTCGAACCGGGGAATGGAAGGGCCGTCCGACGGCCCGAGGGTCCGCGGCGACACCACCCGTACGATCTTGATTGAACCGACGTTACGACAAACGAGGGGCTGTAAAACTTACGCGCGTGCTACACCTGACGAAAGCCCCGGTTGCAGTTTTCTTTACGATCTCGGAATGGCCAGATCGGCTTCTCCGAGTTCGACTTCCACGATTCCGCGTTGCGGGCGCAGGTACCCGGTGATGCGGTACGCCCCGTCCGCAAGATCCTTGCCCAGGATCGCATACGCATCCGTGCGTGATGTGAAGCTCCGCGACTCACCCGGCGCGAGCTCGACGGTCACGATCATCTGCAAGCACGCCGTCCCTTGCGACTGGTCCCACACGACTTCGTCGCCGCGGTAGGCCCGCAGCAACACCACGCAGGAGTCCGGGAAGTTCAGCGTGACGGCGGAGCTCGAAGCGTTCCTGGCGATCACGGTCGCCGCGAGCTGGACCGGGAACGATTCCAGGATCGCGAGCTGGCCGCTGTACGCGATCCCGCCGGTCCGTGTTCCGGCCGCGCCCGGCTTCAGCGGGTCACCCGGGATGCTGTCCTGCGCCCCGCAGGCCGTTGCCGTGACTAGGAGGACCAGCAACGTGGCGGTCACGGCGCCGATCCTCGGGCCGCGGCTCGGATCGCTTGCCCTTCGCGTGGCTCCTTGAGAAGTTGGAGCCATGAGGGCCCTCCTCGTCCATTCGCTCTTCGTCATCGCCGTGCTCGGAACCAAGGTCATCCTCGCGCTCTGGATCATCTACTACCTGTTCCCCGGCGACCGTTGCTGCCCGCGCTGCGACGCCGAGACTCTTCCCCTCCAGATGACCCGCTCCCAGAGGCTCTGGGGCGCGCTGCTCTTCCTCGGCAAGGTGCGCAGCCGCTGGTGTCCCGAGTGCTGCTGGGAGGGATTCTCCCGCCGCGTACCCGGCACCCTGCCGGTCCTTCCCCCCTCGCCGGTCGAGCACCACGCCGGCCGCCCGCGCTGACGATCGGTCAGGACGACAGGGCGGTCAGCTTCCCCAGCATTCCCTGACGGATCTCGCGCTCGAGCGCGCGCGCCAGCTCACGCTCGTGGGCGAGCCCGTGGAGCGCGCAGCGGTCCTCGACCGTCTCGAGCCTCTCCAGCGCGCTCGCCGTCCGGCCCCTCTCGTGGTCGCAGCGAGCGAGCAGGATCTCGGCCTGGCATTCGGCCCATACCAGACCCAGCTCGACGGCCACCGACCGTCCCTCGCGCAGGCTGGCCGCGGCCCCTTCGAGCTCCCCGGATCGGAATCGAAGCTCGCCCAGGTTGATGGAGCCGAGCGCCCGCAGACGCGCGTTCCCGATCCTCTCGGCCAGGCGCAACGTCTCCTCGAACCGCGCCGTGGCCTCTTCCGCGTCGCCCATCTCCATGGCGTTCAGCCCCAGCTCGTTCAGGAAGAGCGCGACGTGCTCGAGGTCGCTCTCCCGGCGCGCGATCGCGAGCCCGGAGGCCGCGTACTCCGCCGCCTTCTCGAAGGCGCGCTCGTGCTCGTGGTAGTACATGGCCAGGTCCAGGTACGCGAAGAAGAGGAGCTCGGGGCTGCCAAGCTCGAGCGCGATCTCGAGGACCCGCACGTACTCCGATCGCGCCGCCTCGAAGCGGCCGCGCTCGAAGCTCAGGTGGCCGAGGCCGGCGTGGCAGCGCGCCGCCGCCGTCCGCTCGCCCGCGGACTCGGCCCGCTCCAGACCGGCGGTGTAGAGCCGCTCCGCTTCGTCCAGCCGGCCGGTCTTGCGGGTGACGCGGGCCAGCTGGAACAGGAGCCGGGCCGCCTGCGGGGCGACCTCCGCCCTCCTCGCCACCAGCAACTCGGCGATCAACCAGGCCCAGAGAAGCAGGAACCGGACGCGTTCCTGGATCAGGACCGCGGGACCCGTGGACTCGAGGACCAGGGACGCCCGCTGGAGCTCGTCGAGCACCCGGGTCGCGTCCCCACGCTCGGCGGCGGCCCGGACGGCAGCCAGCAGACGCGCCGGATCGGCCTCCCCGTCGGCGGAGGCGCTGGAGTCGGCCGCGGCGTCTCGATCCCTGAAGGCGCCTGCGCCGCCGGGATCGCCCGCCGCCCCACCCTGAGCAAGGGACGGCACCTGCGTGTCCCGCTCGAGGAGCGGGAGAACGAGGAGCGGCAGCTCGAGCGCCAGACGGTCCCACGCGGCCAGCGATCCGAGGCGCTCGATGGCTTCGCCGGCCTGGTAACGCGGAGAGCCGCCGAGGCCCAGATCACGCAGCGCGGTCGCGACGGCGCCGCGAACGACCTCGGCCACGTCGCTCGCGCCGCCATCCCCGGTCGATGGCGCAACAGCGGCACGCCCGGTCAGGAGCCAGTTGACGTCGACCCCGAGCAGCGTAGCCAGCCCGGCCAGGAAGCGAAACGAGCCAGGGACCAGCCCGCGCTCGTAGCGGCTGATGTGCGGCTGCAGATAGCCGAGTTGCTCGCCGAGCTCGCGCTGCGAGCGCGACCCGCGGGCTTCCTGGATGCGCCGGCCGATGGCCCGCGCGTCGAACGACTTATCTCTCATGCCTCTCCGTTTGGAGTCCCGGCACGACATAATGGTGTGGCGGGCGCGGCGAAACTATACAAAAATGTTATTGCAGGCAAGCGAATACTGATGGGCGCGCGTCACTGTTGCAGAGACAATTGATTGTGTGGAACTGCGGTCAGCCATCCCTTTTTGCTTGCAATTCTGATTCACTACTGTTATTGGCCTTCCGCCAAATTCGACGCCTTTACGAAAACGGCATCGGGTCACGCCGTCTTGGTAGAAGGATGTCGTGCTGACGCGGAGCACGCTGCAACTCGACATTGACAGAGATTGGAGCATCCGCTAACAACTCCTTGGCGCCCCGCGCGATGCGGGATCGCGGATGAGGCGGATAATCGCTCGGGATGGCTCGACGCGGCCCGACCGATCCTCCGTCTCCAT
Organism: Gemmatimonadota bacterium; assembly: GCA_036556205.1. Classification (GTDB taxonomy): domain Bacteria; phylum Gemmatimonadota; class Gemmatimonadetes; order JACCXV01; family JACCXV01; genus DATBJW01. The sequence goes on from DATBJW010000023.1 coordinate 8,103, forward strand.
GAAGGAGGGTGGCGCACGATGAAACGCGGCATGCGGGCGGTACTGTTCGGTCTCGCCCTGCTCATCCTCGGCGGGTTCGTGTTCGCCGGGTGCGGAGACGACGGGCCCACAGGCCCCCGCCAGCCCAACCTGGGGGCTCTCCAGCAGAAGCCCGGGGCGGAGCGTCCGACCGGAGCCCACGGGGGCAGCAACAACTGATTCGAACGGCGCCACCGGGCGCCGGTTCCGAAAAGCGGGGTTGCCGGCCGCCGGCGACCCCGCTTTTTTTGGCGACCGCCCCGGATGGTTGACCTTCGGGGCGAATCCGGCGTTCGGAAGCCGTTTTTCGTCCCCACCTTGCAGCCGCCCGACCCCGCCCGCTTGACGCTTCCGCTCCGTTCCCGGTACATACGCGCCTGGGCGCACCCTCCACCGGACGAATCCATGCGCACTCGAACCCTGCTTCGCGTTTCCTTCTGCACGCTTGCGTTCCTGCTCCTGGTCGGCTGCGGCGCGAGCGTGAACCTCGAGGCCGAGAAGGCCGCCGTGAAGCAGGCCGACGCGGACTTCTCGAAAACTTCCGAGAGCCGCGACTTTCAGGCCTTCCTCACGTTCGTCTCCGATTCGGCCACGTTCTACTCGAATGGCGGGCGGATCCTGCGGGGCAAGCAGGAGGTGGGCGAGCAATGGAAGCCGCTCTTCGACCCCGCCGGGCCGGCGCTGGCGTGGCAGCCGACCGACTCCGACGTCGCGAGCTCGGGCGACCTGGGCTATTCGCGCGGAGTCTGGAAGATCAGCCAGGACGGCCCCGAGGGCCGGCGGGAGGGGACGGGGAAGTACGTCACGATCTGGCGCAAGGAGGCCGACGGGAAGTGGCGCGTGGTCGTGGACATCGGCAACCCCGACGAGCAGCCCGCGCCGGAACCGGCGCCTGAAACTCCTGCCGCACCGGACACGACTGGCTGAGCGTCCTCGGAGTAGCCGGCGGGGGGGGGGG
>DATBJW010000024.1:0-9420 GCA_036556205.1 Gemmatimonadota bacterium
GGGGTGCGCGTCCCAGATGGATTCGCCACGACCGCCGCGGCCTACCGCAGGTACCTGGACCACAACCGGCTCACCGACGCCATCCGTCGGCTCCTGTCCGGATTCGATCCCGGAGACGTGGCGGAGCTCGCGCGCCGAGGACACGCGGTGCGCGAGCTCATCCTCGCGGGCGCGCTTCCGAACGACCTGGCGGACGAGCTGGTCCGGGCCTATCGGGCCCTGAGCCTGAGGTACGGGGAGGAAGCCACGGACGTCGCGGTGCGCTCCAGCGCAACGGCCGAGGACCTGCCGGAAGCCAGCTTCGCCGGCCAGCAGGAGACGTACTTGAACGTGCGCGGCGCGGCCACGCTGCTCGAGGCAGCTCGTCGCTGCATCGCCTCGCTGTTCACCGACCGCGCCATCGCCTACCGCTCGCAGAAGGGCTTCGACCACCTGGGGGTCGCCCTCTCCGTGGGGGTGCAGAAGATGGTGCGCTCGGACCTGGCCGCCTCGGGGGTCCTGTTCACGCTCGACACCGAGACGGGCTTTCGCGACGTCGTCCTCGTCAACGCCGCCTACGGGCTGGGCGAGAACGTCGTGCGCGGTGTGGTCAATCCCGACGAGTTCTACGTCTTCAAGCCGACCCTGCGGCAGGGCTTCCGCCCCATCCTGCAGAAGCGCCTGGGCACGAAAGAGCTGCGAATGGTCTACGAGACGCGGGGCGGCACGGTCGGGACCCGCAATCTGCCCGTCCCCGAGGCGGAACGGCAGCGCTTCGCGATCACGGACGACGAGGTGCTCCAGCTCGCGCGCTGGGGCCTGCTCCTCGAGGAGCACTTCGGGGCCCGCGCCGGGGCGCCGCGGCCGCTGGACATCGAGTGGGCGAAGGACGGGCTGACCGGAGAGCTGTTCGTTCTCCAGGCCCGCCCGGAGACCGTCCATTCCGCGCGAGACCGCTCGTCGCTCCACGTCTACCGCCTGCCCCGCCGCTCCCGGGTGCTGGCGCAAGGCCGGGCCGTGGGATCGCGGATCGGACGTGGAGCCGTGCGCCTGGTGCGCGGCGCCGCGGCGATGGACGAGTTCCGCGCGGGTGAGGTGCTCGTGACCGAGATGACCGATCCCGATTGGGTTCCGGTGATGCGCAAGGCCGCCGCGATCGTCACCGAGCGCGGCGGTCGCACCTGTCACGCGGCGATCGTGAGCCGCGAGCTGGACATCCCGGCGGTGGTGGGCGCCGCCGGCGCCCGGGAGGCTCTGGCCGACGGCGCACCCGTCACGGTCTCCTGCGCGGAGGGCGAGGCGGGCTACGTCTACGAGGGGCTGTTGGACGTCGAGGTCGAGACGATCACCCCGGGCGAGCTCCCGCGTCCGGCCACACGCGTGATGATGAACGTGGGCGATCCGGACCAGGCGTTCGAGCTCTCGTTCGTCCCCAACGACGGGGTGGGGCTGGTCCGGATCGAGTTCATCATCACCAGCGCGATCCGGGTGCACCCGATGGCGCTGCTGCGGCATCCGCATCTGGCCGACGCCCAGGCCGCGGCCGAGATCGAGCGGCTGACGCGGGGCTACGCCGACAAGGGCGAGTACTTCGTGGAGCGCCTCGCGCAGGGCATCGCCAAGATCGCCGCCGCGTTCTACCCCAAGGACGTCATCGTGCGCACCTCCGACTTCAAGACCAACGAGTACGCCGGGCTTCTCGGCGGGCGCGAGTTCGAGCCGGTGGAGGAGAACCCCATGCTGGGCTTCCGCGGCGCCTCGCGGTACTATCACCCCGCCTACGAGCCGGCGTTTGCGCTCGAGTGCGCCGCGATCCGGCGGGTGCGAACCGACATGGGGTTGACCAATGTCAAGGTGATGATTCCCTTCTGCCGCACGGTGGAGGAGGGGCGCAAGGTCATCGAGACCCTGAGTCGCCACGGCCTCGCGCGCGGCGAGAACGGCCTGGAGGTCTATGTGATGTGCGAGATCCCCGCGAATGTGATTCGCGCGGCGCAGTTTGCGGAGGTCTTCGACGGCTTCTCGATCGGTTCGAACGACCTGACGCAGCTCGTGCTGGGAGTGGACCGCGACTCCCCGAGCGTGGCCTCGCTGTTCGACGAGCGCGACGAGGCGGTGAAGTTGATGATTCGGCAGGTCGTTCAGGCGGCTCGAACCCGGGGAAGAAAGATCGGGATCTGCGGCCAGGCGCCCTCGGACTATCCTGACTTCGCGCGCTTCCTGGTGGACTGCGGCATCGATTCCATCTCGCTCACACCGGACCGCGTCGTGGATACCCTTCGATTGGTAGCCGAGCACGAAGCTCGAACGCAGGCGGCGCAGGAGACGCCCCCACCCGCTCCTTCACCCCCTGCACTCAAGAGCGATGCGGCCCCTTCGTCGAGGTCCTGAGCGAGAGGGCGGGCGCCCCGGGAGAGCGGTGCTCCTGCTGCCCATGGGGTTGCTGCTGCTTGCGGCCGCGGGCACGCGCGACGGCTGCAAAGGCTCGCAGGAGAGCGAGCTCACCGGCCGCGAGATGTTCCTTCGCTACTGTTCCCCCTGCCACGGCGAGCAGGCGAAGGGCGACGGGCCAGTCGCCCTCTTCCTGCGGCCTCGGCCCCCCGACCTCACCGTTCTGGCCCGCGACGGGCGGTTCGACGAAGAGCGCCTGGCCACGGTCATCGACGGACGGCAAGCCATCCCGGTGCACGGCACCCGGCAGATGCCCGTATGGGGAACGATCTTCGAGGAGCAGCTCGTGGGGCATGAGGATCGCGCCGGCGAGGCGCGCCTGCGCACGAAGACCCTGGTCGACTACCTGCGCTCGATTCAGGAGCCGGCGAGCCGCTGAGCCCCCACCACCTTCACGGCGCTGGCCTGCGGCCCCTCGTCTCCCTGCTCCTCGACGAAGTGCACCTCGGTCCCGACCTCCAGGCGGTCGAAGTCTTCGCTCAGCACGCTGTTCCGGTGAAAGTAGATCTCGATCCCGTCGGGCGTTTCGATGAACCCGTAGTCCGGAAACAGGGCGCTGACGCGGCCGTGGGGGCTCGGCTCGTGGAACTTCACGGCTCCTCTCTGGCGCCGGGCGTAGTCCTGGAGCCGGCGCCGGGCGGTGTCGAAGGCGTCGGAGATCGCCGCCACGAGGTGCTTGTGAGGCTCCTGAAGCTCGAACCGCTTCACGTTCTCCTCGACGTCGAGCTCGCGCTCGGCGCTGCGCAGGCTCGGCTCGTTCCTCACGACGAGCTCGCCTCCGGGCACGATCAGGTCGATGCGAACGTGGAAATGCTGCCCGTGCCGATGATGCTCGTGGGGAACCTCGACCATCACGTGGCAGCTCATGAGCCGGTCGTAGAACGTCTCGAGCCCCGCCGCCTCGTTGCGGATGAGCTCCTCGAGATCGGCCGAGGCCTCCAGGTTTCGGAACGAGATCTGAACCGGCAGAACCATGGCCTGGCCCGTCAGAGGCGGCGCTCGGCCACGGCCCGCACGATGTCGGTCATCGTCAGGATCCCGACCAGTCGCCCCCCCTGGGTGACGAGCAGGCGATGCACGCCCGCGGCCAGCATGGCCGCCGCGGCTTCGTGGACATCGGCCTCCGGCTCGAGCGTTTGAAGCGACTGCGTCATGACTTCGCTCACCGTGTGCTCGCCGAGCACGTCCCACTCCGGCCCCTGGGGGTTCTGAAACCGCTGCAGCACGTCGGCCCCCGCGTCGGACCACATCTCGGTGTAGTAGGCGGCGGGTGAGTCCGCCTCCTCCCACTCGCTGGGTGCACCCGGCTCGCCCCACTCCATCTGGTCGACCCGCTCGGCCGGCACACCGGGGTTCGAGGCCTCGAAGTCCAGGATGTCGGTGGCCGAGACCACACCCACGACCCGGTTTCCCGCCAGGACGGGCGCGCCGCTCACGCGTCGATTGGTGAGCACCTCGATGGCGTCGCGCAGCGTGTCCTCGGGAGAGAGCGTCACGACATCGGGGGACAGGAGCTCGCGCACCTCGAGGGGGGGCCGCTTCATCTCAGACGGCCCTCGCTTCCGGCAGCCGATTCGTGCGCTCTCCGGCAGCTTCCGTCGCCGACTGCGCCAGGAGCGCGGAGACCTCCTCGTCGCTGGTCTGCCCGAAGCTCTCGTACCACTGCCCCACCGAGCCCAGGGGCTCCGGCATGGAGAGGCAATTCACCTGGTCGGCCTCCGCGGCCAGCATCAAACACGCGGGCCGCGCGCCGACGGGGACGGCCACGATCACGCGCCGGGGGCCGAGCCGCCGCGCGGCGGCCACGGCGGCGCGCATCGTGGAGCCGGTGGCCAGGCCGTCATCCACCAGGATGACCGTACGGCCCTGCAGGTCGAGAGGCGCACGACTCCCGCGGTACAGCTTCTCGCGTCGCTCCAGCTCCCGCCGCTCCACGGCCACCACCGCATCCATCCTCTCGGGAGGGACTCCCAGCAGCCGAACGACCTCGTCGTTGAGGACTCTCACGCCGCCGGAGGCAACGGCCCCCATCGCCAGCTCGCGATGGCCCGGCACGCCCAGCTTGCGCACGACGAAGACGTCCAGGGGGGCGGCGAGCGCCCGCGCCACTTCGAAGGCGACCGGCACGCCGCCCCGAGGGAGTCCCAGCACGGTCACGTCCTGCCGCCCCGCGTAGGTCCGGAGACTCTCAGCCAGCTTACGGCCGGCCTGAGGCCGATCACGAAAGAGTGACATGCTCGTTCGGATGCGTGTGAAGGGATTCACCGGAACAGACCGCAACTGTCGTACCAACCCGACAGAGGCCGCAGACATCCGGCTGTGTGGATGCTGGCCGATGCTCGGTGCGCCGAGCCTCGACCTCGAGACACCGTCCCGAGGTCGGGGACTTTTCCCCGCGCGGGGCTCGAACGATGGAAAATTCACGCTGATCGGCGACGGGCGCGCGCGCCGCATCCGTTCACGTCGCTCGCTCCGTACCGGGGCACGGGCCTTGCCCTGCACGCGGCCATGCCGAAAGATCGAGCCCGTCCCGATAAAGAGAAGAAGACCGCGGACCACCAGGCCAGGAAACGTGGCTCCCGGGCGCCGTCAAGCGGCGCACGCGAGAACGAGCTCCGCGACTCGCCGATGATGGCCCACCTGCTGGATGCGCTCGAGCGGGGGACCGACATCGGCCACTTTGGGCGCCTGACCTTCGCCGTCATCGCCCGCCACTTCCTGCCCGAGGAGAAGCTGGTCCGACTCCTGGCGGGGCAGCCGGGCCAGACCGAGCCCAGGGTGCGGGCGTTGCTGCTGCAGCTGAACGAGAAGGACTACAGTCCCCCTCAGCGCGAGCGAATCCTGGAGTGGCAAGCGCGGCAGGACTTCCCCATCTGCCCCACGCCGGATGACCCGGACAGCTGCAACGTCTATCGCGAGCTGCGCTTTCCGCCGGGCATCTATGACCACATCCAGGAGTACTGGGAGGAACAGCTGGAGCCGGAGGACCGCGATTAGATCGGCCGTCGCGGCCGTCATGCTGGCTCTGTGGGCGGTCGGCGATGCCGGTCGGGACGTTCCACCCGCCCGGCCCATCCCGACTTCCCCCGACGCAGAGCTCGAGCTCCTCCTGAACATCCCCGCCTACCGCCTCGACGTCGTCGAGCGCGGCGCCCGCGGCAGGAGCTATCGAGTGGCGATCGGCATGCCGGAGTTCCCCACGCCGACGGAGCGCTTCACGATCGCGAAGGTGACGTGGAACCCCTGGTGGATCCCTCCCGATCGCGAGTGGGCCCGCAACGAGACGATCACCCCGCCGGGCCCGAAGAACCCCATGGGCCGCGTCAAGCTGCACGCGGGCGGTCTGCTCTTCCTTCACGGGACGCCGGATACGGCCAGCCTGGGCCGCGCGGCCTCGCACGGGTGCGTGCGGCTGTCCAACGCGGACGCGATCGAGCTGGCCCGCGCGGTTCAGGCGCGTGCCTCGCCGCGCCTGACGCCGAAGGACCTGGACCTGCTCGAGCGGAACCCCTCCCTGACGCGAACCTTCGTGCTCGACGACCCCGTGCCGCTGACGATCGTCTACGAGGTGGCCGAGGTCCGAGACGGAACCCTCCTGATCCATCCCGACGTCTACCGGCGAATGCGCGGCGGCGCCACCCTCGCGGAAGCGGAAGGGGCCCTCGAGCGCGCGGGCATCCCGGCGTCCAGCGTGGACACCGATCGGCTGGCGGAGCTGGTCCGGGCTTCGCGCCGCGAGACCGTCGCCGTCCCCATCGACGCTCTCCTGCTTCCCCGCGGCGACGGCGGCACGGCGCTCTCTTCGCCGGCGCCCGCCGACCCGGTCGGGATCAGCCGCGTGGGAGCCTGCTGAGGGGAGCTACTGGCGGAGCGCGCGGAGCGCGCAGAGCGCGCCCACGAAGACGAGGGTGACGCCAGCGGGGCCAGGGGGCTCAGGCCGGCGAGCGCTCGGGTGAGCTCACGGGCTGCGGTGACTCGCTTGCCGTGGCAGCGAGCGGATCGGGCACGCCCCGCAGCAGGCGCAGCCCGTTCAGCACGACCAGGAGCGTGCTCCCCTCGTGCCCCACCACGGCGACGGGCAGGGTGAGCCAGCCAGCGAGCCCGCAGAGGGAGAGAACCACGATGACGCTCGAGGCGAAGGTCAGGTTCTCGATGACGATGCGCCGGGCTCGGCGGCAGAGAGCCACGGCGTAGGGCAAAGCACTCAGGTTGTCGGCCATCAGGATCACGTCCGCCGTCTCGAGCGCGACGTCGGTGCCGGCTCCGCCCATCGCGATTCCCACCGTCGCCGTGGCCAGCGCGGGGGCGTCGTTGACACCGTCGCCGACCATGGCCACGCCGCCGGGCCGGTCCCGGAGCTCGTGCAGGAACGCGACCTTGTCGGCGGGACGCAGGTCGGCCTGCAGCTCCTCGATGTCCGTCGCTCGCGCGACATCGCGCGCGACGTGGGTGTTGTCGCCCGTGAGGAGCACCGTGCGCGTCACGCCGAGGCTCCGGAGAGCCCGGACCACGGCCGGCGCCTCGGGGCGCAGCCGGTCGGCGACCGTCAGGAGCCCGAGCAGCCTCCCGTCGTGGACCAGGATCACGGTTTTGCCCAGATCCTTGGCCTGCTGGATTCGCGCCTCGGCTTCCCCCGGAAGCTTCAGTCCCTTCTCGCGCAGGTAGCGGTCGCTGCCCACGAAGACCCGCCGGCCGTCCACCTCGCCGCTCACGCCCAGCCCTTCCGTCCACTGGACGTCCTGTGCCGGCCGCACGCCGCACTGCCAGCGCTCGGCCGCGCGCAGCACGGCCCTGGCCAGATGATGCTCCGATCCGCACTCCACGCCGGCGGCGAGCTTCACGAGGTCGCGCGGCGGCATGCCGTCGAAGGTGTGGACGCGCTCGACCTCGAGCCGGGCGCCGGTCAGCGTCCCCGTCTTGTCGAAGGCGAACGTGCGGATCTGGCCCAGCCGCTCGAGCTGCGCGCCGCCCTTGAAGAGCACGCCGCGCAGCGCGCCGTTGGCGATGGCCGACAGCATCGAGGCCGGTGTGGAGATGACGAGGGCGCAGGGAGATGCGCCGACCAGCAGCACCATCGAGCGGTAGAACGCCTGCGTGACCGAGAGCTCGAGCGTGTGGCGTCCGAGAACGTAGGCGAGGGCCGTGGCCCCCAGCACGCCCACGACGTAGTAGGGCTCAACGCGCTCGATGGCGCGCTGCGTCACGGACTTCTGCGCTTGCGCCTCCTGGACGAGCTGGATGATCCGCCCCAGGGTCGAGTCGCGTCCAGTGGCGGTGACCTCGACCTCGAGCGTGCCCGCCCCGTTCATCGTGCTGGCGAAGACCGCGTCGCCGGGGGTCTTGCGCACGGGCACGCTCTCGCCCGTCACGACCGACTGGTCCACGGCGGAGGTGCCGGCCACGACGCGACCATCGGCCGGCATCCGCTCGCCGGCCTTCACGATCACGCGGTCCCCCGGCAGAACTTTGTCCCACGGCACGGGCACGGGCGTCCCGTCCCGCAGGACCCAGGCCTGCGCGGGGCGGAGCTTGACGAGCCGCTCGATCGCGCGTGAGGTCCGGCCGACCGCGTAGAACTCGAGCGCGTTGGAGGTCGAGAACAGGAACAGGAGGACCGCGCCTTCCTCCCAGTGCCCGATCGAAGCCGCTCCGGCCGCGGCGAGCACCATCAGCAGGTCGATGTGAACGTGGAAGCGGCCCAGCGCCTTGAGGGCGAGCCACAGGCTCGGAGCTCCACCCACGGCGGAGGCCGCGATGTAGGCGAGACGAGCCGCCTCCGGGGGGCGGCCCAGACCTTCCAGGAGGAGGCCAGTCGCCAGGAAGAGGCCGCACACGCCGGCCACGATGGAAAGCCGATGGCGCCAGAGTCGCTTCACGGGATTCGCGGTGGATTCGGTGATTCCGTCGATCTGTCTCCCTGCCCCGCAAGTTGAGCGCCGGAACAAGCTGCGCCAGGTTCCGGCGAGCCGGGGCGCGGCCAGCGTGACCCGCGTTGAAGATGGGGCTTTTTCCCCAGTGAGGGCGGTCGCGCGGGGGAATCCCTCCCGGCGTCGTACCCGGTCTCCGGGGCGCTGCCGCGGGCCCGCCGGCAGCCACGGGTTCGGCGGCCCCGGTCCATTCCTTGCCTCCGCCCTGGTGGCGCTGCGGCGGTGTGCCCTGGGGGCGCGGGCGAACTGGCCAGTGGAAGGAAGATGGTCTTGACGCCGGCCAGCTACTCGCTTTCCGTGAAAAGCAGGATTCCCCGGAGTTGAGCATGACTCACGACTTGCTGGCTGGGGAGAGCGGGCTCGGCGCCCGCGCGACGAAGACGGATCGCCGGCTTCGCGCGTCCCGCGCCTTGCTGGCGGAGCTCTTCGGGCCGCCGGAGTCGCGCGGATTCGCGGTGCGGCTGTGGGACGGTTCGGTCCAGCGCCCTTCCGGTTCCGCGCCATTCACGCTGACCCTCTCGGGACCGGCGTCGCTGCGGCGTATGTTCCTGCCGCCCTCGGAGCTCCGGATGGCCGAGGCCTTCGTGCGCGGGGATTTCGACATCGAAGGGGACATCGAGGCCGCGACCTGGCTCGGGGACCTGCTCGCCTCGCGGCTCTCCTCGAAGGCGCGGCTGGCACGCGTCCTGGCCCGCCTGATCGCGCTTTCGCCGGCGCCGCCCGGCCCGCCCCCCTACCCGACGCCAGCCGCCTTCCGGACACGCGGCCACACGCACTCGCAGGGGCGGGACGCGCGCGCCGTGCGCTACCACTACAACGTCGGGAACGACTTCTTCTCGCTCTGGCTGGACAGCCGGATGATCTACTCGTGCGCCTACTTCCCGACCGGCGAGGAGGAGCTCGATGCCGCGCAGGAAGCCAAGCTCGAGCACATCTGTCGCAAGCTGCGGCTCGTCCCCGGGGAGCGACTGCTGGATGTCGGCTGCGGGTGGGGGGGACTCCTGATCCACGCCGCGTCTCGCTACGGGGTCCAGGGATTGGGCATCACGCTCAGCGAGCCGCA
>DATBJW010000025.1:0-8973 GCA_036556205.1 Gemmatimonadota bacterium
GGTGTCGATCGAGGCGGCGAGCGCTTCCGCGTAGTCCTTGGACAGCAGCGTGTCGAGCGGCATCGTCACGAACGCCGGATCTCCCAGATACGTGTTGCGATCGGCGTAGGCGCGGCGCATGGCCTCGACCGCGATGTGGACGGCGCGCGCGGAATGGAATCCCGGCGATCCCAGGTCGAACCGCTCGAGGATGTTCAGGATCTCGGCCAGGATCACGCCGCCCGAGCTGGAGGGCGGCATCGAATAGACGTCGTAGCCGCGATAGGTCGTGTGGATGGGCTCACGCTCGATCACGTCGTACGCCGCCAGATCCTGCTTCGTGATGAGCCCGCCGCCGCGCTGCATCTCGGCCACGATCAGGTCGGCGATCCGCCCTTTGTAGAAAGCGTCGGCACCCTGCTCGGCGATCTCGGAGAGCGTGCGCGCAAGGTCGGGCTGGCGCAGCGTGTCGCCGACTGCCTTGACGCCGAGGTTTTGCTCGAGGCCCGACGGTGGCTGGAAGGGCTCCCGGCGCCCCACGTTGGGGGGGAGCTTCTCGCGGTTGGGATCGGGCACCGGCGGCCGGGCCGCGAAGGCGAGGGCCACGGAGTCCGGCGGCAGGCACACCGTGCGCCTGCCACCCGCCGCAGGATCGGTGACCTCGCGCGTGGGACGGCCCGCGAAGAAGACCTCTCGGGTGGAAGCGAACTCGCACAGGCTGTCCCGATCGTCCTCGAGGCTCTCGATCAGCCCGGCCGAGACCGGGAACCCGTCGCGCGCGAGCCGGATGGCGGGCTCCATCACGGTCTTCCGGTCGAGGCGGCCGTAGCGCTCGAGGGCCGTGAGCATCCCCTTGAGCGAGCCCGGCACGCCGGCCGAGAGGTGGCCCACCCAGGAGAGGCTCTCGATGACGTTCCCTTGCTCGTCCAGGTACATGTCGGGGCGGGCCGCGAGCGGCGCCTTCTCGCGATAGTCGAGGGTGGTCACCCGGCCCTCGCGGAAGCGGATGACCATGAACCCGCCGCCCCCGATGTTGCCGGCCTCTGGGTAGACGACCTGCAGCGCGAAGCCCACGGCCACCGCGGCGTCCACGGCGTTCCCACCTTTCTTCAGGATCTCGACACCGACCCGCGTGGCGTACTCCTGCGCCGTGCTCACCATGGCGTGCGCCGCGACCGCGGGAGGCCGGATCGCGTCCACGACGGGACCGTCGGGCCGGGGCGCGCGCGTGGTATCGAGTGCGCCGGCTCCAGGCGCGATCGCGCCTACGATGCCGGTCGCGTTGGTTGCCGCGCCCGAAGCGGTGTCGGCTGCCCCAGCCGCGGCGGGGGTCCGCTCACCGGACCCGGAGGCCGGGGGCGCCGACGGCGCGCAGGATGGGGAGCCGGCGAAGAGGAGGAGCGCCAGCAGCAGGGAGCCGCGTTGCATCATCATAAAACCTGGAATGGAGTCGGGCCGGCTGGAGCGCGAACCCTCCAGTTTAGGGGCCCGGGCGGGAGGGTCAATCGCGGGAGGCTTCCGGCGCCTCGTTCTCTATCTCGGCCAGGGCGGTCTCCTCTCCGGAGGTGGGAAGCGTGAAGCTCATGACGCAGCCCGGGCCGGGCCCCGAGTCGACCCACACGAGCCCGCCGTGCGCGCGCACGACCTGCTGGACGAGCGCCAGCTCGAGACCCGTCCCATCGCGGGTCGGCGCGCCGCCCAGCTCCGCGAAGGGATCGAAGACGCCGGACTGGAGCTCGACCGGGATCTCCGGCCCGCTGTCGGCCACCGAGAATTGCACGAAGGCCCCCATCGGCTCGGCGGCGATCCGGATCCGGCCGCCCCGCGGCGTTCGCCCCAGGGCGTAGCCCACCAGGGTCGCGAGGACGCCCTCGATCCGCATCGGGTCGGCCCGGACATCGGGGACGTCGGGGGAGACCTCGGTGCCGAGGTCCACGTCCCTGGCGCGGGCTTCGTCGCCGAAGCGCTCGGCCGTCCGCACCACCACGCGCGCGGGCGCGACGGGCTCGAAGCGCAGGGGCGTCCCGCCTTCCAGGAGCGCCAGCTCGCGCAGGTCCTCGGCCAGACCGCGAACGCGGTGCAACGCCTCGGCCGCGTCCTCGAGCGGCTTCCGGCTGGCTTCGGTGCCGCCCAACTCCCCGCGCAGTCGCAGGATGCGCCGTTCGGCCTCGGCCAGCGGACCGCTCAGCTTCGAAGAGGCCGCGGCAAGGAAGTCCGCCCGCACGCGGTCCATCTCCTCCATCTGGCGGATGCGCCGCGCCTGCTCGGCCAGACGGGCGCGCTCGAGCGCGATTGCGAGCTGGTTGGCGAAGGTCTCGAGCAGATGCAGCTGCTCGGGGTCGCGAAGGCGATCGGGCTGCGCCGGCCGCACGCCCAGAACGCCCACGATGCTCCGCGACGCGCTGAGCGGAAGGTAGAGAGCTTTGGCTCCGGCGAGAGTCGTCGTCCCCGCACCCGCGATGCGTCCGTTGTCGAAGACCCAGCGCGCCACCGCCAGCTCCTGGCTCTCGAGCTTGACGGGCTCGCCCGCCTCGGCCCAGACCTGAAGCTCACCGAAGGGATCCGGCAACAGCACGTAGGCCTGGCAATCGAAGACGTTGCGTACGTGCTGCAGCCCGCGGAGCAGGAGCGTCTGGGTGTCGAAGGTGCTGACCAGGTCTCGGCTGATCTCGTACAGCGCCGCGGTGCGGCGCTCCCGTTGTCGGGAGCCTTCGGCCTGCTGATGAAGACGCGTGGTGAGGGTGCTGATCACAAGGGCCACGATCAGCATCACCGCGAAGGTGAGCACGTATTGCGTGTCGGACACCGCGAACGTGAGAACCGGCGTCACGAAGAAGAAGTCGAAGGCGGCCACGCTCAGGAGCGAGGCCAGGATCGACGGTCCCCGTCCGAGCATTCGCGCCACCAGCACGACGACGAGCAGATACACCATGGCCGCGTTGGTGGGCTCGAGCAGGGTGCGCAGAACCCACGCCACCACGGTCGTGACGGCCACGGCCACCGCGGCGGCCACGTAGGCTCCCCAGCGGGGGCCGGCGCGCGGCGCCGGTCCTCGGGGCGGGCGGAACTCCTCGGGGTCGCCGCTGATCACGACCACGTCGATCTCGCCGCTGCCGCGAACGAGCTCATCCACCGTAGGTCGCACCAGGATGTCGCGCCAGCGGGGATGCGTGGGCTTGCCGACCACGATGGTGGAGACGTTGTGCGTCCGCGCGTAGGCCAGGATCTGCTCGCTGGCGCTCGTCCCGGCGAGCGTGACGGTCTTTCCGCCGAGGCTCTCGGCGAACCGCAGCGTCTCCCACAGGCCGTCGCGAGCTTGTTGCGACAGGTGCGCGAAGCCGGGCGTCTCCACCGCGATGGCGGTCCAGGTGGCGCCCGTGCGGTCGGCCATGCGCTTGGCGGCGCGGACGAGACGCCGCGACGTCGGGTCCGGTCCGACCGCGACGAGCAGGTTTCCCGCGACGGGCCAGACCTCCGAGACGCCGTGGGCGCGGCGATAGACCTGCATCTGGGCTTCCACGCGCTCCGCGGTGCGGCGGAGCGCGAGCTGCCGCAGGGCGATCAGGTTCCCCTTGCGGAAGAAGCTCTCCAGCGCGTGCTTCGCCTGCTCGGGCATGTAGACCTTTCCCTCCTGGAGCCGCTGCAAGAGCTCCTCCGGAGGGAGGTCGACCAGCTCGACGTCGTCCGCGCTCTCGAGCACCGAGTCCGGGACGGTCTCGCGCACCCGCACGTGCGTGATCTGCGCGACCACGTCGTTCAAGCTCTCGATGTGCTGCACGTTGATCGTGGTGTAGACGTCGATCCCCGCCGCCCGCAGCTCCTCGACGTCCTGCCAGCGCTTCTCGTGGCGCGAGCCGGGCGCGTTCGTGTGGGCGAGCTCGTCCACCAGGATCAGCGCCGGGCGCCGCGCCAGGGCGCGGTCGAGGTCGAACTCGGGCACGCCGACCCCGCGGTGGTCCATGACCCGGCGGGGCAGGATCTCAAGCCCCTCGAGCAGGGCTTCGGTCTCCTTGCGCCCGTGGGTCTCGACGTAGCCCACGACGACGTCCACCCCCTGCCGTGACTGGACCCGGGCCGCCTCGAGCATGGCATACGTCTTTCCCACGCCGGCGGTGGCGCCGAAGAAGACCTTGAGCCGGCCGCGCCGGCGCTCCTCGCCCTCGGCCGCGACCTGCGCGAGCAGGGCGTCAGGGTCGGGGCGTGAATCGGGCCGGGGATCGGAGCGCTGGGGCGTCATGGAACGGTGAAGGTCGGGTCTGCGGGCAAAGTTGGTGGGCCACGCGGAAAGAGGAAGCCCCCCGGTGGGGAGCCGGGGGGCCGCTGGGATCAAGGGGCGTCGCCTGATGGAGGGGATCCCCGGACCAGGGCGTCGAGCGCGAGGTTGAGCTCCAGCACGTTCACGACCGGCTCGCCGAGGAACCCGAGCTGGCGCCCCTGCGTGTGCTCGGCCACGAGCCGCCGCACTTCGTCCTCCGCCAGGCCCCGGACGCGGGCCACTCGCGCCACCTGGTAGAGCGCCGCCGCCGGTGAGATGTGGGGGTCGAGCCCGCTGCCGGAGGCCGTGACGAGGTCTACCGGTACGGGACCCGTCGCGCCGGGATCCGCCGCGCGGAGCGCGGCCACGCGGTCGGTCACGGCGGCGTGCAAGTCCGGATTCAGCGGGCCCCAGTTGGAGCCCGACGAGAGCGCGCCGTTGTAAGGCTGGGGGCCCGTGGCCGAGGGCCGGCTCCAGAAGTGGCCGGGGTCGGTGAAGGGCTGCCCGATCAGGCTGGACCCGACGACCCGCCCGTCCCGCTCGATCAGGCTGCCGGCCGCCTGCCGGGGGAAAAGCAGGCGCGCGACACCGGTGAAGGCCACAGGGTAGAGAATGCCCGTCAGCACGCTCAGAACGATCACCATCAGGATCGCGGGTCTCAGTTGCGCTAGCATCGGTTCTCCTTCGCAGGCTCTCGCTTCGCAGGCTCTCGTCGATGACAGCTACGCCAGGTGCAGCGCTACGAGCAGCAGGTCGATCAGCTTGATCCCGATGAACGGCGCGACGAGGCCGCCCAGGCCGTAGACGAGGAGATTCGTGCGTAGCAACTGGCTCGCTCCCACGTGCCGATAGCGGACGCCGCGCAACGCCAGCGGGATCAGGAGGATGATGATGATCGCGTTGAAGATGACGGCCGAGAGGATGGCGCTCCGCGGAGTCGCGAGTCCCATCACGTTCAGGGCCTGCAGCTCGGGATAGGTCGCCACGAACGCCGCCGGGATGATCGCGAAGTACTTGGCCACGTCGTTCGCGATGCTGAAGGTCGTGAGCGCGCCTCGCGTCATCAGCAGCTGTTTCCCGATCTCCACGATCTCGATGAGCTTGGTCGGGTTCGAGTCCAGGTCCACCATGTTGCTGGCTTCCTTGGCGGGCTGGGTCCCCGTGTTCATGGCGACCGCGACGTCGGCCTGGGCCAGCGCGGGCGCGTCGTTCGTGCCGTCGCCCGTCATGGCCACGAGCTGTCCCCCGACCTGGTAGCCGCGGATAAGCGTCAGCTTGGCCTCGGGAGTCGCCTCGGCCAGGAAGTCGTCCACACCCGCTTCCGCCGCGATCGCCGCCGCGGTGAGGGGATTGTCGCCGGTGATCATCACGGTCTTGATCCCCATCTGGCGCAGCTCGGAGAAGCGCTCCTTGATGCCGCCCTTGACGATGTCCTTGAGGTGGATTACCCCGAGGACGCGCTCGTTCTCCGCCACGACGAGCGGCGTCCCACCCTCCCGCGCGATCGCCTCGACCTTGCTCCGAACGTCGCGCGGCAGCACCCCGCCGTTGGCGCGCACGTGAGCCTCGATCGCGTCCACGGCCCCTTTTCGGATCTGGCGCCCGTCGAGGTTGACGCCGCTCATGCGCGTCTGGGCGCTGAACGGCACGAAGTCCGCGCCCAGGGCGTGAACGTCGCGCTCGCGCAGGCCGAAGAGCTGCTTGGCCAGCACCACGATGCTGCGCCCCTCCGGCGTCTCGTCCGCCAGCGAGGCGAGCTGGGCCAGATCCGCGAGGTTCCGCACGTCCACCCCCTCGGCGGGGACGAAATTCGTCGCCTGCCTGTTCCCGAGCGTGATCGTGCCTGTCTTGTCGAGCAGAAGCACGTCCACGTCGCCGGCCGCTTCCACGGCCCGCCCGGACATGGCGATGACGTTGGCCTGGATCATCCGGTCCATGCCCGCGATCCCGATCGCCGAGAGGAGCCCGCCGATCGTGGTCGGGATCAGACACACCAGGAGCGCCACCAGAACCGTGATCGTGATCGGGTCGCCGTGCCCCGTGGCCCGGACGCTGTAGATCGAGAACGGCAACAGGGTGACGCACGCCAGCAGGAAGATGATGGTGAGCTTGGCGAGCAGGATGTCGAGGGCGATCTCGTTGGGCGTCTTCTGCCGGGCCGCTCCCTCGACGAGGGCGATCATCCGGTCCAGGAACGACTTGCCGGGGTCGGACGTGACGCGGACGATGAGCCAGTCCGACAGAACGCGCGTCCCGCCCGTGACCGAGCTCCGATCACCGCCGGCCTCGCGGATGACTGGGGCGCTCTCGCCGGTGATGGCGCTCTCGTCCACCGAGGCCACGCCTTCGATGACCTCGCCGTCGGCCCCGATCAGGTCACCGGGCGTGCAGAGAATGACGTCGTCCTTCCGGAGCTCGTCGGCGTTCACGCTCTCGAAGTCGAGCTTGTTGCCCGGCTCGCGCAGCTTCTTGGAGATGGTCTGGGTCCGCGCGCGCCGGAGCGCGTCCGCCTGCGCCTTGCCACGCCCCTCGGCCATCGCCTCGGCGAAGTTTGCGAAGAGGACCGTGAACCAGAGCCACAGCGACACCGTTAGGATGAACCCCGCCGGCGCTTCACCCTGGCCGACGAGCGCCTGGATGAAGAGCAGGGTCGTGAGGACGCTCCCCACTTCCACCACGAACATGACCGGGTTCCGGATCTGGTGCCGCGGGTCCAGCTTCCGGAACGACCCGGAGATGGCACGGCGCGTGATCTGGGGATCGAACAGAGGCCGGCCCTTCGTCTTAGCGGACATGGTTCTCTCCCTGCGGGTTCGGGCGTGCACGCATCACTTGAGCATCTGCAGGTGCTCGACGAACGGGCCGAGCGCCAGTGCGGGGATGAACGTCAGCGCGCCCACGATGATCACCGTGCTCACGAGCATGACGACGAAGAGCGGCGTGTGGGTCGGCAGCGTGCCCGCGCCGGAGGGCGTCCGCTTCTTCTCGACCAGCGAGCCGGCGACCGCCAGGACGGGGATCGCGGTCCAGTAGCGCGAGAAGAGCATCCCCAGGCCGCCCATCACGTTGACCAATGGGATGTTGGCGCCGTAGCCGGCGAACGCGCTCCCGTTGTTGTTGCCCATCGAAGAGAACGCGTAGAGGATCTCGCTTAAGCCGTGCGCTTCATGGTTCCAGAGCGTTGCCAGAGCGGTCGGGGCGAGGACCGCGATGGCGGTCGGGATCAACGACACGGCCGGCGGGACCAGGACCGCGATCGAAGCCATCTTCATCTCGAAAGGCTCGATCTTCTTGCCCAGCCATTCCGGCGTGCGCCCCACCATGAGGCCTGCCACGAACACGGCCACGATCAGGAACATGAGCATTCCGTAGAGGCCGGATCCCACTCCGCCGTAGATGACCTCGCCCAGCTGCATGAGCCACATGGGAACGAAGCCGCCCAGCGGAGTAAAGGAGTCGTGCATGGAGTTCACCGAGCCGTTCGAGGCCGAGGTCGTGGCGGTGGCCCACAGCGCCGAGGTGGCGATCCCGAAGCGGGCCTCCTTGCCTTCCATGTTGCCGCCCGCCTGGAGCGCCGAAGCGGTCTGATCCACGCCCAGGGGCGTGAGCCTGGGATTGCCGCTCTGCTCGCTCCACACGGCCACCGCGAGAAGCGCGACGAACACGACCGTCATAGCGGCCAGCACGGCCCAGCCTTGCCGTGTATCCCCGACCATCACGCCGTAGGTGTAGCAGAGCGCCGCCGAGATCAGGAGAATCGCCAGCAGCTCGAAGAAGTTGGAGAGCGGGGTGGCGTTCTCGTAGGGATGCGCCGAGTTCACGTTGAAGAATCCACCGCCGTTCGTGCCGAGCTGCTTGATCGCGATCTGCGAGGAGGCTGGCCCCATGGGCAGGACCTGTTCGGTGACCGGCTTCCCCTCGGCATCGGCCGTGGCTTCGACGAGCTCGGCCGTCTTGTACGCATCCAGGTTCTGAATCACGCCCTGAGACGTCTGGATCCCGGCGAGGACGATCGCGAGCGGCAGCAGGATGTAGAGCGTGCTGCGCGTGAGGTCCACCCAGAAGTTGCCGATCGTGTTCCCTTCACGGCGCGCGAGTGCGCGGATCAGGGCCGCGGCCACGGCCATCCCAGCCGCCGCCGACACGAAGTTCTGGACCGTGAGCCCGAGCATCTGGACGAGGTAGCCGAGCGTCGCCTCGCCGCCATAGTTCTGCCAGTTCGTGTTCGTGGCGAAGCTCACGGCCACGTTCCAGGCGGAGTGGGGTGCGACGTTGGCCATCCCCGCGGGGTTCAGCGGGAGGAAGGCCTGCGCCCGCTGCAGCGCATAGACTGCGAGCAGGCCGACGACATTGAACAGCAGCATGGCCGCGGCGTAGGTCTTCCAGCCCATCTCCTCGCCCGCGCGCACACCTCCCAGCCGATAGATCAGTCGCTCCACCGGTCCCAACACGCGGTCCAGCCCGAACGGCCGTCCTTCGTAGACCCGCGCCATGTAGGCCCCCAGCGGCTTTGCGAGGGCAATAAGCACGACGACGTAGAAGGCGAGCTGGAGGTAGCCGTTGGAGGTCATGAGAACTTCTCCGGCTTGAGCAGCGCGATGACCAGGTACACGAGCAGGAACAGGGCGACGATCCCGCCGATCCAATAGAGCAGGGTCATGGCTATCCTCCGGGTCAGAGTCTCGCCGCGAGGCGCACGAGACCCCACGAGAGCGCGAAAAACGCGACCGTCAGCACGA
>DATBJW010000026.1:0-11605 GCA_036556205.1 Gemmatimonadota bacterium
CCCAGCCGTGCCTGCCGGCCACGGGATTCCTCGCACCAGGACGCGGGGATCAGCACCTCGGCGGGCGCCATGCGCGCGATCTCCGCGGCCCCCTGCCCGAACGGCACTTCCTCGAGCCAGAACTCGCCGGTCGAGATGTCCGCGAAGGCGAGCCCGAGCATCGCATCAGGCGTCCCGGCCGCCGCGGGAAACGGCCCGGCCAGCGCAACCGCGGCCAGGAAGTTTCCGCGCCCCCGGTCCAGGAGCGCCTCTTCCAGCAAGGCGCCGGGTGTGACGACCTCGACGACCTCGCGCTTCACGAGGCCCCGGGCGAGACGTGGATCCTCCATCTGCTCGCAGACCGCCACCTTGTAGCCGGCGGCGATCAGGCGCCCGATGTAGCTCTCCGCGGCCTTGACCGGGAAGCCGGCCAGGGGCACGCGCTTGGCCTTGCCGTTGTTGCGGGAGGTGAGCGTCAGGTCGAGGGCCGCCGCACCCAGCTCGGCGTCCTCGTAGAACATCTCGTAGAAGTCGCCGAGCCGGAAGACGAGGATCGCGTCTTTGTGCTCGCGCTTCACCCGCTCGTACTGCCGCATGAGCGGCGTGAGGGCGCCGCCGCGATCGAGCCTGGTGGAGACGGCTTGCGCCGTGAGCGGCTCTCCGGCCGGGGCCTGGCCGGGAACTGCCACGCCGCCCCGGCTCACCGTCCGCTCTCGGCCTCGGCCTCCCGCCGCATGACGACCGGGACGTAGCCGGCCTTGAGCAAGGCCGTGCGCTGGGTCTCGAGCGTCTCGCGCTCGCGGGGGACGTCGTAGGGGCCGAAGCGGACGCGGTAGACGGCCTTGCCGTCCTTCAACGTGGTCGTGATGGAGGGGTTGAACTTCTTCTTCTTGAGCTCGGTCGAGACCTGGGCGGCGGTCGTCGCTCCAGTGAAGGCACCCACCTGCAGGTAGACCAGCCCCGGCTCGATCGGCTCGAGGGTGCGATCGGTCGCGGCCTTGCCGGGCGGCGGAGGAGTGACCGCCGCCCGTGCGGCCGGCTCGGTCGGGACGGCGGTCCTGGCGGGGGCGGGCGTCGGCTCGTTCGCCGTCGCGGGGGGCGCCGGCTCCGCCCGTGCCGCTTCCTTGCCGGCCGGCTGGGCGACTTCCGTCCTGCGGCCCAGGAGCTCCTGTCCCTGCTGCTCGACCTGCGCCGCCCGCGCCTGATCCTCGGACGTCACCTGGTGGACCTCCTCGGCCTGCGGCTCGGGAGCCGGCTCTTCTGTCGGAGCAGGGGCTGGTGTGGCGGCCTCTCGCGGGGCGGGAGCCGGCTCGGCGACCTCCGCCGCGCGGGGCCGCTCCTCTTCCGCCGGGAACGTCTCGTCGGCCGGTGCCTCGCTGGCGGGCTGTTCCTCGACCACGCCGCCGGCGCGCCCCGGCTCCGGGGCACGGAGCGCGGGCGCGGTCGCCGGCTCGGCTTCCGCATCGGCTGCGGGCGGCTCCGCGGGAGTCGTCGCACGCCCGCTCGGGGTCCCCGTGAGGGCCCCGCCCGGGGGGGTGGGAACGGCGGCGGGCGGCTCTCCGCTGGATTCGGTCTCGGGCTCTCCGCCGGATTCGGCCTGGGCCTCGCCGGCACGGCGCTCGGCGATCCTGGCGTCGGCCTCGGGGGGGCGCGTCAGGGCGCCCGACTCGCGGGCCCCGGCGATCGCCACCAGGTTGGGGTTCCGAGCGACAGGCTCGAGGCTCGTGTTGCGGACCGATTCACTGAAGCGGCGCCACGCGTCATCGGCTTCCTTCGTCTTGCCGTCGCCCCGGTCGGCCAGCGACAGATAGTAGAGCGCCACCGGCTCGAGCGGGTGGTTCGGATAGTCCAGCAGGACCAGGTTGAAGTACTTGCGCGCATCGCCGTTCGCCTTGCGCGCGAGCAGCGTGCGGCCCAGCCAGAAGACGTACTCGCCCTCGATCTCCGTGAGGTCGGCGCCGCGACCGCCCGAGCGCTGGAAGGTCTTCATCTTGGAGAAGCCGCTGCTGAAGGCGTCGTAGGCGTTCTGCAGGTCGCCCTCGGCGAAGTACGTCTGGCCGATGCGCAGGTTGGCCGCAGGCACATAGCGGCTCTTGGGGTAGTTCGTGGCGAGCGCGTTCCATTCACGGCGCGCGTCCGCGTAGCGGCCGAGCGCGAAGTAGAGCTGCCCCAGGCGCGCGACCGACTCGTCGGCCGTGGGAGCCGTGGGATAGCGCTGGGCGACCGCCAGGAAATACCCTTCCGCGAGGCGCGCGTCCGGCGTCATCAGCCCCAGGTAGTGGTAGGCCTCCCCGAGGTGCGCGGCATCGGCGCCCTTCTTGTCCGCGTTGGCGTCCACGTACTCCCGCAGCAGGCGCTGGGACCTGGCGTAGTCGCCCGAGCGGAAGGACTCGACCCCCTCCCCGAACAGGTCGGGCGTGGTCTGCGCCGCGGCCGGGATCGCGAGGATCGCCCAGGCCGCGACCAGCAGCGCGACGCGTGCGGTCATTCGGTGCCCCCTTTCGGGTCCGGTTGGGGAGAGCCTCAGGCGGCCGCCGGCGCGACCGACATCAGGCGCAGGATCCACTCTTCCATGAGCGCGGCGGGCGGCAGGCGTGAGGACTTGAGCGCCAGGTCCAGCTCCAGCAATCCCGCGAGCCAGCGATCGATGGCCGCGCGGTCGTAGCGCCGGGCCTGCTCGCGCGGGGGCTCGTAGCCGCGGATCTGAAAGTTCTTCTTGGTAGTGAGGATCCACGCGGGCTTGCGCAGCGCCTGCGCGATGGCCTCCGGCGAACGAATCCCCCTCGCTTCGCAGGCGCGGATCCCGCCGAGGAGCAGGAAGTGCTGGGCGAGCAGGGTCACGAGGTAGAGCGGGCTCTCGCCGTCCTCGAGGAGCGCGTGCAGCTCGGCCAGCGCCTCGTCGCGCCGTCCCATCCCGACCAGATCCACAAAAGTATACTTGTTCCCCCCGGCAGTCGAAACGGCCACGGCCTCGACGTCCGCGACCTCGATTCGCCGGCGCTCGCCCACGTGCGCCACGAGCTTGGCCAGCTCGCTCGCCAGGGCCGCGGGGCCGTCCGGGTTCATATCGGCGAGGAGCGCCGCCGCACGGGGCTCGATCTCCTTGCCGGCGCGCTCGGCTTCTTGACGCACGCGCGCCGTCATCTCGCGCGCCCCCCTGGGCGGTTCGAAGATCTCCTCGCGGCCAACGCGCCGGAAGGTCGTCCACGGCTCTCCCGCCAGCCGTCCTCCCCCGGCCGCGATCAAGCAG
Organism: Gemmatimonadota bacterium; assembly: GCA_036556205.1. Taxonomy (GTDB): domain Bacteria; phylum Gemmatimonadota; class Gemmatimonadetes; order JACCXV01; family JACCXV01; genus DATBJW01. Next base: position 3,230 of record DATBJW010000026.1, read on the forward strand.
GTGGTCGGGGAAGGCGCCTTCAAGAAGGCCACGAGGGCCCGTTCCACCTCGGCCGTCGCGGCCTCCGCGTCTTCCAGCACGACAACGCGCGTCTCGCCCAGGAGCGGGGGAGTCTGGAGGAGAGTGGCGAGTGTTTCGGGGTTCGCGTCCCGGGCCGAGAGACGATCCAGGTTGAAGGCCCGCGCCGCCTCGTCGAGCCGCTCGGCGACGAGCTCGTTCGTCCTGTCCCGGCGGGCGACCTCGTCCTCGCCGGTCAGGAGGAACGCCTGGGCGGACGGAGCTGATTCTCGCTTCGGCACCGGGCTGCGGAGTGTCGGGACAAGGGGACAGCGGGGACGCCGCTCGGCCAAGGCCGGCGGACGCAGGAGAAATCTAGTCGGCGTCGGCGGGATGGAAAGGCGCGACCCCCGCCGGGTCTCAGTTCGGGAAGACGGGTCGGGCGCGCGCCGAGACGAAGCGGAAAGAGGTGGGAGTAGCGGAGAAGGTCCAGGAGGGCGTGGCCACGAGCACGGGCTGCGACTCGTCGGGGGCAATCTGCCACCGGTAGCGGAGCGTGTCGTCGTCGGCCGCTGCGCCCGTTCGTGCCTCCCGCGCGACCCGCTCGACGATCAGCCCGGCCCACGGCACCACGGCCCCCGGGTCACCAGGACCCAGGCCGGCATCGACCGAGCCCGCGAAGAGCGAGCCTTCCTGCACGCCGGCCAGCCGTGAGAAGGGGCGCAGGACGGTGACGGCAGGCAGGCCCAGGCGAGCTCCATCCTCCGGGGGACCGATCAGCCCTAGACGGCCCGCGAAGGCCGGCGCCAGCAGGTAGACGAGAGCGGCCACCGCGCCCGCGACCGCGAAGCGTCCGGCCGTGCCCGCGGCGCTACGCACGAGCCGGCGCCTCGCCTCGAGGCGATCGATCCTGCGCTGGAGACTGTCGAAGAAGGAGTCGGAACCGGGAAGGACGGGAAGCGAGTGGAGGATCGCCAGGCCGCGGCGAAGGCCGACCTCGATGCGGCGGCAGGCGGGACAGTTCTCGAGATGCTCGCGCACGTGAGCCGGCAGCGCGACGCCCTCGCCCCTCTCCTCAGCCAGCTCCTCGAGACAACGCTCGCAATCCATGCGGTCCGCGCGTGGCGCCGAGGACCGGCGCCAGCCCGGACTCAGTCCAGGTGCGGCGCGATGATCTCGGCGAAGTTGTGCCGGGCCCTGTTCAGCCGCGACTTCACGGTGCCCAGGTTGGTCGCCGTGATGTCGGAGATCTCCTCGTAGCTCTTGCCCTCGATCTCCCGGAGCACGAACACGGTCTTGTGGTGCTCGGGCAGATCCTCGACCGCGCGCTGCACCAGCTCCTGCAGCTGGCGCTTGTGGAACAGGTCGTCGGGCCGGTACGTGGAGTCCTCGAACTGCAGCGGCCGGTGGTCGTCCTCCCACTGGCTCGTGAGAGCCTGGAAGAGGACCAGCGGGTTCCGGCTGCGGTTACGAAGCTCGTTCTTGGCCAGGTTCGACGCGATCGTGTAGATCCACGTCGAGAACTTCTTTTCCTGGTCGAAGCGGTGGAGGTGCTTGTAGACCCGGATGAAGACTTCCTGGGCCAGGTCCTCGGCCCGCTCCCGGTCGCCGATCGACCGGTACAGGAAGTTCACGATCCGGCCCTGGTAGCGCTCCACCAGCCTGCGGAAGCAGCTCTTGTCGCCCGCGAGGTAGGCCTGCACCAGGTCGCTGTCCCGGTACGCGGCGTAGTCGGGCTGACCCTCGGCCCGCCCGTTCTCCCCCGCTGGACGCTCGCGCCGGACTTCGTGCAGCGTCAGACGCTTTGCGCCAGCCGACTTCGTGGCGGCCAAACTGCTTGCCGGCATCGGGATACCCCCGGTGGAAATGCTTGTTCCTGCGGGATCGACAAGCGCGCCCACTTGCGAGCGTGTCGCGGCTGGAACCTGGCATAGCAACCGGCGTGCCCGATATTCGGACTGTGGTCATCTCATTATCTGCAAATAGTTTGCAGCCAGCGGGGCGGATCCAGGGGCCCTGTAAAATGTCCCCTATCCTGGAAAAGCGGACCGCAGAAGCGCCCCCTATCGAGGACAGGCGGACGATCAGGGGAAGCGATCGAGTCTTCGCCGGCAGTCCGGCGTTCCGGCCGTCCCGGCGGTCCGTAGCCGCGCTACGGAGTGATCGCCACGTCCTCCCATGGCTGCGACGCGCCGGGCAGCGTCACCGTCACCTTGCTCACCTCGGCGGGCACCGGAAACTTCGCCCAGGTCTTGAGCGTCTTACCGGGCCCGATCCAGAGCCCCTTGCTCGCGCTGGCGGGCTCGTGCTTGGCTGCCATCGGAGCCTGTGTCTTCTCGTTGCGGGCCACGGGATACCCGGTGCCCGAAGCGTCGTCCCGTAGCTCCGCGTCCCAGCAAAGTCGATACGCCGCCCAGGCCGGGCCCGCGCCGCCTTTCGTGAGCTGCTGGGGCGCCTCGCTGCTGTTCACGTACTTCCAGGTCGCCGTCACGTCGTCGGGTCCCGTCCGCTTCACCTCCAGGAGTTGAATCGAGACCCCTTCGGCATCGAAGGCCTGGAAGTCGACCGCTTCGCAGCAGGCCTTCTGTTCTTCCTGGGGAAACGTGGGGCGCGTGAAACCCGCGAGGAGCAGCACGGACAAGAACAGGCAGCGCGCGACACTCATGGCGGGGTCTCCTTCGGGTTGGGTGCCATCACACCGGCAGGCGCTCGTCGTACATGGCGTCGATCTCCTCGGCGTACCGATTCTCGACCACGCTCCGCTTGACCTTGAGCGTCGGCGTGAGCTCACCCGACTCGATGCTGAAATCCTGCGCCAAGAGCGAGAAGCGCTTCACGCTCTCGAAGTGCGCGGCCCCCACGTTCACCTCGTCCACGATCTCCTCGTAGAGCCTGCGCACCTGGGGGTGGCCCAGGAGCCCGGTGTTGTCGGTGAAAGGGATGCCGGTCCGGTCGGCGTGCTTGCGCAGGTTCTCGAGGTTGGGGACGAGCAGCACGCAGGCGTACTTCCGCCGGTTTCCGACCACGACGGCCTGGCTCACGAACTTGGAGAGCTTGAGCCGGGTCTCGATGGGCTGCGGCGCGATGTACTTGCCGCCCGAGGTCTTGATCAGGTCCTTCTTGCGGTCGGTGATGAGCAGGAAGCCGTCCTTGTCGAGGTGGCCGATGTCGCCGGTCCGGAACCACCCGTCGGCCATGGCGTTGGCCGTTTCCTCCGGCAGTCGATAGTAGCCCAGCATCACGTTCGGGCCCTTGACGAGGATCTCGCCGTCCTCGGCGATCCTCACCTCGACCCCCGGAATCGGCTTCCCCACAGTGCCCAGGCGAACAGCCTGCGGGGAGTTGCAGGTGACCACGGGTGACGTCTCGGTGAGGCCGTAGCCCTCGTAGATCGGCAGGCCGGCGCCCCAGAAGAACCTGGCGATCTTGGGCGAGAGCGGCGCGCTGCCCGAGATGAAGATTCGCACCCTTCCGCCCGTGCGCGCGCGCAGCTTCGAGAACACGAGCCGCGAGGCGAGCGCGTGCTGCGCGGCCAGCGCACGGCCGACCGGCTTGCCCGCCAGACGCAGGTCCACGACGCGCTCCCCCACGTCCTTGGCCCACACGAAGAGCCGCTTCTTGACGGGCGAGCCGGCCAGCGCCGCGTCCATCACGCGCGCGTACATCTTCTCGTAAAGGCGCGGCACGCTCATCACGATCGTAGGCCGCACTTCGAGCATGTTCTGGGCGACGGCCTCCACGGACTCGGCGTAGGCGATCGAGACGCCGGCGTGAAGCAACGCATAGTAGCCGCAGGTACGCTCGAAGCTGTGCGAGAGCGGCAGGAAGGAGAGCGCGAGATCCGAGGGGCCGAGTCCAAAGGGCACGAGCGCGCTCTTGGCGTTGGAAAGGATATTCTCGTGGGAGAGCATCACACCCTTGGGACGGCCCGTCGTCCCGGACGTGTAGAGGATCGTGGCGACGCCGTGCGGGTCGAGCGCGTCCAGGCGCTCGCGCAGAAGAGCGGGCGACTCGTCGCGCTTCTTCTCTCCGAGCGCGGACACCTGTTTCAGCGACTGAACGCTCGGATCGTCGTGGTGCAGGGGGTCGAGCGTGATCACGTGCTGGAGGCGGGTCCCGCCGCGGATCGCGAGCACCTTCTCGAGCTGCTCGCGGGTGGAGACGACGCAGATGCGCGCCTCGGAGTCCTGCAGGATGTACTGCACCTGCTCGCCCACGAGCGTGGGATAGATCGGTACGGTCAATCCCGCGGCGGAGAGGATCGCGAGGTCGGCCAGCACCCAGCCAGGCCGGTTCTCGGAGAGGAGCGCCACCCGGTCGCCAGGCTGGAGGCCGAGCGCCAGCAGGCCGAAGCCAACGCTCTCGACCTCGCGCTGGAGCTGGCGCGTGGAGATGTCGACGTAGGCGCCGTCGCGCTTGAACTTGAGGGCGTCGGGCCGATCGTAGTTCTGGACGGCGTGGGTAAGGAGCTGCGGAAGCGTGCAGACGTCCATGATCCTGACCTTCCCGCCTTGGAGCCCCGGCCTCCCCCGGCGCGCGGCGACAAACCCTCGCCCACGCCAGTCTATCCAGTCAGGGACGCAAGCTCAAGCGAGCCGGCGCCCGGTCAGAAGTTGAACGTGAGCCCCGCGAAGGCGCCTAGGTTGTTGACGTCGTCCTCGGGGCCGGGTCCGATCGCCCCGCAGCCCTCGATGGAGCACTCCGGGGTCCCGGTGAAGTCCGCGAGCTTCGCACCGGGGAAGAAGAAGTCCTTCACCTCCACGCGCAGGGCGATGTTCTTCCAGGCGTAATAGCGGAAGCCCACTCCCCCGTCCAGCAGCAGCCTCGTGACCCCGTCGCCGTTCTCGGGATCGTAGTTCACGAGGCCGCCGCCGGCCGTGGCGAAGAGCTGGAAGCGCCGCAGCGCCCCCGAGTTCAGGAACCCGTTCAGCTCCCAGAAGTCCATCCCCACGTCGCCGATCGGGGTCAGGGCGCCGTCGATCTCGACCTGCGCGTCGTCGTGGTTCGACGTGGCCTTCGAGAACCCCATCTCCACGCCCACGTAGTCGGAGTAATGGTACGTCATATAGATGCCCCAGAGCGTGCCGGGGTCGAAGCCCTGGAAGCCGGCCTCGTCCTTCAGCGCGTCGGGGTCGCCGGGAAAGAAGACCCCGATGTGAGGGAAGAACTCCCACGACTTCCGCCCTAGCTGGGCCGCGGCGGGCGGGGCGCCCGCCGCGATCGCCAGGGCCGCCAGCACGAGCGCCAGGCCGCCGGCTGGCGCCCGGCGGCCGAGCCGTCTCCCGGTGCGCGGCCGGCGCACGTCGCGAGCGGCGCGCGGGGGTTCCGCGCGCGCGATGTCAGGCATGGGGATCCTCAGTGCAGGATGAAGGACAGCCCGATCGAGCCTTCGAGGTTGTTCGTGTTGCCGCGGTCCACCAGTGCCAGCTCGCGCGCCACGTCGGCGAGCTGGTCGAAGATGATGTGGTCGCGCAGGTCCGCACGGAGGGCCAGCCCCGGGGAGAGCAGCCAGTGGAAGCCCACACCCAAAGGCAGTCGCAGGTTCGTCTCCGTCTTGCCGTCGCCGTCGTCGCTGTCGAGGGCCCAGGTGATGCCGCCGAGGCCGGCCGAGATGAAGAAGTCCGCCCGCGGCTGGATCGACCAGGCGTACACGACGTCCACGCCGTAGAGGAAGGTGGGCATGTCGAACTTCTGCGGCGGCGCGCCCACGGCCTCGAAGTCGAGCGGCGTGAAGCCCGCGTTGAGCTCGAACCCGAACCCGGCGGCCCGGCGGTAGCCCACGCGTCCCGTGAACATGGGACGGCCCTCGATCTCGGCCCCCTCGGGCTCCTCGGCAACGAAGAACCCGGGCTGAACCGTGATCTCCCAGAATGACTTCCTGGCTTCGAAGGCTTGAGCGGTAGCGATGGCGGGGGCGAACAGGGGGAGCAAGAGGAGCAGTCCCGACCAGAGGCAGCGGGGCATCGCGTCTCCAGGGCGTGAGGGTGGCTTCCTCCCGCGCACATAGTAGGGATGGCCCCGCGGAGGCGCAACGCCGGGGGGCGGGACGCGACCCCCGGCGAGCGCGGAACGAGCGGACGGGCAGGCGGCGAGCTAGAAGTTGAAGCTCAGCCCGCCGGTGAACTCCCAGTTCGAGGTGGACTCGTGATCGGCCTCGTCGCCGGGCTGGTCCGGGTCCTCGTTCGGGATCTCCTTGAAGATCCAGTGGTGGCGGGCGTCGCCGCGCAACGCGATCGTCTCGGACAGGAACAGCTTGAGGCCGCCGCCGGCGTTGACCTCACCGTCGGTCTCGCTGTCCTCGGCGATCTGATCGTTGTTGTTGACGTTGAAGTTGGCGATCCCTCCGCCGGCCGTGAGGAAGGGCACCAGCCTGGACTGGTTCAGCGGGAAGTTGTAGACCAGGTTGGCGTGCGCCAGGTAGACGGATGTCTCGGGGAGGTCGAGGTCGTCCTCGTCGAGCCCCGGAATGTCGAGCTTCGCGTTGGGGATGAAGTTGAAGGTGCCCTCCAGCGCCCAGGTGTCGGTGAAGTTGAACCCGATGCGGCCGCCGAACGCGACCTCATCCTGGAGTCTGACGTCCTCGTCGAAGGTCATCACGCCAACGAAGGGCTCGATCTCCAGCGATCGGGCGCCGAGCTGGGCCCGGGCGGGAGCGGCTGCGCCCGCCATCAGTGCCAGCAGGAAGAGCGCGGACAGTGCCTTTCGCATAATTTCGCATCCTTCGTTGGAGGTTCCGGCGCGGCGCCGGGGCGCCCGCCGGTCAGGAAAAGTACCCCGGCGAGCGGGCCGGGTGCCACTCCGACCCGTCGTTGCGACCCTCGGGTGGAGCCGCCGATGGATTCAAGACGTTGCGACGCGGGGACTTGAGGTGCCGATGGCGAAGACGGCTCGATCGCGGCCCGCCGCCCGGCGGGAGAACCGCGCCGCGGCGGTCGCGCGGATGCGCGAGGTGCTCGATCGCCTGCTGCGCGCCTACCCTGACGCGCGAATCGAGCTCCGTTTCACGAACCCGCTCCAGCTCGCCGTCGCGACGATCCTCTCCGCGCAGTGTACGGACAAGCGCGTGAATGAGGTCACCCCGCGCCTCTTCCGCCGCTACCGGAGCGCGCGCGCTTACGCCGAGGCCGATCCTGAGGAGCTCAAGGCGATCATCAAGCCGACCGGCTTCTTCAACAACAAGACGAAGAGCATCCAGGCCATGGCCCGGGCGCTGGTCGAGCGGCACCGCGGCCGGATCCCTCGCACGATGGAGGAGCTGGCCGCCCTGCAGGGGATCGGGCGCAAGACGGCGAACGTGATCCTGGGGAACGCCTTCGGCGTGCCCGGGATGGTGGTGGACACGCACGTGCGACGGGTGACCCTGCGCCTCGGCTTCACGCGCCAGACCGATCCCGTCAAGATCGAGGCCGACCTGCAGCGGCTGATCCCCGAGGCGGAATGGACCCTGGCCTCGCACCTCTTCATCTTCCACGGCCGCCGCTGCTGCACCGCGCGCAAGCCCGCCTGCGAGCGCTGTCCAGTCGAGGACCTCTGCCCGTCGAGCCGGCTGCGCAACCCGCGGCCGCGCTGGTAGGGCCGGCGAGCAGCCAGGCGGCGGCCGCCGCGTGCGTCCGCGCGGGCCGGCCCGCTCACTGATTGGCTCAGCCACCGCCCTTCAGGTACTCGGCCGGGATCGTGTTGTCGGGGCGCTCGTTGTCCCAGAAGATCGTGACGATCCACCAGCGGCCGCCGTCCTTGAGGAGCTGGATGCTGTTGATGCCGCGTTGAAACGGCTCGGCCTCCTGTTCCGCGTGGCGGGACTCGTAGACGCTCCAGCGGTGGGCGATGTTGCCGAAGGTCTCGGTGTGCTGCGCCGCCTCGCGCTCGAAGAACCCGTTGTCCTTGAAGTACGTGGTCCCGAGACCGACGTACTCCTCGACCGAGAGCACCGCCGCGCGCGCGCCGCCGGTGGAGTCGGGTATCGAGGGGATGAGGCGGGCGCCCGGGGCGAAGAGCGAACGGAAGCGGTCCCAGTCTCGCCCCCCGGCCGGGCCCGAGATCGCGTCGTAGACCGCGGCTACGATCGCCTCCGCGGACGCCACGTCGGTCGGAGCGGCCTTGACGGCCGGCCTGGGCGCGGCCTCCGGGGCCGGACCCGGTGCGGCCCGGGCCGAGTCGGCTTGCTGGGCGGGCGCCCGCAGCGTCGGGAGCGCGAGCAAGCACGCCGCGAGGGCGAGCGGGACGAGCCGCGGGCCCCGAGCGAGACGGGAGGCATCGAGCATGGCATTCTCCTCTGAGAAGCGCGAAGTGGAAAGCGCCCACGACGGTCCCCACCAGGGCCAGCCGGTGCTGGCCGCGGGCGAGCCACTCGAACGGGCCACGGCGGCGATGGTGCTGGTC
>DATBJW010000027.1:0-1519 GCA_036556205.1 Gemmatimonadota bacterium
CGGACGCTGTTCATGGGGACCTCCCGACGCGGACGGCCCAGCTTGGCTGGTGAGTGCTGCGCGCGATGATACGCAATACGGCAGGCGGGGCAAGAAGATTCTTGACGAACGGGGGCGCCCGCAGATAGCGTCGCCGCATCCTGAGAGAAGGGCGTTGCCGATCCGGTCGCGCGTGAACACAACGGAGCGCTCACGCCCTGCGTGCGGGCCGGGAGCAGCTATCGCCGCCGCAGCCATCTTGCTCTGCGGCGTGCCCGCGTCCGCGGGGACCACGCACCCGTACTACCGGAGCCAGCCGACGGTCCTTTCGTGGAAGGAAGCGGACTTCGACCGCCGGTGCAGGATCGATCTGCGGAAGGTCCACCTGGACCCGTATCCGGCCGATCCGGGAGACCTGAGCCAGTACAACGACACGTTCGACGCACGCGCGGCCGCGATCATCAGCCGGGCCGCGGAAGGCGTCGGCGGCCCCGGCGACCTCCTCGAGCCCCATGACCTCGCCACTTCCATCCGGCTCTTGAAGGGAAAGGCCCTCGCCGCCATGGCCTTCGCCGAGTTCTTCCCGGGCAGCGGCTACCGTCCCCAGGACGCCGTCGATGCCGCGCTGCTGGACGCGAAGCCGGGGTGGGCGGGAACCGTCGGCCCGGGGTGGAGCAACCTGGAGGACATGCTCCAGCGCCAGGCGGGGCATGCGGACTACGACATGACGCAGATGTTCCTGATCCCGCTCGCGTATCGCTACTACGACGAGCTGGGCGAGCAGGCGCGCGAGCACCTCATCTGGACCCTGCTCGGACGCGGCGTCGTCCACCGGATCAACCGCCCGGACACGCTCACGTCCGGAGGGACGCCCGACGACTGGGCGCGGATCGGCTACATCATCCCCGCGCGAGGGACGCCGGCCGGCACCGCGCTCCCGATCACGCACACCAGCCTGTACGAGACCGAGAACCACATCCTGATGATCCTGGCCGCGCGCTACCTCACCAACCAGCTCCTGTATCAGCGGGACCCGGCGCCGCGGCACGACAACCGCCGCAACGGCGACGAGGACCGCCCGCACACCACCGACGTGCTGCTCTCGCTGCTGCGAAACATCCTGCGCGGCGACTTCTCGGAGTACAACGCGAAGCCGTACCAGACGCAGACCCGCTTCGCGCTGCTCAACCTGGCCACCTTCGCCTACGAGTCCGAGGTCCGCCTCGCCGCCCGGATGGTGCTGGACTACGTCTCCGCGCGCTTCGCGGTCACCAGCAACGACCTCCGGCGCATGCTGCCGTTCCGCCGGCGGAACGAGCCACCGCGCAGAAGCATCCTCGGCGAGTGGGAGGGCCCGGAGGGATGTCCCGCGGCCCATGCCGCGCGCTGCAAGAACATACCCGGTGTTTCGTGCTACGTGGAGGACGGCCAGTTGTGCCCGGCGGAGCCGGGGCCGGCGCCGTACCCGGGGATCATGGACGTCGGTCTCGTGGACTGGCAGCTCGGGGCCGACCCGCTCACGCTCAGCTTCGCGCTCCAT
>DATBJW010000028.1:0-2190 GCA_036556205.1 Gemmatimonadota bacterium
GAACTCGACGGCGAGCTCGCCGGCCTCGAAGTCGTCCAGCGTGACGTGTTCCTGGAGCCGGATCATGGGGCGTCTCCGTTGGTCGAGGTGACCGCCGGGAACTCCCGCGCATCCGCGCTTGCCACGCCCGCGCCCACCGCGTCGACGCTCCCCGCGTCCAGGTCGCTCTCGTCGAGCCCGGCGCCGCTCTCGCCCGAAGCCAGCGTGTTCAGCTCCAGGTCGGAGAGCCGGTCCGCGAAGGCCTTGAAGCGCTCCCCCTCGAGACGCCGCTCGAGGTACGCCCCCACCAGCCGCTCGACGTAGGCCGGCGCCTGGTCGCCCGGCACCCGGCGCACGATCGGACGGCCGATGCCGGAGTCCACGCCCAGACCGCCGCGCAGGTAGATGTCGTAGCCCTGCTGCTTTTCGCCGTCCGCGCCCCGCTCGCGCAGCGTCGTCCCCTGGAGCCCGATGTCGCTCACCCAGTGGTGACAGCAGGAATGCGGGCAGCCGTCCACGTTGACGCGCAACCCCTCGACCCGGCGGCCGAAGCGGCTCTCGAGGCGGTCCAGGATCTCGCCCAGCTTGGGCTTGGTCTGGGCCACGGCGAAGTTGCAGAGCGGTTGTCCCGTGCACGCCGTGCTCGACGCGCGGATCCGGTTCGAGTCCAGCCGGAAGCCGATCTCCCCCACACGGCCCACGACTACGTCCACCTGATCCGCGGGGATGCCGGTCAGGATGAAGTTCTGCTGGCGGGTGAGGCGGACGTCGCCGCCCAGAGTCCCGGCCAGGTCGGCGAGGCCGATCAGCTGCTCGCCCGACACGAGCCCCTGCGAAACGGGGAACCCGACGTAGACGAGCCCGTCCTGCTTCTGGGGATGGACGCCGACGTGCTCCGTCTCGCTCCCCGGCAGGGGCGCCGCGCCGTCCTCGAGCGCGCGCCCGAGCCGCTCCTCGACGAGCCGCCGATAGCCCTCGGGACCCACGTCGTCCACCATGAACTTGAGCCGCGCCTTCACGCGCGACATGCGGTACTTGAGCGTGTCCTTCCAGACGTCGATGACCGCGCGCAGGACCGGCAGGTAGTCGCCGAGCTCGACGAAGACGCCCAGGTCGCGCGAGATGCGCGGCACCGTCGAGAGCCCGCCGCCCACGCGGATCGCGAAGCCCTGGCGAGCGTCCTTGATCGTCCCTACGAGCGCGATGCAGTTGATGTCCGGCGCGTTGCACTGATGCCGGCAGGCGGAGATCGTGATCTTGTGCTTCCTCGGCAGGTCCGAGTACTCGCGATTGCCGTAGAAGAAGCGCGCCGCCTCCTCGACGACCGGCCGGGCGTCGAAGAGCTCGTCCCGGTCGAGCCCCGCCACGGGGCAGCCGGTGATGTTGCGAACGGTGTCGCCGCAGCCGCCGCGCAGGTTCAGCCCCGCGCCGTCCAGCGTCGCGAAGACGTCGGGCAGATGGGCGAGTTCGATCCAGTGGAGCTGGACGTTCTGACGGGTCGAGAGCTCGCCGAAGCCGCGCCCGAACCGTATGGACAGCTCGCCGATCGTCCGCAGCCGCTCGGGCGAGAGGATCCCGCCTGGGATCTTCACCCGCAGCATGAAGAAGCCCGTCTTGGGCTTGTCGTGATAGAGCCCGTACCACATGAGGCGCACCACGTCCTCCTCGGAGACGGCTTCGTACCCCCGGGCGATCAGCTCCGGCAGGTCCTCGGCGATCTCCAGCGGATGACGTTCCTTCTTCAGGCGCTCGATCGAGTTCTTCCGGAGCACCTGCTCGAGCGTGAGCGTGTCGGGCATGAACGCCTTTCCGTCCTCGTTTCGGCCCGGCCGTTCGTCGGCCGTGCCGGGTCGAAGCTTGCAGGCTTCGGACCCGAAGGCCGACCATCGTACCGAGATGTGCTGGGGGATTGGGCCGCGGGCGGCCCGGGGCTACACGAATGCCCCGAACGCGCGCGGCGCAGCGCCGTTCACGCGGAGGCCTTCGCCGCCGGGTCGGGCTGGGGTCGTCGTTCTCGGGAAGCTACTTCAGGGAGATCGGACGGACCTGTCGGCCGGACGCGGCGACTAGCGCCCCCGCGGGCGACAGATGCAGTGCAACATTCCGGGCGGGAGGGCCGCCGTCGGAAGGCCAAACGTGGATTTGCTGGATCCAGACACTCGGAATGCCTCTCAAATGTGAAACTCGCCGCCTCGTTCCCGGCGGAACTCA
>DATBJW010000029.1:0-18178 GCA_036556205.1 Gemmatimonadota bacterium
CCCCGCGGCCGGCTCGTCAGCAACAGCCCCAGCGCCTGCTCCCCCAGCCGCGGCGCCAGGAAGTCCAGGAACTCCTGCGTCCCCTCGTCCATCCAGTGCACGTCCTCGATCCACACCAGCACCCCGCGCCGCTCGGCCGCCGCGCGCCGCAACAGCGCCGCCAGCGCCAGCCAGCGCTCCTGCCGCGCCGCCGCCGCCTCACCCCCCGCCCCGCGCCCCTCCGGCGCCGTCGGGTCGGCCTCGTGCGCCAGCCCCTCGATCCCCGCGCGCTGCGCCTCCGCCTCCGGCCCCAGGAAGGCCAGCGCCCGCTCGGCCGCGCTCTGCCCCGCCGGCGCCTCCGGCACCACCTGCCGGAACAGCTCGGCCAGCGCCGGCCGCTGCCCCGGCAGCTGGATCGACGAGAAGCCCGTCTCCAGCACCACGAGCTCGCTCCCCGCCCGCCCCAGCGCCTCGCGCACCAGCCGGCTCTTGCCGGTCCCCGGCTCGGCCTCCACCACCAGCGCCCCGCCCCGCCCCGCCGCCACCTCTCCCAGGAACGCCCCCAGCTGCTCGAGCTCCGCCGCCCGGCCGACGAACGGCGTCCGGGGCTCGGCCGCCGGGCGGAACTCGGCGTGGAAGCCGGTGACGCGGCAGGTTCGAATGGGCTCCGAGCGGCCGCGCAGCTCAACCGCTCCCAGCGGCTCCACCGCGAAGCGCCCCGACAGCCGCCGCGCCAGCGACTCGCTCACCAGCACCGTGTTCGGCACCGCCTCGTGCTCGAGGCGCGAGGCCACGTTCACGGCATCGCCCATCACCGTGTACTGCACGCCCTGCCCCGACCCCACCGTGCCCGCCACCACCTCGCCCAGATTGATCCCGATCCGCAGCCGCAGCGGCGCCTCCATCCCCTCGGCGTGCCGGCGCACCACCTTCAGCATGTCGAGGGCGGCCAGGACGGCGCGGTCGGGGTCGTCCTCGTGCGCCACGGGCGCCCCGAAGAGCGCCATGACCGCGTCGCCGATGAACTTGTCCACGTGCCCGCCGTAGTGCTGGACGGCGCCCCCCAGCTCCTGCAGCAGCCGGTTTACGCGAAACCCGATCTCTTCGGGATCGAGCTGCTCGGAGATCGTGGTCGAGCCGCAGATGTCCGCGAAGAGCACCGCCACCTCGCGACGCTCGCCCGACATCTCCGAGCGGGCCGTCTCGAATTTCCGCCCGAGCTCGGCCACCGTCGGATCGAGATCGCCGCCGGCCCCGGCTCCGGCCACGGCGCGGAGCGTGACGCGGTGACCGCAATCCGGGCAGAACCTCGAGCTCGCGGCGAGAACCGCGCCGCAGGCGGCGCAGGAGGGTGGTTGCGGCGCTCCGCACGACGGGCACGACAGGGCGCCCGGGAGGACGTCGCTCTGGCAACCGGAGCAGGTGGGCATAGGCCTGACGGACGGACGTGATGAACCCGACCGCGGCTCGCCGATCCGAGGGGCTCCCTCGGCCGCAACTCGGGATCTTCGCGCACTATACCGGGCACGCGCGAGCAGGGTCAACGGGGCATGCCGGGCACCGCACGGTGCGTGGCGCGAGGCGCGACACCACGGCGAAGATCGAAAGTGTCGTCTTTTCGAACACGGGCGGCGCGCCCGACACGTCGCGCGCGCGTACCGTCGCCGTAGCCCAGAGATCCGATTGCACCCGCGCGATCCACGGTCTACACTTCGACCTGCCGTAGTTCAACATCTCTGCGGGAGGTGTTCGATGCGCTTCTCGTTCCTCTTGTCTTCAACGGCACGACCGGCTCGCGTCCTCGCAGCGCGCTGGTTGGTTCCCGCGGCGCTCGCCGGGGCGGCGCTGGTGCTCGGCTGCTCGAAGAGTGACGCGCCGCTCGATGCCGGAGAAGGGCCGGAATCCCCCGAGCTGGCCCACGCGCCGGGCTGCGAGACAGCGCCGGATCCCATCCAGCCACTCATCGACGCGCAGTTCAGGGGCGACAAGCGAGCCACGGTTCGCCAGCGCTGCGACAACATCGTGCGCAAGGCGCCGAACGCTCTCGGCATCGCGATCCGCCTGGCCGACTACATCAAGCGGAACTCGCGCGGCACGGACGAGGATCAGATCGAGCTGATCAACGCCCTGCTGTGCGTCTCCCAGGGCCAGAGCCCGGGGGGCGGATGCGCTCTCGACCAGCTGCCGCCCGACGCGGAGTACAACTTCGTGGGTCCGGGAGGCGGGAAGTTCCTGGTCGACGACGGCAAGATCGGCTACCTGCTCCGGCCGGGCTGGTCCACCGAACCGCGCATCGTGTTCACGGTTGCGGGGGACTGCGCGCTCAACGAGTCGCCCTTCGCGAGCTTCCCCGAGTGCGCGCTGCATGGAACGATCCCCGCCGGGCCGTTCGCCGCTCCGCATAAGGGCATCCTCGCGCACTGCGCGATCGTGCCCGACGAGGTGGACACGGCCAACCTGCGCCTGGCGCGGAACCTCGACGATTTCGACCACCCTCCGTCCGACGCTCCGAACTTCGGCGGGATCGAGGTCTTCCCGGACTTCGCCGCGCCCTTCGCGCTCCCCGGGTGCACGCTGCCCGAGCCCTCGCGGAAGCCGCTGCCCTCCGGCTGGGGCGCGGCGCCGGCCGGAGGCAAGCACGGCGGGCCGGGAGGCGTCTCGCTCGCTGCCAAATCGAAAAAGGTGGGCGGGCAGATCAGCGCGTTCAGCGAATGGGGCATCGTGGACATCGGATCCGAGTCGGCGACCATCGAAGGCATTGTCCGGGAGAACTGCTTCGAAGGGCCCTGCCCGGCCATTCCGGGCGCCGCCGTCGACCTCTTTTGTGAGGATGACGCGTCGCCGAGACAGTCCGCGACCACCAATTCGGACGGCTTCTACTCGTTCGACAGCGGCGCCCCGGTCGGCGGCTTCGCCGTGGGGAACACCTGCGAAGTGAACGCTGACGCCAGCGGGTTCGCTTCCAGCACTTCGGGGCCGTTCAGCGTGGTGTCGGGGACCAACACGAAAGACTTCTTCTTGTCATCCGACTGAACGTCGTCGCCGACCAGACGTGGGTTCGCGAAGGGGCTCGTTCTCGAGCCCCTTCGCTTTTTCGGCCGCCGAACCGCGCGACGGGCGGCGCCGGCCGGCGGTTCGCGCGTATATTCGGCGCTGGACGCGTGCCCCGGGGCATGCGCCACGAGCCATGCGCAACGCACCTCGCCCACACGAGCCGCACGGCGGCCTCATGCCGCTCCTCCCGCTTCCCGCCTGGTGGCTCCGGCCATCCCTGCTGGTGGCGACCTCCGGGGGGCTCGACTCGACCGTGCTGCTGGACTTCCTCGAACGCTTCGCGCGTGCTCGCGGCGACCTGCGGGTCGGGGCCGCGCACTTCGACCATGGCTGGCGCGGGACCGAATCGCGGCTCGACGGCGAGCTCGTGCGGTCCTTTTGCCGCCGCCGGGGGCTGCCCTTTTTCAGTGGTGGGGAAGGGTCGGCTCCGGCTCCGGCGGCGGCCCCGGCGGCCGGGCGCGGCCCGCGCCTCTCGCCCGAGGCCGCCGGTCGGCGGGCGCGCTACGCCTTCCTGGCCGAGGTCGCGCGGCGCGAAGGATTCGACGCCGTGGCCACGGCCCATCACGCCCGCGATCAAGTGGAGACCCTCCTCCTGCGACTCGCCAGGGGCGAGCGCGGGCAGGGTCTGGCGGGCATCCGGCGGGCCGCGCGGATCGCGGGCGTGGACGTCGTGCGCCCTCTGCTCGCGGCCGATCCGGCGGATCTGCTGGCTTACGCCGAGAGCCGGCGGCTTCCCTTTCGCGAAGATCCGACGAACGCCGACCCGCGCTTTCCCAGGAACCGGCTGCGACGGCTGGCGCCGCGCGTGGAAGCGGCGGACGCGCTGCGCCTGACGCGGGCCGCGCAGCTCGAAAGGAGGCTCGCGGAGCGCGCCGCCGACCGCCTCGAGGGCCACCTGTCCTCCCCCGGGGAGGGGTGCCTCCTGCTCTCTGTCGCCTTCGTGCGGGGTCTGCATCCCGCGCTGCGGCGCGAGCTGCTGCGGCGCGCCGTCCGGCGGATCTCCGGACGGCCCGACCTGCCCGGCCGGGGCCAGGACCTGCTCGAGCGTCTGCTCGCCTCCGCGGAGGGAGGGCGCGCCGACCTGCCGGGGGCGCGCGCGACCGTCTCCTGCGGCTGGTTGCTGCTGGAGGGGCCAGAGGCGCGCGTGGCCGACCCGGTCGCCGCGGCCGAGCGAGTCGAGACCTTCGACGCCGCGGAGATCCGCGGGGAGCTGGTGCTCCGCACGTGGCTGCCGGGCGACCGCATCGCCGTTCGCCTGACCACGGAGGGGTCCGGCCCGCTCGGGCGCAAGAAGCTGAAGGCGCTCTTCCGGGAGGCGCGCGTGCCGGCCTGGCAGCGCGGACGCCTCCCGGTGCTGGCCGACGACCTGGGCGTGCTGTGGGTGGTGGGGCTGCGCCGCTCGGATCGCGCCCGGCCGCGCGCCGGATCCCCCCGGCTCGAGGTGCGCGTCGCCTCCCCGGCCTGGACGGCCGCGACCGGCGGCGCCGGTGGGCCCGGGCTTGGCTGACCCGCGTCTCGAGATCCTGGTCCCGGAGGCCGAGCTGCGGGCGCGAGTCGCGGAGCTCGGGGCCCAGATCTCCGCGGACTACGAGGGGCGCGACCTCGTGCTGGTATGCCTGCTCAAGGGGGCGCTCTTCTTCTGCGCCGACCTCGCGCGCGCCGTCGCGCTGCCACTGCGGCTCGAGTTCCTGCGTGCGGCGAGCTACGGGGCGGGGACCACGAGCTCGGGCAGCGTGCGGATCGGCGAGCTGGATCCTGCCGCCTTCGCGGGGCGCGACGTGCTGGTGGTCGAGGACATCGTGGACAGCGGCCTCACGCTGGCCAGGATCCTCGAGGCGATCCGGGGCACGGGGCCTCGCTCCCTCGGGGTCTGCTGCCTGCTCCACAAGGAGCGCGAACGCAGCCACGCCGTCCCGCTGCGCTACGTGGGCTTTCGCATCCCCGACCGATTCGTGGTCGGCTACGGCCTCGATCACGGGGAGCGCTACCGCAACCTGCCCCACGTGGCCGTGCTGGCGCCGGACGGGGCCCCGGAACGTGGATGAGAGGGACGGCGTACATTATATTGATCCGTTTGTGCACCGCCGAAGGCGCGGCGTCCTGCCGGCCGCTCGAGCCGACGGGCGGCCGGGGCCCGGCGGTGCGCGGGCTCGCCGGAGGGGTGGCGGGGTAAGAGGGAGGCGAGGCGCCCGCTCAAACCCGAACATCCGCGACATGGCCGACTCCAAGAATCGATCCTCGCGCCCCCGTCCCTCCCGGGCGGGCCGCCCGACCCCGCCCCGCGGTCCCCGGTTCTCCAGCATCTCGAAGAGTGTCGGGCTCTGGCTCCTGATCATCATCCTGCCGCTCTTCCTGTACCGGCTGATCATCCCCCAGAAGACGACGGTCGTGAAGGTGCCCTACTCGGAGTTCCTCGAGGAGCTGCGGGAAGGCAACGTCGGCTCCGTGACGATCACCGAGCGGCACGTCGAGGGCGAGCTCAAGCGGCCCGACGTGACGGCTGTGGAGTCCGGCGGCCGCCGCTCGGAGCAGACCTACACGCGCTTCCGCACGATCATCCCCTTCGACGACCCGCAGCTCGTCCGTGATCTGGACGCCCAGCAGGTCTCGATCGAGACCAAGGAGCCCTCGCTGGACTGGTTCAGCGGCTTCCTCAACCTGCTGCCGTGGCTGTTCATCATCGGCTTCTGGATCTTCTTCATGCGCCAGCTGCAGGGCGGAGGGTCCAAGGCCTTCTCGTTCGGGAAGTCGAAGGCGAAGCTGCTCTCCGCCGACCGCCCGAAGATCACCTTCGAGGACGTGGCCGGCGCCGACGAGGCCAAGGTCGAGCTGCAGGAGATCATCGAGTTCCTGAAGGATCCCAAGAAGTTCCAGCGGCTCGGCGGGCGCATCCCCAAGGGCGCGCTCCTGCTGGGCCCTCCGGGAACCGGCAAGACGCTGCTCGCCCGCGCGGTGGCCGGCGAGGCGGCGGTGCCCTTCTTCAGCATGTCCGGCTCCGACTTCGTGGAGATGTTCGTCGGCGTGGGCGCCGCGCGCGTGCGCGACCTGTTCGAGCAGGGCAAGGCCAACGCGCCGTGCATCATCTTCGTGGATGAGATCGACGCCGTGGGGCGCCACCGCGGAGCGGGGCTCGGGGGCGGCCACGACGAGCGCGAGCAGACGCTGAACCAGCTGCTGGTGGAGATGGACGGCTTCGAGTCCAACGAAGGTGTGATCCTGATCGCTGCCACGAACCGGCCCGACGTGCTGGATCCGGCTCTGCTCCGCCCGGGCCGCTTCGACCGCCAGATCGTCGTGGACCGGCCCGACGTGAAGGGCCGGGAAGGCATCTTCCGCGTGCACACGCGAGAGATCCCGCTCGAGGAGGACGTGGACCTCAAGGTGCTGGCCAAGGGAACGCCCGGCCTGGCGGGCGCCGACATCGAGAACATCGTGAACGAGGCCGCGCTCTGGGCCGCCCGGCAGAACAAGAACAAGGTCGGCATGGACGACTTCGAGCAGGCCAAGGACAAGGTGATGATGGGCGCCGAGCGCAAGAGTCTGGTCATCTCCGATACGGAGAAGCGCTCCATCGCCTACCACGAGTCGGGCCACGCCCTCGTCCGGGCGCTCACGCCGGGCGCCGACCCCGTGCACAAGGTCACGATCATCCCGCGCGGACGCGCGCTCGGGGTCACCCATTTCCTGCCCGTGGACGAGCGCCACATCTACACCCGGGAGTGGTGCGAGAACAACCTGACCGCGCTGCTGGGCGGCCGCGCCGCCGAGGTGCTGGTCCTGGGCGAGACGACGACCGGCGCCGGGGACGACCTGAAGCGCACGACCGAGCTCGCGCGCCGCATGGTGACGCGCTGGGGGATGAGCGAGACGTTGGGACCGATCACGTACGGCGACGAGGAGGAGCAGATCTTTCTGGGTCGCGAGATCGCGCAGCACCGGGACTACTCCGAGGAGACCGCGCGCGCCATCGACGCCGAGGTGCGGAACATCGTCGAGGCCGCCTTCGCCAAGGCCAAGGCGCTGCTCTCGGGCAATCTGGACAAGCTCCACGGCCTGGCCGAGGCGCTGCTCGAACGTGAGATCCTGGACTCCGACGAGGTGAACCAGATCCTGAACGGCCAGAAGCTGGCACCGCTGCCCGAGCCCGACTCGGGAGCCAACGGCCGGCCCGCCGAAGACACCAGGGGGCCGGCGTCCGACGGCCGCCCCGCCAGCCAGCGCGCCGGCGGCGAGCCGGTCGAGGGGCCCGTGCCGCTCCCGGAGGAGGACCGGGGAATCCCGGTGGAGCGCTTTGCACCCCCCGGCGAGGGCCGCGAGGCGGCCGGCGACGCGGCAGAGGGCCGCCCCTGAGGATCCGCAGGCTGAGGGTCGAGCGCGCGGCCGACCTCGTCCCCTTCTTCCAGCGCTACCGCCTTCCGGACGGACCGGCGGGCCCCCCCGAGGAGCTCGCGACCCACCTCCTGTTCCGGTCACCCGAAGAGCCCGAGCTCGCCCTGATCCGCGCCGGCGCCGGTCGGCTGAGGCTGCGCTGCACGCCAGCGCCGGAGCGGGGCCATGCGAGGCGGGGTGCCGAAGCCCGGCCGAGCGGGGACCGCGCCGGGAACCCTGATTCGCCGGCGGGGTTCCACGCGTCGGGTTGGCCGCCGGTGGCCGCGGCCGATCCCGCGGCGGACGCGTTCGCGCCCGCCGCGCTCATCTCGGGGGACCCCTCCGCCTTCCTCGAGCTCGTTACGGCCCTGCGCTGGAGCGGCGGGCCCGGACCCGCCCTCGCGGCGGAGGTCGACCGCGCCCTGATCCCGACGGCGCCCGCGGCCTGGCGGCTGCGGACGCGCGCGCTGGCGCTCGACCGGCCGCTGGTGATGGGAATCGTGAACGTCACCCCGGACTCGTTCTCGGACGGCGGCAGCTTCGTCGCTCCCGAGGCGGCCGTGCGGCACGGGGTGGAGCTCGTCGAGGCCGGCGCCGATCTCCTGGACGTGGGAGGCGAGTCCACCCGTCCCGGAGCCGAGCGGGTCGAGGCCGGCGCCGAGGAGGGCCGGGTGATCCCCGTGGTGGCCCGCCTCGCCGCCCTCGGAATCCCCGTCTCGGTGGACACGACGCGCGCGCGGGTGGCCTGGAGGGCGATCGAGTCGGGGGCGGAGATCGTGAACGACGTGAGCGCGCTCCGCTTCGACCCCGGGCTGGGCGCGGTCGTCGCGCGCGCGGGCGCGGGGCTCGTGCTCATGCACATGCGCGGCACCCCGGAGACGATGCAGCGCGACCCGCGCTACCAGGACGTGATGGGAGAGCTGCTGGACTTCTTCGAGGTGGCCCTGGCCAACGCGGCGCTGGCCGGTGTGGAGCGCGAGCGCTGCGTCGTGGACCCCGGCATCGGCTTCGGAAAGCGGCTCGTGGACAACGCGGAGATCTTGTACCGGTTGGAGGAGCTCGGCGGGCTCGGCCGTCCCGTTCTCGTAGGGCCCTCGCGCAAGGCGTTCCTGGACCCCGAGCGGCGTCTCGCGCCCGCGGATCGGCTGCCGGAAACGATTGCGGCAGCGTGTCTTGCGGCTGTCGGGGGGGCGCATATCTTCCGAGTGCACGACGCCCGCGAGTGCCGCCGCGCGCTCGACTTCGTGCGCCGGATCCAGGCCCCACTCGCGGAGGCGTGATGTTCTCGCACCTCGATCGCATGACCTTCCTGCGGCCGTCGCTGCTGGACCTGGTCGACATCGCCGCCGTCGCGTTCCTGATCTACCAGATCTTCATGCTCATTCGCGGCACCCGCGCGGTGCAGATGCTGATGGGCTTCCTGATCCTGATGGTGGGCGCCAACCTGGCCCAGATCCTGTCGCTCTCGGCGCTGAACCGAATGCTGACCGGCCTGCAGGCGGTGTGGCTGGTGGCCGTGATCGTGGTCTTCCAGCCGGAGCTCCGCACCGCGCTGGCGCGGCTGGGGCGCAACCGCTTCCTGCGCTTCTTCGTGCGTCCCGAGCGCAGCCCCGTGATCGAGGAGGTCGTGATCGCGGCCCGCGAGCTGGCCAAGGAGCGGGTCGGCGCGCTGGTCGCGATCCAGCGCGAGATCAGCCTCGAAGAGTTCGTGGACACCGGCACGCGCGTGAACGCCCGGGCCACGGCCGACCTGCTGCGCACGATCTTCACGCCCTACACGCCGCTCCACGACGGAGCGGTGATCGTCGAGGGGACGCGCATCGTGGCCGCGGCCTGCATCCTGCCCATGCCGCGCCGCTTCGACGAGGACAAGAGCCTCGGCACGCGCCACCGCGCGGCGGTCGGCCTCTCCGAGGAGACCGACGCCGTCGTCGTCGTGGTCTCCGAGGAGACGGGCCTGATCTCGCTGGCCGTGGGAGGCAAGCTCGAGATCGGGCTCGCCTCCGAGACGCTGCGCGAGCGCCTGCAGGCGCTGCTCTCGGCCCCCGCTCCCGCGCCTGCCGCGCCCGAACCCGAGCCCGTCCTGGAGAGAATCCCCCGTGGCTGAGACCTCGACCCTGGGCGCGCCGCGGGTCCGCGCGGCGGCATCCGAGCGGCCCGCCGATCCCCGGCGCACGCGCCGCCTCGTAGGGCTGGCCACGTTCGCGCTCGTCTGGCTGGGCTACCTGGTGACGCTGGCCCCCACCGTCACGTTCTGGGATGCGGGCGAGTTCATCGCCACCGCCCACATCCTGGGGATCCCGCACCCTCCCGGGACGCCGCTCTTCATGCTGCTCGGACGCGTCACGAGCCTGCTGCCCATCGGCCTGCCGGTGGCGGTCAAGCTGAACGCGCTCTCGGCGACGGCCAGCGCGCTGGCGGCGTTCTTCTTCTTCCTGGCCGTGAGCCGCGTGCTCGAGGACTGGCAGCGCGCCCGGTACCCCGACCTCCCCCCGCTCCTGGCCCAGCTCGGAGCCGCGGCCGCCACGCTGGTGGCCGCCTTCGGCCTGACGGTGTGGGAGAGCTCGAACGAGACCGAGGTCTACGCCATGGCCATGCTCACGATCGGGATCGTGAGCTGGCTCTTGCCGCACTGGCGCGAGCGTCGCTTCCGCACGGGCTCCGACAACCTGCTGCTCTTCGGGGCCTTCTTGATGGGCCTCTCGGTGGGGACCCACCTCATGGGCGTCCTCTGTCTGCCGGCGGCGGCGATCTACGTGACGATGGTGCTCTGGTCGGAGCGCCGGGGGATGCTGCTCTCGGTCGCAGCCGGCCTCGCGGGGCTCTACCTCATCCTTCTGAAGGGGTTCAACGCGGACGCCTGGATCGCGGGGCAGGGAAGCGTGCTCGTGCCCGCGGCACTCGTGCCGGGGCTCGTCCTCCTCGCCGCCGCGTTCTTCTTCATGGCTCGGCACCGCGCCGGGCTCTTCTTCGGCCTGGCACTCCTCTTCTTCGCGGCCGGCGTCTCCGTCAACCTCTACTTGAAGATCCGCGCCGGCCAGCACCCGGTCATCAACGAGGCCGACCCCAGCAGCTGGAAGTCGCTGGTCGAGGTCCTGCTGCGCCGCCAGTACGACGTGCGTCCCGTCTTTCCGCGCACGGTGAGCTTCCTGCACTACCAGGTGCCGATGTACCTGGACTACCTGTTCGGGAAGATCGGTCCCTTCCGCTCGGAGGTCTCGAGCCAGTTCGGAGGTCCCGCGCCCGTCGGCGGCGCGATCACGATCGCCTACGCGGCGCTCGCTCTCTGGGGCGCGATCGAGCACGCGCGCACGGACCGCCCGAGCTTCGTCTACTTCCTGCTGCTCTGGCTCAGCACGAGCCTGGGGCTCATCGCCTGGCTCAACTTCAAGGCGGGCTTCAGCCAGGGCCTGGACGTTACCCAGCTGCCGCGCGAAGTGCGCGAGCGCGACTACTTCTTCATCGTCTCCTACTTCGTGCTGGGGCTGTGGGCCGGGATGGGGGCCTTCACGGCGCTCCTGCGGGCGGCCGCGGGCTGGGCCGCGCGGGGCGGCCGCGCCTGGGCCCCGGCCGCAGCGGCGGCTGCGGTGTTCCTGCTGCCCGCGGCCACCTACGCCTTGAACCACGACGAGGCGGACCTCTCCGGCAACTACGTCGCGCGCGACTTCGCCTTCAACGTGCTGGAGTCGGCCGAGCCCTTCGGGGTGCTCTTCACGAACGGCGACAACGACACCTTCCCGCTCTGGTACCTGCAGGAGGTGGAGGGCGTGCGCCGCGACGTGGTGGTGGCCAACCTCTCCCTGCTGAACACCACCTGGTACCTGCGGCAGCTCGAGCAGAGCCCGTTCTCGGCCACTCCGCCCACACCGCCGCTCCGCACGGCCGCCGGCGAGACGGTGGGCGCCGAGGGCTTCCCGAAGGGGCCGGTCCTGAAGGAGGCGCACGACCTGCCGCTCTACATCCCGCTGCGCGACCCGGTGGACCTCTCCATCCAGGCCGCGGGCAGCGGCCGCGAGCTCAAGCTGGCGCTCCCGGCCGGCTACCTGCGTCGCCAGGATCTCGGGGTGCTGAAGGTCCTGGGCCAGCAGCTGGACGTGCGGCCCACGTACTTCTCGGTCACGGTGCCCACCGACGGCCTGGTCGAGACCCAGCCCTACCTGACGCGGGTGGGGATCCTCTACGAGGTGAACTCGCTGCCGAGCGATGAGGCCGCCAAGGCCGACAGCTCGCTCTTCGAGACTCCCGGGCGCCGGGGCCTGGTCTTCAACGTCCCGCGCTCGGACAAGCTGCTCTGGGACGTGTACCGCTATCGGGGCCTGCAGGACCCGGCGGTCTACAAGGACACGACGACGCGCGCGCTCATCCGCAACTACGGCTACACCCTGCTCGGGATGTCCGAGGTCTACTACTTCCGCAACGAGCCCCAGAAGGCGCTGCGAGCGCAGAACCTGGCGCAGGCCTTCCTGGGCACGGCACCCTCGGAGGGGACCTACGCGAACGCGCTCAAGCTGCTGGCGGCGGCAGGCGACACGGTCGCGATGGACAGCCTGCTGGCAGCTCCCGGCGTGAGAGGCCTCGTCACGCGCCCGACGCTGGAGTCGGCTGCGCTGATGGCGGCTCTGAAGGAGCAGTACCGTACGGCCAAACGGCTGGTCGAGAAGCAGATCCCCGAGCTCACGCGCCAGAAGCCGGCCAAGGATCTGCTCATCCGGCTGGGAGACGTGGCGCTCGAGAACGGCGACAGCATGGCGGCCGAGGATTTCTACGCCGTGTCGCTGCGCGGGGACCGCGACTTCCGTCTCGGCTACCTGAAGCTCGTGAGCACGGCCGGCGCGCGCGGCCAGCTGCCGACGGCGATCGCGGCGGTCGACAACTGGGTGCTCAACCATCCGGCCGACACGCTCTCCAAGCGCCTGCTCGAGGAGATGAAGGAAACCCAGCGCTTCCCCGATGAGCTGCGCTGGGAGAACCTCGCGAAGTTCTTCCCCCAGGATACGCTCTCCGCCCCGCCGGCCCCGCAGCCCTAAGCCCCGGATATTTCGCAGGTTAGCCCGCCGGACCGGCGCTCCGTCACGGACCTCCGGCGGTCCGTCCCTCAACGACTTCCACTTTTCTCTTGACGGCCGGTGGCCAAGCGGCCACTTTGCGTGCCGAAATCCCGAAAATTCGATGCCGACAGCGAAAGGAGGTCCGTACGGACCCTGAATTCGTCTGCTCTCCTTCCCACTTCCCAACCGAACTCCGAGATCTGGCTACGGCCGGCCCCTGCGGCGTCCTCCCGGGAGCGTGCGTTCGCGTCGCGCTCTCCGGGCGCTGCCC
The DNA here is from genome assembly GCA_036556205.1 of Gemmatimonadota bacterium. GTDB lineage: Bacteria > Gemmatimonadota > Gemmatimonadetes > JACCXV01 > JACCXV01 > DATBJW01. Next base: position 12,721 of record DATBJW010000029.1, read on the forward strand.
GCAGGTGCCGGGCCGCTTCTTCTTCGTTTCCTCGTGAGGGGCGCTTCAGGAACCCGCAGGGAGGATCCGCATGAGCAAGCTTGGTGAGTTTCGAGGAAAGGGGCACCTGGCCATCGCGTTCGCCGCGCTGGCCCTCATCGTTCTCGCCGCGGGCGCTCAGGCGCAGACGGTCGGGAAGATCGAGGGCACGGTAACCGATCGCGACACGGGACAGCCCCTGCCGGGCGCTCAGGTGATCGTCGCCGGCACGCAGCTCGGCAACATCAGCGACGACAACGGCTACTACTTCGTCAACAACGTCCCGCCGGGCTCGCAGACCGTGTCCGCCAGCTTCCTGGGCTACCAGGCGGAGTCGGGGCAGTACCGCATCCTGGCCGGCCAGACGACGACCGTGAACTTCGCGCTCTCGACCGAAGTGATCGTGGCCGACTCGGCGATCGTGACGGTGACGGAGCGCGAGCCGCTGGTGCCGCGCGACAACACGATCTCGAAGTCCCGCTTCATCAAGGAGAACGTCCAGGACCTGCCGCTCACGTCGGTGGACCAGCTGGTCTCGCTCGCGGCCGGCGCCTCCAACCAGCAGGGCGGCATCTCGCTGCGCGGTGCGCGGCCCGATGACGCGACCGTGTACGTGGACGGTCTGAACGCCACCGACTACTCGAACACGAGCGGTACGGGTGTCGGCCGCGGCGCGGTGGGCGGCGAGAAGAGCCCGATCGAGTTCAGCCAGTTCTCGATCGAGCAGCTGGACGTCGTGACGGGCGGCGCCGACGCCTCCTTCGGCGACGCGCAGTCGGGTGTCGTGAACATCGTGACCAGCCGCGGCGGGCGCGCCATCTCGGGCAACCTGCGGTTCACGACCGACGCCATGAACATCGAGCGAACGGACGACTTCTACCAGATGCAGGGCTCGATCGGGGGGCCGCTGCTCTCGAACGGCAAAGCGAGCTTCTTCCTCTCCGGCGACCTGCTGGGCACGCGCACCTCGAGTGACCGTTTCGGCTTCGATCCCAGCTTCGACGACGTGGTCCAGGTCGGCGAGCGCCTTGGCGTGGACGTGAGCCGGGACCAGTTCTGCCTCGAGGGGGAGTGCATCCCGACGCGCGACGATCTGCCGGTCCTGCACATCGAGAACTTCGTCAACGACTTCCTGAACGCGAACGCCCCCGGCTTCCTCGACGACAACGATTTCTACGGCAACAACGGGGACACGGATGTCTACCCCGGGGCGGTCTTCGATCGCTACTCGTTCAGCGGCAAGCTGGCCTTCACGCCCGGGTCCACGACGGACATCCAGGTCTCGTACTCCCGGAGCCGCGACGAGGGCCAGGACGCGCCGGGCTCGGGTCAGGGGCTCCTGTTCGTGGCCACGGCCGGATCGAACCAGGGTGGCGGGCCCTTCAACCCGTTCAACAACACGTTCACGGTCGAGACGGCGGACTTCGCGGTGGCCTCCTGGCGCCAGATCTTCTACCAGGAGTCGGACAAGTCGCTGGCCATCGAGGCCCGGTTGGGCTACTTCAACAACACCGTGAAGGGCGGCCCGCTCTTCGACCCCGTGGACGCCGCCAACGGCTTTCCGCTGGTCGGTGACAACTCGGGCGGGGACGATTTCCTGAACTTCCGGTTCTCGGATTACGAGCTCTTCTTCGAGGACTCGGTGCAGACCCTGATCGACGACTTCGACGGCGAGAACACCTGGCAGGACATCGAGGACCAGATCCGCCAGCCGCTGCGCGTGGACACACCCGACACGCCCACCCCGGCCGGCGGCGGGCCCGACATCTTCGGCGTCGGCGCCTTCGGCAACAACGCCTTCCCGCTGCCGACGGTGGGCTTCCCGCGCGGCCGCATGCGCGACTCGGACACCGTGCAGAACAACGGTGAGGAGCGCTGGAACCCGCGCGTGGACCTCGACATGCAGGTCTCGCGCATCGACCGCCTGCAGGGCGGGGTGGACCTCAAGTTCTTCGACGTCAACAAGCTCAACATCAGCCTCTCCGACCGGCTCTTCAACACGGCCTACTTCGTCGAGCCGCGGCTCTTCGGCTTCTACGCCACGAACCGCATCGACCTGGGCGACTTCGTGCTCGACCTGGGCGGCCGTGTCGACTACTTCGACCACAACACGGAGCTGCCCGAGGTGCCGGGCATCGCCCGGACGGACCTGGACGGCGACGGCTCGACGCTGCGGGACTACGACACGAAGACCGCCTTCGCTCCGCGCCTGGGCGTGGCGCACCCCGTGACCGAGGACACGCAGGTCCGGTTCTCGTACGGCGTCTTCAACCAGCTGCCGGGCATGGACGAGCTCTATCAGCACCTCACCAGCGACATCACGGCCAACGACCTGAACTCGAACGCGATCATCGGCAACCCCGACCTCGACTTCCAGCAGACCAAGTCCTTCGAGCTGGGCATCACGCACCTGCTCTCCGAGGACTTCGTGCTGGACCTGGTGGCCTACAACCGGGACATCGAGCAGGGGACGGCGGCGCGGTTCGTCGTCACGCCTCAGGCGGGTCAGATCGAGCAGCTGTTCAACGTGAACAACGGAAACGTGCGCGGGTTCGACCTGACGCTGACCAAGCGCTTCAGCAACTACTGGTCGGCGGATGCCACGTACTCGTTCATGGACTCGAAGATGACGGACTCGGACCAGGACCAGTTCACGTTCAACCGCGGGTTCAACAGCACGGCCGACAACCCGATCGACCCGCCGGCCTCGCCGCTGGCCGCCGACTTCGACGTGACGCACAAGCTGGCCCTGACCGGCAGCCTGCGGTTCCCCAAGGACTTCGCCCCGGGCTCGACCGCGGGCGCGGTCTTCCGCGACTTCGGCCTCTTCGCCACGGCCCGCTTCAACTCGGGGCTCCCGTTCACCCGTCAGCCCGTCGCCTCGGGCCTGTTCCTGGCCCCGCCGAACACGAGCCGCGCGGAGTCCACGTTCCGCACCGACGTGCGGGCCACGAAGTACTTCGTGCTGGCCTCGGACGTGGAGCTGGGCGCGATCTTCGAGATCTTCAACCTGTTCAACAACGACAACATCGTCAGCGGCAACCAGGCAATCCCGTTCGGCGGGGCAGCCATCAACAACGGCGTGTTCGGCACGAGCGGTGACCGCTTCATCACCGGCAATGAGATCCAGTCTGCCGAACAGACGCTTACCGACGACATCGTGATCGCCGACATCTGCCCCGACGGCGTCTGCGCCACTCCCGGCGACCAGCTGACGCAGCTATTCCGCAGCTGGTCGGACATCGACGGGGACGGCGTGGTCACGAGGGAGGAGCAGCGGATCATGGGCCGGCTGGCGTTCGGCTCGGCGGCCCAGATCGACGCCGATCCGAAGCGGCAGTACCGGCTGGGGGTTGAGCTCCGCTTCTAGCACGCGCCGCACGCACCCGGCGGGGGCGGCCCGGCGGGCCGCCCCCGCGGCGGGGCGGCAGACCTTCAGACATCGCATCGCACTTCAACGGAGGTCGCGTACATGACACTCCCCTTCGTTCGGTCCGGGAAGTCGCAGCCGGGCGCGAGACGAGCCTTCCTGCTGGGGCTGGGACTGCTCCCGCTGGCGCTCGCGCTCTCGCCGCGGGCTCTCGCCGCCGAGGTGGACCGGGACGACCGGGACCGCTCGGGCAAGAGCAAGGGCCGCGGCAACGCCGCGCTCCAGCAGGCCATCGACTTCGAGCTGATCAACGTCAACAACGTCCTCACGATCATCGACAACCGCGGGATCATCGCCCAGGACCCGCGCACGAGCGCGGGCTTCGGCTTCTTCCCCGGGAACAGCCCGAACAACTACACCTTCGGCGGCGGCCTCTGGGTCGGCGGCCTCGTGAACGGCACGAAGGTCGTCTCGACCGCCTACGACGCCTCGGGCGGCTTCTCGGAGTTCAACGCCGGCCGCGCTGCCGTGAACGGCGGCGGGGCCGACCAGATCATCTGCTCGAACAACGCCGCCGACCTGGCGCAGTGGTATCCCGAGTTCTCCGACGCCAGCGGCCAGCCTATCACGTTCAGCCAGAAGGACTGCGTCGTCATCTACACGGACACGAACCAGGCCCGTAGCGTGCGAGACCCGATCGGCCTGGAAGTCCGTCAGCGGACGATGGCTTTCACCTTCGGCGACCTGTCGCAAGTCGTCTTCGTGGCCTGGGACATCGTGAACACCGGCACGAACACACTGCAGGACGCCTTCGTCGCCGCGAACTTCGACATGGACATCGGCGACAACTTCCAGGACGACCGCTGCTCGGCCATCCCGTTCCTCCCGCCGGGTGCCAACAACTCGAGCACCGAAACGATCGCCACGAACCTGGGTCTGTGCTGGGACACGGACTTCAGCGAAGGAACCTTCGACCCCAACCCGCCGGGCTTCGTGGGCATGACGTTCTTCCAGGGCCCGATCGACGCCGCGGGCGACACCCTCGGACTCACGCGATTCACGCTCACGACGAACCCGAGCCTCGGCCGTCCGCAGCCCGACCCCGTGAGCGACACGGAGCAATACGACCTGCTGGGCGGGATCGGCACGCGCGCCCCGTTCATCGACGCCACCCCGTCCGACATGCGCTTCGTCGAGATCTCGGGGCCCATCCAGTTCGCCCCGGGCGAGGCGCAGAGGGTGGTGGTGGGGCTCATCTGGGCGAACGTGAGCAACGGGCGCACGAGCCTGGACGTCCTGTCCACGCGCTGCTTCCCCGCGGGCGCACCCTGCTTCCTGCCGGACCCCAACGACCTGGCGGTGACGGAGCTGGTCCGGGTCCAGCGGGCCGCGCAGGTCATCTTCGACGCCGGCTTCCTGGCTCCCGCGCCGCCGCCCAAGCCCGACATCACGCTGATTCCCGGCGACCACCAGGTGACGATCGTCTGGAGCGACGTCTCGCAGGTGCCCGACCCGTTCTTCTCGATCGCCGGCGACCCCACGAACCCGGCCTTCGACCCGCTCTACCGTGAGTTCGACTTCGAAGGCTACGTGATCGTGCGCTCGACCTCGGGCGACCCGGCCGACGTGGACACGCTGGCCATCTTCGACGTGGCCAACGACGTGTCGGTGATCAGCGACACCACGGTCCAGACCTTCACGGTCGGCGACTCGGTGCTGAACCTGGTGACGGCCGTCTCGCCGATCATTCAACTGCCGAACACGGGCCTGCAGTTCTCGTTCACGGACCAGGCCCTGGTCAACGGCATCACGTACTTCTACGACGTGGCGCCCTTCGACTTCAACCCGTCCAACACGCTGCGCGGCCCGAACATCACGCTGTCCTCGGGCATCTCGTTCCAGCCCTCGGCGGTCAAGGGTGTGCGCCCGCGCACGAACTCCTCGGCCTTCACGGCCGCGGCGGCGAGCTTCGGGGCGCTGAAGGCGGACGGGACGCCCTGCGACACGGACGAGCCCACGGCCACGGTGGACGAGAACACGGGGCACTACACCGACTTCGTGGACTGCTCG
>DATBJW010000030.1:0-3404 GCA_036556205.1 Gemmatimonadota bacterium
GGGTCACAGCTGGCGACCTCGACCTCGCGCCCGGAGGCACGGATCTCGAGGTAGCCGGCGACGACGAGGTTGGGGTCCTTGAGCTGCACGCGAGCCCGGGTGCAGTCGCGCGGCGTCGTGTCGTCCGTGTCGAACACGACCACGAAGCGTTGGGCGTCGGCCGAGCGCAAGAACGCCAGCTCCGGCGAGACCCCGCTCAACCCCGCGTGCTCCGCCCCGTCCCGCTGCGCCTTCGCGAACGCGCGCAGGCGATAGCGGGGCAGTCCTCCGACCGCCTTGGTATAGCGGTCCGCGCCCAGCTTGTCCTTCTGTCCGGCCGCCACCAGCACGCCTTGCCAGGGGCGGGGGTCGTTGGCCTTGAACGTGAGGGGCAGCGGCGAGAGGCTGGCCAGAGAGCTCATGTCGGCCGGAACCGCCTGCCACTCCTGGTCGGCTTCGTTCCAGATCTCCTCGCCCGCCCCGGAGAGGCGGTAGACGAACGCGCCCATCTTCAGGACCTGGTCGGGCACGACCGTGGAGCCGTCGGGGTACGTCACGTCGGTCAGGCCCAGCTGGACCGGGCTCTCCAGCTCGGGCTCCGGCGAGGGCGCCGGCCAGGCGACGGTCGGTATCGGGACGCTCAGCGTGCCCATCGGCGCCTCAGATCAGGTTCCCGACGCCCGGCGAGTACAGCGGGCTGACCACGGCCGGCGTGATCACGGCCGAGGCCATGACCACCCCGGCGAACGTGGCCAGGCCCGCCGTGACGCTGAGCACGCCGGTCGTCAGGTTCATCGCACCTGCCGCGGTGATGTTGGCGGCCGTGCAGGTCACGTTGGCGACGCCCGTGCTCGTGATCGAGACTGCCCCTCCGGCATTCACCGTCACCGTGCCCGCGGCGGTGAGGGTGACGCCCTGCGCGCTGATGTCCAGGCTGTTCGCGCCGACCTGGACGTTCAGCGAAGGCGGCGCGGCCTTGATCGTGATCTTCGCCAACCCGGCGCTGCCCACGCGGACCTCGACCTTCGCGTCCGCGGCCAGGTCGTCCAGCAGGATCTCGTGCTGCCCGGACGTGATGCGCAGCAGGCCGTGGGTGGGGCTGTCGTCGAGCAGCAGCTCCCGGTTCCCGTTGCTCTTGAGATCGACCTTGGCCTGGTCGGCCTTGTCCTCCAGGGTGAGGGAGTGCCCTCCCTTCGAGCGCAGCACGATGCGTGTGTCGTTCTCCTTGTCCTCGAAGCGGAGCTGGTGGCCCCCCGGGGTCACGATCACGCGGTTGTGCGCCTCGGTCTCCGGCGAGGTCTGCTCGCCGTTCCACAGGCAGCCCACCACGTACGGATGTCCGAAGTCGTCGTCTCCGTAACAGACGAGGACCTCGTCGTCGGGCTCGGGCATGAACAGCGCGCCCCGGCCCTGTCCCGACAGAGGCGCCGCGATGTAGGCCCACGGCGAGAGCAGGCCCTCCTCGATGCCGCGGTACTCCACCCGCAGGCGTCCCTGCTCGGCGTCCACTTCCTTCACGAACGCGGTCACCACGCCCGAGCGCTGGCTCATGACGCCCCTCCACTGTCCCCGTCCTCGCGGCGGGCGGTGAACTTCGTCACGTACCCGCTGTCGTTCAGGGTGTGCGTCGTCTTCATCACGAAGTAGGTTCCGGAAAAGCGCGCGCCCAGGCCGCGGATGCGGATGCGCTGGCCGGAGCGCAGGTCGGGCAGCCCCACCGTGGTGCCGGTGGCCTCGACGAGCTGCTTCAGGCGCTCCGAGAGGAGGGCGAGGGCGCGGCGGTCGGCCTGCTCCGGGGTGTGCTGCGGCTCGGTGACGCGCACGTCTTCGCGCGGCTGGCAGCCTGCGGGAGACAACAGGGGGATGAGGTCGCGGTTGGTGGTGAGGTCTGGATGCTGCAGGTCGGCCCGGGCGCGGATGGCCCGGTTGGTCTGCCGGTTCCAGCTCCTCACCTCGACGCTCGCGACCTGGTTGGCGGTGGAGAGCTTGGGGGTGAAGTCCACGAGGGAGATGCCCCACTTGAGCTCGTAGCTGACGTCGGGCACGCCGGCGTGCCGCGCATCGGACGGTCCGAAGTGCAGCACCTCCCGGGTGCGGCCCCCCGAGAGGGGCTCCTGATCGACGTAGACGACGTAGCCGATCCGGCGCGCCTCCAGGAGCAGGAAGTCGATGTCGTACTGGTTGTCCTGGGCTACGTACTCGAGCTGGGGCTCCCGGCGCATGGCCTGCTGGTCGATGCGGATGGGCAGCGGGAAGCGGCGCTCGCCGCCGTCGGTGAGCGTGCCGATGTCCTGCGCGACGCGGCTGATCGTCACGGTGCGGACGCGGTTGTTGGGCCAGTGGTCGCGATACCGCTTCCGGCGCAGCTTGTGGAGCACGTTCAGCGCCCGCACGGTGAGGGTGGGGGCGCCCCCCGCGGGGAACGTGGGCTCGAGCGACGTGGTGGAGCCCTTCACGATGGTCGTGAGCTCGGAGCCGTAGCCGAGCCTCAGCTCGAAGTCGCGCGCGCAGGGGTTGAAGACCTGCTCCGCGGGGGTGGACCCCTGCACGCTTTCCTCCGCCCCCACGTACTTGAAGCGGCGCGTCGCGGCATCCCAGTTGTTGACCGTGAGGTCGAAGCTGTCGATCTCCGTCGTCGAGTCGTTGTAGGTCACCTGGGTGACGTCGCGGAGCACCGACGGCTCGAGGCTCGCGCCTCCGGCCGTGATCTCGAAGCGCGGCACGTAGAAGTCGCCGAAGCGCGTGGAGGCCTGGGGGACGCTGAGGGCGGGCATGGCTAGCGCAGCGGTGGGACTTCGAGGAAGGCGCCCGGATCCAGCCGCCGCGGGTCGTCGATGGCGTTCCAGCTGGCGATGTGGCGCCACTGTCCGGGCTTCTCGTAGTAGCGATGCGCGACCGAGGCCAGCGAGTCGCCCTCCTGCAGCACGTGCACGTGGGTACGGTCGGGAGAGCTGAGGTGGAGCTGCTCGAGCTGGTCGTTGAGCGTCTTGTATTCGCGGAAGGAGACGGTCAGGGTGGCGCGCAGGGGCACCCCTTCCGGCGAGAAGAGGGTGAACTTCTGCCGCACCGATTCCAGCACGCAGCGGAAGCCGTTCCGGCGCTGTCCGCCCATGGATGGCGCCACGGCCGCCAGCGCCGAGCCACCCGCGCTGCCCGTGGCCGCCGTGGCCGGTCCCGCCGCGGATTCGGGTTGCGCCGTGGCGCCGCTGATGGGCCGGGTGGCGGCGCCGGCCACCGAGCCGGGCGCGCCCCCCACCGAGCTGCCCGGGAACTGGTCGCTCCAGATGAAGGTCAGGATGGGCGGGGCATGCCGGGTGGGCTCGATCTTGATCAGCTGGTAGATCTTGTCCGTTTCGGTGGTGACGCTCGTCACCTGCGAGCCCATGCCCTTCTCGGTCGTGTCGAAGAACAGATCGAGCGTCAGC
>DATBJW010000031.1:0-3603 GCA_036556205.1 Gemmatimonadota bacterium
TCGGCCTCGTCCGCATCCAGGGCGCGGTCGGCGGCACGCCAGACGAACTCCGACACCGCCTTTCCGCCGGCGTCACGGATCGCCTGCTCCGCCTTCGCGACGGCCGCGCGCGCCCACGGGTACCGCTCCACCAGCGTGCGCGCCATCAGGAGCTGCTGCGAACCCTGCCCGGGGAAGAGGAACCCCAGCCGCGTGCGGGCGGCCGCATGTCCGACCCAGAGCGCCTGATCGGGGCTGGCCCAGACGTCGCCGGCCGCGGGCGGGCTCTCGCGGAGCCGACGCTCCAGCGCACGCAGCCGCTCGGCGGCCCGCTCGGGATGGCCGGCCACGACCGCGGCCCGTACGCGGCCCCCCGGCGTGAGCTCGCGCGAGAGCTGTGCCGCGAGATCCGGCAGGTCCGCCAGGCTCGCCTGCTCGACGACGTCGCCCAGCTCGCCCAGGCGCGTGGCCAGCTCGGCGAGCGAGCCCGCGGCCAGCGCGAAGACCTCGGTTTCCTGGTGGGAGACGAGCAACGCCCGCTCCTCGACGGCCGGGGCCAGCCGCGGCGAGGGCGGATCGGCGGACTCCAGCGTCAGGTGCGTGTTGATGCCACCGAAGCCCATGCCCGAGACCCCGGCCCGCAGGCGCACGGACGGGTTGGCGATCTCGCCCCGCAGGACCGGATAAAGGCAGCGCGCGGCGCCGTCGAAGACCTCGCTCGGCGTCTCGCAGCCGGCGGTGGGCGGCACCACGCGGCGGTTGAGCGCGATCACGGCCTTGATCACCGCGCCGATGCCGGCCGCGGCCTTCGTATGGCCGATGATGGACTTCAGCGACGTCACCCCGCAGCGGCGCGGACGGACCGGCCCGGAGGACTCCACGGCGGCCGCGATCGCCTCGAGCTCGACGCGATCGCCGACGCTCGTGCCGGTGCCGTGGCCTTCCACGAAGTCGAGGTCGCTCGCCGGATACCCGGCCTTCTCGTACGCGCGCAACAGCGCGGTCGCCTGGCCCTCGCGCGTCGGCGTGGTCAGCCCGCCCTTGCCGTCCGAGGACAGGCCCCAGCCGCGGAGCACCGCGTAGACGGTGTCGCCGTCCGCGAGGGCGTCCTCGAGGCGCTTCAGCACCACGAAGCCGCAGCCTTCGCCCGGCAGGAAACCGGCGGCGCGGCGGTCGTAGACGTTCATGTCCTCGCGCGTCAGCGCGCCGACCTTGGCGAAGCCCACGAGCTCGAACGTGTCCAGGCTGACGTCCACCCCGCCCGCGAGCACGAGGTCCATGTTGCGGCTGGCCAGGTGGTCGGCCGCCGTGATCACCGAAAGCACCGACGACGCACACGCCCCGTCCACGGTGTAGCCGCCACCGTGGAGGTCGAGCACGTTGCAGATCCGTCCCGCGATCGTGTTCGACAGGCCGCCGGCCAGGGTGTCGTCCGTCATCGGCGGGAAGACCGACTTGAAGTGGTCCTCCATGGTGCGGGCCAGCTCGTCCGTGGCCGTCGCGGAGAGACCGCGCTCGCGCGCGGCGGCGAGCAGCGCCCGGCGCACGAACGGCCAGCGCGGCCGCATCGAGAGCGATCGCGTGTACTCGCCGGTGAGCGTGTTCCCGACCACCACCCCGGTGCGCTCCCGCGGGACGCCCGCGCGGCCGTACCCGGCGTCCTCGAGCGCCTGCAGGGCCACGTGAAGGGCGAGCCAGTGGACCACGTCGGTGCTCTCGAACGTGGCCTGCGGGATCCGCAGCGCGATCGGGTCGAAGGAGAACCCGTCCAGGAACGCTCCCCGCCGGGCGTAGGTGCGATCGGGAGCGGCCGGATCCGGGTCGTAGTAGTCGGCCGACAGCCGCTGCGGCGGGATGCGCCGGAACTCCCGCCTGCGGGCGAGGACGTTCTCCCAGAGCTGGCGTGGGTCGCGGGCGCCCGGATAGAAGCACCCGACCCCGATCACCGCGACCGGCGCGACGGACTGCGGGCGGCTGGAGAGCATCTCGTCTCCCTGGATACGCGTGAAGACCCGGAAAACCTGGTCACGCCCACCGGTTCGGCCGGCGGGCGCCGGGTCCATACGTGACGTGGATTGCAGGGAAAGACGTCGGACCGCCGCCGGTGCCCGTGATCCGGCGCACCGGCACCCGTTGGCGCCCTCTGCCTGGGCCGGGCCTGACCCGGGCGCAGCCGGTGATAGAAAGGGAACCCCCGGGAAGACCGATGCCTTCCGTCCAGGTCGTGCGTACGTACCTCGAGCTGACCTCGCCCGAGGCCCTCAGCGGGGCTCCGGCACCTGATGTCCCAGCGCGCGTGGAACGTGTCGAGAGCTGCCCGCCCTCGTTCTTCCGCTACCTCTACGCGACGGTTGGCGCGGCGTACCACTGGATCGACCGCCTGGGCTGGACCGACGAGGACATCCGGCGCTATCTCGGTACGCCGGGAGTGACGCTTTGGGTCCTCTACGTGCAGGCCGCGCCAGCGGGTTACTTCGAGCTGAGACGCCACGAGGACGCGTCGGTCGAGATCGCGTATTTCGGCCTTCTCCCGGAGTTCATCGGGCGCGGCCTGGGGAAGTTCATGCTGACCGAAGCGGTGCGGCAGGCGTGGTCCGACGGCGCGCGGCGCGTGTGGCTGCACACCTGCACGCTCGACGGGGCCGCGGCGCTGCCCAACTACCGGGCCCGTGGGTTCCGGGCGTATCGGGAAGAGTTGTACACCATTGATGTGCCATGAGTTGACGCTATGAATGGGTGGGGACTGGAATCCGACCACTACATCTGGTACTTTTCTCTTGACAGCCGTGTGACGGCGGTCGCACAATCGGTCCCACGTTCAAGACTTCACAATCAGCTTGAAGGCGCGGGACCTAAGTAGGCCCCGGCTTAGGAGCGAACAACAGCTTCAGGTACGTCAGGGAGGCGTTCCCCATGTCCACTCACCCCATCGAGAATCCCAAGGCCGAGCCCCGGACGTCGTCCGCCCGCCACAAGGGGCTCAGCTTCCGGAGGCACTTCTCGAGGCCCGGGGTCCATCCGTACGACGAGCTGACATGGGAGACGCGTTCCGCCGTCATCAACGACGAGAGAGGCCAGCCGGTCTTCGAACAGCACGGGATCGAGGTCCCCACGACCTGGAGCCAAACGGCGACGAACATCGTCGCCTCGAAGTACTTCCGGGGGGCGCTGGGCGCGCCGGAGCGCGAGAGCAGCGTCAAGCGGCTGATCTCGCGGGTGGTGGACACGATCGTGGGCTGGGCCGAGGCGCAGGGCTACTTCGCGAGCGCCGACGACCTGCACAACTTCTCGGACGACCTCACGCACCTGCTGGTGCAGCAGAAGGCCGCCTTCAACAGCCCGGTCTGGTTCAACGTGGGGATCGAGAAGCAGCCGCAGGCCTCCGCCTGCTTCATCAACTCGGTCGAGGACCGGATGGACTCCATCCTCGGTCTGGCCAAGACCGAGGGGATGCTGTTCAAGTACGGCTCCGGCACCGGATCCAACCTCTCGAAGATCCGCTCCTCGCGCGAGCCGCTGGCCGGGGGCGGCACCGCGTCGGGCCCCGTCTCGTTCATGCGCGGCTACGACGCGTTCGCCGGCGTGATCAAGAGCGGCGGCAAGACCCGCCGTGCGGCCAAGATG
>DATBJW010000032.1:0-51436 GCA_036556205.1 Gemmatimonadota bacterium
GTCGTCGGTCTCCTGGCAGGCTTCCTGATAAGCGGTGTACTGCAGTATGTCTTCCTGTTCTCGATGGTGGTCCCGACTGACAACCTGGACCCGACCAGGCGTTGGGAGGGAGCCGCCTCGCGGCTGCATCTCGGCCTGTCAGCCCTCTGCATCCTGTCAGGCGCGCTGCTCGGGATGATGTTCGGGCGGGGCCCGCAGCCCACTGGCTGACGGATCCTCTCCGGCCTCGCGCGGCTTCGGCAGCTCGCGAGGACCGGGCCTGGCGGCACTGCCCAACCGCGCGGCGCGCGCGATCAACGCCACGCCCGTGACCACCCCCACCACGAGGCCGGCCACCAGGCCGGCAAACCGCTCGGCCCAGGCGTCGGGTGCGGCCCCGAACGACCACTCGTCTGCCGGGTCGTCAACGTCTCCTCGCGGTCTCACCACGTCGTGTCCGCCCTTCGTCGCGAGCGCGCCGCCGGCGCCCCTTCCCTCGCGCTGGATCCTTCGAGCAGGCAGTCGTCTCCTGAACGACACGCGCTCGACCCGCGCAGGGGCGGGCTCCACGTCCGGCCCGGGTGTTGCGCCCTTGCCCTCGATGACGATCTGACCGGGCCGCTCCTTCACCTTCTCCAGCAGCGCCGCGGCGATGCGGCTCGCCTCGGTGTCGGACTCCGCCTCGATCCGCAGCCGGACGACGCGCGTCGCATGGTCGGCCGGCCGGATCGGCCAACCGCGATGGCGTGAGTAGACCTGCGTGAGCTCGGCGCCGAAGTAGAAAACCTGCGCCGAGAAGTAGATCCAGATGAGCAGGACGGCGAGCGTCCCCGCGGCTCCGTACGCCGACCCGACCGTCCCCCTCGCCAGATAGATGCCGATCAGGTGCTTTCCCAGCGTGAAAAGGACCGCGGTCGTCACGGCCCCGAGCCAGACGTGCCGCCAGGTGAGCTCCACGTCGGGCAGGATCTCGTAGATCGCGGCGAAGAGGACGATCATGAGCACCAGGGTGAGGAACGAGCCCAGGACGCCCGGGTCGAAGAAGAGTCCCGGCAGGCGCTCCGTCAGGAAATCGCCGAACGCCTCCGTGGCCGCACCCAGGACGACCGATGCCAGCAACAGGACGCCCGAGGCGAGGACCATGAGGAACGAGAGGGCCCGCGTACGGAGGATCGCGCGCAGCGCCCCGCGCGGCCTGGGTGCGACGCCCCAGACGGCGTTGAGGCCGCCCTGCAGCTGGGCGAAGGCGCCCGTGGCGCCGATGAAGAGGACGACCAGCCCGGCCCCGGTTGCGATCAGGCCCGAGCCCGGACGGCTGGCCTCATCGATCACGCTGGCGATGATCTCGGCTCCCCGCGGGCCGAAGAGGTTCGCGACCTGGCTCACGATACGGCTCTTCGTGGCGTCTTCGCCGAAGACGAGCCCGCCTGCAGCGACCAGAAGCACGAGCAGTGGAGCGAGCGAGAAGATCGTGTAGTAGGCGAGAGCCGCCGCCAGCCGCGAGACCCCGTCCTGGTCCCACTCGACGAAGGTCTCCTTGAAGATCCGCCAGAGCTCGAGGAGCGTCAGCGGCCCGCGCTCTTCGGGAACCATTTCCTGGACGCGTCGGATGGCCATGCCTCTCAAGTTACCCGCGGCCGAAAGCTCCAACGAGGGCGGACCGCCTGGCGTGGTAGAATCGGCATCGAGCGCGGTTCGCGCCGAAACGGGTGCAAATCTTACATCCTGGGTCTCTGGATTTGGTCAACCCGACTGAGAGTGAACCGCTAACTCATCCTGCCGATTGATTTTGGAGGGTTCGAGGGGCGGCGGCAATCGGCCCGGCCCGTGGTATGCACTCTGTCCGTTTCACGCTGGCCGGGCACCGTAGCGAGTCGGACGGCGCAGAGTACCCTCCACCCGGGATGCTCTGGTGCGCGTCTGACAAGCACCCCCCAAACTCCAGGCGCGGACCCGGCCAGCCCGCAAGCCCGGGACTCAACGAGTCCCGGGCCTTCTTTTGCCTAGGTCTCTAAATCTCGAAGTGTTCATCCATTACAAGCCGTCTCTACCAGAGGAGCTGATCCGAGACGCGACTCTTGACAGGCAACCAAACGGTTGCATATTGACTCGCCATGGACACGGGAACGGACGGAGTCTTCAAAGCACTCGCGGATCCCACGCGCAGGCTGCTGCTCGACCGGCTCTACGCGCGGCCGGGCCTCACGCTGAGCGAGCTCTGCAGCGACATCGAGATGAGCCGCCAGGCGGTGAGCAAGCACCTGGGACTCCTCGAAGGGGCGAACCTCGTCGCCGCGCGCCGGGTGGGCCGCGCGAAGCTCCATTACCTGAACCCCGTGCCCGTCCAGGCGATCTACGATCGCTGGATCAACAAGTACACGTCGCGACCGGCCAGGGCCCTGGCGGCCCTCAAGGAGCAACTCGAAGGGAGGAAGCAATGAGCACGAACAATCGCCCCAAGCACGTCTTCGTCTCCTACATCCGCACCACGCCGGAGCAGTTGTGGAACGCGATCACGAAATCGGAGTTCACGCGCCGCTACTTCCATGCGACCTCGATCGAGTCGGACTGGAAGGTCGGCTCCCCGATGCGCTACACGATGGGGGAAGCGAGGGAGGTGGCTTCGGAGGGCAAGATCCTGGAGTCGGATCGGCCGCGGCGCTTGAGCATGACGTGGCTCTTCAAATACGACCCGGAGCTCGCCAAGGAGAAGCCGAGCCGCGTGACCTGGGAGATCGAGCCGAACGGCGAGGTCTGCAAGCTGACCGTCATCCACGACGACTTCGACGGCGAGACCAGGACCTACAAGGCCGTGGGCGCGGGCTGGCCGGCGATCCTGAGCAGCCTCAAGACCTTGCTCGAGACGGGCGAGCCGCTGCCGGTCGCGCGGGACTGACCTCAGGACGGCGGACGGATGTTCTGGTTCATGTGGAAGAAGTTCCCGGGATCGTACTTCGCCTTGAGCTTCTGGAGACGCGGGTAGTTGGGGCCGTAGGCCGCGGCCACAGGATCCCCCGCCTCGTCGTCGTCCAGGTAGTTGACGTAGCGGTCCGAGGCCAGGAAGGGCTTCAGGGCGGCGTAGCTGTCTCGAGCCCAGGCGATGCAGCGATCATTCTGGGAGCGCTCCGTCCATTGGGATAGCACGAGGAGGTTGTAGCCCTCCTCCCGGTGCGGAAACGCGGTGTCGCCAACCGCCACGCGGGTCACGGCTCCGTGGATGTGCTCGAGGAACAGCTGGCTCATGGGTGACGGACACGTACTGAATCGGTCGATCAGAGTCAGAATGGCCTCGTCGCTCAGCGCCGCGAGGTAGCTCGATTTCCAGTAGTTGAGAGCGCCCCTGGGGGTGGCCGAGTCCAGCATGGAGTTCATCTGGGTGTAGGGCATCGGCCCGATCGTGTCCAGCGCCGGGGATCCGAACTTCTTGATCGGCCGCGTCGCCGCCTCGCCCTCGTCCGGCGGGCCGCAATGGCACACCGCGATCGCCGCCAGCTTGGCGCCGGAGCCGTCGGGCGCGCCGAGCAGGGCCGCGTACACCGTCATCTCGTCGGGAAGCGATGCGGTGAAATCGCGGTAGAACCGCAGGACGTCGCGGGCCTTCTCGAAGGGATGGGCGACGAGCCCCCCGGTGATCGTCGGTCCGACGGGATAGAGGCGGTACTTCAGGGAGGCCGCCACGCCGAAGTTTCCACCTCCGCCGCGCAGACCCCAGAGGAGGTCGGGGTTCTCCTCCTTGCTGGCCGTCAGCACCTGGCCGTCGGCGGTGACGATCCGGGCGGAGCGGAGATGGTCGGCCGCCAGGCCGTGCTTGCTCATGAGCCAGCCCAGCCCTCCTCCCAGGGTCAGCCCCGCGATGCCCGTGGTCGAAACCACCCCGCCCGTGGCGGCCAGGCCGTGGAGCTGGGTCTCGCGGTTGAACTCCCCCCACGTCACGCCCGCCTGAGCGCGCACCGTGCGGGCCTTCGCAGCGACCTCGATGCCCCGCATGAGCGCCAGGTCGATCATCAGACCGTCGTCGATGGCGGCGCGGCCGGCCACGTTGTGGCCCCCTCCCCGCACCGACACCTCGAGGTCGTGCTCCCTGGCAAAGGCCACGGCGTCCACGATGTCGGCCACGCCGCGGCAGCGCGCGATCAGCGCCGGCCGCTTGTCAACGAGGCCGTTGTGGACCCTCCGCACCGCCTCGTAGTCCGGATCGCCCGGCTGCAGGATCTCGCCGAAGAACCTCTCGGCGAGCTGAGCGATCGGTTGGGCAAGAGAGAATGCTATCGCCATCGGAGGTCCCTCCTTGATTGTTCCGAGGAGGAGGAGGGTTGGGGATGGTTTTAATGTAGCGGGACCCTGGTGGCTCTCGAAAGCACTATAATGGCGCCGTTTGACAGACCGGGGCCGGCCCCGCAAACTGGCCTGAGCCACGCTCGCTCGACGTCCGATCTGGCGGCCGCTCGCGGCGTGGCCGAACCGTGAGGAGGTGAGCCAGATGACCAAGGTAGTGGATTGCGGGAAGGTGAATCCCGACTCGGGCTGCAACCACGTGATCCGCGCCGAGAGCGAGGACGAGCTCATGCGCAAGGTGGCGGAGCACGCGCGGAAGGATCACGGGATGGAGCCCACGCCCGAGCTCGTGCAGAAGGTGAAGTCGCAGATCCAGACCGTCTGATCCGCCGGGCTCAGCGTAGCCCGACGACCAGCCGCCCGTCCTCCTCCCCCACACTGGTTCCGAGCGCCTGGCAGGCCGCGCGGAAGCGCCGGCGGATCCATTCCGCCTCGGCGCCCTCCGCGAGCCGCGTGTAGCAGAATTCGAGCATGAGCGGCACGGCCTCGAGGCGTGCGGGACCCTGCGCGTCCAGCGTGACCAGGAACAAGAGTCCCAGGTCGTTCCGCAGCACCGGGTCCACCGCGTAGTCGTCGATGAAGTCTCCCGAGTCGTAGATCACGTTGCCCTCGACCCCGTGGAAGACGTGGGCCGAGTGCCCGGCGATCAGCGTGGCGTGACGGCGCAGCTCGGCCGCGGCGCGGCGGACGTAGGCCGGCGGCTCGAGCGTCATGTTCGGGCCCCAGTGCGGCTTCAGGAGAACCGCGTCGACACCTTCGCGGAGACCCACCCGCGGCGTCGGCTCGTCCGTCGGTTTCCCGCCCGCAGCGGCGAGTGCCTCCACGATCCAATCGGGAATCCCGGTTCTCAGGTCCGCGTAGGCCACGCCGGGGCGGTCCGGCCTGGCCGCGAAGTCGCGGGGGTGGTCGGTCAGCGCGACTACCGTCAACCTGAGGCCTCCCGATTCCAGCCAGATGGGCTGTCGGGCGCGTTCGAGGTCGGGGCCCGCGCCCGCCCAGCGGATGCCGGCCGCGTCCAGGTAGTCGAACGTGTCGAGCAGAGCGTCGTAGCCGAAGTCGAGCGCGTGGTTGTTGGCGAGCGTCACGCAGTCGACGCCCAGGTGGAGCAGGGTCTCGACGGCGGCGGGAGGAGCGCGGAAGAAGAAGGGCTTCCCGGGTGCGGGCCAGGGCGACCCGCGCCTCGAGATGCAGCACTCGAGGTTCAGGACGAAGAGGTCGGCCTCGCGGACGATCTCGACGACGTCCTCCGAGAAGAGGCCCCGGGGGCCGACGCTCTCGAGCGCCTCCGCCACTCCGCGGCCCAGCATGGTGTCGCCCGCGAGTGCGAGCTTCAAGGTTCCCCGTCTTGCCAGATCCCCCGTCGCGGGGGAGGATTCACCCGAGATGGCCGATTGGCGGCAGAACCTCATCGAGGACGACGCGCGCGTCCTGGATCTCCTGCGCGGCACGCGCCGGATCGCCGTACTCGGAATCAAGACCGAGCGCCAGGCGCACAAGCCCGCCTACAGCGTGCCGCGATTCCTCCAGCAGCAGGGCTACGAGATCGTCCCCGTGCCCGTCTACTATCCCGAGGTCACGGAGATTCTGGGCCAGCCCGTCTACCGCAAGGTGGCGGACGTCCCGGGCCCCCTCGACATGGTGGACGTCTTCCGCCTGCCGTGGCACATCCCGCCTCACGTGCCGGACCTGATCGCCAAGCGGCCGCGAGCGGTCTGGTTCCAGCTCGGGATCCGGAACGACGAGGCGGCGCGGGAGCTCGCCGAAGCCGGGATCCTGGTGGTTCAGGATCGCTGCACCGCTATCGAGCACGCGCGATTGCGCGGCTGAGCCGCGCCCCCGGCCGGCGGCGTTTCTTCTGGTGGCGGATTCCCGCCTCATCTGGCGGCGCTTATGGTAGCTGTCCGCCTGGGCTAGCGGCGCTTCTCGTAGCGGAGCCCGCCCCGGCCTAGCGACGCTTCTTCTCGTACGTGCCGACCAGCTCGGTCCTGGCCAGGACGTGGCCCTGCATCGCCTTTTCCAGCTGCGCCTTGGTGGGATT
Organism: Gemmatimonadota bacterium; assembly: GCA_036556205.1. Classification (GTDB taxonomy): domain Bacteria; phylum Gemmatimonadota; class Gemmatimonadetes; order JACCXV01; family JACCXV01; genus DATBJW01. The sequence continues at coordinate 6,353 of DATBJW010000032.1, forward strand.
CTTCAGGTCGGGGAGCTCCACGTCGAGAGCGTAGAGCTTGTGGAAGTAGCGATGCCGCCCGATGGGCGGACACGGGCCGCCGTAGCCCGTCTTCTTCCAGTCGTTGAGGCCCTCCCGGGTCGCTTTCGGGAGATCCTTCGACCGCACACCCTCGGGCAGGCCCGTGGCCGTGGCCGGAATGTCATAAAGGACCCAGTGGACCCAGGTCATCTTGGGCGCGCGCGGATCGGGGGCATCCGGATCATCCACGATCAGGACGAAGGAGCGCGTTCCCGCGGGCGCGTCCGACCAGGTGAGCGTCGGCGACACGTTCTCACCCTCGCAGGTGTAGCGGGCCGGGATCTCCCCATTGTGTGAGAAGGCAGGGGACGTGAGTGTCAGGGATTCGCCGGCCGGGGTCATACCTGATCAGTGTGCCCTGGGCCGGACGAGCGCAAGAGAGGTGCGGGATGCGCGGATGTATCGAAGCCGTGCAGGGCGACATCACGAAGCAGACCCTGGACGCCATCGTGAACGCGGCCAACACCTCGCTCCTGGGCGGAGGCGGCGTGGACGGGGCCATCCACAGGGCGGCGGGACCCGAGCTGCTCGAGGAGTGCCGCCGGCTGGGCGGCTGTCCCACGGGCCAGGCGCGGATCACGAAGGGCCATCGCCTGGCGGCGAAGCATGTGATCCACACCGTGGGCCCGGTCTGGAGCGGAGGGACGCGGGGCGAGCCCGACCTCTTGAAGAGCTGCTACGAGAGATCACTGGAGCTGGCCGCCGAGCATGGGCTGCGGTCGGTCGCCTTCCCTTCGATCAGCACGGGTGCCTACCGGTTTCCCGTCGAGCGCGCGGCCCGGATCGCCGTCGAGACCGTGCGCGCCTGCCTGGAGCGGCCCATGCCCCTGGAGCTCGTGCGCTTCGTCTGCTTCAGCCGGCCCGACCTGGAGGTCTATCAGAGGCTGCTGGAGAGCGCAGCCATCCCTCCTTGACAAATTAGACGTGTGCGTCTAAAATAGACCAGTGACGCCCAAGCCGATATGGTATTCCTGGCATGCGCGTCAGCGGATGAAGCGCCGCGGGATCTCGCGCGACGACGTGAAGGCGCTCATCGCACGCGGCCAGCGGTCGCGGAGTCGGGCCGGGGTTTTTGAGGCGCGAGGATACCTTCGTCGCCAAGAGGCGGCCGTCATCTTCGCCGAGAACGCGACGCGAATTCTAGTTATCACGGTCGAGTGGATAGGCAAGGATTGACCGAGGAGGAGCATGCCAGACCGCAACCACACCGTGCCGCAACTCACCTACGACCCCGAGGCCGACGCGCTGGCGATTGACCTCGTGGCCAGCCCGGTAGGGCGCGTCCTCACTCGACGCCTGACCGCGGACCATCATGTGGACTTCGATTCGCGGGGCAGACTAGTCGGTATCGAAGTGCTACACGCAAGTCGTCACTACCCGCGCACCACGCTCGAGCGGCTGCCGAACGGGGTGGAATGGCTCACCCTGGAGGAAGCAGCGAGGGAGAGCGGGCTTGCGGCCAGCACCCTACGGAACCAGATCAACGCCCAACGCCTGCCAGCAGTGAAACGTGGGCGGGATTGGCTAGTTGCTGGGCATGAGCTCTGGAACTACATGGAGAGCCGTTCGCCGCGCGGGCGCCGAAGCCCGCGCGAGCGCGGGGCGCGAGCAACTCAGCGCAAGGCAAAGGTCCAGAGGGCTTGATGGGCGCACCTTGCCGCCCCCGCCGGGGTACCTAGCTTTCGGGACGGGGAGGTGACGCGGGCACTCAACGATCAGGAGCTACGATGGAGAACGTCGAAAGGAAGAGCTGGAACAACCAGCCGGCGGGAGACGGCGGAGCCGACGCCAACGTCGGTACGCAGGAGCGCGCGGCGTCGGTCGTGACCGGGGCGCTGGTGACCATCTTCGGGATGCGGCGCGGGGGATTCACCGGAGCGCTCCTGGCGCTTGCCGGAGGAGGCCTCATCCTGCGCGGCATGACGGGCCACTGCCCGGCCTACTCGGCGCTCGGCATCAACACGGCCGAGTCGCTCGGAGCTTACGACGCCGACAGCTACGCCTACGGTGAGCGCGAGTCGTCGCGGCCGGAGGGGGACTCGGCCGCCGATCCCGGCCGCGGGCCGGGGACGGAAGAGATGCGCTACGAGAGCCGCCGGGACGACGACGAGATCTGATCTCGGGTAAGTCCAAAGCGGCCGCTACCGCGGGCCGCCCCCCCTTCCCAACCGCACCGACACCTCGTGGACGCGTCCGTCGTCCACGAGGGGCAGGACGTCGTCCTCGAGCGCGCTCCCGTCCAGACGAATCGCAACCACGCCCGAGTTCACGCCGTCCGGGTTCTCGACCCGGATCCGGTACGTCGCGCCTCCCACCCGGTACGCGACCTCATAGCCCGGCCACGACGACGGGATGCAGGGCCGAATCGCGAGTGCAGCGCCCTGCCGACGGATTCCCAGGATCGCCTCGAGCCCCAGGCGGTAGGCCCAGGCGGCCGACCCCGTGTACCAGGTCCATCCGCCGCGTCCGGTGTGGGGGCGGTGGCTGTAGACGTCGGCCACGGTGACATAGGGCTCGACGCGGTAGAGCGTGGCCAGCTCGCGCGAGGCGGCGCGGCTGACCGGGTTCAGCGCGTTGAAGACTTCGTGCGCGAGCTCCCCCTTCCCCATCTCCGTGAGCGCCCAGCCCACCCAGGCGGCGGCGTGGCTGTACTGGCCGCCGTTCTCGCGCACTCCGGGCGGATACCCCTTGATGTAGCCCGGGTCGCGGTGCGTACGGTCGAAGGGCGGCCAGAAGAGACGCAGCAGGCCGGGTGAGACCACAGCGCCCGGGCGCGGAGCGCGACGAGCCGTGGCGCTTCCATCGAAGAGCTGGTCCAGCACCGCCTGCATGGCCTTCCGCGTGCGATCCGGGTCGCCGCCGGCGAGCACCGACCAGGACTGGCTGATGTTGTCCAGACGGGCCTCGCGGTTCGACGCCGAGCCGAGCGGGCTGCCGTCGTCGTAGTAGGCGCGGCGGTACCAGCCACCGTCCCAGCCCGACTTCTCGACCGCCTCGAGAAGCATCCGCGCGCGGCTACGAAGCATCATGGCGGTCGCACTGTCGCCCCGCCGCTCGCAGACGGGCTCGAAGGCGAGCAGCGTCGCCTTCAGGAACCAGGCCAGCCAGACGCTCTCACCCTTGCCCTCGATCCCCACCCGGTCCAGCCCGTCGTTCCAGTCACCGGAGCCGATGAGCGGCAGGCCGTGCCGCCCCGTGGCGGTGCAGCGCCGGAAGGCGCGCAGGCAATGCTCGTAGAGCGTGCCGGTCTCGGGCCCGGGCTCGAAGCGGGCGTAGCGGTCGTGCTCATCGGGTGCCAGCGGCGGCGCGTGCAGGAACGGCGCCTCCACATCCAGGATCGCCTCGTCCCCCGTCGCCGCCAGGTAAGCCGCGGTCACGTAGGGAAGCCAGAGCAGGTCGTCGCTGCAGCGCGTCCGCACGCCCTCGCCCCCGGGCGGATGCCACCAGTGCAGCACGTCGCCTTCCTCGAACTGGTGTCGCGCGGCCTCGAGGATGTGCGCGCGCGCCGCCCCGGGGTCCGTGTGGAGCAGGGCCGTCACGTCCTGGAGCTGGTCGCGGAAGCCGAAGGCGCCGCTCGACTGGTAGAGCGCCGAGCGGCCCCAGATCCGGCAGGAGAGCGTCTGGTAGAGGAGCCAGCGGTTCAGCATCACGTCCATGGCGCCGTCCGGCGTGCGCACGCTCACCGCTCCCAGCAGGGCGTCCCAGCGCTCGCCCAACCGCCGCCACGCCGCCTCGACCTCCGTGGGCTCGCGGAAGCGGGAGACCAGGCGCAAGGCCTCGTCGCGGTCCCGGCCCTGGCCGAGGAGGAAGGTGACTTCGCGCGACTCGCCGGGGGCCAGGTCCACGTGGACCTGCAGAGCCGCGCAGGGATCGATCCCGGGCCGCACGGTCCCCGAGAGCCCGATGCGGTCGAGTGCCGCGGGACGGCGCAGGTCGCTCCCCGTGCCCAGGAACTCGCGCCGGTCAGCGGTCAGGCCGTGCACGGGGTCGCTCGTGGCCAGGAAGGCGACGCGTCCCCCGAAGTTCTCGTTGAAGGGGTTCCGGGCGAGCAGCGCCCCGGCCGCGCGGTCGAACTCGGGGATCACGTGCGGGGCCGAGACCTCGCGCGACTCCCCGAGCGTCCACTCGACGTAGTAGGTGGCGGTGATGCGGCGGTGACGCTTCCAGACATTCGTGAGCCGGAGCTGCACGAGCTTGACCGGCGCGTCGGGTGCGGCGAACAGGCGCAGGCTCTGGCGGAGCCCCGACCGGTTGTGCTCGAAGACCGAGTAGCCCGCGCCGTGCCGGACGACGTGCGTCCTCTCGCCGCCGGCGGGCTCCGGTGTTGGGGACCAGACCTCGGCCGTCTCCTCGTCCCGCAGGTAGAGCGCCTCACCGGGCAGGTCCGCCACCGGATCGTTGCGCCACGGCGTGAGCCGGTTCTCGGCGCTGTGCGCGGCCCAGGTGAACCCGCCGCCCGACTCGGTCACGAGAAAGCCGAAGTCGGGATTCGCGATCACGTTGCTCCAGGGGGCCGGCGTGGGCTGCCCGGGCTCGATCCGGATCACGTACTCGCGGCCGTCGGCCGTGAAGCCGCCCCAGCCGTTCTCGAAGCCGAGCCCGGCCGGAGCCTCGAGCGCCGGTGTGGGCTCGCGTTCGAGCGGCGCCGAGGGGAGGGGAACGAACCCGGGCAGCTCGATCGGCCGATCGCGGAGCTGGGCGAGCTGGGTGGCGAGAGGCGACAGGTCGGCGTCGAGCACGACCGCGGCCGCGGACTCGAGCAGGGCCAGCGCCTCGGGCTCGACGGTGCGGGCGGGGAGCAGGAAGATGCCGCCGCGCTGCTCGAGCCATGGCGTGCCGCCCGTCTTGGCGACCGCGTCGGTCAGCCGCTCGCGCACGGGCTGGGCGTAGCCGCCCGTCTCGAGGTCCAGGATCACGAGGTCGATCTCGACACCGTGCGCCCGCCACCAGGCGTGGGCCTCGAGCACCTCGCGCACGAGCGGGAGCCCCTCGACGTGCGCGATGCGCACGTGCACGATCGGCAGGTCGCCCGAGACGCCGTGCGCCCAGAGCGCCCGGCGCGAGAGGACGTTCGCGGCCAGCGTCTCGGCCGGGGCGCGCAACGCGTGGAAGGGATAGAGCGCCGCCGAGAGCAGCTCCTGGAGGGCCGACGCGCGCCCGGGGGCGATGCCGGTTTCGTGGAGGTCGCGCTCGGCGCGCAGGCGCGCCTGCTCGAAGCTCCACTCGATGCGCGCGGCCGACCGGTAGGCCTCGAGGCGGGCCACGACCTCGGCGCGTGACGATCCGGCCGCCGTGAGGAAGGCCAGCTCGATCTCCTTGCCGGGCTCGAGCTCCAGCTCCTGTCGGAGTGCCAGGACCGGGTCCAGCGTGGCGCCGGTCGTGCCCGAGAGGGAGCCGCCCTCGAGTGCCGCGGGAGACCGCGCCGTGCGGCCGCGCCCGAGGAATCTCCCCCGGTCCGTCTCCCAGCCCGCCGCGGTCTGCACCTCGCCCTTGGCCGCGACCACCGCGTGCAGCAGCCAGACCGGCTCCTCGTGGGCCGAGCGCGGGCGGCGCCGGAAGATGAGGGCGTCCTTGCCCTCCAGCCGCTCGCTCTCGACGAAGAGCTTGTTGAACGCCGGATGGCGCCGGTCATCGGCGTGCGGCGCCAGGGCCACCTCGGCGTAGCTCGTGAGCGCCAGCCGGCGCAGGCGGCCGGTCTCGTTGAGAAGCCGCACGCGCCGGATCTCGAGGTCGTCGTCGGGCGCCACCGTGACCTCGAGCCGGAGCGCCAGGCCGTCGCCGCGTCGGTGGAACTCCGCCATGTGGGGAGCGAAGAGCACGTCCTGGACGGCCGGGCCGCCGGCCACGGGCTCACGCGCGGCCGACCAGAGCGAGTTCGACTCCAGGTCCTGCACGTAGAGCCAACTGCCGTGCTCCTCGCGCGTGGCGTCGCGGCGCCAGCGGGTGAGCGCCAGACCCTTCCAGCGGCTCTCGCCGGCACCCGCCGCCGTGATCATGACCGTGTAGCGGCCATTGGAGAGTGCCTGGACCTGCGGGATGGCCGAGGCCATCCGCGGCCGCCAGGTGATGGCCGGAGCGGGGCGATCGAGATCGAACGCGCGCGGCCGGCCGTCACCCGCGACCGCGAGCGGCCGCTCGAGCGGCACGTGCCAGGGGATCCGCTCGTGCAGCACGTGCTCCACGGTTGCGATGCGCGGCTCGCCGTGGAAGCGGCGCACCATGGGCCCCTCGTTCAGGTGGTTGTCGAGGGCGACCAGGATCATGCCCTGGTGGTGCGCCATGTAGGAGCGCACGACCCGTTGCTCGTCCCCCGCCGCGCCGCCGCCGGTCGCCGGCAGCCCCGCCGCGGCCCGCAGCTCGCCCGCCGCGGCCCGCAGCCCGGCCGCCGCGGCCCGCAGACCCGTCGGGGAGGGACCGAAGTCCAGCGCCTCGAAGAGGCCGTAGCGGCCGATCATCCCGAGCCCGGCCAGGCGGTCCAGGTTCTGAGCCACCGCAGCCGGAGCATAGGGCAAGGCGAGCAGGCTCGCGTAGGGAGTCACCACCAGACGCTCGCCCAGGTCGCGCTTGAGGCCCAGCCCCGGCACGCCGAAGGCGCGGTACTGGTAGTTGCCGCGCGGGTCGAGGTCGGCGAACCCCGATTCGGAGATGCCCCACGGGGCGCCATGGGCCTCGGCGTAGGAGATCTGGCGTCGCACGGCCGCGCGACTGCTCTGGGCCAGCAACGCCGAGTCCGGCGCGCGCATCAGCAGGGTCGGCATCAGGTACTCGAACATCGTCCCGCCCCAGGAGAGGAGCGCGCGCGTGCCGTCCACGCGCGCGAAGGGCCGCCCGAGCTGGAGCCAGTGCCCGGGCGGAACGTCGCCCTTGGCGATCGCGACGAAGCTCGCCAGGCGCGCCTCGGAGGCCAGCAGATCGTAGTAGTTCGGGTCGTCGGCGCCGGCCGTCACGTCGTACCCGATGTGGAAGAGCCCGCGGCGGCGGTCGTAGAGGAAGCCGAAGTCCATGGCCTGGACGATGGGCTCGCAGCGGCGAGCCACGTCGCGCAGGGCCGAGAGCAGGTGCTCGGCCACCTGCCGAGCCTCGTCCAGCGCCCGGGCGAGCCGCGCGTTCCAGGCGCGCGCCGCTTCGACGAGAGCCGCGTCGGACACGGAAGCGGCGGCGGCGGCCCCGGGGGCATTGGGCTCGACTCCGGCACCGGCGCTCTCCAGCCGCGCGTCGAGCTGCGCGAGACGTTTCCGGGCCCGTCGGCAGATCTTGGGGACCTGGCCCAGGATGGGGCGCGCGGGCAGCGCGTCGGCCAGGGCGCGCCAGGCCGGTGCGGCCTCGAAGTCGGGCTGGCGGTAGAGCTCGGGGATCTCGCGCATGAGGAGCAGCCAGGGTGCGAGCTGCTCCGCCTCGCGCAGCAGGAGCTCGAGGTCGCGGCGCAGGGCCGTGGTCCAGATGCGGAGCTCGCGCAGGCTCCCGGGATCCTGGCCGAGAGGAGCGCTCTCGGCGAGCCGCACGACCCGCCCCTCGAGCTCGGGCAGGTCGCGCTCGACGAGCTCCGCCGCGATCCGGGCCAGCTCGGGCGAGCTTCCTTCCGCCAGAGTCCGCGTGAGCAAGGTCCGGATCTCTTCCGTCCGGTCCAGGACCGCCTTCAGCGCGGGCCCCAGGCCCGGCGCGTCGAAGGACCGGGCGGCGGACTCCAGGAGTGAGAGCGTGTCGAGGACGCCTCGGGCCTGCGCGGGGCGCACGACCGGTGCGGCGACCAGTCCGAGGCAGCCGCGGGCCAGCACCAGGAGAGACGCCGCCAGGTTGCCGCTGTCCACGGTCGAGACGTAGCGCGGCGACAGGGGGGCCAGCGTACGAGTGTCGTACCAGTTGAGAAAGTGACCCCGGTGGCGCTCGAGCCGCTCCAGGCTTTCGAGCGTGCTGCGCACCGTGGCGCTCATCGTGAGCGCGCCGGCGTAGCCCAGGTCGTAGGCGGCCAGCGCGGAGAGGAAAGCCAGCCCGACGTTGGTGGGCGAGGTGCGCCGGGCCACGATGGCGCCCGGCTGCTCCTGGTAGTTGTCGGGCGGGAGCCAGTGGTCGGCCGGCCCCAGGAAGTGCTGGAAGAAGAGCCACGTGCGGCGCGCGAGGAGCTGCAGGCGCGCGCGATCCTCGATCGGAGCGGGCTCGGCGCGCGGACGGATGAGGCGGCTGATGCGATGCGCGATCGCCGGTGCCGCGATCCAGAGGAGCGCCAGCGGTGCGGCGGCCGGGATGGCCGCGGGGCGCAGCCAGACGACCGCCCCCAGCACGAGCAGTCCCGTGATCGGGGCCGCGAGCATGTTCCGCCAGACCAAACCGGCCCGCGTGCGGCTTCCCAGCGCGCGAGCCGAGTGGGCGGCGGTCGTCCACTCCAGGAGCCGCTTGCGGGAGACCGCCAGCCGGAAGAGCGTGCGTCCGATGGCGTCGCCCGCGACTGCGGCCTCGAAGGGCAGGAAGGCCAGGGCCAGGAACCAGCGCCAGAGGTTCGCCCCCAGCGAGCGGAGGCCCTGCCAGAGTGCCGGGGGCTCATGGGTGAGGCCGATCGACGGGCGCTGGCGGGAAGCCTTGACCACGCGGTTCACCGTGGCCGCCCCTTGCAGGAAGATCGGCGTGCCGAGGACGCCGATCACGAGCGCCGTCCAGAGCCAGGCCGGACCGGGGAGCCAGAGCCACCCGGCGACGGCGAGCAGGAGGAGCGTGGGGGCGAGCAGGCTCCGCCGCAGGTTGTCCAGGATCTTCCAGCGGTCGAGGAGCGAGAGCGGGTTCGACAGCCGGGTCCCGCCCGCTCCCGGCACGCGCGCGCCGAGCCACGGCAGGAGCTGCCAGTCGCCTCGCACCCAGCGGTGGAGGCGGCGCATGTACGTGAGCACGTGGGCCGGGAACTGCTCGAAGACCGCGACGTCCGAGACCAGGCCGGCCCGGCCATGAGCGCCCTCGAAGAGGTCGTGCGAGAGGAGCGCGTTCTCGGGAACCCGGTTCGCGAGCGCGCGCGAGAAAGCCTGCGGGTCGTAGATCCCCTTCCCCGCGAAGACGCCCTCGCCCGCCAGGTCCTGGTAGACGTCCGAGACTGCGTGGGTGTAGAGGTCGAGCCCCGTGTCGGCCTCGAAGACGCGCGAGAAGAGCGTGTGCCGCGCACCGCCGGGCACCGTCTCGACCCGCGGCTGGAGCACCGTGTAGCCGGCGGTGACGCGGCCGTCGGGGCCGAACTCCGCGCGGTTCAGCGGATGAGCCATGGTCCCCAGCAAGCGCGCCGCCGCGGTGGGCGGCAGGAACGTGTCGGCGTCCACGGTGATCACGTAGCGCACGCCGGAGAGGACCTCGGGGTCGCCCTCGTGGACCACGAAGCTCGTGTCCCCGGCCCCGCCCAGCAGGAGGTTGAACTCCTCGAGCTTGCCGCGCTTCCGCTCCCAGCCCATCCAGCGGTTCTCGCCGGGGTTCCAGCGACGTTCGCGATGGAAGAGATGGAAGGGCCGCAGCCGCCCGCCGCCGTAGCGCTCGTTCAGCTCGCGGACCCCGGCCCGGGCGGTGGCGATGAGCGCGTGGTCGGTGGGCAGGTGCTGCTGCGCGGCGTCGGGAAAGTCGGAGAGGAGCGCCAGCGAGAGGCAGGGGTCGGCGTTCGCGAGGTAGTTGACCTCGAGGTCCCGGAGCAGCGTCCGGGCCTCCTCGGCGGAAGAGAAGACGCAGGGCACGACCACGATCGTGCGCAGGTCGTCGGGGATGCCGTCCTCGAGGTCGAGCTTGGGCAGGAGCCGCGGCTTGACCCGGTGGGTCACCGCCCAGTTCACGAACCCGACCGCGACCGTGAGCGCCGGCACGGCCCCCAGCAGCGCGGCGACCGCCGCCTGGAGCGGTCCGCTGCCCTGCGCGACCATGTGGAGCAGGAGTGCCGCGAGCGCGCTCGAGGCCACGAGCCCCACACCGCTCACGTAGAGTGCCGTGGCGTGCCGGGCCAGCCGGCGTCCCAGCCGGGCGAGCGGGCGGGAAGCCGCACCGATCCGGGCCTCCAGCGCGCTCCACCCTTCGTCGACCAGATACCAGCCCACGTGCGCGCGGCGCGTGTCCGCCGACCCGGCCTCGCGGCCGAGCTCGACCGCCGCCCGTGCCACCGCTTCCTCGCCCTCCCCGTCGCGGCGGCCCGCGGCGCGGGCGATGCGCTCGACGGCCTTCCGGTAGGCGTCGCGGGTCGCGAACTCCATCCGCGCATAGACCTTCGCGGGGTCCTTGCGGAGCCATTCCTCGACCCGGCTCGTGGCCTCGAAGAAGACCTTCCAGTCCTCGGCGGCCAGCGTGCGCAGCCCCACGATCGCGAGCGAGACGGGGGCCGGATCTTCGAGGATCGTGGGGACAGGGGAATCGGTGGGAGCGCGATCCGGCGCGTCGCCGGGCTGCGAATCCGGGGCCTCGCCTGGCCGAGGATCCCAGACCTCGTCCCGCCGATAGTCCAGCGCGCCGCCCGGCGGCGAATCCGGGGCCTTGCCCGGCCGGGAACTCGTGCCGATGGCGACCCCGACATCCGTACCCGAAGCCGGTCCGGCGAGCTCGGCCGCCGCCTCCGCGAGATCTTCCAGCACGGCCAGGCGCAGCATGGTCGGGAGCGCCCAGAGCTCGCCCATCGAGAGCGGGCTCACGCTCTGGTAGGCCGTCACGTAGCGCGCGGCCCGCTCCATGTCCACGTGCCCGTCCGAGGCCGCGAGGCTCCCGCGCGCCACGGCGTAGACGCGCGGGCGGCCCGCGAGCGGACCCTGAACGAGCCTGGGCAGCTGCCGCTGATAGCCGCGGGGCAGGCTCTCGGCGCACTGACGCAGCGCCTCGAGCACCACGTGCTGGTTGTCGAGAAGCCACTCGCCCGCGTGCGAGCGGGATTCCGGCGACCCGGGTGTGGCGGCCAGCCGGCGGTACGCCTCGCGAAAGGTGCGGTGCAGGAGGAGGACCTGCGCGCGATGGCCTGTTCCACCGGGCGCGCGTCCGACGACGTGCGCCGCGGCGTCCCGCGCCGCCGTCTCTTCTATGGGGACAGGTGGTGGGTGCGCGACCTGCTCGTCTACCGCGACCACACGTGATCCGTGAGGGCCGCGCCCTGTTGCGCCGGAGCGCTCTCTTCGGGGGTCGAGCGGGCGACGTCCTGGAAGATCAGAAGCGGTGTGGTGCCGAAGGCGGCCAGCATGCCCGCCACGCTGCCGTAGGGCCAGGGGGATGGGCCGGAGGCGCCATGCGCCGAGAGGACGATCAGGTCGGCGCCCTCGACCTGCGCCAGATCCTCGAGCGCCTGCGCCACGCGCGGCGAGACAGTGAGCACCGTGCGCACGTCCAGGCCCGGTCCGCCGAGCTTGGCGGCGGCCTCGTCCAGGTAGGCCTGGGCGGCCTGGCGATTGAGCTCCACGACCTTCTCGGCCACACGCGCCTCTTTGGGTGTCTGGGGGGAGCGCTGGATCAGCTCGGGGACGGGAACCACGTGGGCCGCGATCAACTCGGCCCCGCTCGCGCGCGCGAGGCGGGCCGCCAGGTGCAGCGCCCAGTCGGAGCGCGGGGAGCAGTCCACCGCGACCAGCACGCGCCGGTAGCCGGGTGCCGGGTCCGCCACCTCGGCGGGCTCCGCGGTCGCGCGCACCACGAGCAGCGAGACCCCCGCGCTCACGAGGACCTTGGCGGCCGTGCCGCCCAACCCGAACTCCGTGAAGCCGCCGCGACCGTGCGTGCTGACGACGATCAGGTCCGCCCGGCGGGCGATGGCCTCGCCGACGATCGTCTCCTCGACGTTGCCCTCGGCAACCTCGCCGCGGACCTTGAGCCCGCTCTCCTTGAGACGCGTGGCGTGCACGCCCAGGTAGGCGACCGCCTCCCTGCGGCGCAGGCGCCACTCGGCCGCGTCCACGGGCATCCGCCCCGAACGCCGCTCGCCGCCGGCCAGGACCTGGAGCAGCACGACCTGAGCCTCGAAGGCGCGCGCCAGCGCGGCCGCGTGCGGCAGCGCGCGCTCGGCGATCTGCGAGCCGTCGAGCGGCACCAGGATGCGACGAATCATGGATGTCTCCCGGGGTGTCGCCATTCTCCTAAGATGGTCGAGCGGCGCGGGCCTGCAACTGCCGGCCTGGCAGAGCCGACAAGTGACGGCGGCGTTTCATTTTACGCCCGCGTCGAAGGTTGCTCGTAAACGGGCACCAGGAACGTCGCGGCATAGTCCACTCCGGGTCCCTCCGACCTGACCTCGAGCTCCCAGTAGCGCGGCGGGCGGGCCGCCAGCCGGGTGCCGATGGGCAGCTCCGGCAGCTTGAAGCCGAGGCTCGCTTCCCATCCCTCCCCGGTGCGCGCGAACGGAGGCGCGATCGCGCGCGAGTCGGCGTACAGCTGGTAGCAGACGGTCGAAGCGCTCTCCGACCCGCGATTCTCCCAGCTCTCCTCGACGCAGCGCAGGGTGGCCACCAGCGGCCGGTCCCCCGGAACGCGCCGGCCGAGCCTCAGGTTGGCCGCCATGGGCCGTCCCATCAGGAACGGGAAGCTCTGGAAGCGCAGAAAGCTCGAGCCGTAGGTGGCGCGCCGCGCGAGCAGGTAGAGCCCGTACCCGAAGAGGCCCACCACCAGGACGTCGAAGAGCCCCGTCACGAGCCCGAAGAAAACTCGCCCCATCGCGGGCAGCTCCCCGCCCGGGCCGAACGCGAGCCAGTTGAAGGGCACGAGGAAGAGCCCGATCAGAAGCGCACCCGCGAGGTTCCTCAGCGCCCTGCGAAACGTGTCGTCCTGCGCGCCGCGCGGGTCCCAGCGATGGTCGGCGAGCCAGGGCTGGCCCACTCCAGCGAGGCCGAGCCGCCGCGCCCGGGCGGCGCGCAACCGGCGCGCGACTTCCGAGGCGAGCAGGCTCAGGCCGAGGAGCGCCACCACGACGGCGAAGGGCAGGACCAGCACGGGGGCAGCTCGTGGCTTTCCCACGCGGGGCACCTTGCCCGCCAGGTAGAGCCCCAACAACACGCCGGCCCCGACCAGCGCCACGCCGACCGAGACCGCGATCCAGGCCGAGACGCCGGGCTGGGAGCGCGCCTGGTGGCCAGGCAGCTCCTTGCGGTCGAGGTCAGCCATCCCGGGGCTGCGCGACGTCGAAGGCTAGAGGCGGTCGAGCTCGTCCACGGAAACCTGCACGGCCTCGATCACGCGCTCGAAGGGAAGCTCCGCGCGCTCGTTCACCTTGCGCACCGCCGCGGCCGACGGAGCCTCGAACAGGCAGTAGCAACGCTTCTCGCCGGGAACGAAGACCGAGCGCAGGTAGCGAACGGCCTGGCCCCCGCCAACCGCCTCGCCGGCGGCCCGCCGGGCCGCGCGCGCGAAGTCGCTCAGCTGGTCGCTGGTGAGGTCGCGCAGAAAGCGTTCGACGAGGTAGGTGGGCAAGTCCCCCGCCCTGCGAAGCCGCCGATCGGGCTACCGGGATCTCCGGTCGGCACGGTGCTTGGCGATCGCCGCGCACGTCGACTCGACCGCCGCGACCGTCTCCTCCCACGTTCCGAAGTGCAGGGGCTCACGACCGAAGGGCTGAAACGTCCAGCCGCCGCGGATGACGCTCGAGGGCGCCAGCGCGAAGCGGACGTTCTTGTGCTCGTAGTAGCGGCGGGCAGCCGCGGGAGGGGTCCCCACCCGCCAGCGCTCCGGCTCGGTCTCCTGCGTGTTCATCGACTCCTCCTGGGATGCGGCCCCCGTGCCGGCGCGGCGGAACGAGGCTCAGCGACGAGGCCCCCGATGTTCGCGGGGGCCTCGCCTTTCCTGCCGGATCGGTGAAGCGAGGCTCAGTCCTGAACCTTGGTGACGTTCTCGGCCGCGGGTCCCTTCGGACCCTGGACGATGTCGAACTCGACGCGGTCGCCCTCCGACAGGGACTTGAAGCCTTCCCCGCGGATGGCCGAGTGATGGACGAAGCAATCCTTCTGCCCGCCCTCGGGTGTGATGAAGCCGAAGCCCTTGCTGTCGTTGAACCACTTCACCGTTCCCTTGACGCTCATTCCTTGCTCCTCCTGCTTGCGCGGCCGGGGACCGGATACCGACCCCCATTCCTGCCGCTGGTGTTCGCGGTACTGCCTCCGCGACGGGCCTGCCGTCCTCGGTGCCCAGGCTATCGCCCGCGGATCCGGTCCGGCAACTCCAGCGTAAACGAAAAAGGACCCGCGCGCTGAGCCAGGTCCCATTCAAACCGTTACGCTGGTTTCCTGACGCGCCGTACGACGCGCCTTCGCAGCATCAACTTAGCGGCTTCCGAGACGGCGTGCAATGGCCCCGGAGAGAAAAGCTGGCCCCCTCTTCGGGCCTCGGCAGGACGCGCCTCGGACACCGACGGCCCTGAAACGACGAGAGGGGGCGCGATTGGGCCCCCTCTCCTCGAAAATGGCTCCCCGGGCCGGACTCGAACCAGCGACAGGGTGGTTAACAGCCACCTGCTCTACCAACTGAGCTACCGGGGAATGTGTCCGGAAAAAGCTAGGACGGCCCCGGGTCGGGCGCCAGATCCGCCGCCGTGGGGTTGTCGAGACCCATCGTCTCGAGAATGCGCCGATACCTCGGCTCTCCGCGCAGAGTCTCCCAGATGGACTCCACCTTGAGCCAGGGCATCTCCCAGTCGTGATCGTCGCGGGACTTCTCCAGCCAGTCGAGTGCCAGGCCCTTCTCCCCGAGCCCCAGGTGGACCATCGCGATCGAGGACGCGGGAATGAAATCGGTCCGCCGTTCCTGCTCGAGGCTTCTGAGGATCGCTCGGGCCTCTTCCGTGCGTTCCGCCGCGGCGAGCGCGAAGCCCAGCTTGCCCCGTGCGGTCGGGCTCCGGGTGTAGGCGGCCGCTCGTTCGAGGGCTTCGATTGCTTCCGGGTACTTTCTCTGGCTGAGATACAGCGTGCCGATGTCCGTATAGAGATCACCGAAGTTGGGATCCAGCTCGAGCGCCGCGTGGAACGCGTCGAGCGCCCCCGTCAGGTCCCCGACGTGGACGAGCGCGCTCCCCAGCACCAGGCCGATCACCGGCGAGAGCGGGTCGAGGCTCTGGGCCTGCCGGGCTTCCGCCAGCGCCTCGTCGAAGCGACCGGTGATCTGCAGGTGCTCCGACAGCCACTGGTGGGCGCTGGCGTAGCTGGGATTGAGCTCGATCGCCGTCCGGTACTCGCGCTCGGCTCCCGCCCAATCCCAGTCGTAGTAGGTCTTGATCGTTCCCAGCGTCGCGTGGGCCTCGGCCAGCCCGGGGTCGAGCTCGAGCGCGCGCAGTACGGCCGCCTTCGCCTTGGGGATGACCTCGGCCATGGCAATGGACGAGAAGACGGGGAGGACCACGTACGCGTCGGCGAGGCCGGCCTGGGCCGCCGCGAAGCCGGGGTCAATGGCGAGCGCCGCCTCGAACTCCTCGATCGCGTTCCTCAGCGCCGCCTCCTTCCGCTGGTTCCATAGGTAGCGGCCCCTCAGGTAGTGCGAGTAGACCTCCGGGTCGCTCGTCCGGTGCGTGGCGCGGAGGCCGCCGTCGCCGGCCGTCAGCCGGATCTTCAGGGCGTCCACGATCGCCCGCGAGATCTCCTCCTGGATGGCGAAGACGTCCTTCAGCTCGCGGTCGTAGGCCTCGGACCACAGGTGGAAGCCGTTCGCGGCGTCCACGAGCTGGGCGGTGATGCGCAGGCGGCTGCCCTCCTTGCGCACGCTGCCCTCGACAATGGCCCCGACGTTGAGCCGCCTGCCCACCTCCTGGACGTCCACGGTTCGCCCCTTGAAGGTGAAGGCCGAGGTCCGCGAGGCGACCCGGAGCCCGGCCACCTGGGAGAGGTCGCTGATCAGCTCCTCGGTAATGCCATCGCTGAAGTACTCGTTCTCCGGGTCGGAGCTCATGTTCACGAACGGCAGGACGGCCACGGCACTCTGTTGGGCGCTTGCCACGGCGCCCGGCGCCACGGTCGCCATGCTGTCTCTTTCAACACCGCCACGGCTCACCTCATCCGACCGCGAGACCGTCGCGGAGCTCGCGGATGCGCGCGTCGCGCTGCGGCGGACGACCTCGACGCCCACGCCTGCTGCACCCAGCAGAATGCACAGGAGCAGCAGCTCGGGGCCGCTCAGCCGCTGGCGGCCCCGCTCGCCATGAAACCAGGCCAGGACCAGCGCCGCGAGGAATCCGACGCCGAAGACGACGAAGGCGAGCCTGAGGACCAGAGGAGACCAGTCGAACGCGTCCGCCACCAGCCCCAGCACCTGGAGCAGCACCCAGGCTCCGGCCAGATAGGCCAGAGCCCACTGGACCAGCTTGCGCTCCTTCAGACGACGGGAGTCGAACGGCATCGGGATCCCTCGCAGCGCGGAAGACTGGACGGCGCGGACCGCGCTCTTGCCGGGGGGAAAGCTAACTCGGACGCGCGAAGGTCGCCCCGAACGCGCGGCCTGCTGCCGGCGCACCGCCCCGCCCGGCGTTTCGGCAGCCGATCCGGCGGGTCCGGAGTCAGGGTGCTATCTTGAGGGCGTGAACCTTCTGGACCTGGGCCTTCTGCTCTTCCTCCTGGTCGGCACCCTCGCCGGGCTCGCTTCGGGGTTCGTCAAGGCCGCCGCCAATCTGGCCGGGCTCGTCCTGGGCTTCGTGCTGGGCTCGATCTACTTCCACCTCCTGGTTCCCCTCTTCATGCGCTGGACGGACAAGTTCGCCGTGGCGGGGCTCGTCTCGTTCATCCTGATCGCGCTGGCGGTGGCGCTCGTGCTCGACACCCTGGGGACCCTGGCGACCCAGCTCGTGAAGCTGCTCCACCTGCAGGTCGTGAACCGCCCGCTCGGCATCGTTCCGGCGGCGCTCAGCGCGATCATGATCGCCGGGGTGGCGCTGGCGCTCCTGAACGGCTTCACGGTCCTCGAGCGCGAGCGCGCCGAGTCGCGCCTCTCGCCCTGGATCCTGCAGGTGAGCGCGCCCGTCATCGACCTCTTGCCTCCGCCGTGGAACGGCGCGCCGGGGAAACTTCCGCCCACGCCGATCCCCGCGGGCGACGCTCCGCTGATGGCGCGCGCGTGAGACGCGCGATCGCGCGATCGCGGGCCGCGAGATCGTGGAAATCACGTTTCACCGGTGCGAGGCGCGAGACCCGTGGCGTTTTGCGTCGCTTCCGCGGCGGGTCGTAGCGCGCGTCGTGCGGCAAATCATGGCGCGATTTTTGTTACGAACCTATTGACAAGTCTTCGCGCCACGTAATAAAATCCCGCGCGAAGGCCTCGGCGGTGGCAAGGTTCCACTCTTCAGGAGGTTCTCAGATGGCCACGAAGAAGGCCTCGAAGAAGAAGAAGGCTCCGGCCAAGAAGAAGGCCAAGAAGAAGAAGTAGTTCCAAACCCCAAAAGTACGGGTTGGGGTGGGTTAGAAGTTCCGCTACCACCGCCGATCATAGCAAAGCCCGCCAGGTTCCTTTGGCGGGCTTTCGCTTTCCGTGCTCGGGTCGCGCCGGTCGGCGCCGCTAGGACTTGAGCACCACCCATTCCACCTTGTTGAGCAGGTTCCCCACCTCCTCGGCGGACTCCGTGGTGTACGTGAAGCACCCCGCGCCCGCTCCCGGCTCTACGCCCTCGAGCTTCCCGACGCGCTCCGCCACCCACGGGTCGTAGGTCTTCCGCATGCAGAACTCCACCCGGTAGGGCTTCTCCAGCGTGAGCGGCTTGAGCGCCCCCTGCCGGACGCGCCGCACGGCCCGCGCCGCGGCCCGGCGGATGAGCGCTTGCACCTTCTCGGGGGCGATCGTCGCGGCCGCGCTCCGCCCGTAGGCTTGCTTGACCGTGACCGTCTCGATGGGGCCCAGCATCTCCTGGACCTCGGCCGTGAGCACGTTGTCGCCCGTCGCCAGCGCCATCGGCACGCCCATCTCGCCGCCGATGAAGGCCGCGATCGCGGCCTCGTCCAGCACCTTGCTGTTTATCGTGAAGGAGTCGAAGGCAAAGTTGTGGGAGATGATGCCCTGCGTGCCGGCGTTGGCGTGGGCGCCGATGATGAAGATCGCGTCCACCTCGGGGTTGAGCCCGGTGGACATCACGATCGGCTTCGGGTAGCCGCGGATCAGGATCGCCTCGGGGTCGAGCTCGTCGGGCAGGGTGTTCCGGAAGAGCGTCCCCCCGTGGCCGTCGTTCACGACGAACTGGGTCGCGCCGGCGGCCCGCGCGCCGGCGATGGCCGCGTTGATCTCGTCGGTCAGCTCCTTCCGAAAGCGCTCGTGCTCGGGGTGACCGCCGCGATAGACGGGCCGCATCTCGGTCGCGTTCATGACCGCCCCGGCAAGCCCCTCCATGTCGCCGATGATGTAGACCGTGAACCCACCCTTCTGCATGTCCTCCTCGAGCTTCTGCCGGGCCAGCGCGTACTCGGTCACGCCGAAGTGCGCCTCGGCCGGGGTGGTGTCGGCCTGGGCGGCGGCCATGAAGGCGCGGGACACCGAGTCGGGCCCCGTCGTGGCAGGCGGCTGGCCCTGCTGGCCCTGCTGAGCGAAGAGCGTGGAGGCGGAGAGGGCGAGCAGCATGACGATGGACAGGAGCACGGTTCCTCGACTGGCCAGGGGTTGAGCGTCTCTCAGAAGACGATGAGCTCCAGGTCGTTCATCAGGTCGCCGATGTCGAAGGCGTCGTTCGTCTCGAAGCGGAAGGAGGCGGGCCCCGTCCGCTCCAGACCGTAGCGTGTGAGCCCCGCCACCGCGTCGCCCTTGTCCGTGAAGGACTTCCGCAGCGTGAACTCCACGCGGTACGGCTTCGACAGGACGAACGGCGCGTACATCCCCCGCCGCTCGTTCAGCACCGCCTGGCGAGCCGCCTCGCGCAGGCGCGCCTGCACCTTGGCCGGCGTATAAGTCGCGGCGGCGGTCCGGCCATAGGCGATCTTCGTCACCACGTCCTCGAAGTCGCCGAGCATGTCGTGGGTCTCGGCCACCAGCACGTCGTCCCCCGAGACGAGCGAGACGGAGACGCCCAGCTGCCCGGCCATCAGGGCGTTGATCCCGACTTCGTTCAACGACACGCCGTTCACCGTGAAGGCGTCCACCGCGAAGTTGTGGGCCATGACCCCCGGGCTCCCGGCGTTCGCGTGGGCGCCGATGAACATCACCGTGTCGTAGCTGTCGTCGAGGCCCGTGATCATGACCCGCGGCTTGGGCCAGCCGCGGATCAGAATGGCCGCCGGGTCCAGGTCGAAGGGTTCGATGTTCGCGAAGTCATTTCCGCCGTGTCCCTCGTTGACGGTGAACTCCGTCGCACCCGCCGCACGCGCCCCGGCGATCACGGCGTTCGCGTCTTCCGCCATCTGCCGCCGGAAGCGCGCGTAGTCGGGGCTCGTGCGGCAGGTCTCGCAGCCGGCCTCGGCACCCGAGAGCACCTCGCGGGGGAACACCGTCCCGGCCATGCCCTCCATGTCGGGGACCAGGAAGACCTTGAACCCGGCGGCCGGTCGTGGGGTCGCGAGCGACGGCGGGCGCGAGGCCGCTCCGGGTGACTCCGCCCGTGAGGGCGCTTCCGCCGACTCCCGACGCGAGCCCGCTCCCGGCGCCGCCAGCTCGCTGCCCGGGGCGTGAGCTCCCGCGGCGCGCGGGAGCTCCCTGGCGGGGGCGCCGGCCAGGGCCAGCCCGAGGATCGCCAGGGCGACAACCACGGGCAGCGCAGGATTCCCGCTCCTGCGCCTCATCGGAGGACGACCGCCTCGATGGCGTTCAAGAGGTTCCCGATCTGCTTGGCGTCGTCGGTCGTCATCCGGAAGGAGCGCTCGCTCGTCTTCTCGAGCTGGAAGCCCTCGAGCTGCTCGACCCCCGTCACGTACTCCGCGGGGTACGTGGCGCGCAGCGTGAACTCCACCCGGTAAGGCTTCTCCATGGTCAGAGGCGCGAAGTCGCCCCGGCGCTCGCGCCGCACGGCTTCCGTCGCCGCCGCCTCGATCATACGGCGGACCCTGGTCGGGCTGTAGGTGATGGCCGCCGTGGTCCCGATGGCCTTCTTCACGACTACCCCGATCACCCCGTTCCCGAGCATCTCCTGCGTCTCCTTCACGAGGACGTCGTCCCCCGTCACCATCGAGACCGACACACCCATCTCGCCCCCGATCAGGGCGTTGATCCCGACTTCGTTCAGCTTCTTGCCGTTCACCGTGAAGTCGTCGAAGGCGAAGTTGTGCGCCATCACGCCGGGGCTGCCGGCGTTGGCGTGAGCGCCCGTGAAGATCATCGTGCCGAAGCTCTCGTCGAGCCCGGTGATCATCACGATCGGCTTGGGCCAGCCGCGGATCAGCACGGCCTCGGGATCCAGGTCCCACGGCATCACGTTGGCGAAGAGGTTCCCGCCGTGGCCCTCGTTCACGACGAAGTCCGTACCCCCCGCCCGCCGCGCGCCGCGGATGGCCGCGTTTACCTCCTGCGTGAGGAGGCCCCGGAACCGATCCCAGTAGTCGGAGCTGGTGAGGGTCTTGTAGCGCTCGCCCTCGACCCCGGCGATGACCTCGTGCGGATCCACCGAGCTCCCCATGCCCTCCATGTCGGGGACGATGAAGACCCGGAAGCCCTGGGCGGGCGGGAGCCGCCGGGTCAGGGGCTCGGGTGCGGCGACCTGGGCGTGGAGGGGCGCGGCGAGCAGGAGGGCGAGGACGATGCCAGTCAGGCCGGCGCGTGATCCGGCCGCACGGCCCGAGCAGGCCGGTGGCGGCTGGCACAGCGAGCCAACCTTGCTTGCAACCGTGGTGGCGAAGCGTCCATCGGGTTCTCTGCCAGGCGAGGACAATGATGGCAGAGGCGAGCGGGCCAGACCGCCGCCGGCCTTGCCGAGGCCGGCGGGTGGTCGGCCCGTGTTGCCCGAGCGGGCCGGTGGCGGCTGGCACAGCGAGCCAATGGGTTTCCTTGGCGAGCGGGCCAGACCGCCGCCGGCCCAGAGACGTACGGCGGAGGACGGCGACATCGGCATCACTGGCGACTCCTCGCGCGGCGGGTTCAGGACAGGATCAGCAGCTTGAGCTCGGTCATCTCCTCGATCGCGTAGCGCACTCCTTCGCGCCCCTGGCCGGACTCCTTCACACCTCCGTACGGCATGTGGTCCACCCGGAAGCTCGAGATGTCGTTCACGACGAGTCCCCCCACCTCGGCGACCTCGAACGCGCGCCAGATGCGGGAAATGTCATGCGTGAAGAGGCCCGCCTGCAGGCCGAAGGGCGAGTCGTTGAGGATCGTGAGAGCCTCCTCGAAGTCGCCGTAGCGCCGTACCGTCGTCACCGGGGCGAAGACCTCCTCGCAGTTGACCCGCATGTCCGGGCGCGTGCCCAGGAGCACGGTAGGCTCGAGGATGGAGCCACGCCGGCGGCCTCCCACGGCGATCTGGGCGCCGCCGCGCACCGCCTCCTCGATCCAGGCTTCCGCGCGGCGCGCGTTGACCTCGTCGATGAGCGGGCCCACGTCGGTGGCCTCGTCGAGCGGATCGCCCGTACGCAGCGCGGCCACGCGCTCCGTGAAGCGCTTCAGGAAGTCGCCGTAGACGTCGCGATGGACGAGGATCCGCTGGACCGAGATGCAGGACTGGCCGGCGTAGGAGTAGCCGCCGATGGCGCAGCGCCGCGCGGCGTGGTCCAGATCGGCATCGGGCTCGATGAGCACCGCGGCGTTGCCGCCCAGCTCGAGGGTCACCTTCTTCTTCGTCGCCTTCTCGCGGATCATCCATCCGACCTTCGCCGACCCGGTGAAGGTGACCACCCGCACCCGCGGATCCTCCAGCAGGGGTGCCGCGTCCTCGACGGAGCAGGGCACGATGCTGATCGCCCCCTGCGGATAGCCGCTCTCCAGCAGGGCCTCGCCCAGGGCGAGCGTGCAGAGCGGGTCCTGCGGCGGCGGCTTGAGGACCATGGTGGCCCCGCAGGCCATCGCAGGTGCGAGCTTGTGGATCGCCAGCATGAACGGAAAGTTGAAGGGAACGATGGCCGAGATGGGTGCGAGCGGAAAGCGGCGGGTGATGCCCCAGCGCCGCTCGCCGGCGGGAATCAAGTCGAGCGGCAGGAGCTCGCCCCCGAGACGCTTCGCCTCTTCAGCCGCGATCTCGAGCACGAAGAGTCCGCGGTCGATCTCGATCCGCGCCTGGGAGATGGGCTTCCCGGCCTCGAGGGCGAGCAGCCTGGCGAGCGCTTCGCGCCGCGTGAGGAGCTCCTCGCGGAGCCGGCGGATCGCCTCGGCCCGGGCGTACGAGGGCAGCGCGCGCGCCGCCTCGGCCGCCGCGGCGGCGGCGTCGATGGCATGCACGACGTCGTCGCGCGTAGCGACCGGAGCCAGGCCCACGACCTCGCCCGAGTAGGGGCTCGTGATCGGACGCGTCGTGGAACCCTCTCGCAGCTCGCCCGCGAGCAGGAAGCGATGCGCGCGCGTGGTCTCCAGGCTGGTTTCCATCCGATTTTGGAGCAGGCAGAGGAGTCGCGGCGGTATCGAGTGCGCGGCGCCGCGAAGGCGATTTGGGCCGCCCGTCCCGCCCTGGCGACCGTTCGACCCGTCGGGGATTCGCGGGCCCAGACGCGGGGGTATTATATAGAGGATCGAGCCGGTCGCCAGAGATGGGGGGTTTCCGGCAGTCAAGTCACTGATCCACAAGAGTTTGCGTGATAGCCATTACGGGCGGGACGGGCTTCATCGGATCGCAGGTCGCAAGGTCCGCCCTCGCGGAGGGACTGCGCGTTCGGGTCGTGGCCCGCGATGCCGAAGGCGCCCAAGAGCTTCTGGGCCTGGGCGCGGAGTTCGCCCCGGGTGACGTTCAGGACGCGGACTCCCTGGCGCGGGCCTTCGAAGGAGCCGAAGCGGTCGTCCACCTGGTCGGTATCATCCAGGAGAAGGGCCGCAACACCTTCGAGGCGGTCCACCATCGAGGTGCAGCGAACGCGGCTCGGGCGGCCCGGAGGGCGGGAGCCCGCAAGCTCGTTCACATGAGCGCGCTCGGGACGCGCCCCGACGCGCGCAGCGAGTATCACAGGACCAAGTGGCTGGGTGAGGAGGCCGTGCGCGCGAGCGGGATCGAATGGACGATCCACCGGCCATCCATCGTCTACGGGAGGGGCGACGGTTTCGTGTCGCAGTTCGTCTCGATCATCCGCAAGAGCCCGGTCCTGCCCGTGCCCGGCAATGGAAGGAACCGCATGCAGCCGGTATGGGTGGGGGACGTCGCCGCGTGCTTCCTGCAGAGCGTCGATCGTGGCCGGACGACGGGCCGTGTCTACGAGCTCGGCGGGCCGCGTGCGTACACGCTCGACGAGATCCTCGATCAGATTCTGGCGGCTCTCGGAACGCGTCGTTTGAAGCTCCACGTGCCGCTCCCGGCGCTGCGCCTGAACGCCGCCGTCCTCGAGCGCCTGCTGCCCACTCCCCCCGTCACGCGCGACCAGCTGCTCATGCTCGAAGAGGACAACGTCTGCGACACGACCGCCATGCGTCGCGACTTCGATGTCGAGATGCCGGACCTGCCGGAAGGCCTGCGGAGGACACTCGCATGACCGCCGAGACCGAACACTCAGCCGGCGAGATGCTGGACTCGTTCCCGGGGAAGCTCGGCAACGAGGTTAACGACCTGGTACGGCGGCTGGGCACCGGCGGAGCCGCGATCCTGCCGGTGCTCGAGGCCATCCAGCGCGCGCGCGGGTCTCTCTCGGACACCACGCTCCAGGTGGCGGGCCGCGCTCTGGGTGTGCGCCCCGCGGATCTCAAGTACCTCGCCGCCGAGAGCGGCCGCTTCGTCATCGAGCGCCCGGCGGCGCACGTCGTCGTGGTCTGCGTTCACAAGCACTGCCGGGAGCGCGGCGCCCTCGCCCTGCTCGAGGCCGTGCGTCAGGAGACGGGCCTCACACCGGGGGGTACGGAGCCCGGAGCGGGCCTCAGCCTGGAGACGGTGCGCTGCGTGGGCGGCTGCGAGGTCGGCCCCAACGTCCTGGTCGACGGCAACTGGTACGCGGGCGTGGATCCCGACGGCATGCGCCGCATCCTGGAGGCGCTCACCGTCTCCCGTCCCGCGGACTGATTGGATCCAGCGTTCACTTCCCAATCGAAGGAGTTCGTCGATGCGCAGGCGTTTTCGCTTTCTCGCGGCTCTCCTCTTCGTGGCGGCGTCCGGGCCGGCAGCCGCGGCGCAGGTGCCGAAGGACGGGGTCGAGCATCCGGAGCTGTTCGCCCAGCGGCGGGCCGAGTTTCTGAAGCGACTGGGCTCGGGGGTGGCGATCTTCCACGCCAAGCCGGTCTACAACCGGAACGACGACATCGACTACCCCTACCGGCAGGACAGCGACTTCTACTATCTGACCGGGTTCGAGGAGCCGCAGGCGGTGGCGGTCTTGAACGCCGACGCGGGGAACGGCCCGACCTACATGCTCTTCGTGCAGCCGCGCGACCCGGCGCAGGAGACGTGGACCGGGCACCGCTACGGCGCGGAGGGCGCCAGGCAGGTCTTCAAGGCCGACGCCGCCTACGTGGTGGACAGCCTGTCGGTCGTGCTCCCGCGCGTCGTCCAGGGCGCTTCGAAGGTCTACTACAGCTCGGGGGGCGACCTGACCTTCGGGGATCAGCTCCGCGGGTGGGCGGGAGCCAGGGCGCCGGCCCCCGCCGCCGGCGAGCTCGCCGAGGGCGAGCTGCCCGGGGGTGCGGGGTTCGCGAGCCCGCTGCCGATCGTGCACGAGATGCGACTCATCAAGTCGCCCGAGGAGATCGCCCGTCTCCAGCGCGCGATCGACATCACCGAGGCCGCTCAGCGCGCCAGCATGCGGGCCGCGGCACCCGGTCTTCACGAGTACGACCTGGAGGCGCTGCAGTATTACCTCTACCGGATGGGGGGCTCGGAGCGCTACGGGTTCCCTTCCATCGTGGGCTCGGGGCCGAACTCGACGACCCTGCACTACGAGGAGAACAACCGGCAGATTCAGAAGGGCGAGGTGGTGGTGATGGACATCGGCGCCGAGTACGCGATGTACTCGGCCGATGTCACGCGTACCGTGCCCGTGAACGGGAAGTTCACGCCCGAGCAGCGCGCCATCTACCAGATCATCTACGACGCCCAGGACGAGGCCATGAAGCTCATGCGGCCCGGGCACACGATCGGAGAGTCGAGCGTCAGGGCCGCGGAGGTGGTGACCGCGGGTCTCGTGCGACTCGGCATCCTGCAGGGCACCGTCGAAGAGAACCTGAAGAGCCAGGCCTTCAGCCGCTTCTACATGCACGGGCTCAGCCACTGGATCGGGCTCGACGTGCACGACGCCGGCGACTACTACGAGCCCGACGGCTCGCCGCGCCAGTTCAAGCCCGGGATGATCCTCTCGAACGAGCCCGGGATCTACATCCCCGCCGGCATGCCGGGCGTCGACCCCAAGTGGTACAACATCGGCGTGCGGCTCGAGAACGACGTGCTGGTGACGGACGGGGACGCCGTGGACATGACGGCGAACATTCCGCGCCGGATCGAGGACGTGGAGGCCGAGATGGCGAAGGCTCCGCTCACGATCCAGACCGGACAGCCCGACCAGACCGTGCTGGAGCTCACCCAGAAGGCCCCGGGAGCCGCCGCGCCCGGACGCGGTGCCGGTCCCAGCGAGGCGGGTCGCGTCCCGCCTTTGAACCAGGGCAAGCCCATGAAGGCGCCCGCGGGCCAGTGACGGAGGCGGGAACTCGAGCGGAGCCACCCGATCTGCCGCGCCAGCGCGAGCTGGCGGAGGTCATCGGAGCGCCCGCCATCCGGCGGCACATCTTCCTTTGCTGCGATCAGAGCGAGCCCAACTGCTGCGACAAGGAGCGCGGGCTCGCCGCCTGGAACTACCTCAAGCGGCGGCTCAAGCAGCTGGGGCTCTCGGAGGGGGGCGGCGTGGCGCGAACGAAGGCGAACTGCTTCCGGATCTGCGAGGGCGGGCCGATCGCAGTGGTCTATCCCGAGGGGACCTGGTACGCGGGCTGCGATCCGCCCGTCCTCGAGCGCATCATCCAGGAGCATCTGATCGGGGGCCGGCCCGTCACCGACCACATGTTCCTGCGGAATCCGCTCCCCGCGGCGACGCGAGACTGACCTCTCGCGCCCTGCGTCGCGGCGGAGCGCCGGAGCTTGGTCTTCGGTGCCCGGCTGAACGTCCGCTCAGCTTCCCAGGTCGATGCGTCCGATGCGCCCGGTCCCGCTGAGCGCGAGCCAGATGCGCTTTCGTGAGGCGTCGGTGACGATGTGGCGGGCGATGGCCCCCGAGGTCGGGATCCGGAGCGTCTCGCTCGTCTTCGTCACCGGATCGAAGGCCACCATCCTCCCGTTGGCGGACTCGTTGTACCAGACGCGGCCGTCGGGTCCGATCGTGATTCCGTAGGGGCCGGAGTCGGGGTCGGGCGTGTCGAACTCGGTCTTCGCCTGCGTCTTCGGGTCGAGCAGCCCGAGCTTGTCGCGCGCGTAGTCGGTGTACCAGACCCGTCCTTCCCGATCCACCGCGATCCGCCGCGGCCGCGCTCCCGCGTCGGGCAGCTCGATCTCGTGCAGCGTGCCGTCCTCGGGGACCACGTGCCCCAGCTTGTTCGTCCCGAAGAAAGCGATCCAGATCCCGCCGTCCGGCGCGGCCGTGATGCCGTAGGGCAGCGCGTTCGGGGTCGGCACCTTGAAGACGTCCACCTTCCCCGTCCTGGGGTCCAGGCGGCCGTAGACGTTGGCGCGCTGGGCCGTGAACCACACGTAGCCGCGGTGCACGATGGGCGTGTGCGGGTCGCCGACCCCGGCCGGCATGGGGTACTCGGTGATCTTGCCGGTCGCGGGATCCAGGCGGCCGATCTTGCCCGCCGCCTGGGAGGTGAACCAGACCTGGCCGTCGGGAGCGACCTCGATCCCGTGCGGCCCCGAACGCGGTGTGGGGATCTCGTAGTCCGTGATGGCACCGGTCTCGGGGTCGAGCCGCCCGATGAAGCTGTTGGCCTGGTCCGTGTACCAGACGATGCCGTCGGGGCCGACCGCGGGGTCGTGGGGGAAGGCGCCCGCGCGCGGGATCCGGTACTCGACGATCTCGAGCGCGCGGCTCGTCTCGCCCGCGCCGGACGTCTGCCCGGCGCCGCACGCGGGCGTCAGCGCCACCGCGAAGCACGCCGCCAGCCCGGCCATGCCGTGCGCCAACTCGGTGCGTATCATGGCGTCCTGGGCTCGATGTCGAAGCTCTTGTGCACGATCCGCCACTCTCCGTCGCTCGTCTCGAGCAGCGTCATGTAGTCGGTGATTCTCCTCGCCGGGTGGTCGAGCTCGAGCTTCGCCACGGCGGCCGTGCCGGCCACGTCCACCGAGACGATGCGCCGCCGCCACTGCGCCTCGTCTTCGGCGGGCTTGCCCGGGAACCCTTGAAGATACTCCTCCAGAGTTCGCGTTGTGTAGGCTCCCTCGCGCATCCAGGAGAGACGCGCGTCGGGATGGAAGGCGCCGGCCAGCACCCCGCGCTTTCCGGTGGCGTGGCCATCCAGGTAGACCTGAAGGATGCGGCGGATGGCCGCCTCGTCCGCGCTCCGGGTCCGGTCGGCGGCCGACCAGACGCCGACCGGGACCACGAAGGCGAAGGCCAGAAGGAGCGCGCGGATCACCGCCGGGCGCTCCGGCTCACGCGGCGGGGCGCGCCGCGTCGGCGTGCCCGCGGCCGTGACACGGCGCTTTGACCTCGACCGTCTTCGACTCCTGGATCACGGGCGCGGGCGACACGTCCTGGATAACGGGCGCGGGCGACACGCGGCTGACCTCGACGACGAGAGGCTGAAGCGTGACCGGCGCGCGCGCGGATCCGGCCGTCGAGCCGGTGTCGATCACCGCCATGGACAGGAACGCCGGCACGAGCAGCGGTGCGACCAGGAGCAGCAGCATGGCGAGCATGACGAACCTCCGTGCTTGGATCTCGGGGTGGGGCGTGAGCGTTTCTCACGACGCCTCGAACATACCCTCCCCCCCGTGCGGACGGGTCGAGGGGCGGTAAGGGTTCGGTCCGCCGCATGTCAGGAAACGGTCAAGAAGGGGCATCGCCCCGAGCGGCAGGCCGCAAGGGGGCCCGCTTCGCCCTTGCGGCGGACGCTGCCGCGCGCAACTTCTGAAACCGTCACGTTCCGGACCGCATCCACGCCCTGACCCATGCCGCTTCCCGCCCCCTTCTGGCAACGCCGGCCGCACCGCACGGGATCCGCCTTCGTGGCGGTGCTGCTGCTCGCGAC
Organism: Gemmatimonadota bacterium; assembly: GCA_036556205.1. Classification (GTDB taxonomy): domain Bacteria; phylum Gemmatimonadota; class Gemmatimonadetes; order JACCXV01; family JACCXV01; genus DATBJW01. The sequence continues at coordinate 34,562 of DATBJW010000032.1, forward strand.
CCTCGGCCTGGCCGCCTTGCTCGCGCGCCAGGCCCAGGTGGCGGCCAGCTCGCACCGGGCGGTCGCCGAGCGCACGCTCACCGACTACGCGGCCTTCGCGGCCTGGAAATCGGCGGGTACGATCAAGAGCGAGCTGTTCTGGATCTACGGAATGGCGCTGCAGCCGCTGTTCCAAACGAATGCCGCCGCCGACTCCATGCACCTGCCCCTGCCGTCGGCCTTCGTGATCCCGCCCGAGAAGATGCGCTACATCCCGCCGCGGCTCGTGCGCGCCTATTTCCGGATGGACCTGCGTCAGGGCTGCATCGCCACGCGCGGCGCGTACGTCCCCTCCGACATACAGACCTGGATGACGGACACGCTGGCGGCGCACGCGCGGTCGATCTACCAGCCGGATTGGAAGCTGGCTTCCGTGACCGGGGTGGTGGACGGCCAGCCGCACACGCTGGTCTACGTGCTCGACAAGGACAATCTGGGGGTCGCGCGGGCGGCGATCGGCTTCGAGCTCAATCGGCGCGTGCTCCCGTCCATCCTGACCCGACTTCATTACGAAGAGGGCGACTACCTGCCGCCTTCGCTCATCGGCGACCTCACGAACGACGAGCTGCTCGCGCTGCAGGTCGAGGACGCGCTCGGGGACACGCTTTACGCCTCGCCCGCGTCGCATCCGGGCGCGTTCGACGGCCCCTTCTCGGCCGCGGACAGCGTCGGGACGGCCCTGGGCGGGATGAGCGTTCACGTGGCGTTGCGTCCCGAGGTCGCCTCGAAGCTCCTGATCGGCGGCCTGCCGCGCTCGCGGCTTCCCATGCTGCTGGGGCTGCTGGCGCTCACGGCGGGCCTCATCGCCGCGGCTCTGCTCCAGCACCGGCGCGAGTACGAGCTGGCGGCCCTGCGCTCGGAGTTCGTGTCCAACGTGTCCCACGAGCTGCGCACGCCGCTGGCGCAGATCCGCATGTTCGCCGAGACCCTGCTGCTCGGACGCGTGCGCTCGCCCGAGGAAAGGCTCCGCTCGCTCGAGATCATCGATCAGGAGGCGCGGCGGCTGACGCACCTGGTCGAGAACGTGCTGCACTTCTCACGCTCGGAGCGGCGGACGGCGCGGGTGGCGCCCGAGCCCACCGACCTCTCGCGGCTCGTGCGCGAGGTGGTGGACGGCTTCCGTCCGCTCGCGCGCGCGCGGCAGGTCGATCTGCGGCTCGAGCTCGAGGAAGGCCTCCGGGCGTCCGTGGACCGGAGCGCCCTGCGCCAGGTGCTCCTGAACCTGCTCGACAACGCGGTCAAGTACGGTCCCGCGGGTCAGACCGTCACGGTCGCCACCTCGGGCGGCTCTGGACGGGCCTGGATCCGCGTGGATGATCAGGGCCCGGGCATCCCCGAGGCGCAGCGCGAGCGCATCTGGGAGCGCTTCTCGCGGCTCGAGCGCGAGGTCTCCTCGGCCGTGGCCGGAACCGGGATCGGGCTTGCCGTCGTGCGCGACCTCGTGCGCCTGCACGGGGGCCGCGTCTGGGCCGACGAATCGCCCTCGGGCGGGGCGCGCTTCGTGGTCGAGCTGCCCGTCGCGGCCTCCGGGGCCACGGTCGTGGCCGCGCCGATCGCGGCGGCGGAGGCGGCGGTCGCGGCCGCTCCGATCGCGGCGGCGGAGGCCACGACCGGCGTATCCGCTGGCGGATCGCCGGCGCCGGCGAGCGGGCCCGCGCCCGCGCAAGCGGCGGAGGGCAACGGCCAGGCCGGCGCCCCGGCCGAGGGCGTCCCGGTCGGGGCGACCACGACGAACGGGGGCGGGACGGCGGCGGAGGCTGCGAAGCTGCCATGACGCGGATCCTGCTGGTCGAGGACAATCCCGATCTCGCCTTCGGGCTGCAGAACAACCTCGAGATCGAAGGCTACGAGGTCGTGGTCGCCCCCGGCGGGAACGAAGGCCTCTCTCAGGCGCGGTCCGTCAAGCCCGACCTGGTGATCCTGGACCTGATGCTGCCGGGGCTGGACGGCTTCCGGGTGCTGCGCGCGCTGCGCGAGGAGAAGCGCGAGATGCCGGTCCTGATCCTGACCGCGCGCGGCGAGGAGTCCGACAAGGTGCGCGGCCTGCGGCTCGGGGCCGACGACTACGTCACGAAGCCCTTCGGCGTGCTGGAGCTCCTGGCGCGCGTCGAGGCCTTGCTGCGCCGGGCCGGCAACGGAGCGACGGGTGCTCGCGCCAAGCCGGCCGTCGAGCGCTTCGGCGAGATCGAGGTCGATCCCGCCACGCGCACCGTGCTGCGCGGCGGCAAGCCGGTCTACCTGACGCCCATGGAGTTCGACCTCTTGTGCGCGCTGGTCGGGCGGCGAGGGGTCGTCGCCTCGCGGCTCGAGCTCATGCGCGAGGTCTGGGGGCACCAGGCGGCGGTGCTCTCGCGCACGGTAGACACGCACGTCGCCGAGCTGCGCCGCAAGCTCGAACGCGACCCTTCGACCCCCCGCCACATCCTCACGGTGCGCAAAGCAGGCTATCGGCTCCAGCCGTGAGCGCCGCTGCCGGCGCGCAGCCGGTCGCCCACGTCTCGGCCTGGTCGCCGCTCCGGCACCCCGTCTTCCGCGCGATCTGGATCGCCGCGGTCGCCTCCAACATCGGCACCTTGATGCACGGTGTGGGGGCGGCCTGGCTCATGACCTCGCTCGACGCCTCCCCGCTGGCGGTCTCGCTGGTCCAGGCCGCGGCCAACGCGCCGCTCTTCATCCTCGCCTTGCCGGCGGGGGCCCTGGCCGACGTGGTGGACCGCCGCCGGCTCCTGATCGCGACCGAGATCTGGATGGTGGCGGCCGCGGCCGGACTCGGCCTGGCCACGCTGGCCGGCGTGATCGGGCCCTGGGGGCTCCTGGCCTTCACGTTCGCGCTCGCCGTCGGAGCCGCGCTGAACGCGCCCGCCTGGCAGGCCGTCATGCCCGAGCTGGTACCCCCATCGGAAGTGCCCGAGGCCCTGGCGCTCGGCGGCGCCGGGTTCAACGTGGCGCGCGCCGTGGGACCTACGCTGGGAGGCCTCGTCGTGGCGACCTGGGGCTCGGCCCCGACTTTTTTCCTGAACTCGATCTCGTTCCTGGGTGTGATCGTCGTCCTCCATCGCTGGCGGCGGACTCCCGAGCCGGAGCTCTTGCCGGCCGAGCGCTTCGTCGGCGCGCTGCGGGCGGGGGTGCGCTACGCGCGCAGCTCCCCCGAGCTGCGAGCCATCTTCGTTCGGGGCACGGCGTTCACGCTCTTCGCGAGCGCGCTCTGGGCCCTGCTCCCGGTCGTGGTGCACCAGGAGCTGCGGCGCGGGCCCGACGCCTACGGCGTGCTGCTCGGCGCGCTGGGGCTCGGTGCCGTGCTCGGGGCGGCCGCGCTACCGCGCCTGCGGCGACGGCTGGGCTGGGATACGGTCGTCTCCATGGCGAGCGTGGTCTTCGCGCTCGCCATGCTGGCCCTGGCCACGGTGAGCAGGTTCCCGCTGCTGTGCGTGGCGCTCCTGCTCGGAGGCGCGGCGTGGCTGGGCGGGCTCACCACGCTGAATGCCGCCATCCAGCTGTCGGTGGCGAGCTGGGTGAGGGCGCGCGCCCTTTCGGTCTACCTGCTTTTCTTCTTCGGGAGCCTGTCGCTGGGGAGCGTGCTCTGGGGCTGGCTCGGTGGGCGGCTGGGCGTTCCGGCCGCCCTGGTCCTTGCGGCGGCGGGCATGATCACGGGCCTCTTCATGGCGCGGCGCTTCCGGATCCCATCGGGGGTGGTCGCTGACCTGTCGCCGTCCCTCCACTGGCCGGCCCCGGCCGTGGCCTTCGAGCCCGAGTCCCAGGGCGGCCCGGTGCTCGTGACGGTCGAATACCGGATCGATCCTGCCCGGGCGGCGGAGTTCGCGGCCGCCATGCAGGAGGTCCGGCGCATTCGCCGGCGCGACGGCGGCATGCGCTGGAACCTCTACGCAGACACTGCCGACCCGGGCCGTTACGTCGAGAGCTACCTGTCGGAGTCGTGGGTGGACCACCTGCGGCAGCACGAGCGCGTGACCGCCGCCGACCAGGCCATCGAGGAGCGGGCGCGCGCCTTCCACATCGGCCCCACACCGCCCGTGGTATCGCACCTGATCCAGGAAGGCCGGTTGGATTGATCCTCACGCTCGTCATCCTGGCCGTTGCCATCACGCTCTTCCTGAGCGAGAAGCTGCGCCCCGACCTGGTCGCCCTGCTGACCGTGGTGGCGCTGGGGATCACGGGTGTGCTGACCCCGCAGGAGACGTTCTCGGGGCTCTCCCGCTCGGCCGTGATCACCATCCTGGCGATCTTCATACTGGCCGAGGGGCTGCGCCGGACCGGCGTGACGGAGACGATCGGCCGCGCGCTGCTGCGCCTCTCCGGCGCGGGTGAGTCCCGGCTGGTCGCCACGACCATGCTGGCCGGCGCCGGGCTCTCGCTTTTCATGAACAACATCGCGGCGGCGGCCGTCCTGATGCCCGGCGTGACCGCCGCTGCGCGCCGCTCCAGCGTGCCGCCGTCGCGCCTGCTGATGCCCCTCGCCTTCGGGACGATCCTGGGCGGGATGGCCACCCTGCTCACAACGACGAACATCGTGGTGAGCGGCCTGCTCCGCGACCAGGGATTGCCCGGCTTCGGCCTGCTATCCTTCGGTCCCGTCGGGCTGCCGCTCGTCGTCGTGGGGATCCTGTACGTGGCGCTCTGGGGACGCAGGCTGCTGCCGGCGCGCGCCGACAGCGCGCCGGCCGCGCACGCGCCACGAGCGACGGAGTTGATCGACATCTACCGATTGGGAGAGCGCCTTTTCCGCGCCCGCGTTCCCGCCGGCTCGAGCCTCACCGGTAAGAGCCTGACCGAGAGCACCCTCCGCGAGGTCTACGGGCTCACCGTGTTGGGCATCGAACGGCGGGGCTTGACGTCGCTCTCGCCGGCCCCCGAAGAGCGCTTCCGCGAGGGAGACGTGATTCTCTTCGAAGGCGATCTCGCGGAGTTCCGCCGGCGTGACGTCGAGCCCTACCTGGACATTCTGCCCGCCCGGACCTGGCACGAAGCCGATCTGGCCTCCGCGACGACGACCATCGTCGAGGCCGTGCTCGCCCCGCGCTCGCGCCTGATCGGGCAGACTCTGCGCGAAGCGAACTTCCGCGAGCGCTACGGCATGACCGTGCTCGCGGTATGGCGCGAAGGCAGCGAGATCAGCGGCGGGCTCTCGGACCTGAGCCTGCGCTTCGGTGACGCGCTGTTGCTGCAGGGACCCCGGGAGCGGATCCCGATCCTGCGCTCCGAGCCGGATCTCATCGTCTCGGCCGATCCCGCGGCCGAGGTGCCGCCCCTTCGCGCCAAGGCGGCGATCGCCGTGGTGATCCTGGCGGCGACGCTCGGGGTGGCGGCGGTCAAGCCGGACGAAGTGGGTGAGCTCATGATGGCGGGGGCGCTCGCTATGGCCGTGGCCGGCATCCTCACGATGGACCAGGCCTACGAGGCCATCGATTGGAGGACTGTCTTCCTGGTGGCCGGAATGCTCCCGGTGGGGATCGCGTTGCGCAAGACGGGGGCCGCGGCTTTCCTCGGAGGCGGGCTCCTCGAGTTGGTGGGATCAGCTGGGCCGTGGGTCCTGCTCGGCGTGCTCTTCTTCGCGACCGCGCTCCTCACCCAGGCGGTGAACGGATCGGCCGTGGCCGTGATCATGGCGCCGATTGCGATCCATGCGGCGCGGCAGATCGGCGCCGACCCGCGCGCGTTCGCCATGGGCGTCGCGCTCGCCACCTCGATGGCCTTCGTGACCCCGCTCGGCCACCCGGTGAACCTGCTCGTGATGGGACAGGGCGGCTACAGCTTCCGGGACTACGGCCGGGTGGGGCTCTCGCTGACGCTGATCCTCTTCGCGGTCGTGATGCTGATCCTGCCCCTCGTCTGGCCGCTGCGGGTCCCCTGAAGGAGGCCATCCCATGGCCGCTCGGCGCCTGGCTGCTCGAACCCGGTCAAGCGGCCGGAGCCTCCGCCACGACCGGGTTCTCCAGGACGCCCACCCGCTCGATCTCCACGCGCACAGTCTGCCCCGGCTGGAGGAAGCGCGGCGGGTCGCGCACGAAGCCCACGCCCGCCGGCGTGCCGGTCGAGACCACGTCGCCGGGCTCCAGCGTCATGGCCAGGCTCAGGTACGAGACCAGCCGCGCCACCGTGAAGATCATCCCGCTCGTGCTCGAGTCCTGCAGGGTCTCGCCGTCCACCGTGAGCCGGATCGCGAGCGCCTGGGGGTCGGGCAGCTCGTCGGGCGTGACCAGGGCCGGGCCGAGCGGGCCGAAGGTGTCGCACGACTTCCCCAGCGTCCACTGCGGGGTCAGCTTCTGCAGGTCGCGGGCGGTCACGTCGTTGAAGCAGGTGTAGCCGGCCACGTAGCGCAGGGCTTCGCTCTCGGTGACGTAGCGGGCGCGCCGTCCGATCACGAACGCGAGCTCGGCCTCGTAGTCCACCTTGCTCGAGACCCGCGGGATGACGATCGGGGCGCCGGCTCCGATCAGCACGTTCGGGTACTTGGCGAAGACGGTCGGGACCTCGGGGATGGCCTGCTGGGTCTCGGCCGCGTGGTCGCGGTAGTTGAGCCCGATGCAGATCAGCTTGCGCGGATCGGGCACCAGCGGGGCGAGCGTCACCTGCGAGAGGCGAGGTGCCGTTCCAGGCGCCAGGGATCCCGGATCGAGAGCGCGTCCCCCGGGGCCGAGCCGACCCGCGAGCCTTTCCAGGGCCTCCGGCCCGCGCTCGAGGAAGCCGCGCATGTCGGAGGGAAGGGCGGGATCCAGACCCTGGACGTCCACGACGTGCTCGACGCCCCCGGAGATGACGAGAGCACCAAGCCGTGGCGGGCCCGTGACCGCTCGAGGGGCATCGCTCGGCGAGCCGAGCTCACCGGACGTGAAGCTCACGAGGCGCATGCGTATCCTTCAGGCAGGCGATGGAGTGAGGCTGCGGAACGGCCGACCAGCGCGAACGTCGCGCCGTGAAGATGTCGAGGCCACGGGCCGGCGGCCACCTGCATCGTCGCGTGCCGCAGGACACCTATCGAGGATGACTCAACGGGAGAGCCGATGATCGACCTGCGCGAGATCCAGCGGCCGCTGAAGCAGCGCTATCGCGAGGAGCCCAAACAGGCCGTGATCGTGAGCACGGCCCGGTGCACGATGGAGAGCGACCCGCGCGTCTGCCGGCTCGAGGCGGGCCCCATGCAGCTTCGGGTCAGCGCCCATGAGGGTGTCGGGGGTGCGGGGACCGAGCCCTGCTCCGGAGACGTGCTGGTCGGGGCACTCGCAGCCTGTCAGCAGATCACGCTGCAGATGGTGGCCGCCGCGATGGGGATCGCGCTCGAATCCTGCGAGGTGACGGTGAGAGGCGATCTGGACTTGCGCGGAACGCTGGGCCTCGACCGGGACGTCCCGGTGGGCTACCGCGACTTGAGCTGCGAGATTCGCCTGTCCGCCCCGGGGACGACACCCGAGCAGAAGGCCAAGCTGATCGAGCTCGGCCGCCGCTTCTGCGTGGTGCACGACACGCTCGCCCACGGCGCCCGCATCGAGATCACGGTCGACGACTGATCGCCTGCCCGTCTACGGATCTCGTGCCGAAGCCGACTCCACGAGCTGGTTGGGCGGGTCGCTCCAGGCCTGGAGCGCAATGCGCCAGGCGCCGTCCGGCCCGCGGCGCAGGATGGACAGGAAGTTCCCCTCATTGCCGTAGCGCTTCCCGCCGTCGGGCTCGACCTGGATCCAGCCGATCGAGAAGCGTCCCCGAACGTAGGCGAGCTCGGCGTTGCCGGCGATCCTCTGGTCGGACAGGCTGAACTCCGTGATCGTCGTCGGTGGTCCGTCGGCCGGCCACCAGAAGTCCCGGATGGCCGCGGCTCCTTCGACGGGCGCCACGCCGTGGTGCGGGATCAGCACCGCGTCGTCGGTCAGCGTGCGCATCACGGCCGCCGAATCGTTGGCCAGCCAGGCCGCGCGGTAGGCCTCGTTCACCGCGCGGATCGCGGCCCGGTCCGCCTCCGGGAGATCCTGGGCCAGGGCGAGCGGAGCCAGCCCGAGCGCCAGCGTGACGGGGAGTGCTACTCGGACGCAGTCTCGGGGGAGCCGACGCAACCTGTGGAACGCCGTCGAGCGCATGCCTGCCCTCCTGCCGAGGTCTCGGGACGGTTCAGTCCGGCCGCGGCTCGCCGTCATCGCACCGGCAGCCAGTAGGTCACCTTGAGTGCCAGCACGTTCTCGCCGGGCTCCGTGCGCGCGTCCAGCAGCGAGCCCATTCCCACCGGGTCGCCGATCGCCTCCGCGGCGGAGCGGTTCTGCTGCCAGACCAGGTACAGCGTGCTGCCCGGCTGCCACTCCCAGCGCAGGACCACGTTGCTGCGGTAGGAGAGGACGTTGAAGTCGGGATTGTCCAGCGTGAAGGACTGGGCGCCGTCCGTCACCAGCACGTTCCCCTCCGCGTCGCGCGCGAGCGTGGTGCCGTCCGACCCGTAGAATTTGAGCGTGCGGCTCCCGGGCTCCGGAAGCTCGCCGAAGCGGCTGTAGCGGCCGCTCGAGGCGAAGGGCTCGGCGTAGACCTCCAGCGAGAGGTCGGGCGTGAACGAGTAATTCGCGCGCAGCTGGGCGGAGAGCTCGTGTTGATCGATTGCCGCGAAGATGTAGCGAGTTCCGAAGGTCGCGGGTGGGCCGCCGGCCAGGGCGTCCACGTACTGACGCGCCGGGAGGCTGTGCGACCAGTGCGGGGCGACCGACAGGCGCAGCCGATCGCCCACGTAGGAAGCGAGCTCCGCGTTCAGGAAGACACCCCATGCGCCGAAGGCGTTGGCGAAGGCGTACCCGTCCGCACTCCACTTGAGACGGTTCTCGGGATTGCCGGAGAGCGCGGCGGTCAGGTCCCAGCCCGAGGCGCGCCCCATCATCGGGCCGCCGCGGGTGGCGTCAGGGTCCAGCCACTCAGGCGCGAGCCCGAGCTCCACCGAGCTCTCCCAGAAGTTGCTCCAGGTGTGCTCGCTCCGCAGGAAGCCGCGCGTGAGCTTCCGCGTGCCGCCGAAGTTGAACTTGACGAAGCTGTTGACGCTCGCGTTCCAGTTGCGGAGCAGGCCGCGCGGGGTGTCCTCCTGCCACTTGAAGGTGCTCCAGGTCGCGATGTCGTCCACGTTCGCCACCCGGCCCAGGTCGTTGAGCTCGAGGCCCGGCCCGTCGCCCCAGGCTCCGGCCTCGGCGCGCAGATGGCCGCCGCCCGTCTTGCGGAAGCGCATGGACCCGGTGACGCCGAAGAGCGACGTGCGCGACGGGTCGAGATGGACGTGGTCCTGGTCCGGCCGCTGGAAGTAGTGGGCGCTCGAGCGCTGCACGCGCTCGATGGCCGCCGAGTCCCCGTCCACGTAGCTGAAGCCGAGGTGCCCCTTGAGGTCGTACTCGCCGCCCGCGAAGCGCAGGTTCCAGTCCGCGCCGCCGGTGATCGCGTCGCGGGTGAGCGAGTCCGCGAGGGCGCCCTCCGGCAGGTCCCGGCGCACGCCCGTCAGCATCAGGGCCACCGTCGAGCCCGCGGCGCCGAACTGCTTCTGGAGCCGCGTCACGCCGAAGTAGGTCCGCGGCTCGACCGCAACGTCGTCGCGCCGGCGGGAGGCAACGTCGTACGTGTGCGCCTGCTCCTCGGCCGTCACCGCCGCCAGCCCGCCCACCGAGAGCCCGGACTCGAGCTGGCCCGTGACCTTGGCCGCGCCGAGGATCGAGGTGTGCGTGGGCGCGTCCACGAAATCGGCTTCCGCCACCCCGTGCGGCGGGCCGCCGATCCGGCGGGAGTAGAAGTAGGGCGGCGGGTCGTTGGGCTGGCCGTCGGCGTAGAGCTGGGCGCCCAGGAACTGGCCGCCTTCCGTGAAGAAGGGGCGCTTCTCGTCGAAGAAGACTTCGAAGGCGGACAGATTGACCTGGGCGGGGTCGGCCTCGATCTGACCGAAGTCCGGATTGACCGTCCCGTCGAGGGTCAGGTTGGACCCGAGCCCCATCTTGAGGTCCATCCCGGTGCTGGCACCCGTGTCGCGGCCGTCGTCGAGCGGATTGTCGTCCTCGACCAGCGCGTCGCTCTTCATGTGCGCGCTGCCGGCCACGTAGGGCATGACTTCCAGCCGGCGCCCCGCCGGAAGGCCCTGGATCCCCACCAGCTCGCCGAAGCGCGAGACCCACCCCGTCTCACCGCGCGGGACGTAGACCCAGTAGTCCTGCTCGTTGCGCGAGGGGACGATGCGCTCGACGTTCACGCCCCAGGTCTGAGGGCCCGCGCCGGTGAAGCGGAGCTGCGAGAAGGGGATCCGCATCTCGGCCGTCCAGGCGTCGCCGTCCACGGCCGTGTGCGCCTCCCACACCGGGTTGTAGGTCATGTCCGTGCGCGCCTGGTCGTCCTCGGGATGGTACCAGTCGAGACGCGCTCCGGAGGCGGTCACCGCGAAGCCATAGGCCGTGCGGCGGTCGTGGTAGGTGTCGAGCGTCACGACCAGGCGCTCGGCCTTGGGATCGTCGTCGCGACGCGTCAGGATGCGGTCCAGGGCGCGGGCATTCGAGACGTGCATGCGCGCAGCGACATAGAGCGCGCGGTCGTCGTAGAGGAAGGCGACCTCGGTCTTCTCGGTGGGCGCGGCTCCCTGCTCGGGCTCCTTCTGCTGGAAGTCGGTGACGAAGCGTGCGGCACTCCAGGCCGCGTCGTCGAGACGGCCGTCCACCCGGGGCGTGGCGCCGGTGGCGCGGGCGGTCTCGATCCGCTTCCCTTCCGGGAGGGGGAAGGCGGCCGGGCCGGCGCCTGCGCGGCCGGCCTCGAGGGTGTCCGCGACGACGAAAGAGGGAAGAGCGGGGAATGCTGACGGCGAGGTTGTCGCGAGAAGCGCCGTTCTATCGACTTCCTGGGCGGCGAGCGGACGGCCGGCGAGCGATACGATCGCCGCCAGCGCGAGGGAGCGGGCTACCTCAGCCGTTCTCGGGATCATCGCTGCGCTCGGATGCGGTGGTTTGGCGGCGCGCTTCCCGATTCGGGCGCGTCCCGGCCGCCAGGCGCCTCGTCCCGGGCGCCGCAACGATAGGCTCGGCGCAACCCGAACAGGTGGAGAAGGGGTCAGGAACCCGTCCGGCGGATGTCAGGAAACGGTCGGGCGTTAGCCGCGCGGCGCGGATGCCGCCGTCGGGCCTGCGGCCAGATCGCGGCTGGACCGGGATCGCGCGGCCCCTTGCGGCGCGGCCGCGCCCGCTCAAACTGTGATTCGTGCGGCCGCCGCCCGAGAACCGGCCCGCGGCGGACCGCTGGCTCCGGCGGCGCGAGGGTCCGTTCGCGTCGCCTCGAGTCCGCCGCGGCGCCAAGTCTAGGCACCGACGCCATCGGGCGGGCGCGGGCGGTGACGAGCCGCACTGCCCCGGGGACGAACCCCTATCACGAGCGGTTTGGGGTGCGGCTCCCCGGCCGCCTTCGCTCGCACTCTTGGATTGGACGGATGGATTCGACGCAGGGTTTCGCGGGCGGGCAAGCGGCCCGGAGGTTTCTTGCCTCCGTTGTGCACGCGGTCGTCGCTTCGCTAGCGACGTTGGCTGTGATCTCGGTTCTGGCGGGTGAGGGCTGTCGCGGCGGTGTTCCCGGGGGCGCCGGGGGGGCCGATTCGACCGACGTTTCCCTTGGCGGGGGGCGCGAGATCGAGCCGGCGCGCCTGGCGCGCGCGGCCCTCGCGGCCGCGCGGATCGCGCTCTACCCGGGGGCGGACGGGCTGGACGCAACCGAGTTCGAGAAGAACCAGCAGCCCTTCATCGCCGTGGACTTCTTCACGATGGATGCGCCCGAGCGCGTGGTCGCGTTCTACGACCGCGAGCTCGAAGGACGCACGGCCCGGCGCGACACGACGCGAAAGCCGGGTGCAGTGCGCTACGACTTCGAACGCGAGCTCTCCGGCCTCACGGTGCAGCCCTGGGATCCGCAGGGAGCCGACAGCAGCGGCGTGCTCGCGCGCTTCGACCGGCGCGACGCCGTGGGCGCCACGACCGAGGAGCTCGACCGCTACGGCAAGTTCCTGGCCCGGGCCCGGACGCACGTCATCGTGAACCTGCCTCGCCCGGAGCCCGACAAGTCATGAGTCCTCGCCCCGGCTGCCCGCGGGCCTTCCCCGCATGGAGCGTTGCTCCGCTGCTGCTCCTGGCGCTCGGCGCCGCGAGCGCCGCGGGACAGGAGACCCCCACCCCCGGCGCCGAGGACTCGGTCACGCGCCGGGCCGCCGTCGCCGAGCGCGGATCGCAGGTCATGCCGTTCGATCTCTCGCGCACGCGTCACGACTTCCGGCCGCTGCCTGACGGCGGGGCCCAGACCGTGGTCGCGCGCGACACGATGGACGCGGCGCAAGTGGCCCTGATCCGGCAGCATCTGCGGGAAGAGGCCGAACGCTTCCGCAGGGGCGATTTCACCGACCCGGCCTTCGTCCACGGATCCGACATGCCCGGTGTGGCGGAGCTCGCGGGTGGCGCGGATCATCTACGCATCGAGTACGCCGAGGTCCCCTTCGGGGGACGAATCCACTACACGAGCGCGGACCCCGCGCTCGTGGATGCCCTCCACCGATGGTTCAGCGCTCAGACATCGGATCACGGGGCCCACGCCCGTCCGTGAGTGACCCCCCGCCGCGGAATGTCCCGCGATCGGAGAGCGGCGGCGTCCGCCGCGCGTTCCGCGCGGGTCTCGCGAGTGCCCTGGCTCTGGTCCTCGCCGTGAGCTGCTCGCGCGCCGACGCCCTGCGCCAGCCGGATCCGCTCTCGCGGAGGATCGAGGCCCACGTGCGCGAGCTCGGCTCGGACGGCTACGAAGGCCGCGCGCCGGGCTCCCGGGGCGGCCAGCGCGCGGCCGAGTACATCGAGGCCAGGCTGCGTGAGATCGGGCTCGAGCCGGCGGGGACCGATGGCTATCGCCAACCGGTGCCGCTGGTGGGCGTGCGCTCGCTCGAGGGGACGCGCCTCGCCTGGCGGCCCCCGCCGAAGAGCGCGGGCGGAGCGAAGGAGCGCGCCTTTTCTCCCGACGCCGACGACGTGATCGCGGGCTGGAACCGGCCCATCGAAAAGGCGCGCGTGCAAGGCACGGCCGTGTTCGTGGGTTACGGGGTCGTGGATGCAGAGCTCGGGCGGGACGACTACGCCGGGACCTCGCTGGCCGGGAAATGGGCCGTGGCGCTCGACGGCGAGCCGCCCGACGCCGCGGGGCGGCTCTCGTACGCGGCGGGGCAGCCCGTGGCCAAGCTCTACGCGGCCCGCCGGGCGGGTTCCGTGGGCCTGCTCCTGCTCTCGCACGAGACGGAGTGGCCGGAGCCCTACGACCTCGCGCGGGAACGGCGCATCCTTCCCAGCTGGGGGCCCGGCGAGTCCGGCCAGCCGCTGCCGCTGGTGGTCGTTCGGGGCGAGCTCGTCGAGCGGCTGAGCGGGAGCCGGAACCTCTGGGAGGATGCGCTGGCTCCGGACTTCCGCGCGCGGCCGCTCGAGGGGCGGCTCGATCTCACGCTCGCCCAGGAGGTCGCGCGCTTCGAGAGCCCCAACCTGCTGGCGCGGCTGCCGGGGAGCGACCCGACCCTGGCCGCGCGCCACGTCTGCCTGTCGGCTCACTACGACGGGCTCGGGAGGAGCGGCCACCGGGTCTACAACGGCGTCATCGACAACGCGGTGGCGGTCGGAGAGCTGCTCGAGGCGGCCGCACTCGCCAGGGAGCAGGGCCCGGCGCGGCGCTCGCTCCTCTTCTTCTTCCCCACCGCGGAGGAGGCGGGGCTCCTCGGGTCCTCGTACTTCACGACGCATCCCACCGTGCCCCTCGACGACATCGTCGGATGCCTGAACAAGGACGGCGCCCCCGAGGCCTGGGGACGCTCGTCCGACGTGGTCGCGATCGCGGCCGACGCGGCACCGCCCTTCGCCGAGGCGCTTCGCTCGGGGGTGGCCCGCCAGGGCCTGGCCTGGAGCCCCAACCCCTTCCCCTCGGAAGGCTTCTTCTTCCGCTCCGACCACTACTCCTTCCTGCGCGCCGGCGTACCGGGCGTGCTGCTCTTCCTGGGCCTCACCTTCGTGGACCGCCCGCAGGGCTGGGGCGTCGAGCAGGCGATGCTCTACCTCAAGGAGCACTACCACCGCTCGACGGACGACCTCTCGCTCGTCACGGACTGGGAGGGGACGGCGCAGTACGCGCGGCTGTGGCTGGCCCTGGCCCGGGACCTGGGCGACGGGGTGGAGCTGGCCCGCACCGACATCGAGCTCTCCCCGGGAGACTAGCCGTCCGGTGAGGGCCCGGAGGTCGCCGCGATGCCCGATCGAGTTCCCGCTACATTAGAAGGGCCGGTCCCGGCGGCACGCCCGCGGGCCGGTGTCCGCCGCCCGAGGATGAGGGATCGCTACCCTGGCCGCCATGCCGCCCGAGCTTCCCAGCGCCCGCTTCGAAGACCACGTCGGGGAGCTCGCGCTGACGGTCGAGGCCGGCAGCCTCGAGGAGCTCTTCGTCGAGGCGGCGAGAGTCGTGAGCCGCGAGTGCGGCGAGACGCAGGACGCCCCGGGGCCCTGGGAGAAGGTCGCCTTCGTCGCCCGGGATCGTGCCTCGTTGCTCGTGGACTGGCTGAACGAGCTGATCGGCCGCTCCGAGGTCGAGGGCCGGGCCTACGGGGAGGTCCGCAACCTGGCGATTACGGGTCCGGGACCGTCTGCCTCCGGGGACAACCCGGTGCGGCTCGAGGCCGAGATCCGGGGCCGGCCGGTCCTCACCTGGGAGTCGGCCCTGAAGGCCGCCACCTATCACGGCCTCGAGCTCGAGTGCGGCGGCGGCCGCTGCCGGGCCCGGGTGCTGTTCGACGTTTGATCGGGGGTGAGCTCGATGCCGCAGACGGCGACCCACATTCCGCGTGACGCGCTCACGCGTCTGGGCCCGGTGAGCTACGAGGTTTCGATGCGCTTCCGGTCCGACATGCGCGTGCCGGCCCGGATCTACGCCGACGAGGAGCTGCTGGAGCCCATGCTCCAGGACGAGACCGTGACGCAGCTCCTGAACGTGGCGACTCTTCCCGGCGTCTATGGTCGCGTGTACGGGATGCCCGACATGCACGTGGGCTACGGCTTCCCGGTGGGCGGCGTGGCGGCAACGCTGCTGCCCGACGGGGTCGTCTCACCCGGAGGCGTGGGGTTCGACATCAACTGCGGGGTGCGCCTGCTGGCGACACCGCTCTCTCGCGCGGCCGTCGGGGGGCGCGCCGAGGCGCTCGTGCACGAGATCTCGCGCAGCATCCCCTCGGGCACGGGGCGCGGAGGGCCCCTGCGGCTGTCCGACGCCGAGCTCGACGGCGTCCTCTCCGAGGGCAGCGCCTACGTCGTGCGCGAGAAGAGCCTGGGTGTGGAAGCCGACGTCGAGCACACCGAGTCCAACGGCCGCCTGGCGGGCGCCGATCCCTCCAAGGTGTCGCGGCGGGCGCGCGACCGGGGCCGCGACCAGCTCGGGACGATGGGCGCGGGCAACCACTTCGTGGAAGTGCAGGAGGTCGCGGAGGTGCTCGACGCCGCCGCCGCGGCGGCGATGGGGCTCTCCCTCGGCCAGGTGACCGTGCTGGTTCACACGGGCTCGCGCGGGCTCGGCCACCAGGTCTGCACGGACTACGTCCGGCTCATGGACGCGGGCCTGGCGCGGCACGGGATCAAGCTCCCCGATCGCCAGCTCTCCTGCGCCCCCGCCTCGTCCCCCGAGGGCCGCGACTACCTCGCCGCCATGGCGAGCGCGGCCTGTTTCGCCTGGTCCAATCGCCAGATCATCGGGCATCGCGTGCGCGAGTCCGTGACCCGCGTCTTCCCCGACGTGTCGCCGGAGGACATCCGCGTCGTCTACGACGTGGCGCACAACATCGCCAAGACCGAGGAGCACGGCGGCCGGCGCCTGTGCGTGCACCGCAAGGGCGCCACGCGCGCGTTCGGTCCCGGGCACCCCGACGTGGCTCCCGGCTACCGCGCGGTCGGCCAGCCGGTCTTCATCCCCGGGAGCATGGGCACGGCCTCCTACGTCCTGGCCGGACGCGCGACCACGGGCGACCTCTCGTGGGGGAGCACCTGCCACGGCGCCGGCCGGAGGCTCTCGCGCACGGCCGCCAAGAAGCAGGTGACAGGCGCCGAGTTGCGGCGTGAGCTCGAATCCCGCGGGATCATCGTCCGCTGCGCATCGAACAAGGGCCTCGCCGAGGAGGCGCCCTTCGCCTACAAAGACGTGGACCGCGTGGCCGAGGTCGTCGAGCAGGCGGGGCTGGCCCGGCGGGTGGCGCGCCTCGTGCCCTTCGGCGTCGTCAAGGGTTGAAGCGAGTGCCGTGAGCGCGTTCCCCGGAACGAGCGGTCGCCGCCGCCCGGCTGCGCGACGACCCCGTGCGGGCCACACCCTCCTCGCGCTGGCGCTCTTTGCAGGGGGCTGCGCCGCGGCGCGGGAAGCCGGCGCTCCGCCGGCCACCGGGCCAAGCGCTGACGGAGAGGCTGTCACGCGCGCGGCTCCCGAGGCCGAGGCGCCTCCCGGTCCCTCTCACGAGGGCGCGCCCGCCGACACGAGCGGCCAGGTTCCTTCCGACACGGCTCGCGCCGGGCCCGCCGATACCGTCGCGCAGGCCCCGGCGGCGGGCGCCGGCGAGACGCCCCCGGACAGCGCGGGCGCCGGCGCGGCGCGGCAGGCCGTGCCTCCCAACGGAGCGGAGGCCCCGCCCGGCTTCGGCGAGGGCGACGAGTTCTTCGGACGCACGACCGCCCGCGGGGTCTACGAGATCCGCTCGCTCGCGAACGGTGCGATGCTCGGCCGTGAGGACTGGGAGCTCCTCGAGGACGCCGCCGGGTTCCGCACGCTGCGCGCGACGACCGAGCTCGCGGCGGACGGGGCGCG
>DATBJW010000033.1:0-1620 GCA_036556205.1 Gemmatimonadota bacterium
CCCTTCCGGTTCATGCCGAAGCCGTGACCGCCGTCGGGGAACACGTGCAGCTCGACCGGCACGTTCGCCTTCTTCCAGCGCTCCACGAGCAGGGTCGCGGTGGAGGTCATCCGCTCGTTGTCGTCGAAGGCGACCGCGACGAACAGCGGCGGCGCGTCCGTGGGCACCTGGTACTCGGGCGCCACCGCGTAGATCGGGATCGCGAAGTCGGGACGGCTCTCCGGCGCGTACTGGGTCGCGACGCCGATGGTCAGGTATCCCCCGGCGGAGAAGCCCATCACCCCGATGCGCCGGGGATCGAGCTTCCACTCCGCGGCGCGCCCACGGACCGTCTTCACGGCGAGGAGGCCGTCTTCGATCGCGGCCTTCTGGCTGAGCTGGCGGCTCATCGGCTGCACGTTGCCGTCCTCGAGGCCGACGCGGTAGCGCAGGACGAAGGCGGTCACGCCGCGCGCGTTCAGCCAGCGCGCCACGTCGCGGCCTTCGTGCTCGATGGCCAGGATCGCGAACCCGCCGCCGGGCGCCACGACCACGGCGGTGCCGTTGGGCCGCGGCGCGGGGTACACCTCGAGCACCGGGCTCTTGACCTTGCGGACCCACTTCTCGGAGGGGCTCTTCACGTGAGGGTTCGCAGCCTCGGGCGTATAGAGCTCCTCGCCCCCGGGCAGGTCGGGGCGCAGCGCGATCTCCTGCCGCTCCTGCGCGTGCAGCAGGGCGACGGTCAGGGGCAGGACGGCCACGTAGGCGCGAATGTGGTTCATGTCTTTCTCCGTTGCGTGCGGCGCGTCCGGGTCGCGGGAGCGGATTGGCGGATACTATCCGCAACCGTCTCACAAGAAGGAGGCATCATGTCTCGGCGCGGCCTGTCTCTCCACGCGTTCGCCGCCGCGGTCCTGGCGGCGGCGCTCGTCACCGCACAGCCGAAGAAGACCGGAAACCCCGAGAAGGAGCTGCCGCCGGGAATCGTGCAGCTCACGGGTTTCGGTGAGAGGGCCTCCTGGTCGCCCGACGACAGGCGCGTCGCGTTCATGGGGAAGAGCTTCGGCGATGCCTTCGAGACCGACCTCGCCACCGGGCTGACGCGCCTGCTCACCGGCCACTTCGTCCATCCGGGCTTCCTGCGCGTCCAGTACCTGCCGAGCGGCGACCTGTTCCTGATCGGCGCGCGCACGTTCACCGACATCCGCACGACACGCTCGCGCGACCAGGAGATGTGGGTGATGAAGGGCGACGCCCGGACGCCACCCACGCCCCTCGGCCACAAGATCTCGGAAGGCGTGGCGATCTCCCGGGCCCGGCCGAGGATCGCATGGTCGAACACGCGCGGGCAGTATCCGGAGCTGCTCGGGGAGGGAGAGTCGGTCCTCTACACCGCCGACATCGTGTACCGGGACGGCGTCCCCGCCCTCGCCAACAAGAAGGAGGTGCTCCGCGCGAAGGCGCCGGAGTGCACGCTGGAGGCGCAGGACTTCCGGAACGACGACCGGGAGCTGGTCTACACCTGCTATCGCTCGCCGTTCGCCGACGTGCTCGGCCTGGACCTCGAGACGGGCCGGGTGACCGTGTACCGGAAGCTCCCCGACGAGTACAACGAGGTCGAAGGTGTCTCGCCGGACGGCA
>DATBJW010000034.1:0-8557 GCA_036556205.1 Gemmatimonadota bacterium
CCCCCCCCCGCTCTTCGTTCTGCTCCTCGCGGGCGGGCCGGTAGCCTCGATCCTGGCTCCAGCTTCGGCCGTGGCTCAGAAGCCGCGCCCGGCGGTCTCCCACGCGATCGAGATCCGCAACTTCGCCTTCCAGCCCGATGAGGTCGTGGCCGCGGTCGGGGACACGATCGTCTTCACGAACCAGGACGCCTTCCTGCACTCGGTGACCGACGACAAGCGTGCCTGGGACTCGGCCGGCATCCTTCACGGCAGGACGTGGCGGCTGATCGTCACGGGCCCGGTCTCCTTCCACTGTTCGTTCCATCCCAGCATGAAGGGGTCGCTGAGCCTCGAGTGAGCCCCGCGCGCTCGGCCGCGACCGCCGACGCCACGTCCTCGACGAAGCGGCGCGCGTGCGGATTCAGTTGCACCAGGTCGCGGTAGAGCTCGTCGGTGTCGCGTGCCACGCTGGCCAGCGCGGCGCGCAGCCGACGGTAGGAGAGCGTCCCCACCGGACTTTCGGGGTCGGGCAGATCCAGCCGCGTGAGCACCCGCGAGAGGAAGAACGTCAGCGCCTGCGTGCGGGCCATGAGCTCGTCGTGCTCAGCGGCCTCGAGTCGCACGACACGCAGCCCGCGCCGCCGGGCGTAGGCGCAGACGCGAGCCGCCGCCGCGGCCTGGCTCGGCAGCGGACAGACGACGAAGGGCAGACCCTTGAGGGAGCGGGCCGCCGAGTCCGGGCCAAAGAGAGGATGCGTGGCCACGGCCGTCACATCGGACGGCAGGAGCTCGCGCAGCCACCGGGAAGGCAGCGTCTTGACCGACGAGACCTCGACCACGGTCGCGCCGGGCGCGAGGCGGGGCGCCAGATCGGCCAGCGCGTCCCGGAGGCGGCCGATCGGCACGGCCGGGACGATCCAGCGGCAGGCGGCGACCTGGTCCACCGTGCCCCAGCGGGCACCCGCGGCGCGCGCTTCTTCTCGGCGGTCGAGCACGTCGCTCACGACCACCGTGAAGTCCTCCCGGAGCCGCGAGGCCAGGAAGCCGCCGAAGCGGCCGAACCCCAGGATGCCGAGCGTCGGGCGGCCGCTCATGCCCGCCCGCCTCGCCAGGCGTCCTTCCAGGGAAGTCTCACGAAGTTCGACCTCCACCACCACGCCCGCGCGGCGCACTCCGGGCGGCGTCGGCCCGAAAGGATCGCCGGCTCGCCCCCGGCGGGCGGGCGCCGTTCCCTTTCGGACCTGATTTCCTGCCCGCGACCGGCGCCGCGGATCGTGGTCGGGCGAAGGTCCTGCCCTCCGCCGCCGCGTGCGCGGCCAATCTCTTGACCAGGGCGGCCAGCTCGCCGGGGTCGAGCGACTGGGCGCCGTCCGAGAGCGCGCACTCGGGCTCGGGGTGCACCTCGATCAGCAGGGCGTCCGCTCCGGCGGCCACGGCCGCGCAGGCGGCCGCGGCGACCAGCGGCCGCCGGCCCGTGCCGTGGCTCGGGTCCACCACGACGGGCAGGTGCGTAAGCTCCTTCAGCACCGCCACGGCGTTCACGTCCAGCGTGTTGCGGGTCGCCGTCTCGAAGGTCCGGATGCCGCGCTCGCAGAGGATCACCGCGGGGTTCCCGGAGGCCACCACGCGCTCGGCGGCGAGCAGCCACTCCTCGATGAGCGCCGCCTGACCCCGCTTGAGCAGGATCGGCCGCGGGGCGGCCCCGAGCGCTTCGAGGAGCGGGTAGTTCTGCATGTTGCGGGCGCCCACCTGCAGCAGGTCGGCGTGCTCCGCGACTGCCGGGATCTGGCTCGGCGAGAGCACTTCGGTAACGACCGCCAGCCCGTGCGCGTCGGCCGCACGCCGCAGCATCTCGAGCCCGCGCTCGCCCAGGCCGGGGAACGAATAGGGGCTCGTGCGCGGCTTGAAGACGCCGCCCCGCAGGATCTTCCCGCCGGACGCGGCCACGGCCTCCGCCGCGCGCTCGATCTGGTCCCGCGACTCGACCGCGCAGGGGCCGGCCATCAAGACGACCTCGCGGCCGCCGATCGGGGTTCCCGCCACCTCCACGACGCTTCCGCCCGGATGCGCCTCGCGGGCCACGAGCTTCCAGGGACGCTCGACGGCGATCACGCGCTCGACGCCGGGCCAGCTCTCGAGTGCGGTGAGCCGCGGCCGGGCATCGGCGGCGCCCACGACTCCGATCAGGGTCCGCCGCACGCCGCGGCTCACGTGCGGCGTGCAGCCCAGGGCCTGGATCTGCGCACAGACCTTCTCGATCTGCGCCTCGTCGGCGCCCGCCCGCATCACGATGACCATCGTCGCGCTCCTCTCTGAATGAATCGCCCGCTTCCCGTATCCTGGTCGCCCGCAAACGAAAAACGCCCTCCCGTCGGGGAGGGCGTGCGCTCGGGAACCTGTGGTCTGCGTGCGGCTAGGCTGATCCCGAATACCCCGACGACGGCGAAGGGGCCCGCCAGGGGTATCGCCATCCGCCGGCCGGCGGAGTCTGCGAGGGGAAGCTGCGCATGGAAGCCGACCCCGAAGCTAGGCCCCGGGCTTCCGGACGGTCAAGGACTTCGCGGGGCCGTCCGGCCGGCTCGTCGAGCTCACCGTCCGGCGCGCTGGACCAGGCGCCCCGCGCTGACGCCTCCTCCCTGAGGCATTAGGTTGGCCCCATGAGAGTGCGCGGACACGACTACCGCGCGGTCTGGATGGAGGGGAGCAAGGTGGTCGTGGTGGACCAGCCGCTCCTCCCCCACCGCTTCCGGCTGCGTCGCCTCGAGAACCATCGCGAGACGGCGGCGGCCATCCGCACGATGATCGTTCGCGGCGCCGGCACGATCGGCGCCACGGCGGCCTACGGCCTGGCCCAGGCCTGCCTGGAAGCGCGGCCTTCCGCCCGGGGCGGGCGCGGAGCCGCGGCCGCCCGGCGCTTCACGGACCGGGTCGCCGGGGCCTACGCGACTCTGCTCGCCACGCGCCCGACCGCCGCCGACTTGAAGCACGCGCTCGACCGCGTCGCCGCCCGCGTGAAAGCGGAGCTGGGCGCTCCGCCCGCCGCCGACCCCACCGCCGTCGGACGCGCCTGCGAGGCCGCCCTCGACGAAGCGCGCGGGATTGCCGACGAGTACGCCGAGCGCGGGCGCAGGATCGGCGAGCAGGGGCTGCCGCTCATCGAGGACGGAACGCGCGTGCTCACGCACTGCAACGCGGGCTGGCTGGCGCTCGTGGACTGGGGCAGCGCGCCGGCCCCGGTCTACCTCGCCCACCGCAAGGGACGCGACGTGTTCGTGTGGGTGGACGAGACTCGCCCTCGGAATCAGGGCGCCAACCTGACCAGCTGGGAGCTCCTCCAGGAGGGCGTGCCGCACAAGGTCATCGCCGACAACGCGGGCGGCTGGTTCATGCGCCGCGGCGAGGTGGACCTGGTGATCGTGGGCGCCGACCGGATCGCCGCCAACGGCGACGTGGCCAACAAGATCGGCACCTACGAGAA
Source organism: Gemmatimonadota bacterium (assembly GCA_036556205.1). GTDB lineage: Bacteria > Gemmatimonadota > Gemmatimonadetes > JACCXV01 > JACCXV01 > DATBJW01. The sequence goes on from DATBJW010000034.1 coordinate 3,458, forward strand.
AGCGGTGCTGGCCCGCGAGCACGGGATCCCCTTCTACGTCGCCGCACCCACCTCGACCATCGATCCTTTGTGCCCGAGCGGCGACGAGATCCCGATCGAGGAGCGCGCGGAGGACGAATTGCACTACGTGCAGGGGAGCGGGCGCGGCGGGCTGGGCCGCGTTCGAGTCACGCCGCGCGCCGCCTCGGCCGCCAACCCGGCCTTCGACGTCACACCCGCGCGATACGTGACCGGGATCATCACCGAGCGCGGGATCGTGCCACCGGGCCAGGTGGCGGACCTCGTCGGCCGGCGACGCTGACGACGGCCGGCGAGAGGACGCGATGGGCGAAGTCTACATCGGCACCAAGTTCACGACGCGCTTCGCGCGCCGTCGCGCGCCCGATCCCGACGCGAGGCTCGCGGAGCTCGTGCGGGCCTGCCGGCGGATGGCGCTGGCGGGTCTGGCACCCGGCGGCGCCGGGAACGCGAGCCTGCGCAGCAATGACGGATTCGTGGTGACCCGCACGGCCGCGGATCTGGCCGCCGTTGGGCCCGAGGATCTGGTGCTCGTGCTGGCCTGCGACGTGGGCCGCGCCGAGCTCCTCGTGAGCGGGCTCCACGAGCCCTCCAGCGAGAGCATGCTGCACGCCGGCATCTACCGCGCGCGTCCCGACGTGGGAGCGGTGCTCCACGGCCACGCCGACACGCTGCTGGCGCGCGCCGCCGGGCTGGGCCTGCCCGTCACCGAGCGCGAGCAGCCCTACGGGACGGCGGCCCTGGTAACCGAGGCCCTGGCGGCCCTCGGCGCTCATCCCTTCCTGGTCATCCGGGAGCACGGGTTCGTGGCGCTGGGGGAGACGCCGGAGCAGGCCTGGCTTCGGATCGAGGACGTGCTGGCTCGGCTGCGCTGATCGCCCGGCGCGACCCTCTCAGCCCGTGATCCGCTTCAGGACCAGCGGCGGGCGCTTCAGAGGCTCGGGGCCGATGTCGTAGAGCTCCGCCAGCCGCTGCGCGGCGCCGAGGGCGGCCTCCGGGGTCGCCGCGTGGACGGTCGCGAGACGTCCGCCGGTCTCCACCTCGTCGCCCACCTTCTGCTCCAGCACGACGCCGACGGAGGGGTCGATCGCGTCGGTCTTGCGCAGGCGCCCGCCACCGAGCGCCACGACCAGCCGCCCCACCTCGCGCGCGTCCAACCCGCGCACGCGCCCGGCCCGCGGCGCGCGTGCTTCGGCGCTCGCCGGCGCGCGCGGGAGCCGGCCCGGGTCGTCCACCACCGCGGGATCCCCACCCTGTCCGGCCACCGAGAGCCGGAACCGCTCCAGCGCCGAGCCGTCCTCGAGCACCCAGCGGAGCCGGGCCCGAGCCGCGTCGTCGTCGGGCGCGGCACCCGTCTGCACGAGCAGCGAGGAGCCGAGTGCCATGGCGACCTCGAGGACGTCCGCGGGCCCGCGGCCGGCGAGCGTCTCGATCGCCTCGCGCACCTCGAGCGCGTTTCCCACCGCCCGGCCGAGCGGCTCGTCCATGCGCGTCATGAGCGCTTCGGCCCGCAGGCCGAAACGGCCGGCGAGGCCCAGCATGGCGCGCGCCAGGGCCTCGGCCCGCTCGGGGTCGGAGAGGAGGGCGCCCGCTCCCGTCTTCACGTCCAGGACCACCGCGTCCAGGCCCTCGGCGATCTTCTTGCTCATGACGGAGGCCGCCACGAGCGGCAGCGATTCCACCGTGCCGGTCACGTCCCGCAGCGCGTAGAGGTCGCGATCCAGCGGCACGAAGCTGTCGCTCTGGCCGGCGAGGGCGTAGCCGACGTCGTTCAGGAGGCGTTCGACGGCCGCCCGGTCCAGGTCCGTCCGGAAGCCGGGGATCGATGCGAGCTTGTCCAGGGTGCCGCCGGTGTGGCCCAGGCCGCGGCCGGAGACCTTCGGCATCTTCAGGCCCACCGCCGCCACGAGCGGGGCGAGGACGAGCGTCACCTTGTCGCCCACGCCGCCCGTCGAGTGCTTCCCCACCTTGGGACCTGTCACCCGGCGGAAGTCCCAGCGCTCCCCGGACTGGACCAGCGCCAGGGTCCAGCGCTCGAGCTCATTCGGGCTCAAGCCGCGGAAGAAGACGGCCATCAGCATGGCCGCCATCTGATAGTCCGGCACCTCGCCAGTCAGGAAACGGGAGAGGAAGGCCTCGATCTCGCCGGGCGCGAGCTCAACCCCGTCGCGCTTCCTCTCGATCAGGCGCGGCGCCGAGAAGCCTCTCACGGGTTGCCCTTCAGCCACGCTTCGGACCCTCCTTGCTTGTAGCGTTTCCGGCCCAAGGATATATTCGGCTGCGACCCCCCGAAACGCCGCCGGGACAACGCGTTCCCCGGCCTGCCGCGTGCGTGGCGGGCCGTCGCGACCGCGTCCCTCTCGGAGGTCTTCTCATGAAGACGTTCGTGGTTGGCTCGCTGGCGCTCGCGGCACTCCTCACTGCCGCACCGGCGCCGGCTTCCGCCCAGGGCGCCTCCGCGGCGGAGACCGTGGCGCGCTCCGACTCCGCCCGGGCCGACACGACGCCGAGCGATCCCCGATCGTCCTCCATCACGCCCATCCATGAGAGCGCTTCGGACTCCCTGCGCCCGGTCCCGGGCTCGAGTGCCGCGCGGGTCGCGGAGCTCGTCGAGCAGGGGGACGCGGCGGCCGCTCGGCTCGAGCCCGCGGCGGCGCTCGATGCCTACCAGGCTGCGGTCGGCGTCGATCCCTCGAGCTACGACGCGCTCTGGAGGGCGGGACGCACGCTCATCGACCTGGGCGAGCTGCAGTTGCGCGGGAACGAGCAGAAGGACGCGTTCAACAAGGCGCTCAAGTACGCCGAGCGCGCCATCAAGGTGAACCCTTCGGGCGCCCAGGGACATCTCGCGCGGGCGTACGCGCTCGACCGCGTGGCGCTCTTCGAGGGCGGCCGGACGCGGATCCGGCTCGCGAGGGAGGTCAAGAGCGAAGCGCTGCGGGCGATCGACCTGGACCCGCTGCTCGACCAGGCCTACCACATCCTCGGGGAGTGGAACTACCGTCTGGCCGACATGGGCCTCGTGTCCAGGCTGGTCACGAAGACGCTGCTGGGAGGGATGCCGGACGACGTGAGCTGGGAGAACGCAGCGCACTACTTCCAGCTCGCGATCCAGGCCGATCCCGAGCGCATCGACCACCACCTGGCCTACGCCCGCACGCTCCAGAAGCTGAACCGCAAGGACGAGGCGCGGGCCGAGCTGGGGCGGGCACTCGAGCTTCCGCCGCGGGATCTGGGAGACTCCGACCGCAAGCAGGAAGCGCAGGACCTGCTTGAGCGCTTGAGCTAGGAAGGCGCTCCGGCATCGCCGCCGGAGCCTCGTCTCACTCTCGCACGTCGATCCGCAGGCTCGTCGCCTGCACCAGGCTCTCCTCGGTCAGGTCGATGCCGGGATGGGTCACCGTCAAGGTCGCCTCCCGGCCGTCCTGGCTGATCCGCGCCCGGGCGACCGTCCGCTCGATCCCTCCGTAGCGCCCGTCCATGCGCACCACCTGCCGGTCGAAGGCGAGGCCCGCCCGCGTGTAGAGCTCGAGCACCTCGTTCACCGTCCTGTCCGTGCGGAACGTGAGCATGCGCGGAGCGCGTGCCCCGGCCGGAGCGCCGCGCTCGGCCAGAGGCCGGACGTCGGAGCCGGCCCGATCCAGCGCGGATCCCGGCGGAAGCTCGAGGCCGAGGCCCGCGAGCGTGGTCGCGACCGGCTCGGGGAGCGGGCTGGAGGCCGGGAAGGCGGGAGCAGACTTCGCGTCGGAGGCGTCTACGGTGGCCCCGGTCGCCGGAGCCGGAGGCCGGGCGGGCTCGCGCGGCACCGCCGTGCCCGGACCCGGAAGACGCGAGATGATCAGCGCGCCGAGCGCAAAGCCCAGTGCCGCGACCAGCATGCAGGCCACGAACATGGCCCACCGCTTCCAGCGCGCTCGACGCGTTCCGGAGGCGGCTTTCGGGGTCGGGGCGGCCGTATCTCTGGCGGCTCTCGGGGCCGGCGCCGCCGTCTCCTTTGCGGCCTTCCGAGGCTGCGGCGCGGGGGCGGCTTTCGGGGCCGGGGCGGCCGCCTCTCTGGCGGGCTTCCGAGGCTTCGCCCCCCTGGCGGCTTCCCGAGGCCGGGCCCCTGCGTCGGCGGTCTTGCCCGAGCTGCCGGCGGGAAGCGGGCCCGAGGGGACGGTCACACCAGCTGACTCTTTCGAGGGGCTCGAGTCGTCGGCTCCGGCGCGCGTCTCCCGTGTGTCGGGCGCATCGTCCGGCGCAGCGGCGAGCTTCGCTTCCGCCGAATCGTCGCTCACGTCACCCAGCAGATCCTCGGCGGCCGCCGCCACCAGATCCGCCATGTCGCCCTTCCTGAGGTAGCCGAGCGCTCCGCGTTGGATGCAGGTCTCCACCACGTGCGCGTTCTGGAAGTCGCTCACGAAAACCAGCGGCAGAGGCCGGGAGTCGCGCTTGCGAAGAAGGCGGGCGAACACCTGGAAGCCGTCCATCTCATCCAGGTCCACGTCCAGCGTCACGAGGTCGGGCGCGCCGGCGATCACGCTCGCATAGAGGTCCGACCCGTTCGCGAACTCGAAGGCGCGAAACCCGCGCCGCCGGAAAGCTTGCGTCAGCTCGCGGCGATGCGCGGCGTCTCGGTCCGCCACGTAGACGGTGGGCATTTGGGCTGGAGCTGGCGGAGGGTGGGGGCGAAGGAAAGGGGCGGGATCAGAAGATCTCGATCTTGATCGTGGTCTCGGGGACCAGGCGCATGGCGGCGAGGTCCACGCCCGGGTTGCTGAGCGTGATCCGGGCCTCGCGACCGCCTGTGGCGAAGGCCGTGGCGCGCGCGACCGTGCGCTGAACGCCCTGGAATTTTCCGCCCATGGTCACGGTGTGTGGCTGAAAGCCGTTGATGCCCGCGGTGTCGTAGAAGCCGACGATCTCCTCGACGGCGGCGGGCGTCCGGAAGGTGAGCGTGAAGGCATCGTCGCGGCGTCGCTTGCCGACCGCCAGCACCTGGCGCGTGTCGGAGTTCTCCGCGTCCAGGATCCCACCGGGGGGAACCGGCACGCCCAGCCGGTCCATGAAGGCGTAGCTCGGCCCCGAAGCGGGAATGCGGGC